>NZ_JBVHVE010000009.1:0-407259 GCF_055564995.1 Streptomyces sp. NPDC028907
GCCTGGAGGGCGCGCTCGATGTGCGCCTCGATCCTCCCGTGCAGCAGGGAGAGAGCGCACCAGCCCTGCGCGAGGGCGGTGAGCGCGGGGTCCGTGGCGGTCATGGCGCCGGTGTCCTTCGTCCCGATGTGATGTGACATCCAGGATAGGCCATCCGCGAAATATACGGCTATGGCATGTATGGCGCGTCCGCAAGTAGTTGCTTCTTACCGAAGCCCGCCTTCCGGTCTACCGCTCTCCCTGGTTCCGCACCAGATGCCGCATCGCCAGGGCCAGACTCAGCCTGAACCGGCCTTGCGGAGTGCGCAGCGGCCAGCCCAGCAGGTGTTCGGCGTGGGCGAGACGTTCCTGGAGTGTGGAGTGGTGGACGTTGATCTCGGACGCCGCCGCCCGCAGGCTCACCGTCGTGGCGACGGCGTGCAGCGTGGTGAGCAGCCAGGGCGCGGCTGCCGCGGCGGCCTCCAGGGCCCGTACGTCGGGCGGCGGTTCGGCGCCCGGTGCGACGAGATGGGCGAGGAGAGCGACGTCGCCCAGTTCGTCGGCGTGCACGACACCGGGGCCGGGGTCCCGCGCGGTGCCCTCGGCGGTGAACCGGAGTGCGACGCGGGCCTGCTCCCAGGAGCGCGGCAGATCGAGCACGGGCACGACGGGGCCCACCCCCACGCGGCCGACCAGCGGTTCGGGGTCTCCCTGTGCGGGGGCGATGCGGGGGCGGCCGTCGAGCGGGGCGAGGACGCGGGCCGGTGCGGCGGGGTCGAGCCCCAGCCGACGGGCCGCGTGCAACCGTGCCGCCTGCGGGGCCGTGGCGTCGAGGGCGGTCTCGACGAGCGCCGGATCGTCGGCCGGCGCCCGCCCGCGCGTCCGGTCGAGAACGAGCCGTACGGCACCGGCGGCCCGCTCCAGGATCACCGCGTCCACGACGCTGGGCCGCGCCGCATGGGCCCGCTCCAGCCACAGCGCGGGAGCGCCGCCCGGCGTCAACGCCGTGTACGGCCAGCCGGGGTCGGGCGCCAGGTCGTTCTCCCGCCGGGTCCCGTCGGCCTCGACCCGCACCTGCACCCGCCGCTCCGCGTCCACCAGCCGCGCCGGTACCCCGGCCAGCACGGCGGCACCGCGCACCAGCGCCTCCAGCCCGGCCCGGCCCTCGGAGAGCCGGTCGAAGTAGGCGATGACGCGCACGGCGTCCCCGGCATCCGGATCCAGCGCGGTGAGACGTCCGGCCAGCTCTTTCATAGGTCAATGGTGCGGTACGCCGTCAAGGACCGGGGCTGTCGGCGCCACTTGCTCGTGAAACGCCGGGCAGGGCGGCTGCCCTCCGTCACCGGCTCAGCAACCGCCGCAGCCACTCCACATGTGCCGCCCGACAGGCCTGCGACAGCGCCGCCTGCGGAGCGAACCCGTCGAAGCCGTGGAAGCCGCCGGGCCACACATGCAGCTCGGCCACCCCGCCCGCCTGCCAGATCCGGGACGCATAGGCGACAACCTCGTCACGGAAGGTCTCCGCGGAGCCCACGTCCAGGAAGGCCGGGGGCAGCCCCGACAGGTCCTCGGCCCGGGCGGGCGCCGCGTACGCCGGGACGTCGGGTCCGCCACGGAGATCGCCGAGCAACGCCGTCCAGCCCGTCTCGTTCGCCGTACGGTCCCAGATGCCGAGGCCCGCCATCTGGTACGTGGACGGGCTGTCGTTGCGGTCGTCCAGCATCGGGCACATCAGCAGCTGGCCGATCAGCTGAGGGCCGCCGCGGTCCCGGGTGAGCAGGGCCAGCGCAGCGGACAGCCCGCCGCCGGCGCTCGCCCCGGCGACGACGATCCGCTGCGGGTCGGCGCCCAGCTCGGCGGCGTTCTTCGCCGTCCACTCCAGGCCGGCGTACACGTCCTCGATCGGCGCCGGGTGCGGGTGCTCGGGCGCGAGCCGGTACTCCACGGACACCACGACCGCGTCCAGCTCCTTCGCCCAGGCCAGGGCGGCGTCGACACCGACGCGGTTGTTGCCGATGACCATGCCGCCGCCGTGCACGTGGTAGATCACGGGCCGCGGGTCCGCCTGCGCGGGCCCGGCCGGCCGGCAGATCAGCAGGGAGATCTCGGGTGCCCCCTCGGGGCCCGGCACGGCACGGTCCTCGACCTCGAAGAACCCGTCCAGGGTCAGATCCAGCTCGGCCAGCATCTGGATGCCCGCACCCTGACGGACATCGGCTATCTCGTCCATCGTCAGGCCGGGGGAGATCACGTCCTTGATGAGCTCCAGCGCGGCGGCGAGCTCGGGATCGAACGGGGGCGGCGGGGCCTGGGTCATGGGTTCTCCTCACACAGGGGCACGCGAGTGCCCGGCGGCTCTGCGCTCATGATCCGCGCACCGGCCCCGGCCGGGGGGCCGCCGTCCGGCGGAACCTGCCCGCCGTCCGGCGGGTGGCCGGTTCGTGACCAGGAGCTTGCCAGGACATGACCGTTTGTTCACCTGCCGTGGGTGGAACGGAGGGCCGGTGGCGACGACGCTGGCCGGGCCCCACCTGCATCAGGAGTATCACCCGTGAACGTCTCCCTCTCCGTCTGGTCGCTGACCGTCGTCGCCCTGTGCGCGCTCGTCGCCGTGGACTTCTTCATCGGTCGCAAACCCCACGACGTCTCCCTCCGGGAAGCGGGGACGTGGACCATCGTCTGGGTCGTGCTGGCCTGTCTGTTCGGCGTCGGGCTCTACTTCTACGGCGGAGGCGGGCCCACGGGCGAGTTCTTCGCCGGCTACATCACCGAGAAGTCGCTCAGCGTCGACAACCTCTTCGTCTTCGTCCTGATCATGGCGAGGTTCGCGGTGCCCTCGCAGTACCAGCAGCGGGTCCTCATGGTCGGCGTGATCGTGGCGCTGGTGCTGCGCGCCGGGTTCATCGCGGCGGGTGCGGCGATCATCTCGGCGTTCTCCTGGGTGTTCTACCTCTTCGGCGCCTTCCTGATCTGGACGGCCTGGAAGCTGATCCAGGACGCCCGCAAGGAGGAGCACGAGGAGGAGTACCAGGAGAACAAGCTGCTGAAGATGGCGGAGGAGCGGTTCGGCGTGGCCGACCGGTACCACGGCACCAAGCTGTTCATCACCGAGAACGGCAAGCGGATCATGACGCCGATGCTCGTCGTGATGCTCGCGATCGGCTCCACCGACGTCCTCTTCGCCCTCGACTCCATCCCCGCCATCTACGGGCTCACCCAGGACCCGTACATCGTCTTCACCGCCAACGCCTTCGCGTTGATGGGCCTCAGGCAGCTGTACTTCCTCATCGGCGGTCTCCTCAAGAAGCTGGTCCACCTCAGCTACGGCCTGTCGATCATCCTCGGCTTCATCGGCGTCAAACTCGTCCTGCACGCCCTGCACGAGTCCGGCGTCCACGTCCCCGAGATCAGCATCCCCTTCTCCCTCGGCTTCATCGTGCTCGTCCTGGCCGTCACGACGTTGACGAGCCTGCGCGCTTCGAGGAAGCAGGAGCAGGCAGAGACGGAAGGCGTGGCGTAGTGGGCGACTCGCCGTCCCCTTGACTTCGAGAACGCTCGAAGACCTAGCGTCGCCAGGGTCGTTGAAGGTCCGGTGAACGGAGACGGGACATGCGGGTCGGCGTGCACATCAATCGGTTCGACCACCCCGGAGGGGGCCAGGTGCTCGGGGCCGAGCTCGCTGCCGCGGGTGCCGCGGCCGAGGCGGCCGGGGTGAGTTGGCTGTCGGTGATGGACCACTACTTCCAGATGGAGTTCAACGACCGCGCCGAGGACCCCATGCTGGAGGCCTACACGACCCTCGGCTACCTCGCCGCCCACACCTCCACGGTCCGACTCGGAGCCCTGGTCACCGGCGTGACCTACCGCCACCCCGGCCTGCTCGCCAAGATCGCCACGTCGCTCGACGTGCTGTCCGGCGGCCGGGCCACCCTCGGGATCGGTGCCGCCTGGTACGGGCGGGAGTACGAGGGCCTCGGTGTGCCGTTCCCGTCGGTCGCCGAGCGGTTCGAGCGACTGGAGGAGACCCTGCGGATCTGCCTGCGGATGTGGGACCCGGGGGCGAACGGCCCCTTCGAGGGCAAGCACTACCGGCTGGCCGAGACGCTCTGCGTGCCGGCGCCGATCAGTGCCCCGCACCCCGAGATCATGATCGGCGGGGGTGGGGAGAAGAAGACGCTGCGCCTGGTCGCCCGGTACGCCGACGCCTGCAACCTGTTCGCCACCTCGCCGGACGAGGTCCGCCACAAGCTGGATGTCCTGCGCGGCCACTGCGACACAGAGGGCCGCGACTACGACGAGATCCGCAGGACGGTCGTGTACACGGGTGAGGCGGTCGGCACGGGCGATCTCGACGCCTTCACCCGGGACGTCGCGGGCTACACCGGCCTCGGCATCGACACCGTGATCCTCGGCCCGGGCACGGGCGAACCGGCGGCGTTCATCGAGAACTTCGCCGCTCCGGCCGTGCGCCGCCTGGCCGGGCTCGACTGATCCGGACGGTCACGGTCACGGTCACCGGCAGGGCGAGTCGGCCGCCCTGCCGGTGTGCGTCGCGGAGGGCCGGCTGCGCGAGACGACCCGCATCCCGCGGGCGTCCACGCTGCGGACCTGGAGCGAGCCGCAGGCGCACCGCGTCCACACCGTGCTGCCCGCCGCCGTGCCGTGCCGGGACACCACCTGGTAGGGCTCGGCGCCGTCGGGCCACCCGCAGTGCGGGCAGACGGTACCGGTCATGCTGGTCATGGCGACTCCTCGTACGTCGATCGGGGGGCTCGTCGGGTTGTTCGACCGTCGCGACACAATCAAGGGTGCGGTGCAGCTTCGTACACGTCCAGGTTGACTTTCCGGACGTCACCTTGAAGCGTTGACTTCATGATTGATCTGCGCCGACTGCACGTACTGAGGGCCGTGGCGCACTACGGCACGGTCACCGCGGCCGCCCGCGCCCTGCACTTCACCCCGTCCGCCGCCTCCCAGCAGATCCGCCAGCTGGCCCGCGACCTGGGCGTCGACCTCCTCGAACCGCAGGGCCGCGGGGTACGTCTGACCGCGGCCGCCGAGAGTCTGCTCGCACACGCCGACGCGATCGCGGAGCGCTGGGAGGAGGCCGAGCTCGACCTGCGCGCCGAGTACAGCGCACCCGCCGGGCAACTGCGCGTCAGCGGCTTCCCGATGTCCGTGCCGGTACTGCTCGCGCCGATGGCCGTACGGCTGCGGGAAAAGCATCCGCGGCTGACCGTACGGATCCGGGAGACGGGTGTGCCGGAGAGCTTCGACCAGCTCTTCGAGGGGGAGGCCGACCTGGCCGTCGTGGAGGTCACGCCGTACAACCCGCCGCTCGGCGACGCGCGCTTCGACCAGCAGCCGCTGCTGGACGACCCCTACGACCTCGTCGTCCCCGACGACCATCCGCTGGCCGGTCGCGGGAGGATCGACCTCGCGGAGGCGGCGCACGAGGACTGGATCGCGCCGGTGCCGGACAGCCCCTGCCGGCCTCGTGTGATGTCGGCGTGCGGAGCGGCCGGGTTCACCCCCGACGTGATCCATCACGCTCTGGACTGGAACGTCATCGCCCACCTGGTCGCCCACCGGCTCGGCGTCGCCCTGGTCCCGAGGCTGGCCCAGCTGATGCCGCATCTGCCGATCACCCGGGTGCGCTGTGCGGGCGACCCGCACCGCAAGATCCTCACCTGCACCCGCCGGGGCTGCCGGGAGCGTCCGGCGGTGGCGGCGGCGCTGCGCGAGCTGCGGGAGCTGGCGCCGACGGCGGTGGCCTGACAAGTGGGGCGACAGGGTCGGCCCGACGCACGAGCAGGGGCCGGAGCGCTCGGCTCCGGCCCCTGCTGAGGGACTCGCGTCCAGTCAGGCCGCGACGGCCTCGCCCGCGTGCCCGTGGACGCGCGCGATGACCTCGGTCAGCTGCGCGGCGACCTCGGCGTCGTCGACCGGGTGTGTCTCGGCGAAACGAGTCACGGAGCCGGGGATGGACAGCTTGACGTCCTCCAGCACCTTGCCGCCGGCGATGCCGACGGCCTTGCGGGTCTCGTCCTGCGCCCACACGCCGCCGTACTGGCCGAAGGCGGTACCGACCACGGCGACCGGCTTGCCGCCGAAGGCACCGGAGCCGTACGGGCGGGACAGCCAGTCGATGGCGTTCTTCAGCACGGCCGGGATCGTGCCGTTGTACTCGGGGGAGAAGAGCAGGAACGCGTCGGCGGACTGCGCGGCCTCGCGGAGCTTGGCGGCGGTGGCCGGGACGCCACCCTCGACGTCGATGTCCTCGTTGTAGAAGGGGATCTCGGCCAGGCCCTCGAAGAGCACGACCTCGGCGCCCTCGGGGGCGAGCTTGACGGCCGCCTCGGCCAGCTGACGGTTGTGCGAACCGGCGCGAAGGCTGCCGACGAGCGCGAGGATGCGAACAGACATGCGAACTCCAAGATGCTGAAACACTGCCGTGACGATCCGGACCGGGGTCCGCTTAATTTCTAGCACCTTAACCGGACCGCGGTCCAGTTTCATTCCCGATGCTTTACGCTGGCCTCATGTCCGCCGTTCTGCCGCCCTTCCCACCGCCACCGGAGCCCGTCGACAAGCCACAGCTGCTGGAGGTCGGTTCCGCCGCCGACGCGCCCTGCCTGCGCGCCGACGCGGCCCGCAACCGGGCCCGGCTGCTGGAGGCCGCCGCCCGGCTGATCGCGGAGCACGGCGCGGCCGGGGTCACCATGGAGGCCGTGGCCGCGGAGGCCGGCGTGGGCAAGGGCACGGTGTTCCGCCGCTTCGGCGACCGCACCGGTCTGCTCACGGCGCTGCTGGACCACTCCGCGCGGGGGCTCCAGGCCGACTTCCTCGGCGGCCCGCCGCCGCTGGGCCCCGGAGCGCCCCCGGTCGACCGGCTCCGCGCGTTCGGCGTGGCGGTCCTGTACCGCTCCGCCGAGCAACTGGACCTTCAGCTCGCCGCCCAGCCGGACCCCACCCGCCGCTACGCCCACCCCTCGGTCCGGGCGCTCCACACCCACGTCACCATGCTGCTGCGCCAGATCCTGCCGGACGCCGACTGCGACCTCCTCGCCCAGCCGCTCCTGGCGTACCTCGACCCCGCTCTGATCAACCACCTGACCAGGCAGTGCGGGATGCCCATGGAGCGACTGGAGAAGGGCTGGCTCGACCTGGTCGAGCGCCTGACGCGCACCGCGGCGTGAGCGGGCGGGGACCCAACCCGAGCCAGGTTCACAGGTTCTGCAAAGATGCCGTACGTCATGGTGCAGATACCGAAAACGCCCGCGCCCGCTCTGCCCGCACAGCGCTCGGTACCGACGAGCGCCGATGTGGCCCGCCTGGCCGGCGTCTCGCGCGCGACCGTCTCCTACGTCCTCAACAACACCAGCGCCGTCCGGATCAGCGAGCCCACCCGCCGCCGTGTCCACGAGGCCGCCAAGGAGCTCGGGTACGTCCCGCACGCGGCGGCCCGCAGCCTGCGCGCCGGGCACAGCCGCATGGTCCTCATGCCCGCCCCGAGCTTCCCCGTCGGCCCGCTCTACAGCCGTTTCCTCAGCGACCTCCAGCTGGCGCTCGGCCGCCTCGACTACACCGTCGTACAGCACGGCAGCGTCGGTCTGCAGGGCGACGAGGCCGCCCGTGCCTGGGCCGAGCTGCGCCCCGTCGCCGTCCTGGTGTCCGGCTCCGGCCTCGGCCCGAAAGGCGTGACGGTGCTCAAGCGCTCCGGCGCCCGGGCCGTGGTCTCGCTCGGCCCCGACTCCGTCGAGGGCGCCCATGCCCTGCTGATGGACTACGAGGCCGTGGGGCACTGCGCGGGCCGCCATCTGTACGACCGCGGCCGGCGCCGGATCGGCGTGGTGGTGCCGCAGGAGTGCGGCCTGGAGTCCTTCTCCGCGCCCCGCCTCGAAGGCGTGCGCCGCGCCCTGCGCGGCACCGACGCCACCCTGACCGAGCTGCCGCTGGCCTACACGGAGGAGTCCGCCGCCCGGCTCGCCGCCCGCTGGCCCGACCTCGGCCTCGACGCCGTGTTCGCCTACAACGACGAGTACGCCATGCTGCTGATGCGCGCCCTGCAGGACGAGGGCGTCCGCGTCCCCGCCGACACGGCCGTCATCGGCGCCGACGACCTGATGCTCGGGCGCCTGCTGCGGCCCAGGCTGAGCACCGTCCACATCGAACTGCCGTCCGGCCGCGACCTCGCGGAGCTGGTCGACCGCGCGGTGCGCGACCCCGGCACCGCACCCGAGACCCACAAGGTGCTGGGAGCGACGGTGGTGCACCGCGAGTCCAGCTGAGGCGCGGCGCGGCCGTCCGAGGCGGCGCGCGTCCGGCCGACGTACCGTCGAAGCCAGGGAGGCGTGGACATGCGCACGACGGTCGGCATCATCGGCGGGGGTCCCGCCGGGCTGCTGCTCGCCCGGCTGCTGCACCGCGCGGGCATCGACTGCGTGGTCCTCGAGGCCCGGACGCGGGAGTACGTCGAGCAGCGGCAGCGGGCCGGGATGCTGGAGCAGGGCACGGTGCACGCGTTGCGCGAGGCCGGCGCCGCCGAGCGGCTGACGGCCGAGGGTCTGGTCCACCAGGGCGTCGAGCTGCGCTTCGACCGGGAACGCCACCACATCGACTTCCCGGGTCTCACCGGCGGCCGCACGGTGACGATCTACGCCCAGACCGAGATCGTCAAGGACCTGGTGGCGCTCCAACTCGCCGAAGGCCCACCGCTGTTGTTCGAGGCGGAGGCGCTGGCCGTAGAGAAGCCGGAGAGCGACCGGCCCGTCGTGCGGTTCCGGCACGAGGGCCGCGAGCAGACGCTGACCTGCGACTGGGTCACCGGCTGCGACGGCTTCCACGGCGTCTCCCGCGACGCCTTCCCGGTCGGGGCCGGCCGCTCGTACGGGCACGAGTACCCGTACTCCTGGCTCGGCGTGCTGGCCGAAGTGCCGCCGTCCTGCGACGAGTTGATCTACGCGCGCGGCGATGGCGGCTTCGCCCTGCACAGCATGCGCTCACCGGCTGTCTCCCGGCTCTACCTCCAGGTCCCCAACGGCACCGACCCGGACGACTGGCCCGACGACCGGGTCTGGGACGAACTCGCCGCCCGCTTCGCGATCGACGCCGACTGGACCCTGAACCGCGGACCCATCACCGCCAAGTCGGTGACCACGATGCGCGCCTACGTCCACGAACCGATGCGCCACGGCCGGCTCCTGCTCGCCGGCGACGCCGCCCACATCGTCCCGCCGACGGGCGCCAAGGGCCTCAACCTGGCCGTGTCCGACGTACGGGTCCTGGCCCGCGGCCTCGTCGAGCTGCACCGCACGGGGAGTACACAACTTCTCGACAGATACTCCGAGTTGTGCCTTCAACGTGTGTGGCAGGCGAGCCGTTTCTCGGATGACATGACTAAGATGTTGCACGCTCAACCAGATGGGGATGCGTTCGACCACCGGATGCAGCTCGCACGTCTGCGCCGCATCACCGCATCCCGTCACGCGGCCGCCGAACTGGCGGCGAACTACGCGGGACTCCCGCTCCCCCTGTGAGTCCCACCCGGTGATCGAACGGAGAGTCGCAATGCCGTTGCTCGACCCGAAGGCCTGGCAGTCCAGCTCCCTGTCGGGACAGGAGTACGCCGTCACCGAGCCCGCCACCGGCGACACGCTCGGCACCCTCACCCTGGCCGGCGCCGAGGACGTCGCCCCGGCCGCCGAGGCCGCCCGTGCCGCCCAGGCCGAGTGGGCGCGCGTCCCGCACTTCGTGCGGGCGGCGGTGCTGCGCAAGGCCGGTGACCTGTTCGCCGCGCACGCCGACGAGCTGCGCGAATGGCTCGTCCGCGAGTCCGGTTCGATACCCGGCAAGGCCGACTTCGAGCTGCACGTCGCCGCCCAGGAGTGCTACGAGGCCGCCGCCCTCGCCTCCCGCCCGGCCGGACACATCCTGCCCAGCGAGGCGCCCCGCCTGTCCTACACCCGCCGGGTCCCCGTCGGTGTCGTCGGCGTGATCGCCCCGTTCAACGCCCCGCTGATCCTCTCGATCCGCTCCGTCGCCCCGGCCCTCGCGCTCGGCAACGCGGTGATCCTCAAGCCGGACCCGCGCACCGCGGTCTGCGGTGGCCTGGCCCTCGCGGCGATCTTCGCCGAGGCCGGTCTACCCGAGGGGCTGCTGCACATCCTGCCGGGCGGCCCGGAAGCGGGGCAGGCACTGGTCGCCGACCCGCGCGTGCCGGTCATCTCCTTCACCGGGTCCACCGGCGCGGGCCGGGCCGTCGGCGAGGCCGCCGGACGCCATCTCAAGCGCGCGCACCTGGAGTTGGGCGGCAACTCCGCCCTGATCGTGCTGGAGGACGCCGACATCGACGCGGTGATCTCCACGGCCGCCTGGGGCTCCTTCTTCCACCAGGGCCAGATCTGCATGACGACCGGACGCCATCTCGTCCACCAGTCGCTCTACGAGGAGTACGTCGAACGCCTCGCCGCCAAGGCCGACTCCCTCGCCGTCGGCGACCCGCACCGCGCCGAGGTCCACCTCGGCCCGCTCATCGACTCCGGCCAGCTGGACAAGGTGCACGGCCTGGTGCAGGCCAGCCGGTCCGGGGGCGCCAAGCTCGCCGCGGGCGGCACCCACGAGCAGCTGTTCTACCGGCCGACCGTGCTCGCCGGCGTCGACGACCAGACCCCCGCGTACGCCGAGGAGGTCTTCGGCCCCGTCGCGCCGGTACGCCCCTTCGCCACCGCCGACGAGGCCGCCGTCCTCGCCGCCGCGAGCTCCTACGGCCTCTCCCTGGGCATCGTCACCGGGGACGCCGCCCGGGGCCTCGACCTGGCCGAGCGGATCCCGACCGGCATCGTGCACATCAACGACCAGACCGTCAACGACGAGGCCGTCGCGCCCTTCGGCGGCATCGCCGCCTCCGGCACCGGCGCCCGGTTCGGCGGCGAGTCCAACCTGGAGGCGTTCACCGACGTGCGCTGGACGACGGTGCGCGGCGACGTGGCGGCGTACCCCTTCTAGACCCTCCGGACCTTCGGGTTCTAGACCCTCCGGACCTTCGGGACCTCCAGGGTCTTCAGGATCCTCCGGATCCCGGCCCTACTGGCCGTTCTGCTCGGCCTGCGCCTGCTGAGCGGCCACGGCCTTGTGGACCTCGTCCATGTCCAGCTTCCGGGCCTGCCCGATGACGTCCGTGAGGGCGGCCTCGGGCAGGGCACCCGGCTGCGCGAACACGGCGACACGGTCCCGGACGATCATCAGCGTGGGGATCGACTGGATACCGAAGGCCTGGGCCAGTTCCGGCTGCGCCTCGGTGTCGACCTTGCCGAACACGAGGTCGGGGTTCTCCTCGGCGGCCTTCTCGTAGACCGGGGCGAACTGACGGCACGGCCCGCACCACGACGCCCAGAAGTCGATCAGGACGAACTCGTTGTCCGTGACCGTCTCATCGAAGTTCTCCTTGGTGAGCTCCACGGTGCTGCTCATGGCGAATTCCCTCTTCCTGGTGTCGGGGCGAAGCCGTCGGCGACAACACGACCGTACGACCGCGTATTCCGGCGTATCTCCGCGCGCGTACCCGTGTGGCCACGCCGCACACCACCCGTAAGACTGACCCCATGACGGAAACGGATTCCATCGCGTACGACGTCGTGGTGCTCGGGGCCGGGCCGGTCGGGGAGAACGTCGCGGACCGCACCCGTGCGGCCGGCCTCTCCACCGCGGTCGTGGAGAGCGAACTGGTCGGCGGCGAGTGCTCGTACTGGGCGTGCATGCCCAGCAAGGCCCTGCTGCGCCCGGCCATCGCCCAGGCCGACGCCCGCCGCCTGCCGGGCCTCGCCCAGGCCGTACAGGGCCCCCTCGACGCCGCCGCTGTCCTCGCCCGGCGCAACGACTTCACCTCCGACTGGCACGACGACGGCCAGGTCCAGTGGCTCACCGGCATCGGCGCCGACCTCTACCGCGGCCACGGCCGCCTCACCGGACCCCGCACCCTGGAGGTGACCGGCCCCGACGGCGAACGGCAGGTGCTGACCGCCCGGCACGCCGTCGCCGTCTGCACCGGCAGCCGGGCCGTCCTGCCCGACCTGCCCGGACTCGCCGAGATCAAGCCGTGGACCAGCCGCGAGGCCACCGGCGCCCAGTCCGTTCCCGGCCGGCTGGTCGTGGTCGGCGGGGGAGTGGTCGCCACCGAGATGGCCACGGCCTATCAGGCCCTCGGCTCCCGGGTCACGCTCCTGGTCCGCGGCAAGGGCCTGCTGAACCGCATGGAGCCGTTCGCCGGCGAACTGGTCGCCGAGGCCCTCACCGAGGCCGGCGCCGACGTCCGCACCGGCACCTCGGTCGAGTCGGTGACCAGGGAGAACGGCACGGTCGTGGTCGTCACCGACCACGGCGACCGGATCGAGGCCGACGAGATCCTCTTCGCGACCGGCCGCGCCCCGCGCACCGACGACATCGGCCTCGACACGGTCGGCCTCGCGCCGGGCTCCTGGCTGGAGGTCGACGACAGCCTCCGCGTCACCGGCAGCGGATGGCTGTACGCGGTCGGCGACGTCAACCACCGCGCCCTCCTCACCCACCAGGGCAAGTACCAGGCCCGCATCGCGGGCGCGGCCATCGCGGCCCGCGCCTCCGGCGTCCCCCTCCTGGAATCCGACCCCTGGGGTGCCCACGCCGCCACCGCCGACCACGCCGCCGTCCCCCAGGTCGTGTTCACCGACCCGGAGGCGGCTGCCGTCGGACTCTCCCTGGCCGAGGCGGAACAGGCCGGCCACCGCGTCCGGGCCGTCGACTACGACCTCGCCTCGGTCTCGGGCGCCTCCCTGTACGGCGACGGCTACCGCGGCCGCGCCCGCATGGTCGTCGACCTGGAACGCGAGATCCTCCTCGGCGTCACCTTCGTCGGCCCCGGCGTGGGCGAACTCATCCACTCGGCGACCGTCGCGGTCGCCGGACAGGTGCCGATCAGCAGGCTGTGGCACGCCGTCCCGTCGTATCCGACGATCAGCGAGGTGTGGCTGCGGCTGCTGGAGTCGTACCGCGACAACTGAGGTCCGCTCAGCCGAAGCCGAGGCTGTCCCGCCATGCCCGGGACAGCCTCGGACGCAGGAAGACCACGCCCTGCTGGGTGCCGACGGCGAGGTCGAGCACTGGGCTCGCGGGCAGGGCGGTGAGCGAGGTGACGAGCGCGGGCAGCGGGGCTGACCACACCTTCTCCCCGCTGGGCAGATGACACAGGGCCACGCCGTGCTCGTCACTGACCGCCACCAAGGCGTCGCCGCTCGGGGCGCGGCCTGTCCAGAGCAGGCGGCAGGCGGGGACGGAGAGGTGGCGCGTGGAGTCCGGGTCGGCGGCGTTCCAGACGGTGACCGGGGCCGCGTGGGCATCGTCGGAGGCTTCGGGGTCCAGGAGGAGCAGGACGGCGCTGCCGTCGGACAACTCGGTCCAGTGGATGAAGTAGTCGGTGCCCGATACGAGGGTGCGGAAGGGGGACCCAACGGGGTTCGTGGCCGGTCTGCGGCCCCGCACGACATGGTGGCGGGCGGTCGACAGATCGATGACCTCAGTAGTGCCGTCCCGGCCCTGCTGTGCAACCCATCGTGTTCCCGCGTCGGCGTGGTGAGGCCGCAGGAGCCAGACGTCGTCGAGGAGTTCCACCGGTGTGCCCTGACCGGGTGTACGCGTCGAGACATCCCACAGTCGACCGTCTGCGGCGCGTGGCGCTTCGTCCGCGGGGGGTCCGTCATCCTCAAGAAAGAGCCGGGGAGGACGGCCACCCACGCTGCCTTCCTGGAGCCGTGTTCCGCGAACGCCGGTCATGAGTACGGTACTTCCGGACGGCGTGGTGAACGCGGCCGAGCAGACCCAGTCCTCATCGGGATCGAGTGGCCAGGTCAGGTCCGTCCAGTCCAAGTCCGCGTCGGGTGTGGCCAGGAGTCCGACGCGGCCTCGGACGGCGTCCAGCCCCAGGATCCGGGTGTGCGGATGTGCGTCGGTCGGCGGCAGGAGATGCGCGTGTACTTCGAAGCGGGTGTCAGCGTGCAGCCCGGTCAGTTCGGTGGCCTCGGCGCGTCCTCCCGGAGAGATGCGGTGCCAGACCGGGTAGGAGAACGACGTGGACGAGAGCCGGTCCGGCAGGTCCGAGTGGCCGTCCTCGGGCCTCCTGAGGTGGGCGTACTCCCACAGGAGCAGGTGCAGGGTTCCGGCACGGTCGACGGAGCACCTCTGTTCGGTGATCCCGTCCGCTTTGAGTCCGTCGACCAGAGAGACCGTCGTGCCGTGATCCGGATCAGGGGCTGGAGCGACGTATCGGCAGACGCGGCCGGACACGGCGATGACCCCGACGGAGTCCTGAGGCCAGGGGACCAGCGCCTCGATCTCCGGGGCGGACAACTCCGCGAAGGGCGACCGCGGCTCTCCGGGCCGCTTGTGGTCGTCCCACCGCCACAGCCTTGCCGTTCCGTCGTTGCCGATGGCGAGGATGTCAGGTCCCGCGTCCCCTGACGAGGGCAGCAACTGCAGGCTGCACACCGCCCCTTCGTGCCCGTGCAGTGGCGAGCCCTCAACCTCCGCGGTTGCGCAGTCCATGACCCTTACGAGGCTTCCATAGCCGACCGTCGCCGCATACAGCCCGTGGGGCAGGAGGACGGGCGCCATGAAGCTCGCATGGCCGCCCGGCTTGCCGCGGGCGGCGATCCGCTGTGGCGGAGCGTCGAGACTCGCGACGAGCAGATCTTCACGGTCCTGCGCCACGAACACGGGAGACTCCTCGCTGCCCAGCGCGAAGCCGTTCTCCTGCCACGAGAAACCGCTGAACCCGATGGGTACGGTCCGCCCGGATCCGGGGTGCAGCAGGGTCAGGCTGGAGCGGGGCTCGTAGACCGCGGCGACGGTGCCTCTGCTGCCTCGGATGTGATCGGCCAGGACGGGCTGCGCCATGCCGTCGAGCAGCACGGTGACGTCGCCGTCCCCGTCGAGAGAGTGGAGGGTGACCCGGCCGCGAACGCCGTCACACAACAGGAGGCGAACCTGTCCGTTCTCGAAGTGGGCGAGGCAGGCGGACGGACCGACCTCGTCGAGGCCCTCCTGTGGGATCGTCGTGCAGGTCACCTCGACGAGCGGCTCCAGGAGCGGCAGGGTGCACACCATGACGCGTTCGGCGTCCCCGTACACGAGCAAGGGCGTGCCGTCGCCGCGGAACCCGGCATCCAAGAGCAGCGTGGCCCCGCTCGGAATCGTGTGCGTCAGCGTCTGGTCCGCCACGTCCCAGATCCGGATGTCGGCCTTGGCGTCAAGGGTGACGGCCCGCGCCCTGCCGGTGCCGTCGTCGAGCAACGCGAGGCCGACGACGCCCGCGGCGTGCGGCAGGATCGTCGACTGCGACGGATTGTCGAGGCGCCAGGCATGTACATGGGAGGCGAGTGGCTGGGCCGCCAGCACGACCCGGCCGCCGTCCGGCAGGACCGCGTGCTTGATCTTCCAGTTCCGGATGTACGAGCGTGTCGCATAGGCGTCCCCGTCGTGCCGCCCCACGACCCGGTGCGGCGTGATCTCACGGGGCTCCACGAGGATCCGTTCCAGCACACCCGACATCTCCTGAGCCTGCCGGGAGACCGCGTGCTCTCCGTACGTCCCCGCGACGAACGCGAGCAGCGCCGGCCGGTCGACCAGAGTGGCGTTGGTGTCCGTGACGAGGTACGCGTACCGTTCGACGGCCATGGCGAGCGTAGGACGGCGCAGCGCCTGGCGCACCGCCGGAAGCAGGGTCGCCGGCTCGGCGTGGACGACGAAGGACGCGTCCTCGATGAGGTCGTCCAGCTCTCCCGAGGCGGCCGCGTGTGTCGCCAGATGCGCGCGAACGTAGGGATGGGCGCGCGACCAGTCCCGCTCGGGCACGAGTTCTCCCAGCGCCTCGACAAAGCAGCCCTGAAGGTCAGCCAGGTCACGGTGGTTCAGTGCGCGCCACTTGAGATGGTCCGTCAGTTCCTGGTGGTACAACCGGAAGTGCTTCGTGCCGTCCGCTTCCGCCTGCGCCAGGTAGGAGCCGTCCTCGTCCAGCAGCAGATCGACGTCCGCCTGGACGAGAGCGATGCCTGACAACCGCGTCGCCACCCGCACCCACAACCTGCGCGGCAGGCCGTTGCCCTCTCCGAAGGCGACGGCGGTGAGCAGCGCCATGGTCTTCGCATGCCGTTCCTGCGGCAACCGCTGGAGGTAGACCTCGAAGGCGCCCCCCACATCCGAGGGCAGTTGTTCGGCCCAGCCGGCCGCAGCGGTGTCGACGACCGAGCCCCGCAGCAACGCGCTCGCCGTCATCCGCGCGACCAGGAAGCACCGCCCGGCCCGGCGGGCCACCTCGTGCGCGACCTGGCGGGCGACCTCGGGGCAGTGCTCGTACGGCGCCCCCGCGTCGCCGAGGATCTTCCGCACGTACTCGGCCGTGTCCGTGTCCCGCGCGTACGCGCTGTCGTCGAGGTCGACCACCGGCACCTGGCTGCCCAGATGGGGGAGCAGTTCCCGTCGGGAGCCGACCACGAGCCGGACGCAGGTCACGGCGGCGAGCGGACGCAGCAGTTCCCAGGCGATGCGCCGGGCCTCCGCCTTGTCACCGGCCGAGCCGGCCTCGTCCAGCGAGTCGACGACGATCCGGAACGGTCGTTCTCGGCCCGCGAGCGCCGTGCACAGGGCCACCGGCGTGGCGGCTCTGACGTCCGCCGCGGCCGCGATCCGGCCCACCAGCGCCTCCAGCGTCTGGTGGTGCGCGTTGACGGAGGCGTCGGCGCAGCCCTCCAGCACCAGCCTTCCCAGTACGGCGGACTTGCCCGAGCCCGGGTCGGCCGTCACCACCAGGACGCGTCCCTGTCCGGTGGCGTCGAGGTGCGCCCGGGCGGCCCGCAGGGCCCGCTCACGGCCGGTGAAGTACGAACCGGGATCGTGCACATGCTCCACGCCACGGCCGCGCGGCTCGAAATGCGACGAGACGTCCGACGCGTCGCCGCCGGCCAGGCCCTCGCCCGTGATCTCGGCGTGCGGCTCGAAGAAGGGGTTCCCGAAGAACGGGGGCCGCTCGGACTGGTCGACGGACGAGCACGCGGCGCGCTGGGCCAGTCCCGCCGCCACGAACGCACGGTTGATCCGCTCGGTGAGCGTGCTGGGCGCCAGTTGACGCTGTGACGGGCCGTCACCTTGGGCGCAGGCCTTGGCCAGTTCGGAGACGAAGGCCCCGTCCACGGCCAGATCGCGGTGGCGGGCCGAGGCCAGCAGCCAGGTGCCCCCGCCGAAGGCGTCGGCGCGCCCCCGGCCCGCGACGATGGTGTCGGTGATCGTGCCGATCTCCGCCGTGGCCGCCGCCGCGTGACAGGCGTCCACGACGAACAGGACGTTGCGGACCGGCGAGGTCGCCAGGATCTCGGCCAGGTTCGGCAGTGACAACCACGAGCGCGGACGCCCGGGTTCGCTGTCCGCCGCGGCCAACCTGTACTGACCGGCCGGCGACCGGTCCCCGTGCCCGGCGTAGTACACGACCACGACGTCGTCGGCGTCCAGTCCAGGGGTGCCGCACCAGTCCGCCAGGGCGTTCTCGAAGGACTCGGAGTCGGGGTCGTAGGACACGTCGGTCAGGACGCGTTCGTACCCCATCGACGTGAACAGCTCCGCCGCCCGTTCGACATCCTCGTGGGCCAAGGGGAGTTCGGCGGCCTCCCGGTAGTGACGCGTGCCGGCCGCGACGACGTAGCGCTTCATCCGGCCTCGGCCTCCGGCAGCAGCCCCGCCCCGATGGCACGGCCGGTCTCCACCGCCGTCAGATAGCGCGTCGCGTCGTGCATATGGCTGCCGTTGTGCACGGCCACGTCGGTCACCAGGTCGCCGAACGCGGGACGGAGTTCCCGCACCACGGAGACGATGTCCGTGGCGTCGGCGATGTTGGTCCACGACCGGAGAGTCTTCGGCCACACCGCCCGCCCGTGCTCGGCCGCGGGGTCGAGCCGGTCCAGGACGAGCGCGCGCATGCCCAGCGGGGACCCCAGCGTGACGAGTGCGCGGACGTCCCAGTCACCGTTCAGCGCGGGGTCGCAGAGGGTCTCGTAGGCGACGACGGAACCCAGCGAGTGCGCGACGACGACCCTCGTCGCGGGGCTCACGCGGGCGGCCAGCCTGGACCGGGCCGCGCGCCGGACGGTGTCGTCCGTGAGGTACCCGGTCAGCTGCTTGAGGCTGCCGATCAGCGCCCGGTCGAGGACGCCCCGCAGACAGCGGGCGCCGGTGAGGGCGTCCAGCGCGGCCCGCACGGTGTTCAGCCGCAGAGCGCGCGAGCCGGCCCAGCCCACCGGGCCACGGGTGCCGGCCTGGTCCGGTCCCGGCACCCCGGGGTCGACGCGCGCCGCCTGCGCCCACCACGCCATCAGCAGGGCGAACTCCTCGTCGGTCTCGATGTCGCCCTCGTCATACGGTGGTTCGATCCCGGCGCGCATGCCCTTGGGGCGGAACAGGTCGCCGTAGAACGCGACGCCGACCTCCTCGGGGGCGGGCACCGGACCGCCCGCGAGGCGTACACCGCCGAGGAGTTCGGGCACGACGTCCCGTCCCAGGGAGTCCTCGCTCAGATACTGCTTGCCGACGCCGTGCACGAAGACGACCTTGCTCAAGTGCCCCTCCCCGAATGAGAGAACAAGGTTACGCGCGCTGCGGCATCACAGGTGCGGGGAGGCGACCAGGTCCAGATACTCCTCGTCCCACAGGTCCTCGTCGGCCTCCGGCAGCAGCAGCACCCGGTCCGGTCGCAGCGCCGCGACGGCACCCGCGTCATGGGTGACCATGACGATCGCGCCGGGGTAGGTGCCCACCGAGGCCAGGACCTCGCCGCGGGAAGCCGGGTCGAGGTTGTTGGTCGGCTCGTCCAGGAGAAGGACGTTCGCGCCCGAGTGCACCAGGCCCGCGAGCGCGAGACGGGTCTTCTCGCCGCCGGACAGGGCACCGACGGGCTTGTCGGCGTCGTCGCCGGTGAACAGGAACGAGCCGAGCACGCGCCGTACTTCGCCGTGACCGAGATGCGGCGCGGCGCCGGCCAGGTGCGCGCCCACCGTCAGATCCGGGTCCAGGGTGTCGTGTTCCTGGGCGAAGTAGCCCAGCCGCAGCCCGTGTCCGTGCACCACCCGGCCATTGTCCGGCTCGTCCTGCCCGGCGAGGATGCGCAACAGGGTCGTCTTTCCCGCTCCGTTGGGGCCGAGCACGACCATACGGCTGCCCCGGTCGACCGCCAGGTCGACGCCCCGCAGGACCTGATGCCCGCCGTACGACTTGGTCAGGCTGACGGCGCCGAGCGGTATCCGGCCGCAGGGCCGGGGTTCGGGCAGCCGGATCCTGGCCACCTTGTCGGCGCGCCGGGCCGGTTCGAGGGCGGCGAGCATGCGGTCGGCGCGGCGGTCCATGTTCCGCGCGGCCACGGCCGTCGACACCCGGGCGCGCATCTTCTCGGCCTGGGCGCGCAGCGACGCCGCCTTGCGCTCGGCGCTCGCCCGCTCGCGAGTACGCCGCCGCTCGTCTGCCTCCCGCTGGACGAGATAGGCCTTCCAGCCGGTGTTGTGCACGTCGATCGTGGTGCGCCGCGGGTCCAGGTGGAACACCCGGTTCACCGTGGCGTCGAGCAGGGACGTGTCGTGGCTGATCAGCACGAGCCCGGCGTGATGGCTCGTCAGAAATGTGCGCAGCCAGGCGATCGAGTCCGCGTCCAGGTGGTTCGTCGGCTCGTCCAGCAGCAGGGTGCCGTGTTCCGCGAACAGGATCCGGGCCAGCTCCACCCGGCGGCGCTGCCCGCCCGACAGCGCGCCCAGCGGCTGGTCCGTCAGGTGGGCGGGAAGTCCGAGGCCGGCGGCCACCCGAGCCGCCTCGGCCTGCGCGGCGTACCCTCCGGCGGCCTGGAACCGGGCCTCGGCGCGCACGTAGGCGTCCATCGCCCGAGGCGTGCCGTCGGCCATGGCCTCCTCGGCACGTCGCAGGGCGCGTACGGCCCGGTCGAGGCCCCGCGCCGACAGGATGCGGTCGGTGACGGTGACCGTCGGGTCCGCCGCGCGGGAGTCCTGGGGCAGATGGCCGATCTGGCCGGTGCGGGTGACGGTCCCGGCGGCCGGAGGCAGCGTGCCCGCCAGGGTGTTCAACAGGGTGGTCTTGCCGGCGCCGTTGCGGCCGACCAGGCCGATGCGGTCGCCGGGGGAGATGTGGAAGGAGATGCCGGACAGCAGCAGACGCGCGCCGACGCGCACGTCGACACCAGTGACGGTGATCATGAGAAGACGCTCCGAACAGGCAAGAGGACACACGGGTGGCGTGGAAGCGGGTCCTCAGCTAGGAAATTCGGGGCGTCGACATACGGTCAGGGTAGCGAGGGTGCCATGTCGGGCGCCGCTGATTTATCGACGGCGCCGTCCGGCAGGGCGGCCGGACGCCGGGTCACGACAGATCGAAGCCGAGGGCCCTCGCCGCCTCGTCCGGTACCGGCTGGGCCCAGTACTCGGCGATGGCCTGGTTCGAGGAGAGGGAGCGCAGTTCGGCGCGGTCCAGGTAGAGCATGCCGTCGAGGTGGTCCGTCTCGTGCTGCACGATCCGGGCGGGCCACCCCGTGAAGACCTCGTCGACCGCGCGCCCCTGCTCGTCCTCACAGGTCAGCCGCACCTCGGCGGCCCGGGCCACCACCGCCTGATAGCCCGGGACGCTCAGACAGCCCTCGAAGAACGCGGCACGCTCGCCGCTCACCGCTTCGTACGACGGGTTCACCAGCACCCGGAACGGCAGCGGCACCCGTCCGCGAGCCAGCCGTACCTCCTCCGGCACCGGCGCGGGGTCCTCGATCACCGCGATCCGCAGCCCCACCCCGACCTGCGGCGCGGCGAGACCGACGCCGGGCGCCGCGTGCATCGTGATCCGGAGGGCCTCGACGAAGCGGGCCAGCAGCGCGGGCTCCAGCTGGCCGTCGAAGGGCTCCGTGCGGCGCCGGAGCACCGGGTCGCCGGCCGCCACGATGGGCAACGGGCCCTCGGTGGACAGGAGTTGCTCGACCTGTTCGGCCAGGGGCGCGCGATCGTTCGGGAGTGCCATCGCGCCAGGATGCCACGACCCCCGCACCACCGCCGGACTTCCTTGTGACGCACGTCACTTGAGATGACCGGAACTCGACGGCTGCTCCGTCCGACTACTGGACCGCTGCAGCACACAATCGTCCCCGCTCCCCACTCCCCGGAGAACCAGCCGATGTCGATCGCTCCCTCGACCACCCCGGAGGAGGCGACGCAGCCCGACGCCCCCGCGTCGCCCCGCAGATGGGCACCCCTGCGCCCGCTCGTCCTGCGTCTGCACTTCTACGCCGGGGTGCTCGTCGCGCCGTTCCTGCTGGTCGCCGCGGCCACCGGCTTCCTGTACGCCGGGGCGTTCCAGGCCGAGAAGCTCCTGTACTCCCACGAGCTGACCGTCCCGGTCGGCGACGCGAAGCTGCCGATATCCCAGCAGGTCGCCGCCGCACGCGAGGCCCACCCCGAGGGCACGGTCTCGGCCGTACGCCCCTCCCCGGAGGCCGGCGCGACGACCAGGGTGATGCTGTCCGGAGTCAAGGGCGTCGACGCCGACCACACACTGGCCGTGTTCGTCGACCCGTACACCGCGAAGGTGCGTGGCGCCCTCGAACAGTACGGCTCGACCGGCGCCCTGCCGCTGCGCACCTGGATCGACGAGTTCCACCGCGACCTGCACCTCGGCGAGAACGGCCGCCTCTACAGCGAGTTGGCGGCCAGCTGGCTCTGGGTGATCGCGGGCGGCGGCCTGGTGCTGTGGTTCTCCCGCCGCCGCGCTCTGCGCAAGGTGCGGGGCACCAGCGGGCGCCGCCGCACCCTGGGTCTGCACGGCACCGTCGGCGTCTGGGCCGCGATCGGCTTCTTCTTCCTCTCCGCGACGGGCCTGACCTGGTCCGCGTACGCCGGCGCCCACATCGACGAGCTGCGCACCTCCCTCGGCCAGGCCACCCCGTCCGTCTCGGCGTCGGCCGGCGGCGACCACGGAGGTCACGGCGGCGCCGTCGGCACGGGCGGGAGCGGCGAGCACGGCGTCGGCCTCGACAAGGTCCTGGCGGCCGCGCGCGTCGAGGGCCTGGGGGATCCCGTGGAGATCGTGCCGCCCACCGACTCCTCGTCCGCGTACGTGGTGCGTCAGGTGCAGCGCAGTTGGCCGTCGAAGCAGGACGCGGCAGCGATCGACCCGTCCACGGGCGCGGTCACCGACGTGGTGCGGTTCGAGGACTACCCGGTGCTCGCCAAGCTGACCCGCTGGGGCATCGACCTGCACACCGGTGTCCTCTTCGGCCTGGTCAACCAGATCGCCCTGATGCTGCTGGCGCTGTCGTTGATCGTGCTGATCGTGTGGGGCTACCGCATGTGGTGGCAGCGCGGCCGCGCCTCCGCCTTCGGCCGGCCCGTACCGCGCGGTGCCTGGCAGCAGGTGCCCCCGCAGATCCTGGTCCCGCTGGTGGCGGTCGTCGCCGTGGTCGGCTACTTCGTACCGCTCCTCGGCATCTCACTGGCCGCGTTCGTCGTCGTGGACGTGGTCCTCGGCGAGGTGGCCCATCGCAGGGGGCGGCGGAAGCCCGCGGAGGCGAGCTGACGGCTGCTCGGCCGCTCGCGTTCCGTCACTTGGTCAGGGCCGCGAACTCGGCGTCGGCCCGCTCGGTGATGAGGCTCAGCACGCGTCCGGCGACAGCGAGGTCCTCGGCGGGGATGCCGGCGTAGACCCGGGCGGTGATCGGGGCGGTCTCGGCGGACGTCCGCTCGTACAACTCCCGTCCGGCGTCCGTGATCCGCACCAGGGACGGTCCCTGAGCGGCCAGCGCCCCGGCGGTGATCAGCTCGTCGACCACGCGGTGCGCGTCCACCGCGTCGATCTTGAGCGCGCCGACGACACCGCCGACGAGCTGCTCCCGCTCGACCGGCTCGTCGGCGACGGCGACGAGCCGGAGAGTGACGGACTGCTGGAAGGTCGCGCCATGGCGGTCCAGCACGTTCTCCAGGAGCGCTCGGCTCGCGTAGTGGGCCAGGGCTATGACGCGGGGGTTGAGCGGGGGAGTAGTGGTGGTCATGACTGCTCCTTGTCGGACCCGCCGTCCGGGACGGACGGGTCGAGAGAGGCGGACGGGTCGAGGGACACGTCGAGCAAGGCGGCCAGCTCGCGCCGGAACTCCCGGGTACGCGCGCTGTCCAGGCCACCGAGCGGCGCCAGCAACTGCCCCAGCAGCCCTTGCACGACCTCGATCGCCTGCCGGGTCCGCTCTCGGCCCGGCTCGGTCAGCGCCAGCTGCACCGCGCGCGGGTCGCGGGGATCCCGGCTGCGCTCCAGGAGGCCGGCGCTCTCCAGGGCGCGCGCCAGCTTGGAGACGTACAGCGGTTCCAGCCCGGTGTGGTCGGCGAGGCGCCGCTGACTGGGGCGCTCTCCGCTGCGCTGCATGCCGTACAGCGAGGCCACCAGCGCGTATTGCGCGTGGGTGAGCCCCAGCGGGGCCACGGCGCGGTCGACCGCGACCCGCCACTTCGTCGACAGGCGCCACACCAGGAAGCCGGGTGAGGCGCTCTCGGAACCCTTGCTCATGATGAATACCGTACATGGCTACTATATACATGGCTACTATTTTCCGGTGCGCATCGAGACAGCCCCGGGTGACGGACTGACGTGGCGGCCCCGGCAGGGCTAGTTTGGGCGGCATGAGCAATCTTGATCGCGAGGCGGTGCCCGCCGTCTGCGGCGGCCGCGGGTTTGTCGTGGCAGAGCCCGTACGCGAACTCCTCAGCCCTCGCCGGGTCCAGCTCGGCGAATCCACCGAAGTCCGCCGCCTGCTGCCCAACCTGGGCCGGCGCATGGTCGGCGCCTGGTGCTTCGTCGATCACTACGGCCCCGACGACATCGCCGACGAGCCCGGCATGCAGGTGCCGCCGCACCCGCACATGGGCCTGCAGACGGTGAGCTGGCTGCACGAGGGCGAGGTGCTGCACCGGGACTCGACGGGCAGCCTCCAGACGATCCGTCCGCGCGAACTGGGCCTGATGACCTCCGGTCGCGCGATCAGCCACTCCGAGGAGAGCCCGAAGTCGCACGCCCGCTTCCTGCACGGCGCCCAGCTGTGGGTCGCCCTCCCGGACAGCCACCGTCACACCGACCCGCACTTCGAACACCACGCCGAGCTGCCGGTCGTCACGGCGCCGGGCCTGCGGGCCACGCTGATCCTGGGCGGCCTGGACGGCGCCGCCTCGCCCGGCACCACGTACACCCCGCTCGTCGGCGCCGACCTCTCCCTCACCCACGGCGCCGACGTACGCCTCCCACTGGACCCGGACTTCGAGTACGCCGTCCTGTCCATGTCCGGCGAGGCCCACGTGGACGGCGTACCGGTCCTGCCCGGCTCCATGCTCTACCTCGGCTGCGGCCGCACCGAACTCCCGCTGCGCGCCGACTCGGACGCCGGTCTGATGCTTCTCGGCGGCGAGCCGTTCGAGGAGGAGCTGATCATGTTCTGGAACTGGATCGGGCGGACCCAGGAAGAGATCGTGCAGGCTCGTCGGGACTGGATGGAAGGGGCGCGGTTCGGGGAGGTGAAGGGGTACGACGGGGCTCCGCTGCCGGCCCCAGGGCTGCCGGTGACCCCTCTGAAGCCACGAGGAAGAGTTCGCTGACCTGCGCAAACGGCTGGTTGGTTGGCGACGGATGGGCGAGTCGACCGCCTGTGTTGTCTGCCGCCCTTCCATCGCGTCGGGGAGGGCGGCTGGGGGTGCTGCATGCCCGGTGTGCGGTGCTGTGGCATCCCGGTATCTGTCCGTCTGTGGCTAGCTGTGGCAGGACTCTTGCTAACCCTTTGCTAACTCTACCGACGCGTCATCAGGTCGCGTGTGGGGGCTCGTGTCGCGCCTTCTTGGCGCTACAGCGGTCACTGCAGGTTGGGGGTCACCGGACGAGGCTGAGCTGGCGCGTGGCGGAGTTGCACGTTGGCGCAGGGACTCGGTACTCGCCCGGTGTCTTATGGGAATCCGACAAGGTGTAAATGGCCGTAGTGATGAGTGAGCCTGGTTCTGCCTCTTGGAGATGCCAAGTCGGAGTGGAGGCAGCAGGTTCTTCGTCTGCTGGTGGTCCACAGTTGATAGGGCTCTGAACAGTGCGCATACGTGCCAGGAAGGGCAAGTACTGAACTCTGGCCCGCGTATGGTCCGCATCTTGGTCGAAGGGCGAATCGGTCGGGCGGATGGCCGTAACAGGCCGATCGAGATTCGCGCAGGCAGAGGCGGAGAGATCTTCTTGAAGTCGTCTACCAGGCTGCCCTGGCCTGCGGTGATATGGCTGAACTGGTCTCCGACCTGGGCTGATACCTCTTTCTGGATCTTTCAGATTCCTGTCCTGTTGCGCAGTCGATTCCCCCCACGGGGTCCCCAACGCCGCTCGTACTCCCCAGATTCTCCCCAGAAATGGCGCGCGGCGTCCCGTTGCAGCGAGGGGGAGACTAACCCAATGGAGACACTGGAGCAGTCGCACTGAGCGAGCTCTTTCAGCGTGGCCACTGATCGGGTGACGGGATCGATGCCCGCAACGCACGAGGCTCCCGTGCCGTTGGGGGAGGTGTTCAAAGTCTCAGCCCACAGGCACAGGAGCCGCGTTGGTTCCGTATTCTGCCGCACTCGACCTGCCCCCGCCCTGGTCGAGTGGGTCACCATGCTCATCGTCACCCGCGAGGGTGACCGCCGCTGCAAGCTCCCGCCGCACCAGCGTGCCCTGGTCGGGCTGGTGTACCTGCGCCGGCACGACACCCTCGCCCAGCTCGCTGCCGGGTTCGGCATCTCCGTCGGCACCGCCCACGCCTACACGACAGCCGTCGTCGACCTGCTCGCCGACCGCGCACCTGGCCTGCTGCGCGCCCTGCGCGAAGCGGACCCGGACTACGTCCTGCTCGACGGCACCCTCGCGGAGTGCGACCGGGTCGGCGACAGCAGGGCCGACTTCTCCCACAACACCGCCGACACGGGGTAAACGTGCAGCTGGTGACCGACCCCGTTGGGCAGCTGCTGTGGATCTCGCCGACGCTGCCCGGCCGCGCGCACGACCTCACTGCGGCCCGCACCCACCGGATCATCCGGATCTGCGAACGCCAGAGCGTCCCGGGCCTCGCCGACCGCGCCTACATGGGAGCCGGCCCCTGGGTGACAACACCCCTCAGACGCCCGCCGGGCCGCGACCTCACACCGACCCAGCAAACCGATGCCACCTCTGTGACCAGCGGGCTGAGATGGGCAAGAAACAACGCGACTGCGTCACCTGCGGTGCCCCCGTCGGATATCTCGACCGCCAGCACTGCTGCCGTTGCTGGCGCCGGCTGAACGAGCAAGCCGCCAAGGCCGTTTGCCCCAGCTGCGGCCGCGACCGCGTCCTGCGGCAGGACACCGGCCGGTGCATCATCTGCTCACGCGTCTGCGAGGAATGCGGCCACCCCATCCGGTCATCGCAGAACCGACTTTGCCGCGACTGCTGGCGCAAGGCCGAACAGCGGGCGGCCCAACAGACCTGCCCGCGCTGCAGCAGGCCCGGCTATCTGCGCGAGACAACCGGCTGGTGCGGCCACTGCTCACGGCCCCGGCAGGAGAAACAGCCTCCGAGGACCTGCCGCGAGTGCGGCCGGGTGCGGCGACACGCCGGATTGGGACTGTGCTCGGCCTGCTGGCAAAAGCACCCCGGCCGTCCCTTCATCCGCGGGGAACACCTCCGCGACCGGCTCGACGATCCGCCCTCCTGGCTGGGGGACTTCGTCGCTCATGTCGCCGCCCGGCACTGCACCGCCAGAGCCTGCGGCTTCGTCACAGACCTCGGCCGACTGCTGGAAGACGGGCACTCCACCTCGCCCCAGGCCCTGCTGGAAAGATCCCGCAGGCCCGGACGGTCGATGGGCTCCTTCGCCCGCGCACTCGAGGACTTCTTCACCCTCCACCACCTGGCCTTGCCCACCGACCAGGCCGAACGGCTCGCCGCTGGCCGACGGCAACGACGCATTGAGGCAGTCCCCGAAGCGTTGCGGCAAGCCGTCGCCGCCTTCAATACCTCCCGGATGCGGGCCCAGGACCGAGCCCGCCGAGCGGGCACCCGTCCTCGCAGCAATCACACTCTGGAGACGGCCCTGGCCACCCTGCGTGACCTGGCTCTCTTCCTGGTCGACGAACGGGACAAGAACGACTGGGCACTCGTCGATGTGCACGACGTCGAAGCCTTCCTGTCCACCCTGCCCAAGGGACGCAAGCGGCGGATGACTGTGCTGCGGCAGTTCTTCCGCTTCGCGCGGTCCCAGAAGATGCTGCTGGTCGACCCCACCCGTCAGATGGGCGCGAAGGAGACGAACGGCTTCCGCGGCCAGACCCTCGCCCTCGACCAGCAACGTGAGCTGTTCCGGCGGTGGACAACCGACAAGCACGTGCACCCGCATGAAGCGGTGGTGGGCATGCTCGCTCTGCTGCATGGCGCCTCCAGCTCCGAGGTGCGGATGCTGAGGATCGACGACATCGACCAGCAGGCCCATACTGTCCGGCTGGGGAAGCGGCCCCATCCCGTCCCCCTGGACCCCGCTTCCTGGGCGGTGCTGCAGCGGTGCCTGGCCCACCGTGAAGAATGGCGGACGGACAACCCGCACGTCATGGTCACCAAAGGAACGAAGGCCGGGCGGAGCCCGGCCTCAACTGCCTATCTCTCCCACGTCCTTGACGACTGCGGCTTCCCACCCCGCATGATCCGCAGCACCCGTCTCGTCGACCTGGTGAACACCATGGACCCCAAACTCGTCGCCGCGGCCTTCGGCATGGACCCGCAAGCCACTTGGATCTATCTCGCCGATCATGTCGACCCCGGGCGCCTGCCTGATCGATGAGCGCTGGCCGGCGATCGCCAGAGAGTCCGCTGGTCAGCAGACTCGTCATCCCTCAGACTCGGATGTGTGCGAGGGGCCCTCGGCGATCAGTGCAGGGAACCCGTAACCGAAGGAAGGGAACGAGGATGGCCCACCTGCGACTCGCCTGGGTCCTGTCCGGACGTGGTTGGGCCGAATGCATCGTCAGCGACCACCAGGCGGAGGCCGAAGTCACGGCCTCCTATATCACCGCTGCCCCCGAAGATCTCTTGACGGCAGTGACACGTCTGATCGCCAGCGAGACCGAATGCCGAGCACAGTTCGAGGCCGAGCCCACCGCCTTCCGATGGATCTTCTACCGTGAAGGCACCAATGTGTGGATCCGCCTACTGGAGCTGGCCCACGGCAGTGACCACGACAACACTGGGACCGAGATCTGGTCCACCCAGCAGAACATTGACGTCGTTGCCCGAGCAGTGATCCGTTGCTTTGACGAGGTTGTGAGGGAGTACGGCGAGAGCGCATACCGCGGCAAGTGGGGTGAGCACTTCCCCCGCACCGAACTCGAAGCCCTCAGGACCGCGTGGCGCGAACATCGAGACGACTGGGAATCCTCAACACCATGGAACCCGTGAAGTTTCGGCAGCACCTGGCACGGGTTCGCCGGAACATGTGCGCTTTGCTGAAGGATTCGTTGGAAGCGATGGCGACGCTGTTCTTCTCCTCCCGCTCGGTCAGCACCTGAAACAGCAGCTCAGCGCCCCGCCGGTCGAGTTCCATGTAGCCGAGTTCGTCGATGCAGAGGAGGTCGACGAACTCGGCTACATGGAACTGGACCGCCGTGTCGGCGTACGACTGTTTGTGTCCAGCCGCGTACACCGAAACGTCCCCGTGGAATCCCGCGGCGAAGGGCGGCGGAAGCCGGGTGCCTGTTGACTCTCCCTCCATGGGAGACCCAAGGGTGGAGCGCATGCACGTCGGTGCCAACACGCTCTGGAGTATCGGGGAAGTCGCGCGGAAGACCGGGCTGTCGGTGAAGCTGATCCGGCACTGGTCGGACGCCGGGGTCGTTCACCCGGCACGTCGGACTCCGGCCGGCTACCGGCTGTACGGCACCGAGGCACTGGCCCGGCTGCAGCTGGCGCAGACACTGCGAGGGCTGGGCCTGGGGCTGGCGACGATCCGGGACGTACTGGAGTGCGAGAGCACTCTGTCAGGCGTGGCCGCGACGCACATCGACGCGCTGGAGAAGCAGATCCGCACGCTGCGAACGCAGCAGGCCGTGCTGCGCTCCGTCACCCGCCGCAACACCACTGCCGAGGGGCTCACCACCATGACCGAGCTGGCGCGCATGTCCGCCGCCGAACGCCGTGCCATCATTCAGGACTTCGTCACCGACACCCTGGGAGAACTGGACGTACCCACCTACCGACGGGGCCTGCTGGCGGCCACCCCTGACCTGCCCGCCGATCCCACCGACGAGCAGGTCGACGCCTGGCTTGAACTAGGCGAACTCGTCAGGAATCCGGCTCTGCGCGCCAGTGTGCGCCGTATGGCCCACTACGCCGCCGAACACCACCCAGGCGAGCACGACGACAGCGCGTTGCGGTACGCAGAGCAGGTGACAGACGACTGGCTGCGGCGAGTGGAGACAGCGACGGCGCAGGGAATTGCCCCGGACTCGCCGGCAGCCGATCCCGTCGTCACCGCCATCGTGGCGACCTGGATCCCCACGCAGTCTGCTCCGGACGGAAAGGAGCTCGTCGACAACGCGCAGGCCAGAGGTCTCCTCCTTGAACAGCTCGAAGTCGCCTCCGACACGCACGCGGAGCGGTACTGGCAGCTGCTGTGCATCATCAACGGCTGGCCCGTCCGGCCCAGCATGGCGGCAGCCGGCCGATGGCTGACCACGGCACTGCGGACGCATCCTGAACCCGGTGTGCGAGCTGCGCGACTCGGCGAGATGTACGACGCCGGGGAGGACGCGTGGGAACCGACCGGCGTGCTCCAGGCCTGTGAAGAGGTCCTGGACGCCGTCGGCATGCTCGTCTCCGCGGTGGAGCCGGGCCAGTTCGACCGGCCGACGCCCTGCGCCGACTGGGACGTTCGCGCCCTCCTCAACCATCTGGTCTGGGAGAACCTGCTGTGGGCCGGTCTGGCCAACGGAACTCCCCGCTCCGACTTCACCGCCGACCACATCGGGGACGATCATGTCGCGGCCTTCCGTACCGCAACCCGGGCCGTGCGGTCGGCCTTCGCGCGCCCCGGCATGCTCGAGCGGCGCTACGGGCCCGCCCCCGGTCGACGGCTCGTCGAGCAGTTGGTGATCGAGATGCTGGTCCACGGCTGGGACCTGGCCCAGGCCATCGGGCACCCCTACGACACCGTTCAGCACGTCGCTGAGACGGCGCTCCCCGTCGTACGCGAGATCTACGGCGATCTGCCCCGTACTGCCGCCGGTTCCTTCGCTCCGCCGCAGCCGGTCCCCGATGACGCCGACCCTCCCGACCGTCTGGCCGCCTACCTGGGCCGCACTGTCACGTGACGAACGGCCAGCGCGACCACATTCCCGTGTACCCGCTTGAGTACGTTCGCGTGTACGCCGACACCGCCGCGGGGCTGAACTGCTGGGCCAGGTGTTAACCGAGCGGGAGGAAAGGGCGTCCGTGGCCATCGCCTCGAACGAGTCGTTCGGCGGCTGGACGAAGACCTTCACCGATCCCCGACTCTGCGCGGCGATCGTGGACCGGCTCACCTTCGGCGGCAACATCGTCGAGACCGGGACTGACTCCTACCGGCTCGCACATGCCAAGACCCAGCAGGGCAGCAGCTGACCAGTCACCAACCGGGCCTACCCCAGCGGGAAAGAGGCCCGCTGCCGCCACCGCGTCCCGTCGTGGACCAGCAAGTCGACCGCCGAGACCTGCGCGACGATGGGAAGAGCGGTGAGCAAGTCGGCCTCAGCCTTCTCCACGACGGCCTCGTCCTGGCCCTGGGCGACGGTCAGATGCGGGGCAACGTCATCGAACTGCCCACCGAACGGCGGGTTTTCCGGCCATCGCTCCGCGATCGCCTCAGTAGCTGTTGTCGTTCCGAACCTGAGGGCGGTGTTGCCGCTGGTCAGGCATAGGGCGGGTGAATCGGTGGGAGTGGTGGCGTGTTGTGTCGTCGCTCCCCGGGAGGTTGTGGATGCCGTCGGTCGTCGGACTGCTGGAAGAGTACGTGCTCGCTGCTCGTCGTCGGGTCGACGGGTTGAGTGAGGATGCCGATCGCATCCAGGCCGAGTTGGCCGCGGCCGAGCAGGAATGGCAGGAGTGGGTGATCGCTCGCCGGCGAGTGGGCACGGTCCTGGCTCCGGACGGCGGCGGCATCGCTGATGAGAAGGCCGCGCCCGGACAGGCGGCGAAGGCGAAATCGCAGGTGCCGGTGTGGCGTGAGGGACTGGCCTGGTCGGTGCTGTCGGTGGACCATCAGCGCATCCTTGAGGCTCTGGCGGACCGACACCGGCTCCATCAAGGGCCGCTGACCTGCCAGGAGTTGGCCGTGATGTTCGGTCTGGACGCGGTGCCGGCCAAGGTGGAGGCGCTGCCATCGAAGGCGAAACGCCTGGTCGCGCGGGGCTGGTTGGCCGAGCGGCAGCCGGGCCGGTTCACCCTCGCCCAAGGTGTGGCCGGGCAAGGCGGCGCGTCATGAGCAGGGTCATCGACCAGTAGATCATCGCCTCGGCGCTGGTGGTGCGGCGCTCAAAGTCGCGTGCCAGGCGGCGGGTGCGCATCAGGTGGGCGAAAAGGCGCTCGACGATCCACCGCTTGGGCAGCACCACGAAGCCGCGCATGTCGTCGCTGCGTTTGACGATCGCGAGGACCAGGGCGAGCATGGCCAGGCAGTACTCGACGAGGGGGCCGGTGTAACCGCCGTCGGCCCAGACCAGCTCCAACTGGTACTGGGCGGCGGCGACCTGCCCGAGCAGGACCTGGGCGGCGGCGCGGTCGCCGGTGTCCGCGGCGGTGACCATCACGCCCAACAGCAGACCGAGGGTGTCGACCACGACGTGCCGCTTGCGCCCGTTGATCAGTTTGCCGCCGTCGAAGCCGCGACTGTCCGATCCGACGACGGCATCCGCTTTGACGGACTGCGAGTCAATCACGCCGGCCGTCGGCTCCGTGTCGCGCCCCTCTCTCGCGGATCCTTGCGCGCAGCCGGTCGTGGAACTCCTTGACCAGGGCGTGGTCACGCCAGCGGCGGAAGAATGCGTATGCCCGGTCCCACGGCGGGAAGTCGGCGGGCATCGCCCGCCACTTGATGCCGTTGTCGACGAGGTAGCGGATCGCGTCCAACATCTGCCGGTGGCAGTACGCCTCCGGCTGCCCGCCCCGGCCGCGCAGCCAGCCGGGCACCGGCAGCAGCGGCCGGACCACGGCCCACTCCGCGTCCGTCATGTCCGAGGGATACCGCCGACCACGTTCCGGGTGATCGGCTGCGTTTCCGAACCGGTGAGCGACACAATCACACGTCGGTGCAGCCGAGTTGAAGTCCACCGGCGCGAGCGCGTACAACTGCGGCAACAGGGTCTCCTGGATCTCGGTTGGCTTCGCAACCCCGAGCTACCAAGAGACCCTGCCTTCATGCCCGCGACCAGCTGCGATCACCCGATCGAGACTCCCGTTCGACACACATCCCTCAAGATCGGAACGACAACAGCTACTCAGGCGAACCGTCCCGACATCACCCAATCAAGTTCAGTAGCGAGGCCATGGCCCCTCCGTAGGGGTGGCGGTCAGCGGGATGATGGCGCCCCATTGGGTGGGGTAGGACGCGATGACCTTCCCGACGATCCGATCAGGCATGAACGAGTGACCTGGGAAGCGATCCAGGCGGGTGTGCACCGGTGATGTCGAGCAGTCCAGCATCACACCCTGAAAAGTTCGAGGTTCCGAGCAGTCAGCTTTGCCGCGACATTCGACAGGCATCAGCCGTCGGTGGCACGACAAGCGCACCGCTCTACGGGGAGGGACCTCCATGAACTTCCGTACCACGCGCGCCTGTTTCGCCACCGCCGTGATCGGCGCGCTCGCCGCCGGCACGCTGGCGATCGGCACGTCACCCGCCGCCGCGTCCACGAGCAGCTGCAACTCGACGTACACCAGCTCCAAGAGCTTCATCGAGTGGCGCGGCGAGGCGCGCATCCCCGCCTGGAGCAACGGTACCTATCTGAGCCTCAACTGCACGATGCAGCAGGGGTCCTCGGGCTCCGAGGTGAGAGCCCTGCAGACGACCCTCAACAAGTGCTACGGCCAGTCCCTGGACGTGGACGGGGAGTTCGGTGCTCTGACGCGGGACGCGCTCAAGCGGGCCCAGGACAGGGAGGACATCGGCGTGGACGGCATCTACGGTCCGCAGACGCGCAGCGCCCTCCTCTGGTACTACAAGCCCGTCACCGCCATGGGTTCAGACGAATGCAGCCGCCTCTGATGCGATAACGCTCCCCCGCCGACGACCCGTCGCCCACCGCCACACCCCGTGACGGTGGGCGACGCACCGAACCATGGAGGACGCATGTCGGACCCGAACATCCGGGCCGTCCAGGACTGGGTCAACGCGACCTACGCGAACGCGCCCGGCTATGTGCCGTGCACACCAAACGGCAGAACGGGCTGGGAGACGGTGGACTGCCTCACTCAGGCACTCCAACACGAACTGGGGATCTCCCCGACCGTGAAGAACTTCGGGCCGGGCACGCTCGCTGCGGTGCGCGAGCGCTACCGGTTCCCCGCCAAGGAGACCAACGCCAACATCGTCCGTATCTACAGCTCCGCCCTTTGGTGCAAGGGCTATTACGGCACGGTCGATCCCGCCGTGTGGGACGCGAGGGCCCAGGACTCCCTGTCCGACGCCCTGTTCGACCTGGGCATCATTTCGACCTTCGCGGACATCGACGCCGACCTGTGGGCTCGTTTCACCCGCTCGCTGCTGCGCATGGACCAGTTCCTCCTCGTGCCGGGCGGCAAGCTCATCACCAAGCAGATCCAGCAGTACCTGAACAGCAAATACGTCAAGGAGGAGCGCATTCCCGCGATGAACCTGGTGCCGTCCGACGGCATCTACTCGCGCGATGTGCAGCAAGGCCTGATGCTGGCCATCCAGTTCGAGCTCGGCCTGGACAAGAACACCATCAACGGACACTTCGGGGACGGCACGAAGGCGGCCCTCAAGTCCTATGGCACCGGCATCCGCCTGACGGAGCCGCTGGAGCTGCTGTTCCGCTTCGCGTGCTGGTTCAACTCCCCCACCTGGGACAGCGACGGCAACGCGGTCCATTTCAACGAAGACCACGTGTTCAGCAACCAGAACGCGGCGGTCCCCACGACCTGGGTAGACGCCTTCCAGGAGTTCTCACAGCTACCCACCGGGGGGCTCGCCGGCACATTCAACTACACGACCTGGGCCCAATTGCTCGTCTCCTGCGGCGACTCCACCCGCCCCGCGCAGGGCTGCGACACCGCCGCCTACACCAGCCCCGAGCGCGCCACGGCGCTGCGGGCCGCGGACTACCGGATCATCGGCCGGTACCTGGACGAGCATCTGGAGCCCGACGACCCGTACTACATCGGCAAGGCCCTCAAGCCCGGTGAGGCGCAGGCCATCATCGACAGCGGGATGCGCCTGTTCCCGCTGTTCCAGTACAACGGCACCGTGCTGGACAACTTCAACGAGGCCAAGGGGTACAACCAGGGGCTCAAGGCCGACGAGAAGGCCAGGGAGCACGGCCTCCCGCTCGGCACCTGCATCTACTTCGCCGTGGACTACGACGCCCAGGACGAACACATCACCTCGCACGTCGTGCCCTATTTCGACGGCGTCCGCAAAGCCCTCTCCCAGAGCGGCTCCCGCTATGTCTTCGGCGTGTACGGGACCCGCAATGTCTGCGAACGCGTCTCGCGCGAGGCCGGCGCCCGCTGGTCGTTCGTCGCGGGCATGTCCTGGGGGTACTCCGGGAACCTCGGCTTCCCGATGCCGCACAACTGGTCGCTCAACCAGATCCGCGAGTACCAGTTCCAGGAAGGCTACGGCCTCGACCACAACGTCTGGCGGATCAACAGCGACGAAGGGGTGTCCAGCCTCAACTGGACCGGCCCCAACGATGAGAGCCTGCAGAAGTACATCGACTACGTGAAGCGCGTCGAGGGCGCCATCTCCGCCATGGGATCCGGACCTCCCGGGCACGCAGTGATCGACAACACTCTCGCCTTCCTGCGCTGGGGCGAACCCAATTACCGCACAGCGATATGGCAGATCGTCCTCGGCGACCCCTGGCAGGAGGTCCTGGACGCCTGCGCGGCCGCGGGCCTCGAGCCGGGCGACATGCCCACCTACTACGACCCGCGGGCGAACCACCCCATCACCCTCGCGCACTTCGGCGCCGCCACCGAGGGCCACTACGCCTACCCCGGCGGCAGCGGCACCGACGTGACGATCGGAGAAGGCTGCGGATGGGCGGGGGACATCCTCAACGCCTACACGCAGTGGCGTGAGAACCACCGCTCGATGTCCGGCAAGGACTTCTGCATCCAGGTCGTCGGATCCGCCACGGTGGAATCCCGGTTCGGCAGTGACAACCTCATCGCCGACGTCGACGCCTACAACATCTCCCAGTATCTGCACGGCACGGACGGCGAGAACGGCAGCAACGACGACGACAGGCTGCTGTCCGACGCCCTGTTCACGTATCACTTCTGGGATGGACCGAACCGCTCGGCGAAACGGTTCACCCACTTCTTCGAGAACCGGTTCGGCAACAGCCCCAGCGCGTTCCGGACGACCGTGCGGAACATCCTGCTGGATTCCCGCTGGTCCGGGTCCGCGTTCGACTTGGGCAAGGGCAATTTCCTGCCCGCGGACAAAGAGCAGTGGCCGGACAAGATTCCCTCGGACGAGCTCACCTCGTTCATCGAGGGAATGCTCACCGTGTTCGTCAAGCGTATAGAAGGGGAATAGCATGCGCCGCACCCTCACCCGCCGGGGTGTCCTCGCCGCCGGCGCAGGCGCCGTCGCCGCTTGGATCGGACAGACCGCGTCGGCCGCCGCCGCGCCCCACGCGCCGTCCGCACAGCAGGCCGCGTGGACCAAGGAGAGATCCGCGAACGGCTGGACCATCGATCCCGGTGCCGTCAGCAGGCATCAGGTGGAGGGGTCGTCGGCTGCCGTGGAGCTGCGGGACGGGCCCGTGGCCGCTGTGCTGCTGCACGTAGCGCGCCGCTGGCACTACGAGATCGCGCCCCTCGACACCGGGGAGGGCGGCGGTGTCAGCGGGCACACCACACGGCGGGCAGTCGCCGCCGCGTATGAGTCGAACTATCTCTCAGGGACGGGCCTGTGCCTCCATCCCTCCGCGTACCCGCTCGGCGGGTCCGAAGGGCTGTGGCCGCACCACGAGTTGATCGTGCGGGACATTCTCCTGGACTGCGAAGGCACGGTCGTGTGGGGTGGGGACCTCTCCCCCGTGAAGCCGTCCCACTTCCACGTCGCCGTGGGGCCGAAGAGCCCGGAGCTTGCGCGGGTCGCCGAGCGGCTGTCGCCACCGCCCGGCGCCCTGCGGGCCGCTGTGGCGGGGGCGGCCGAAGATCCCGCCAAGCCCGCCCGGCGCGTCAAGGCACGCCGCCTTGAACGCGCCCAGAACAACTGACCCAAGCACGGGGGAGATCAGTCGGGCCATCACCCCTGATCTTGGACACTCGAGATAGTGGATCTTGAGGATCTGAGAGATGGACGTGTCGTGGTCATGAAGCACTACCCGCCGGAGTTCAAGGCGGACGCGGTCGCGCTGTACGAGTCGCGGCCCGAGGCGACGATCAAGCAGATCGCACCGCGGATCTGGGGGTCAATCTGGAGACGCTGCGGAACTGGATCCGGGCGGCCGGAGCCGGCCGCCCGCGGGGCCGTCGGGCGGCGGATCCGCCGGCAGTTCCGGTGGTCCTGTCGGCGCTGGAGGCCGAAGTCGCCGCCTTGCGGCGGGAGAACGCCGAGTTGAAGAAGGAACGCGAGGTCCTGCGCAAGGCGGCCCGGTATTTCGCCTCGGAGACGGGCTGGTGAACCGCTGCCAGTTCGTTGAGGATCATCAGCGTCGTTACGGCGTGAAGCGGTTGTGCCGCATCCTGGGAATCGCTCGCTCCAGCTTCTACTACTGGCGGCGGACCGCACCCGCCCGCGCGGCCCGCCGGGCAGCCGACACCCAGTTCGCCGCCCGGATACGCACGATCCACCGGGCTTCGGACGGCACTTACGGCGTTCCCAGGATCACCGCCGAACTCCGCGAGGACGGCGAGCGCGTGAACCACAAGCGCGTCGCCCGAGTCATGAAGGCGATCGGGCTGGCGGGGCTACGCCTGCGCAGGAAGCACCGCACCACCATCCCGGACCGCGCCGCGGCGAAGATGCCGGACCTGATCGGCCGCGACTTCACCGCGGCCCAGGTGAACCGCAAGTACGTTGGCGATATCACGTATCTGCCGCTGGCCGGTGGGAAGTTCCGTTATCTCGCGACCGTGATCGATCTCTGCTCGCGCCGCCTGGCGGGCTGGGCGATCGCCGACCACATGCGCGCTGACCTTGTCGTCGAGGCTCTGAACGCGGCGGAGCGGACCCGCGGCAGCCTCGTCGGCGCGATCATGCACACGACCACGGGGCCCAGTACTGCAGCCGGGCCTTTGCCGACGCCTGCCGCCGGGCGGGCGTTACCCAGTCCATGGGCACCGTCGGCAGCAGCGCGGACAACGCGCTCGCCGAGTCGTTCAACGCGACCTGCAAACGCGAGACCCTCCAGGGCCGCCGGGCCTGGGACACCGAGCGCGAGGCCCGCCTGGACCTCTTCCGCTGGCTGCACCGCTACAACACCGTCCGACGCCACTCACATCTCGGGCACCGCAGCCCCAGCGCCTACGAACGAGCACTCCGAACAACAACTACGCTGACCGAAGCCGCATAACCCGTGTTCAGGATCAGGGGTCAAGGCCCGACACCTCGACCACCGCGACCGCGGATGCTCACACTCCTTGAAAACGAACCCATCCCACGAACCAGGGCAGTGGAACTCACGGTTGCAGACTCCTTCAGGACCGATGCTGACAGTTTGCTAACCGTCAGCGGTCCGGAACGCTGCTGACCTGCGCTAATGTGCGCAGGATCCGCTATGTTCTGGAACTGGATCGGACGGACCCAGGAAGAGATCGTGCAGGCTCGTTGGGACTGGATGGAAGGGGCGCGGTTCGGGGAGGTGAAGGGGTACGACGGGGCTCCGCTGCCCGCACCGGAACTGCCGCCGGTGCCGTTGAAGCCACGGGGGAGAGTGCGCTGACCTGCGGAAACGCGTCAGTGTTGGTGGTCGCAGGGCGGAAGGTGGTCGGTAATTCTCACCGTCTTCCACCTGCTTGCCGGGAGGCGTCCAAAACGGCCGGCTGGCTCAGGCCGGTGCGGTTGGCAATTCCACGGTGTGGCTGTCTGTGGGCGGCTGTGGCAAGACTCTTGCTGACCTAATGCTGACTTTGCTGACACCTCGTCAGGCTCGGGTGAGGGGATCTTTTCCCAGCTTCGGCGCTTGCGCAGGCGTTTGCAGGTTCGGTGGTGCCGGGACCGATGCTGACCTGGCTGGCGGTGGAGTCAGGCGTTGCGGAGGGACGGCGTCGCTCACACTGCTGCCTTGTTGAGGTTCCACAAGATTCCGTTGTCGCCGCTGTCTCTCGGCAGCGCGGCAGCGGGCTGACGTCGAGTTGGTGCGGGCTGCTGAGCACTTTCCCGTTGCCGACGTTCGCCGTGACGTCGCCGCTGGGAAGTCGGTACGCACGACAAAGGCTTCCAACGTGCACGGGAGTTGGTCCATACGCGGACGGTGCCGCCCACCCGGTGACCGATCCGGCCCGGGCGCGGGGCCACCACCAAGGGCGTGTGCGCCTGCCGGTGGAAGGCGTACGCGTCCTGTCCGGACAGGGGCGGTCTCGGGCCCTGCGGGGAAGTCCGCGCCACGGCGGGCGTCCGGGCACCGGACGCCGTGGACGGGAGATACTCGTGCCGACGAGCCGCTCCCGGCCGCGAGCCCCGGCCGGCGGGCCGGGCCACAGTCGATATCTCCGAGGGGAGCCGTTCATGACAACGGCGAAAGACCTGTTCATCATCGCCATGGACCTGGAACGTTCCGTAGGACAGGGCGACCTGTCCCTCGCTCTCGCGGGAGCCGAGCTGATCGATCTCATCGGCGCGGGGACGGTCGCCGTGGATGGCGACCGCATCGTGCCCGGTGGACCACCGACACCGGACGACCGCCTCATGGGCGAGGCCGCCGCCGCGCTCACTCGGCAGGCGCCCTACGAGCGGATCGAGGACTGGCTGTGGCGCCGGGGCCGTAACCTCTCGGACGCGTACCAGGCCGCGCTGGAGGAGAACGGTGAGCTGAAGCCGCAGCGAAGCGGCCGGTTGTCCTTCGGTACGAAACGCGTGGAACCGGTCGACACACCCGCGCGCCGGCGTGCGGCCGAGCGCTGGGACCAGCAGGAACCCGTGCTGGCTGCCCTCGCCGCGGTCGTGGGCGTCGGCGAGGAAGAATCCGACGACGAGGCCGGCTTCGACGATGAGGCGGTGACGACCGTGGTCGCCGCCGTCCACGACGCGGTGATGGAACTGGAGGCCGTACGCCAGAGGCGGACCATCGAGAGCTCGGCCTTCGCCAATCTCTGGCGCGGACCGTGAGCCCGGCCCGTTCTCGTCTCGTGTCCTCATGGCGGAACGGCCTCGGGTTCTGACAGCGTCATACGGTCGTCGCCCTACTGTCGGCCACCCACCTGGGCCCGTTCGCGCGCGGCGCGCACCGAGGCGGAGAGGCTGTCGATGTCGTACGCGCCGTGGTGACGCCGCCCGTTGACGAAGAAGGTGGGCGTCCCCGCGACACCGCTGAGGTCGGCCGACTCGACGTTCTCGGCCAAGCCTGTCGCCCCGGTCCGGGCCCGCAGGTCCTGTTCGAAGCGCTCGACGTCCAGCCCGGCGCCGGCCGCGTAACGACGGAGGTCGGCAAGCAGCAGGGAGCCCTGGTGGGTGATGAGCAGATCGTGCATCGGCCAGAAGAGGCCCTGTGCGGCGGCCGCCTCGGCCGCCTCGGCGGCGAGCTGTGCGACCGCGTGGTCGACGAAAGGACATCGAGCACTGGGACGTCGTCGCCGACGGGCAGCAGCCCGGGCGGCAGGGTGACAGCGGCTGCGCCGGCGTACGAGGAGTGCGCCGACGCAGCCGCTCGCGCGTCCCCAGGGTCAGACGGCCGTGACGGTCCACAGCAGGTTGGTGCTGCTGCCGTACGTCCACTGCTTGGTGACGGAGCCCGAGTCGACGTTCCCTCCGCCGTCGAGGACGAGGCCGGTGGTGCGGTTGGCGATCGAGTAGCGGTCACCGCCCCGGTGGACAATGGTCCATTGCTGGTTGGTGCCGCCGTTCCAAGGGGCTTGTCGGGCCGGAGAGCCGTCGGAAGTGGCGCCCCAGCCGTCGGCGACCATGCCGTTCGTTCGGTTGACCAGCCTGTAGTAGCCGCCCCCGACCGCCTCCGCGTGCCACTGCAGGTTGGGGCTGCCGTCCCAGGTCCACTGCTTGAGGTTGGACCCGGAGTCCACGTTGCCGCCACTGTCCAGGGCGAGCCCGCTGGTGGCGTTGGTGATCCGGAAGTACGTCGCCGGGTTGAACTGGACCCTCAGCGACGTGATCCGGTCGTTGTTGCCGGTGACCCGCAGGTCGGGGTTCTCGGTGGTGAAGGTCCAGGAGGTGCCCGTGAAGTTGTCTCCGGAGTAGCCGATCAACTGGTAGCCGGGCGCCGGCCGCAGGGAGGAGAGCGTGCCCGCGCCCAGTCCGGCGGCGGTCAGGTCGGCCGCGGTGTGGTCGCCCACGGCGAACACGCCGGCGTTGCCGGTGTAGTTGACGTCCGTGAACGCGACGGCTCCCGCGAGCGGCCGCAGCGCCGGGATCGTGCCGGAGAAAGCCAGCTTCAGGACGTAGGCGTTCGCACTGTACGGCGCCGAGGAAGGCAGGGTGACCGTGAGGCCGGAGGAGTTCTGGGCCGGTGTGGGCAGGTCGATGTAGGTGCCGGCGGTGGTGCCGAGGAGCTTCACCGAGGTCAGCGAGGAGAGGTTGATCCGCTCTGAGCTCAGGGTCTTGATCGACAGCGAGCTGCCCGGCCAGCCCAGGACGGTGGCGTACAGGACGGTGTTCGCCTTGTCACGGGTGAAGCGGATGTCCTGCGCGGTGCCGGCCGTCGGATTGGTGAAGGAGCCGCCGCCCATCTTCGTCGGGCCCTCGCCGTACGCCGTCCAGGCGCGGGTCGAGTAGATCGACTCGCCGAAGCGCTTCAGGTGGTCCCCGATGCCGAGCAGGATGTCCTTCTGCGCCTGGGGGATGGTGCCGTCCGCCATCGGCGCGATGTTCAGCAGCACGTTGCCGTTCTTACTGACCCGGTCGATGAACGAGTGCAGCATCTGCTGGATGCTGTAGTAGCCGATGCCCTGGGTGTAGCACCAGCTGCTGTTGGAGATGCTGTCGTCGGTGAGCCAGTACGGGGTGGTGAGGTCGGCCGGGCCGCCGCGCTCGTAGTCGAAGACCTCGCCCTTGCCGTTCATGCCGTCCTTGTAGGTGGCGACGACCTCACGGCCCCAGGCATTGGCCTGGTTGTAGTAGTACGCCAGGAAGTTCAGGCGCTGTTGCTCGTCGACGGCGTCCAGGTTGAAGTCCTGCCACAGGATGTCGGGCTGGGCGCGGTCGACGACCTCCTTGAGCTTGTCGAACCAGAGCTGGTTCGCCGCGGTGGGCTCCAGCTGTCCGTAGAGTTTCTTGAGGCTCGGGTCCGTCTGGGCGGGGGCGTGTTCGTAGAAGCCGGTGAAGTTGTACGCGTGGTGCATGGCCACCAGCAGCTTCAGGCCCTTCGCGCGGATGGCCGTGGAGAAGAGCTTCAGCAGGTCAAGGCCTGGGCCCTTCTTGGCCGAGTTCCACTCGTTGACCTGGCTGTCCCACATGGAGAAGCCGTCATGGTGCTCGGCGACCGGGCCGGCGAACCTGGCGCCTGCGTCGACAAAGAGCTGCACCCACTCGTCGGGGTCGAACTTCCCGCCGGCCGACTTCAGCTTCGGCGCGAACTGCACGAAGTTGCCCGCCAGGTCCTGAGCGCCGTTGATGAAGTTGTGGTACGGCCATGCCGAGGGCTGGCCGTAGGTCGCGATGTGGTGCTGGTTGGCGTTGTTGCCTGCCTCGTACATGTTCCGCGGGTACCACTCGTTGCCGTAGGCGGGGACGCTGAAGACGCCCCAGTGGAAGTAGACGCCGAACTTGGCGTCCTGGAACCACTCCGGGGCCGGCGGGTGCTGGTCGACGGAGTTCCAGTCCGGCGTGTAGGTGCTGGGCGCCGCCTGGGCTAGGCCGGCGCCGAACCCACCTCCGGCAACGGCCGCCGCGGCGACGCAGGTGGCACTGGCCAGGAAGTGGCGTCTGTTGAACGAACTCGGCATGGAGACATCCCTGGTGCAGAAGGGGACAGGGGAGCGCGGGAGGACACGAGTCGGCGTGGCTGCTGTGCATGGGGCGCCGCTTGTTACGCATGAAGGTCCGCCATGTCTCCATGGGATGTCAACTGGTGCGCAGGGATGAAAAGCGTCGCTGGTTCAGGGAATTCATAAGGCTTTTAACCTATTTGTGACGGTTTTTGGCTAGCCAAACATGGCATGTCTGTCGAGTCCTCCTGGCTGATTACGTCTGTCCGGTGGCGATGATTGATGGGATGGATCTTGCCCGTGCCTGCCCTCGCTGGATGAAGCGAGCTGGTATTTCGTTGCGAGGTCCGGCAAAGGACTGGACAGTGTACTCGGATCGGGCCTATAAACATCCCATCTCTGCTGTGCGGCGATACGCAGATGTCGTCGAGGCGAAACATCTCCCTGTACGGGACCGGCGCGAGGAAGCACCGATGAGACTCAGAACCGCCCTCTGTTCCGTCGTCTCCACCCTGTCCGCTCTGGCGCTGGTCAGCGCGTGCGGTAGCGGCTCCACCACCGCGGGGTCATCGAGTGGCGCGCCGCTGGTCGGCGTCGACTACCCGCGCTCCGACACCGACTTCTGGAACTCCTACATCAAGTACACGCCCCAGTACGCCAAAGAGCTGGGCCTGGACCTGAAGACCACCAACTCGCAGAACGACGTCGCCAAGCTCACCGCCAACGCGCAGACTTTCATCAGCCAGGGCGTCAAGGGCCTCGCGATGGCCCCGCAGGACACCGCCGCCATCGCCCCGACCCTGGCGCAGCTGGAGGCGAAGAAGATCCCGGTCGTCACCGTCGACACCCGCCCTGACACGGGCAAGGTGTTCATGGTCGTACGCGCCGACAATCGCGCCTACGGTGAGAAGGCCTGCCAGTACCTCGGGACCAAGCTCGGCGGCAAGGGCAAGGTCGTCATGCTGCAGGGCGGCCTGGACTCCATCAACGGCCGTGACCGCACCGAGGCGTTCAGCGACTGCATGAAGAAGAACTATCCGGACATCAAGGTGTACGGCGAGGCCACCAACTGGGACGGCGCCGTCGCCGCGCAGAAGCTCCAGACGCGGCTGACCCAGCACCCGGACATCAAGGGCGTCTACATGCAGTCCAGCTTCGCCCTGTCCGGCACGCTGCAAGTCCTGAAGCAGAAGGGTCTGTTGGTGGACCCGAAGGACAAGAAGCACGTCTTCGTCGTGTCCAACGACGGCATCCCCGAGGAGCTGAAGTCCATCGCCGAGGGCAAGATCGACGCCACGGTGTCCCAGCCGGCCGACCTCTACGCCAAGTACGCCCTGTACTACCTGAAGGCCGCGATCGACGGGAAGACGTTCAAGCCCGGCAAGACGGACCATGACAGCACGATCATCCAGGTCCGCGACGGCCTGCTCGAGGACCAGCTCTCCGCCCCGCTCGTCACCGCCGACGGCGGCACTTACGGCGGCGTGCCCAGCGTCAAGAGCGACGACAAGTCGCTGTGGGGCAACAACCTCGGCTGACAGCCCTCGCCCCGGAACCCAACGGCTATCCAGCACAAGGCGGTTGAGATGAGCGACGGGGAGCGAACAGTCACCCCCGCGCCCGCCCCGGCGGACGACGGACGGGTCCACTCGGGCCTGCCCGTCGTCGAGGCGGCGGGCATAGTCAAACGATTCGGTCCGACGGTGGCCCTGAACGGCGCCCGGATCACCATCAGGCCCGGTGAGACCCACGCGCTCGTCGGCCGCAACGGCGCCGGCAAGTCGACCCTGGTGTCGGTCCTCACCGGCCTCCAGGCCGCCGACGAGGGAACGGTGACCTTCGACGGCAGCCCCGCACCACGACTCGCCGACCGCGACGCCTGGCGAGAGCGTGTGGCCTGCGTCTACCAGAAGTCGACGATCATCCCCACGCTGACCGTGGCCGAGAACCTCTTCCTGAACCGGCACGACCGCGGCCGCGGCCGGCTGATCAGCTGGCAGGGTGTGCGCCGGCGGGCACAGGAGTTGCTGTCGACGTGGTCGGTGAACGTGGATCCGCAGAGCCCGGCCGGTGATCTGAGCGTGGAGCAGCGGCAGTTCGTGGAGATCGCCCGGGCGCTGTCCTTCGGCGCCCGGTTCATCATCCTCGACGAGCCGACCGCCCAGCTCGACGGGGCGGCCATCAACCGCCTCTTCGACCGGATCCGCGACCTGCAGCGCCAGGGCGTGACCTTCCTGTTCATCAGCCACCACCTCCAGGAGGTCTACGAGATCTGCGACATGGTGACGGTGTTCCGGGATGCCCGGCACATCGTGACCGCCCCGGTCGCGGAACTGCCCCGCACCGAACTGGTCGCGGCGATGACCGGCGAGGCGGCGGCCGACCGGCTGCAGGAGCGGCCGAGTTCCCTCGACACCACCGTCATGCCCGTGCTCTCCGTGCGCGCGCTGGACAGTGGCGCCACCTACGGCGATGTCAGCTTCCAGGTGGGTGCCGGGGAGATCGTCGGCCTCGCGGGGGCCGCCGGCAGTGGGCGGACCGAGGTCGCCGAGACCGTCGTAGGGCTGCGGGCGGCAGTGGCGGGCGCCGTGGAGATCGCCGGCAACCGGCCCCGTCCCGGCAGCGTGCCCGCCGCGCTCGCCGCCGGCGCTGGATTCGTCCCCCAGGACCGGCACCACCAGGGCTTCGTCCCCGACATGTCGATCGCGGACAACGCCACCCTGTCGGTGCCGGGGCGGCTGGGCCCGAGCGGGTTCCTGAGCCGCAGCCGACGGGACCGGCTCGCCGAGGACATGATCGAGAACCTGGCGATCAAGACTCCCGGACCCGACCTGCCCGTCTCCGCCCTGTCCGGAGGCAACCAGCAGAAGGTCGTCATGGCCCGTGCCCTCGCCGACGACCCGAAGCTCTTGGTCCTGATCAACCCGACCGCGGGCGTGGACGTGCGCTCCAAGGAGTTCCTTCTCGGCAAGGTCGAGGAAATCGCGCAGACCGGCACCGGAGTGCTCATCGCCTCCGACGAACTCGACGACCTGCGCATGTGCGACCGGGTCCTGGTGATGTTCCAGGGCCGTGTGACATCGGAGATCGCCCGCGGCTGGCACGACCACGACCTCGTGGCCGCGATGGAAGGAGTGGACCTCGATGCCTGAAACCGCCCTCGCGGACACACCCGCCCTCAAGACGGAAGAGGCCGGCCCCAGGCGGACCGCTCTGCTCGGCGGCCGGATACCCCTGGCCCGGCTGCGCGACCTCGCGCTCGTCCCGGCCATCGTGGTCATCGCCGTCGTCGGACAGGTCGTCAACCCGGTCTTCCTGCAGGCGGACAACCTCATCAACGTCCTGCAGACCATGGCCGAGATAGCCTTGCTGGTCCTTGCCCAGACGATGGTCCTGATCGTCAAGAAGATGGACCTGTCGCTGGAGTCCACCATGGGCCTCGCGCCCGGCGTCGCGGCCTGGCTGGTGGTGCCGGTCGGCGCGGGCCACGGACTCGGACTGCTTCCCGGCGCGTGGGCCATCCCCGTCACCCTCATCGTGGGCGCGCTCGTCGGCGTGATCAACGCCCTGCTGATCATCCGGTTCGGGCTCAACGGCTTCATCGTCACCCTCGGCATGCTCATCGTGCTGCGCGGCGTCCTCACCGGCATCTCCGGCGGTCAGACGTTCTTCCAGCTGCCGCCGTCGATGCTCTACCTCGGCACCGCCGAGTGGCTCGGGATGCCCGCGTCGATCTGGATCTGTCTGGTGCTGTTCGCCGTCGCGATCGTGGTGCTCGGCTGGACCAGCTTCGGCCGCTCGCTGTACGCCATCGGCGGCAACGTCGACGCGGCGAAGGCGGCCGGTATCCGCACCGACCGGGTGCTGTGGATCGTCATCGTCCTCGGCAGCGTGCTCGCCGCGCTCGCCGGCCTGATGCTCTCCGGGCGCCTGGCCTCGGTCGCCTCGGCGCAGGGAAACGGCTACATCTTCACCGTCTTCGCCGCCGCCGTCATCGGCGGCATCAGCCTCAACGGCGGCAAGGGCACCATGTTCGGCGCGTTCTGCGGCATCCTGCTGCTGTTCATGATCCAGAACGTGCTCACGCTCGGCGGCGTCCCTGCCCAGTGGATCGGCGCCCTCAACGGCCTGATCATCCTGGTCGCGCTCGCCATTTCCCGCATCACCGGCGGCAAGGTCCAGGAGTGACCCGGGCGGCCGTCGCCGGCCGCCCGACCTCCGCCGCGTTCACGTCTCGTCGCAAGGGGCCGATCCCTCCTTGCCCCTCACAGGAGTTGCCGCCATGTCCTCCACCGTGCCCTCATCCGCCCGCATCACCGCCCTGGACGTCCTGGACGTGCGGTTCCCCACCTCCGAACACCTCGACGGCTCGGACGCCATGAACCCCGAACCCGACTACTCCGCCGCTTACGTCGTCCTGCGCACCGACGCAGGCGACGGACTGGAAGGCCATGCTCTCGCCTTCACCACCGGCCGTGGCAACGACGTGCAGGCCGCCGCCATCGCGGCCCTGTCTCCGCACGTGGTCGGCCTGTCCGTCGAGGAGATCTGCGCCGACCTGGGCGCGTTCTCCCGCTCCCTCGTGCACGATCCCCAACTGCGCTGGCTGGGACCGGAGAAGGGCGCCATCCACATGGCCACCGGCGCCGTCGTCAACGCCGCCTGGGACCTGGCGGCCAAGCGGGCCGGGAAGCCCGTGTGGCGCTTCCTCGGGGAGATGCCGCCCGAGGAGCTGGTCGCGCAGATCGACTTCCGCTGGCTCTCCGACGCCCTCACCCCCGAGGAGGCCCTGGAGATCCTGCGCCGCGCCGAGCCCGGCCGCGAGCACCGCACAGGGCGCCTGCTCGACCAGGGCTACCCCGCCTACACCACCACCCCCGGCTGGCTCGGCTACTCCGACGAGAAGCTGGCCCGCCTCGCCCGCGAGGCCGTCGCCGACGGCTTCACCCAGATCAAGCTGAAGGTCGGCGCGGACCTGGAGGACGACGTACGGCGCATGCGGACCGCCCGCGCGACGGTCGGCGACGGCATCCGCATCGCCGTGGACGCCAACCAGAGATGGGACATCCAGGAGGCGATCGACTGGATGAGCACCCTGGCCCCTTACCAGCCGTACTGGATCGAGGAACCCACGTCCCCCGACGACATCCTCGGTCACGCCGCCGTCCGCGAAGCGGTGGGTCCCATCAAGGTCGCCACCGGCGAACACATCGCCAACCGGGTCGTCTTCAAGCAGCTCCTCCAGGCCGGCGCGGTCGACATCGTGCAGATCGACTCCGCCCGGGTCGGCGGCGTCAATGAGAACATCGCGATCCTGCTGCTCGCCGCGAAGTTCAAAGTGCCGGTCTGCCCGCACGCAGGCGGGGTCGGCCTGTGCGAGATGGTCCAGCACCTGTCGATGTTCGACTACGTCGCGGTCTCCGGCACGACCGAGGACCGTGTCATCGAGTACGTCGACCACCTGCACGAGCACTTCGTCGACCCGGTGCGCATCGTCGACGGCCACTATCGGGCACCGACGTTGCCCGGGCTGAGCGCGCAGATGCACCCGGACTCGCTCAAGGAGTACGCCTACCCCGACGGCCCCGTCTGGAACGTTCGTGTCTGATGTCCAGAGCCTCGTCGACGCCCACCACCATGTGTGGGACCTGGACGTCCGGCCGCAGCCCTGGCTGGACGAACCGGGCCACGGGCCGATCCGCCGCAGCTTCAGCTCGCACGCCCTGCGATCGGCCGCGAACCGGCCGATCGCCGGTCGCCGACTGACGCGCACCGTCGTCGTCCAGTGCACCGCCTCCGTACCCGAGACCCGCGACCTCCTCGCCCTGGCCGGCAGCGACCCGCTGATCGGCGCCGTCGTCGGCTGGGCGGACCTGACGTCCCCCGCGATCGGGGACGTACTCGATGACCTGCGGACCGGGCCCGCAGGCCGCTACCTACGAGCCGTACGCCACGTCGTGCAGGGCGAGTCGGACCGGCACTGGCTCCAACGGCCCGACGTCGAGCGCGGGTTGCGGGCGGTCGGGCAGCGCGGGCTCGGATACGACGTGCTGATCCACAGCCACCAGCTCCCACAGGCGATCCGCCTCGCGGAACGCTTCCCCGAGCTGCCGCTCGTCCTGGACCACGCAGGCAAGCCCCCCATCGCGCGGCGGGAACTGACCGACTGGGCACAGCAGTTGCGGACGCTGGCCCGGCATTCCCAAGTCCGCTGCAAGGTTTCGGGTCTCGTCACCGAGGCCGACCACGAGAAGTGGACGGTCGACGACATCCGCCCGGTATGGGACGTCCTGCTCTCCACCTTCGGTCCCGACCGGCTGATGTACGGCTCCGACTGGCCGGTCTGCGTCCTCGCCGGCGGCTGGAACCGCTGGGCGGCAGCCGTCGCTGAACTCCTGGACGGCTGCTCCGGCTCCGAGATCCACGCGGTGCTCGCCGGCACCGCGACCACCTTCTACCGCCTGACCCCCGCCCCCACGAAGGAGGGGACAGCATGCTCCTGACAGAACTGCTCCACCCCGGCATTCTCGAATCCCTGGCCGGAGCCGGCCACGGCGCCCGAGTCCTGCTCGCCGACGGTCACTATCCCGCGAGCACCGCCACCGGCGAGCGCGCCAGGACCGTTCACCTCAACCTGACCCCTGGCCTACTGGACGTCACCACCGTGCTCGACGTCCTGCTGCGCGCCCTGCCACTCGAGGCAGCCCATGTGATGGTTCCGCCCGAGGGAGAACCAGAACCGCCCGCCATCGCTGAGTACCGCTCGATGCTGGCGCCCGTCCCGGTCGACACGCTCGGCCGCTTCGAGTTCTACGACGCCGCCCGCTCGCCCGACCTGGCGCTGGCGATCGTCACCGCCGACACGCGTACCTACGCCAACCTGCTGCTGACCATCGGCGTCCGCGCTGAAGGGACCCTGACGACACGATGACACTGGCCGTCCGTTACACAGCTGCCCGCACCCTGGACACGGCTCCCGCCGCGCCCTCCGCTCCCGGTCCCGGCGAGGTGGAGCTCGCCCCCGCCTTTGTCGGTATCTGCGGCACCGACCTGCACATCTTCCACGGCGACATGGACGCCCGGGTCGCCGCACCCGCCGTCCTGGGACACGAGATGTCCGGTCGCGTCGTACGCGTCGGCCCCGAGGTGGAGGGCTGGCAGCCCGGCGACGCGGTCACCGTGATGCCGCTGCGCTGGGACGACACCTGCCCGGCCTGTCAGGTCGGCCAGCAACACATCTGCCAGCACCTCGACTTCATCGGCATCGACTCTCCGGGTGCGATGCAGCAGCGCTGGACCGTGCCCGCCTCGACACTCGTCCGGCTGCCCGCCTCGCTTCCCCTGGACCGGGCTGCGCTCGTCGAGCCGACGGCGGTCGCGGTGCACGACGTGGGCCGGGCCGAGGTCGCCGAGGGCGAGAAGGTGGTCGTGGTCGGCGGCGGCCCGGTCGGCATCCTCATCGCGCTGGTCGCACGAGCCGCGGGCGCCGAGGTCCGGGTGGTGGAGCTGCGCGCCCACCGTCGGCTGCTCGCCGAGGAGTTGGGACTGACGGCGTGGAACCCGGCCGACGTCGACGTGCCGGCGCTGGTCACGCAGTGGACCGCGGACGCGGGTGCGGACGTCGCCTTCGAGGTGTCCGGCGCCGCGGGCGGCGTGAACACGGCGCTCGACGTGCTGGGTGTGCGCGGCCGTCTGTGCCTCGTCGCCATCCACCCCCACCCGCGCGAGGTCAACCTCCATCGCTTCTTCTGGCGCGAACTCACCCTGGTCGGTGCCCGGTTGTACGACCGCGGCGACTTCGAGCGCGCCGTGGCCCTGGTCGCGGACGGCACGATCCCGGCCGACCGGCTGATCAGCAAGGTCGTGCCGCTCACGCAGGCGCCGGCCGCCTTCGAGGCCTTGGAGGGCGGCGGCGACGTGATGAAGATCCTCGTGGACTGCACCGACGACGCCCAGGGAGCCACCGTATGAGCGCCTTCGATCTCACCGGCAAGCTGGCCGTCGTCACCGGTGCCCGCCGCGGTATCGGCCGGGCCATGGCACGCGCGCTCGCCGGGTCCGGCGCGGACGTCATCGGAGTCAGTGCGTCGTTGGAGGAGTCCGGCAGCGAGGTGGAGAAGGACGTTCTCGCCGTCGGCCGCACGTTCGAGGCGATCCGGACCGACTTCGCCGATGCCGAGGCCGTACGGGCTCTGGGCGCCGAGCTCGCCGGGCGCGAGCGGCCGGTGGACATCCTGGTCAACAACGCGGGCACGATCCGCCGTGCTCCGGCCGCAGAACACAGCGACGCAGACTGGGAGTTGGTGCTCCAGGTAAACCTCAACGCGCAGTTCGCGCTGACCCGTGCGGTGGGCGCGTCGATGGTGGCCCGCGGCCAGGGGAAGGTCATTTTCACGGCGTCACTGCTCAGCTTCCAGGGAGGCATCACCGTCCCGGGCTACACGGCCGCCAAGCATGGCATCGCCGGGCTGACCAAAGCGCTGGCCAACGAGTGGGCCTCACGTGGGGTGAACGTCAACGCCATCGCCCCCGGCTACATCGCCACCGACAACACCCAGGCACTGCAGGACGACCCCGTACGCAGCAAGGCGATCCTGGACCGCATACCGGCCGGACGCTGGGGTGATGCCGACGACCTGGCGGGCGCCACGGTGTTCCTGGCCTCGGACGCCGCCGCCTACGTCCACGGCGTCGTCCTGCCTGTCGACGGCGGATGGCTCGGCCGATGAACGCCACCGACCTGGCCTCCGTACTGGCCGGAGCCCGCGTGCTGCCGGTACTGACGGTTCGGCGCGTCTCGACCGCCGCCCCGCTGGCCGACGCGCTGGCGGCGGGTGGTGCCCGGTGCGCCGAGGTCACCTTCCGCACACCGGAGGCCGAGCAGGTGCTCAAGGAGATGGCCGCCCACGGGGGCCTGGCCGTCGGCGCCGGCACGGTCCTCACCCCCGAACAGGCAGAGCGGGCCGTGGCGGCCGGGGCTCGCTTCGTGGTCTCGCCCGGCTTCGACGAGGAGGTCGTCGCGAAGTGCCGCGAGCTGGGGGTGTCCGTGGTGCCCGGCATCGCCACCGCCACCGAGCTGATGCGCGCCCTGAAGGCAGGCCTCGACACCGTCAAGTTCTTCCCCGCCGAGCCGCTCGGCGGCCTGCGGATGCCGCGTGCGCTAGCGGCTCCCTTCCCCGGGGTGCGTTTCGTGCCGACCGGTGGGATCGACGCCTCCCACCTGGCCGCCTACCTCGCCCACCCGGCGGTCCTCGCCGTCGGCGGCAGCTGGATGGCCACCGCCGACCACCTGGAGCGCGGCGACTACGACGAGATCCGCCGACTGACCGCCGATGCGGTGGAGAGGAGCATGACGTGACCGACGTGGTGGCCCTCGGTGAGGTGATGCTCCGCTTCGACCCGGGCGAGGGACGCATCCGCACCACCCGTACCTTCCAGGTCTGGGAGGGCGGCGGCGAGTACAACGTCGTCCGCGGCCTGCGCCGCTGCTTCGGTCTGCGCACAGCCGTCGTGACCGCGCTCGCCGACAACGCGGTGGGCCGGCTCGTGGAGGACCTGATCCTCCAGGGAGGTGTCGACACCTCGCTGATCCGCTGGGTGCCCGACGACGGCATCGGCCGCGCCGCCCGCAACGGCCTGAACTTCGTCGAGCGCGGTTACGGCATCCGCGGCGCGCTGGGCGTCAGCGACCGCGCGCACACCGCCGTGTCCCAGCTGCGCAAGGGGGACGTCGACTGGGACGGCGTGTTCTCGGCCGGGGTGCGCTGGTTCCACACCGGCGGCATCTTCGCCGGCCTGTCCGACACCACGGTCGATGTCGCTGACGAAGCGATGGCCGCCGCCCGCCGCCACGGCGTCACCGTCTCCTACGACCCCAACTACCGCCCCAGCCTGTGGGTCGGCCGGGGCGGCGCCGAGGCGGCCCGCGAGGTCGACCTGCGGCTCGCCCGGCAGGCCGACGTGGTGGTGGGCGCCCTGGGCCTGGCCGGGATGTTCCCGGGCGACGTGCGGGTCAGTGCCGACGAGGTGCCCGACGCGCTCGCGTCCGTCGCTGTCCTGCTGCCCGACGCGAAGGTCCTGGCGACGACTCTGCGCGAGGTGCCCTCGGCCGGGGTCAACGACTGGTCCTCAGCCGCATGGTCCGCCGAAACGGGGTTCGTCACGGGCCCCCGCATGCCCGGCCTGCACGTCCTGGACCGCATCGGCTCCGGCGACGGGTTCGCCGTCGGCCTGGTCCACGGACTGCTCAGCGACGCCGGTCTGGAGCAGGCCCTGGCCTACGGAACCGCCCACGGCGCGCTCACCATGACCACGCCCGGAGACGTCTCCATGGCCTCGCTCGCCGAGGTCGAGGCACTCATCGCGGGCGGCTCGGCCCACGTCAGACGCTGACCGGCGCCCCCACCGCCCGTAGCCCAGGAGCACGACTTGCAGCAGCGGAAGATCCAGAACACGTCCGTCGCACTCACGGAGCTCGGCTTCGGGGCGTCCGTGATCGGCAACCTCTACCGCGTCACGCCGGTGGAGGACGCGACAGCCGCCGTCGATGCGGCCTGGGAGGCCGGCCTGCGGTATTTCGACACCGCACCGCACTACGGCCTCGGTCTCTCGGAGCGCCGTCTGGGTGCTGCCCTGCGAGGGCGCCCGCGTGACGAGTACGTCATCTCCTCCAAGGTGGGCAGGCTGCTGGTGCCCAACGAGGAACCGCGTGGAGTCGACACCTGGGGCTTCGTCGTACGGGACGACCTGCGCCGGCAGTGGGACTTCAGCCGCGACGGCGTGCTCCGTTCCATCGAGGACAGCCTGGAGCGCACCGGCCTGGACCGGCTGGACATCGTCTATCTGCACGATCCGGACGACCACTGGCGGCAGGCGGCCGAGGAGGCCATGCCCACGCTCGCGGAGTTGCGCGACCAGGGCGTGATCGGCGCGATCGGCGCCGGTATGAACCAGTCGGCCATGCTCGCCCGTTTCCTGCGCGAGACCGCCGCCGACGTGGTGATGCTGGCCGGGCGTTACACGCTCCTGGACCAGTCGGCGCTGGACGACGTCCTGCCCGCCGCGCGGGAACTCAGCAAGAGCGTGGTGGCGGTGGGTGTCTTCAACTCGGGACTGCTTTCCCTCGACCGGCCCGCCGAGGGCATGAAGTACGACTACCGGGACGCCCCGCCGGAACTGGTCGCCCGTGCCCGGGCGATCGCCGAGGTCTGCGCGGCGCACGGGACCACCTTGCCAGCCGCCGCGGTCGCCTTCCCGCGGACGCATCCCAGTATCATCAACGTCACCCTCGGCATGCGGACCCCGGAACAGGTCGTACGGAACGTGAAATTCCAAGATCAGCGCATACCTGACGGTCTCTGGCAAGATCTCCGCGCTCAGGGGCTGATCAGGTCGGACGTGCCCGCGGGGCACGGTGGGGGGAGGGAATCGCAGTGTCTCTGACGGACAAGGCCATCGAGCAGATCCGTGAGCTGATCCGGACCGGCGCCCTGCCGCCGGGCTCGAAGTTGCCGCCGGAGCCGGACCTGGCGGCCCAGCTGGGCCTGTCGCGCAATCTCGCCCGGGAAGCGGTCAAGGCACTGGCCGTCGCGCGGGTCCTGGAAGTCCGGCGAGGCGACGGCACATATGTGACCAGCCTCCAGCCGAGCCTGCTGTTGGAGGGGCTCGGCGGTGCGGTGGAGCTGTTGCAGGGCGACTCGGTCGCCCTGCAGGACCTCATGGAGGTACGGCGGCTCCTCGAACCGGTCGCCACGGCGCTTGCCGCCACCCGGATCTCCGATGAACAGCTGGCCGAGGTGAAGCGGCACCTGGACGCCATGCGCGAGGCCCGCGACGACGTGGAACGGCTCAACGCCCACGACGCCGCCTTCCATCGCGCCGTCGTTTCGGCCACGGGCAACGAAAGCCTCCTCACCCTCCTCGAAGGGATCTCCGGCCGCACCCTGCGCGCCCGCATCTGGCGCGGTCTGGTCGACGACAAGGCCGCGGGCCGCACCCTCGCAGAGCACGAGGCGATCTTCAACGCCCTGTCCACTCGCGACGCCGCCCTCAGCCAGGCCGCCGCGCTACTGCACGTGAGCAACACCGAGCAGTGGCTGAGGGAACACCTGCGCTCGGGCGATCCCCTGCCCTTCGGGACGACAGTGCAGAAGTGACGGGCGGGTGCCGCCCGTGCGGAAGGAGTCGGCGCACACGCGGGGCCTGAGCCGGGCTCGGGCCCCGGGCGCGGGGTTCATCCGGCGGTCAGAGTGGTCCACTTCTGGTTGGAGCCGCCGTTGCAGTCCCACAGCTGGAGTTGCGTGCCGTCGGCCGTGGAGAATCCCGGAACGTCGAGGCAGCGGCCGGAGGTGGGGTTGCGGTAGCCGCCGTTATAGGGCTGCCAGACCTGGTTGGCGCCGCCGTGGCAGGACCAGAGCTGCACCTTGGTGCCGTTGGCGGTGGCCCCACCGGCCGCGTCCAGGCACTTGCCCATGGAGCGCAGGGTGCCGTCGGTGTAGGCGGACCAGTACTGGTTGGCACTGTCGCCGCAGCTCCACGTCTGGACGGCGGTCCCGTCGGTGGTGCCGGCGCCGTTGACGTCCATGCATTTGCCGGCGATGCCGGACTGGACGTGTGCGGGGGCGGGGGCGGGGTTCCTCAGCCACCCTGCGCTGTCCGCGGCCTGGACGCCGCGGTGGAAGGCGTCGGCCATCTTCTGGTAGCCGGCGTCGTTGGGATGCAGGGGGTCGGCCAGGTCGGCCGTGGTCAAGCTGCTCATGTCGACGAATGCGACGCGTTTGCCCGCGGCCTGTGCGTCGCTGACGATTTGGCGGACGGCCTGGTTGTACGTGCCCCGGTGCTGCTCCTCCGAGGGGCTGGTGGACACGACCAGGGAGGCGACGAGGACGGTGGCGTCGGGGACGTCGGCGGTGATCTGGTTGACCAGCGACCTCAGCCGGGTGATGGCGGTGTTGGCCTCGGAGGCCCCTTGAAGGTCGTTGGTACCGATGTGCAGTGTCACGACGTTGGGCCGGTAGCGGGTCAGCGAGGCGTCGGCGAGGGCGGCGATCTGGTCGATACGGTATCCGGAGTGGCCTTCGTTGTCGGGGTCGGACATCGACCCGCCCCGCACCGTGCCGACGAAGTCCAGCGGATGGCCGTCCGCCGCAAGCTGGTTCCACAGCGGGGCCCGGTAGCCGTTGCCCGTACTGCTTCCCACACCCCAGGTTATGGAGTCACCCAACGGCATGACCCGCAAAGGGGTGTTGGGGGCGGCGGAGGCAGGGGCCTCACCCGCCGCTGTCACCCCGAGCGTGGCAGCGACAAGCGTGAACAGGGGCAGGATCCAGGACTTTCTCATGCAGGCGTCCTCTTTCTGCGAGTGGTGGCTGAATCAGCGGGCCTGATCGCCGTTCGTGTCAGCAGCTCGGTCGCAGCGCCTTCCTTCGGCTTGGCGGCCGCCTCACGTACTGGCAGAACGGGGTGGGGTGGGGGCACGCAGCGAGCGGGTCGGCTCGAACCCCTCTCGCAAGCGCATCCGTATAGATACCACGATCACGGCTGTAACATCCCATGAATGGCGGAAATCGGGGATCGTTGGCACAAGGCGGGTCCTGCGCACCTTCGGGCTGAGGGCGCTGCTGGGGCGGGCTTGCTCGCCGCTCCGTCCCGCGCTGATAGACCCGTGAACATCCCATGTCTGACATTGCCGGTGTTAGGTGAGCACGAACCAGATCAAGGCGGTCGGCAGCACCGGTGCCTGTCTGCGGCATGTCCCGGTCGGAAGCCGTGCGTGCGTCGAGGGGCCGTACGGGGCATTCACCTCGTTGCATCGAACGCGGCCCGGCGCACTGCTGATCGCCGGAGGGGTGGGGATCACGCCGGTTCGCGCCCTGCTGGAGGAGGAACCGGCCGGCGACGTCGTGCTCTACCGGGTGCGCAGCGAGAACGACGCCGTGCTGGCGTCAGTGCGGTGGCTGTGAGGAGACGCAGCAGTCGTCTGTGTACGAGGACCAGGGGGCTTCCTGGGAGACAAGGTGGAAGCCGCTTGTGATCGTGCCTGACAGGCACGATCACAAGCTTCTGGTCGTGTGCCCGCGGGTCAGCGCTGCAGGGTGAGCAGGCCCGGCCGGTACGGCAGTTGCACGTAGGGGGTGCCCGACGGTGTGTCGGGGGACAGGCCCTGGTACAGGAACTGCAGGTTGCAGGGGTCGATGGTCATGGTCTGGTCGGGGTTGTTGCGGACCAGGTCACCGTGGCTGATGTCGTTGGTCCAGGTGGCACCGCTGTTGGCCTTGCCTGCGAAGGGGTTGGACTCGGTGGCGGCCTGCGGGGTCCACGGACCGTTCAGACTGGAGGCCGTGAACGAGCGGAAGAAGCGGTGCTCATTCGCACCCCTAGCCTCAACGATCATGAGGTACTGATTCTGGCCCTGGACCTTGTAGACCTCCGGCGCCTCGAACAGGTTCTTCACCGTGTCGCTCATGATCGTCGTGTACGACGAGCCGAAGCTTGCCGGGAAGTTCCCGATCGGCATGGTCGACTTGTAGATCTTGCCGTTGTCACCGGCGAAGAACATGTGCATGGACTGGTCGTCGGCGATCAGGGTCGGGTCGATCGCGCTGCCGTCGGGGAGGCTGCCGGTGAACAGCGGCTGTGGCGAGGACCAGCCGTTGGGATCGGTGGGGTCGCTCGACGTGCGGTAGACGAAGGGCCATTGGGTACCCCACCCATTTGAGGCCAGCACCCAGATGTTCTTGGGTGCGAAGTAGAACAGTTTGGGAGCCACCGCGCCCTGGCTCATCTGGGTCTGGCCAGCCGACGCCATGTCCGACCAGTTCGTGAAGGGACTGAACGCCATCGATTTCCACGACGATCCGTCAGAGGCGGTCGCGTAGACGAGGTGCTTGCCGTTGTACGTCACGGTGGTGAAGTCCTTCAGCGAGGCCCACCCGTTCGCCGGCTGCGCCAGGGGACCGGTCGAGGACCACCGGTACGTCGACGGAAGAGAACACGTGTCGCCCGGCGGTGCGGACAGGCCGGTCCACTTCTGGTTGCTGCCGCCGTTGCAGTTCCACAGCTGCACCGCCGTGCCGTTGGCCGTGGCGCCGCCGCTGACATCCAGGCACAGCCCGGACTCCACGGCGACGATCGTGCCGTCGGCGTTCACTCGCCACTGCTGGTTGGTACCGCCGTTACAGGACCAGATCACCGGCCGGGTACCGGCCGTGGTGGCGTGGCCCGGTACATCCAGGCACTTGTTGCCGTACACGGTCAGCTGGTTGTTGTCCGTCAGCGTCCACTGCTGGTTGGTCCCGCCATGGCAGTCCCATATCTGCAGGTTCGTGCCGTCGGCCTGGTTGGCGTTCGGCACATCGAGGCACCGGCCGGAACCGACGCCGCGCAAGGCGCCGGTGGTGGCCGCCTGAGCCGGGTTGGCGACGAGCGTCGCCGCCGAAGCGACCAGAGCCGCGAGCACCACGGTCAGATGCCTGCGGCTGAAACTACCTCTGCGCATGGGGCCTCATTTCTTGAGTAAGCGGTTCCCGTTGCCCCGATCAGGGGCTGGCTGGACTGGTGATGCGCTGTGACCCGTGAGGTTCGTCATGTCGAACGAAGGTCGAAGTGACGAGCAAGCGGGAGAGTGGAGAGCGACCACAATCTGCTTCCGGGGGGCCTCAGTTCCTCACGATGCGCCATCGGCTGCCGGCGTTGCCGTTGTCCGACTCCTGGACGGCGAACGCGCCGACGGCGGTGGAGCTGTTCGCGATGGCGAGCAACTTGCCGCTGTTCACGTTGCGGATCTTGTAGGTGCCGTCTCCCTGGTCGAGCAGCGTCCATCGGTGGTCGGCGGTGCCGTTGTCCGTCCACTGCAGAACGGTCGCGCCGTCTGTCGTGGCCATGTTCAGGACGCCGAGCACCTTGCCGCTGTGGGCGTTACGGAAGCGGACCGCGTTTCCGTCGGTGATCATTTGCCAGTTGTGGTCGGCGGTGCCGTTGTCCGTCCACTGCAGAGCGCGGCCACCGTCGGCCGTGGACATGTTCTGGATCCCCAGCAGGAGACCGCTTCCCGCGTTGGCGAGACGGACGGTATTGCCGGAGGTGTTCCAGTAGACGGTGTAGTTGTGGCCGTGCGCGTCGTGGAACGGGCCGAGGTTGACGGTGGAGCCGTTGGCGGTGGCGGTGAAGGCGAGTGACGTGCTGCTGGTCCGTTTGATCGAGGACGTGTTCAGCGACGGGAGGGAGCTGAGCGAGGTGTCGCCGTAGTTGCCGGACAGGACCACCGGGCCGTAGGTGATCGCGGAGACGTTCGGGTTGTCGTTGGCCGGTCGCATGACGATCCGCATGGGCAGGCGGACGGTGACTGTGTCGCCGGAGGTCCAGGACCGGGTCAGGGTGGCGTAGCTGCCGGGCGTGGTGGTGATGTTCAGCGCCGTGCCGTTGACGCTGATGGTGGCCCCGGTGGTCCAGCTCGGGATGCGGATGCGCATCGCCCAGGTTCCGCTGACGTTGCCGGTGACCTGCAGGGTCGTGGTGTCGCCGGCGGGGTATGTCGTGGTCTGGGTGACCGTGATTCCGCGCTCCGACCAGTTGAGCACCGAGGGCACGAACATGTTCACGATCAGCGTGTCGTCACTGCGGAAGTAGATGGAGTCCATCAGCCTGGTGTGCATCTCCAGGCCCGTGCCCTGGCAGCACCAGAAGGTGCCGTAGTCGGTGCTCCAGGTGCCACCGCCCCACGCCGGGCCCACACCTCGCCGGCCTCCCGGGTTGAGCGAGGTGAAGTAGGTGACGTGGCCGTGGTCGTCGGCGGGGTTCTGCTGGCCGATCATCTGGTTCAGCCACGCCCGCTCGTAGTAGTCGAACAGCGCGACTCGGTTCGGGTCCAGGGCGAACAGTTCCCGGGTGAGGGTCAGCATGTTGAAGGTGTTGCAGCTTTCGCACGTGTCCTTGTTCAGGTAGGCGGCGATGGCGTTCGGGGCGCGGAAATGCTCCGCCTGGCTGTTGCCGCCCATGGCATAGGTGTGCGAGTTGACGGTGATGTTCCAGGCGTTGGTGGCGATGTCCCGGTAGCGGGTGGTGCCGGTGGCCTTGTACGCGCGGGCGGCCCCGATCCACTTGGGTACCTGGGTGTTGGCGTGCAGTCCGTTGAGCTGGTCCTGGCCGGACGCCAGGGGGTCGAACACCGCGGCGTGGTCGAACCGCTGGGCGACGGTGAGCCACCGCGCGTCGCCTGTCTGCTGGTAGAGGTCGGTCAGCACGGTGTTCATGCCGCCGAACTCGGTTTGCAGCATGGCCTGCATCTGCTGACCGGTCAGCCTGCCGGTTCGCCAGTCGACCCATCCCGCCAGGGCGAGCAGCATGTCCCGGGCCTGTGTGCTGCCGATGTGGCGCCATACGTCCAGCAGGCCGGCGAGGGTCTTGTGGATGGTGTAGTACGGCACGTTGCCGTTGTTCAGGGTCCGCTGCTCGAGGGCGGTGAAGTCGGACTCGGGGTAGCCGGAGAGGTACCCGGGGTTGAAGCCGGCGGCTCTGTTGTTGGCCTGGCATTTGGCCAGCTCCGCGACCATGTAGGTGGCCTTGTCACGGCAGGTGGTGTCCCCGGTGAGGGCGTACAGCTGTGCCCATGCCGTGAGGAAGTGCCCTTGGACGTGGGTGCGGAAGGGGAACGTCGGCGCGTCCCAGCCGCCCGTGGCGGCCGCGCCGTTGGTCGACAGCCGATGGTTCGCGCGGAAGTTGTACACCAGCCGGTCGACATCGACGAACCGCAGGTAGTTCCGCGTACGGTTCTGGTTGTCCAGCCACCGGCTCGCGGTGAGCCGGACCTGGCCGAGAGCGAACGGGTGCGCAGAGACCCCGATATCGGCCCTTGCGGGAGGGATGGCGGCGCGGGCGGGAGATGCGCCGATGAAGGATCCGGTGGCAGAAGCGGCGGCGGCCCCGACTACTTGCAGGAGGCGCCGTCTGCTGACGGAAGAGGACATCTTGCACCTTTCGTTGAGGAGAGAGAGCGACCGCGTGGTCGATGGTGTGTGGGTTCATATCTCCCGCGGTCGGCTGCAGCACGTCCCGGGCTTGTCTGCTGCCGAAGTGGCGCCATACGTCCCGCAGGGCGACGACATCGCAGCCTGGCTGCGCAAGGAGGCCCGGGGCGACAGGAATCTCGGTCCCTTCGAGTCTCGGCCCATCGGTCCTCTCCACTCATACATGGGATGGATTAACGGATATGAACGTTGCCTCTGTCTAGTCTTGCGACACGAAATGCTCGGCTGCTGCCGGATGTATGTCCGACCGGCGCCCTGACGTCGAGCCAGACATTGGATGTACGAGAGCGTCGTTGGCCGTCCTGTAGCCGCGTGCGGAGCGAGTGAAGGCCGAGCCGCCGCGGGTCGGTACGACGAGCCGAAACTGCCCGGGAAGTTCCCGATCGGCATGGTCGACTTGTAGATCTTGCCGTTGTCATCGGCGAAGAACAGGTGCATGTTCTGGTCGTCGGCGATCACGGTCGGGTCGATCGGGACGGACTCGGGGAGCCTGCCGGTGAACAGCGCCTGCGGTGCGGACCAGCCGTGGGGGTTGGTGGGGTCGCTGGACGTGCGGTAGGCGAAGGGCCAGGCGGTACCCCACCCATTGGAGACCAGCACCCAGATGTTCTTGGGTGCGAAGTAGAACAGTTTGGGCGCCACCGCGGCCCCGCTGTCCAGTAGCAGCGAACCGACCGGCATGTCCGTCGTGGAGGCCATGAGCTGCGGGCTCCCGGTGGTCAGCACCGACTGCGACCACGCGCCCCGCGAGATCATCACGCATGGCGAGGACGGGCTCCTGGTCCCGGACCATGGGCCGGGCGAGGACGCGCTCGCCGACGCGCTCTGCCGCCTGATCGAGAACGTTCGCGTCAAGTCCGCTGCACCTGCGGTCGGTTGGCTGCAGTCCCTGACGGGTACCGGCCCGCGGATCCGATGTCTGCCGCGGAGCCGAGCGTGGGATGCCGTCAGACACGCGAGCTGGTCATGTGGACCCCAACAGCCCTGTGATGGCTTGTGGTTAAGGCCTTAATCACTCAACCTACCCAGCGATGGCAGCCGGGACCGCCGCCGGTTGAGGAGTGATCAGATGCCGGATGGCCCCGGTCGACGCCCTATGCGTCAAGTTGGGTCGAGTTCCGAATTCTTGCCGCGACCGGGGCTCTCTCAGGTGAGGACGCTGGCAGACTCCTCGCGACCTCGCGGATGCCGAGCGCGAGTGCGTCACATGGACAAGAGGGGAAGCGGTGGAGGCGACGATTTCACAGGTGCGGCAAAGCACCATACCTCCAGTCGTCGCGGCGCGGTGGGCGCTGTGGACGTTTGTCATCGCCAACTTGGTGATCGTCGAGGTTCTGTTCCTCACCGCCGGGACCAGCAAGAACGGGGTGCTCGCGGTCGCCAAGTTCTTCGGCCTGCACGCCGCCGTGCTGATGCTGTTCCAGTTGCTGCTGGTGGCCCGGCTGCCGTGGCTCGACCGTCGTATCGGCATGGACCGGCTGACGGTGTGGCACCGGTGGGTCGGTTTCACCCTGCTGTGGACCATCCTCACCCACGCCCTGCTGGTGGTGCTGGGCTATGCGAGGCTCGATGACGCGTCGATGACGAAGACGTTCTTCGCGCTGGCCGGAGTGCCGGCCTCCCTGCTCGGGATGCTGGCCGCGGCGATCGTCGTCGTTGTCGCCGCGGTCTCCGCCCGGTATGTGAGGCAGCGGCTGCGATACGAGACCTGGCACGGCCTGCACCTGCTGCTGTACCTGGCGTTGGGGCTGGCGTTCGTCCACCAGTTGCAGGAGACCACGACCTTCAGCTCTTCCGCGGCCGGGATGATCTACTGGTGGGCCCTGTGGCTGTTCGCCTTCGGTGCCCTGGTCGCGGGCCGGATCGTCATGCCTCTGTGGCGCAACGCCTATCACGGATTCCGGGTCGCGGAGGTGGTGGCGGAATCTGACGACGTGGTGTCGGTGCGCGTCACCGGCCGCCACCTCGACAAGCTGCCGGCCCGGGCGGGCCAGTTCTGCATCTGGCGGTTCCCCGGACGCAACCACTGGTGGCAGGCGAATCCGTTCTCGCTGTCGGCGGCACCCGACGGCCGCACCTTGCGCCTGACCGCCAAGGCGGTCGGCAGCACCAGCGCCGGCCTGCGGCAGGTCCCGGTCGGGAGCCGCGCGTTCGTCGAGGGGCCCTATGGGGCGTTCACCTCGTTGCATCGCACGAGGCCCGGCGCCCTGCTGATCGCCGGAGGCGTGGGGATCACCCCGGTTCGAGCCCTGCTGGAGGAGGAACCGGCCGGCGATGTCGTCGTGCTGTACCGGGTACGCAGCGAGAACGACGCCGTGCTGGTCGACGAGGTGCGAGCCCTGGTCGCGGCCCGCGGCGGGCGGCTGCACCTGCTCACCGGCCGCACGGGGGAGGGGAACCCGCCGTTCGAGCCGGACAGCCTGCGTGCCCTCGTTCCCGACATGGCCGAACGCGACGTGTATGTCTGCGGCCCACCCGCGATGACCTCGGCCGTGCTCGACGCTCTGCGCAGGCTGAAGGTCCCTCGCCGGCAAGTGCACGCCGAGCGGTTCGGCCTGGCCTGATCCCCGCCTGCGGCGGTATCCGGCTCGAGAGCGAGGGGAGCGGGGAGGGCGTGGCCGGGCGAGCCCAGGGCTTCGCCGCCATGCTGCTGGTCGCGCCCGCGTCCGCACGGATGACCGCCAGCCGGCAGCCTAGGCCGTCCCGGACACGACACGTCATGGCAGACAATCGACAGGGAGACGACGATGAGCGTTCTTGACGGGATCCTCGCCGGAGTCCGCGAAGACTTGGAAGAGCGTAAGCGTGCGACGCCGCCCGCGGAACTGCGCTCCCGGGCAGCGGACGCGGCACCCGCGATCGACCCGCTGCCCGCGTTCCGGGCGCCCGGGGTGTCCGTCATCGCCGAGGTGAAGCGAAGGAGTCCCAGCAAGGGTGCGCTGGCAGAAATCCCCGACCCCGCGTCCCTCGCGGTCCAGTACGCGGCCGGCGGTGCCGCCGCGATCAGTGTGCTGACCGAGGGAAGGCGTTTCGGCGGCTCTCTCGCCGATCTGGACGCCGTACGCGCCCGGGTCGACGTGCCCGTCCTGCGCAAGGACTTCATCGTCGACCCCTATCAGCTGTGGGAAGCCCGCGCCCACGGCGCCGATCTTGCGCTTCTCATGGTCGTGTCGCTGGACGACGGCCAGCTCGCCGACCTGATGGGACTGTGCAAGGAGTTGGGTCTCACGCCGCTCGTGGAGGCGCACACGGCCGACGAGGTGCGGCGCGCCGCTGCCGCGGGAGCCGAGCTCCTCGGCATCAACGCGCGGGACCTGACAACGCTGGACGTGGACCGAGGTGTGTTCGCCGACCTCGTGACGGCCATCCCGGAAGGCACGGTCAGGGTCGCGGAATCGGGAGTGACGGGCCCGAAGGACGTGGCGGAGTACCACGGTTGGGGAGCCGACGTGGTCCTGGTCGGTGAGGCACTGGTCCGCTCGGGTCACCCGAGCACCGCCGTGCGCGAGTTCATCGAGGCTGCCGCGGCTTGACGGCGTCCGGCTCGGTCAGCCGCACGCGGGAGATGCCGAGCCGGGCCACCCGGCTGATTCGGCTCCGGTGGAAACCTCAGGCGGACGGCGTTCTGGGCTTGCTGCGGGTACCGGCCCGCGAGCCATGCGGTGTCCCTGGACGAACCCGCCGCCACAGCCCGTCGGCCGACGGTGAGCGGGCCATGACCTGCGCCTCGAACTGTTGGCTCACGGGGTGGGCCTGTTCCGCCTGGCTCCGCTCGGCATACTCGCCTGAGCCGGCTGACGAACGTTGCCCCCTTGCCCGGGCGTCTTGGTGGGCCCTACAAGGGTGTCGTCGATGACATCTGATATTGATCACCCTTCACCCGATGGCCGGTCCGCGCCGACGTCGACCGGTACGCTGGGTGATCGACTCCTCAACCACAAGCGACCACCTGGCAGTTGGGGTGCCCATGGCGAGTTCACGGGTCTGGCGGCGTCCCACACTCGGCGCCGTGGCCGAACGGGCAGCAGTGTCCACGGCCACGGTGTCGAATGCGCTCAACGGCACCGGACGGCTGTCCGAGGCGACCAGGCAGCGCGTCCTGGCCGCCGCACGCGAACTCGGTTATGCCCCGGCCAGTACGGCCCGTGCGCTGGCCCGCGGGGGCACCGGAGTACTCGGCCTGACCATGACGACGTACGGTGATCTACCCGTCCCGTACACCGCGATTCCGTACTACGCGGAGCTGACGCTGGGCGCCATGGCGGCGGCGCACGAGCGTGGCTGTCTTCTCCTGGCCATGCCGAGTTCCATGTCACCGTGGATGTGGCTCAACACGCCGATGGACGGCGTCATCCACGGCGGACCGCGCGCCGACGACCCGGTGCGTGCCATCCTGCGGGAGCGTGGGATACCGATGATCAGCGAAGGCAGGCCGCCCGAGCCGCATCGGTGCGACGCATGGGTGGACGCGGACCACGAAGCCGGCCTACGCCTGCTGCTCGACCACCTCGCCCAGTCCGGCGCCCGGCAGATCGGGCTCTCCCTGCCCCTCCACGACGACGCGTACCCGCGCCTGATCGCGCACGCCTATCGGTCCTGGTGCGACGAACACCGCATGCCCGCCCTCGTCGAGGAGTACGCCTCGCTGCCCGACTACTTCACGGCCGAACAGGACGCGGTCAGCCGGCTGCTCCACCACGAACCGCGACCGGACGCCGTCATCGGCGTCTACTCCGACTCCGGCCACAACATCCTCGCCGCCGCTCACCGCCAGGGCCTTCGGGTGCCGGAGGACCTGCTGGTGGCGTGCATCAGCGAGGATCCGGACTACGCGACGACGACCCCGCCCGTCACCACCGTCAGCCTCCGCCCGGACAGGGTGGGCGCCGAAGCGGTCGACCTGCTGATCGCCGTCATCAACGCCCGCGGCGGCGTGGACCGGCGTCGGCTCGTGCAACCGGTGCTGCTCCCTCGCCGGTCCACGCGGCGCGCGGTGCTGCGGAGGAACGGCAGACCGTGACCGCACGGCCCGGAACGCCGGACGATCCGGGCCGAACAACCTCTCCCTCACCGAGCGTCCCGGCGGCTCACACCGCTAGGATCCGCCAGTCCTGGTTGGACCCGCCTGTGGAGGGCCACTGTCTGACGGCGGCGCCGTCCGCGGTGGAGGCGCCCTTGACGTCGGCGCACCAGCCGTTGCGGACGTTGGCGAGCCGCTAGTAGCCGCTGGTCCGGGAGGGCACCAGTTTCCATGACTGCTTGTCGCCACCGTCGTCGGCCCACTGGGTCAGTCCGTCGCCCCGGGCGGAACCCCCCGGACTCTGCAGAACCTTGCCGCTGCGGGCGTTGGACGGCCGGTAGGAGCCGTCGGTGTTCGGCAGCAGCTTCCACTGCTGGTTGGTGCCACCGCTCCACGGCCACTGGATGACGGCGCCCCCGTCGGCGGTCGAGGCGTCACTGACGTCCAGCACCTTGCCGCTGTTGCGGTTCACCAGGCACACGGTGCCGGCGTCCGCGCTGAAGGGACGGTCGTAGACCTCCAGGCCGCGGATCGAGACGCAGGCGCCGGAGGGAAGTCCGGTGACCGTCACCCGTACATACCGGGCCTGAGCGCGGAACACGGAGACCTGCACCTGACTGGTAGGGCTGTGACCGTGCCCTGCCCCTGCCGCACGGCCGGCGACGGTCCGTGGGCTCGGATCTCAGTGCCGTTCGGTCTGGGGGAGGGGCTGCGCGCACCAGATGGTCTTGCCGTTGGTGGTGTGCCGGGTGCCCCACCCTTGGGTGAGCTGGGCGACGAGCAACAGGCCTCGGCCGCCCTCGTCGAAGGCGCGGGCCCGGCGCAGGTGCGGAGCGGTGCTGCTGGCGTCGGAGACCTCGCAGATCAGGGAGGTATCGCGAATCAGCCGCAGCTTGATCGGCGGCTCGCCGTATCTGATGGCGTTGGTCACCAGCTCGCTGACGACCAGTTCGGTGACGAACGCCGCCTCCTCCAGGCCCCAGCCGTCCACCTGGTCGACTGCGAACTTCCTGGCGCGCGGCACCTGCGCGGGGTCGGGCTCGACGTCCCAGTCGGCGACGTGGTGGGGGTCCAGCGCGTGAGTGCGCGCGAGCAGCAGGGCGGCGTCGTCGGTGCGGCGTTCGGAGAGCATGGCGTCCATCACCGTGTCGCACAGGGCCTCCAGTGAGGTGGCCGAGTGGTTCAGGACCAGCTGCAGTTCCGCGATCCGCTGGTCGACGTCGTGCTCGCGGCTTTCCACCAGTCCGTCGGTGTAGAGGGCGAGGAGGCTGCCCTCCGGCAGTTCGAGCTCGGTGGCCTCGAATGGCAGACCACCGATGCCAAGCGGCGGTCCCGGATGGACGGGTACCGGGGTCCTGGTGCCGTCCGGGGAGGTGATCAACGGCAGGGGATGGCCGGCACTTGCCAGCGTGAGGCGTCGGGAGACCGGATCGTAGACGGTGTACAGGCAGGTGGCGCCGGACTCGCCGGTCGGCTGGAAGTGGCCGGTGGGCTGGAGGTCGCTGGCGAGGTGCAGGACCAGGTCGTCCAGGTGGGTCAGCAGCTCGTCCGGTGGCAGGTCGACGTCGGCGAGGGTGCGTACGGCCGTACGCAGTCGGCCCATGCCGGCCGACGCGTGCAGGCCGTGGCCGACGACGTCGCCGACGACCAGGGCGACCCGGGCGCCGGAGAGCGGAATGACGTCGAACCAGTCGCCGCCCACTTCGGTGCCGGTCCCGCCGGGCAGGTAGCGGGATGCCACCTCGACCGCCTCCTGGGTCGGCAGCCCCTGCGGCAGCAGGCTGCGTTGCAGGGTCAGCGCGGTGGTGCGCTCGCGCGAGTACCGGCGGGCGTTGTCGATGGCGACGGCTGCCTTGGCGGTCAGCTCCTCGGCGAGGATCAGGTCGTCGGCGGTGAATGCCTCGGGCCGGTCGCGGCGGGAGAACACGACGACGCCGAGGAGCGCAGCGCGTGCCCGTAGCGGCACGGTGATCCGCCCCGTCAGCCCGTCCGCGGCGATGGACTCGTCGACCACCGGGTTGCCCGGTGGCCAGTGGGCCGGGTCGGCGGCGAGCCCGGGCCCGAAGGCCCACTCGCCGCCCTGTCCGGGCTCCGCGGCGAGCTCGACCGTGGACCTGCCGGTGGCCATGCAACGGGCGGCTACGGAGCCGGCAGGGTGACCGACCGGTGTCGCGGGCCCGGCAGCCGGGTCGGCGCCCTCCTTCGCGCTGTGCTGGGCGGCACGGCTGAGCGTGATCGTGTCGTCGGGGTTGAACGCGGAGACGGTGGGCGGTTCCTCTCCGCGCAGCACCTCGTCGAAGAGATCCACGCTGACGAGGTCGACGAATCCCGGCACCGGGGTCATGGCCAGTTCCTGGGCGGTGCCGATCACGTCGAGTGTCCGGCCGATGCCCGCGCTGGCCTTGTTGAGGATGAGCAGGCGCTGCCGAGCCCAGTACTCGGCGCTCATGTCGAATCCCCAGTTGGCGATCGCGCGCACCCTGCCCTCGGCATCCCGGACGGGCCAGATGCTGGTGGCCCAGGCGTTGGCGTAGTCGCTGCCGCGCGGGCGGAAGACGGTGATGAGACGCGTGGGCTCGCCCGTCCTCGCCACTTGGGCGAGCGCGTCGGTGTAGGGCTTGTCGTCCCTTTCGGGAAACAGCGTGCGGTCGTATTCGGGCAACACCTCGCGGTACTTCTTACCGAGCACCTGCTCCTCGGAGTGCGCGATCACCCGGCCCGAGGAGGCGTTGATCCACAGGAACCGCAGCTCAGGGTCGTAGACGCCCAGAGCGAAGGGGGACTGCTCGAAGGCCCGGTCGGCGATCACCGGGCGGCGTCCCCAGCGCTGGACGGTCACCACGTGGCCCAGCGCCCGCCCGTCGGGGCCGAGCAGCGGGTGAGTCGTGATCACGGCGTCCACCGTGGAACCGTCCCGGTGGCGCAGGGGGATGAACCCCGTGGGGTCGGGGCCGGCGCCGTAGCCCGCGGGGAAGCCGGGGGGCGGGGGATCGACCAGCAGGTCGGTCACGGGGCGCCCGACGGTGTCCTGCGCTGTCCAGCCCAGCAGCAGCCGTCCCCCCTCGCTCCAGCCGCTCACCATGCCGTCCGGGTCCACCACGGCAACGGCAGTGGGGGCGTCCTGCTTGTCGGCCATCTCCACGCGCCCTGCCTCCGTCCGGACGGCCGTGCCCGTCAGGGCTGGTTTCCAGCGGCTGCTTCCAGCCTAGATCGGCCCTTGCTCCACGGCGCTCCGGCCGTGCGTTCGAAGGTGCCAGGCGTGTCCGAGGGGGGAGGGGGCACTTCGCACACCGCTCGACGCCACCCGCGGCGGTCCGCCGGGTGGGCCCGGCTCCGTGCCTCACGGGGACTGGTCGGGGCTCGACGGCGGGCGCGAGCCGGTGCGGGAATCCGCTCTTCTCGTCGAGTGGGTGCGGTTTGCGTACTGATACATGGGATTCTTGGCGATGTTTCGATAAGAAACTTCGAAGCGCTTCGGTCCGCCGAGCGTCAGGGGAGTGCCAAGAGATCAGCCCGCGCTGCATCAAACAGTGTGGGGGAGTAGCCAGGCCCCTTCGGTGCGTCAAGGAATCTTGGAAGCGACCCTTGTGCCCCTATGGGCGCTCACCTAACCTCTCAGCACATCGAAGCGCTTCGACAGCACATCGCGTTGCAGTAATGGGATGTCTGCTTCCAGCTCAGCCAATTCCAGTTACGACACCGCAGCCGACGGCCCGCCGCCGGGTATCCAGGTGCGCCACGAAGGGTTGACGCCATGACACCGAACGCTGCCTCCACCTCCTCAGGACCCAGCCGGAGAAGCTTCCTAGCCTCCACTGCGGTCGCCACCGCAGCGGTGGCCGGTGGAATGCCGCTGATCACCGCCTGTGGCGGGTCGGACAGCGGGGCGCGCGAGGGGACCACCTCGGGCAAGGCCGCCGACAAGCTGCTGCCGACGTACGTCGCCAGCAAGGTGGCCCAGCCGGACCTTCCACCGAAGAACGGTTCGGCGGCCGGCTACACCGGCAAGGTCGATCTCGCCGCCCTCGCCGCCTCGGTCCCGGACAAGCTCGGCACCGGCGCTCCCTTCCGGATCATGTCCCCGTTCTGGGGCTCTCCGCCGAAGCCCGGGAACCCCTACTACACGGCGGTCGACGCCGCTGCCGGCACCAAGGTCACCTGGCAGAACCAGGACGGCAACACCTACGGCGAGAAGCTCGGCGCCGTCCTGGCCTCCAGCTCCATGCCCGACATGGTGGTGGTGCCGAGCTGGGAGCTGGTCGGCAAGATCGCGAACGCGCTGACCGCGAAGTTCATGGACCTCGGCCCCTACCTGGCGGGCGACAAGGTCAAGAAGTACCCGAACCTGGCCGCGATCCCCTCCGACGCCTGGCGCATGTCCATCTTCGGCGGCGCGCTGCGCGGCATCCCGATACCCTCCGCCGCCGCGACCACCATCGTGCCCTATTACCGCAAGGACGTCTTCGACGAGAAGGGCTGGTCCGTCCCCAAGTCACCCGAGGAGTTCCTCAGCTGGGCCAAGGACGTCACCAGCGCCAAGGCCAAGGTGTACGCCTGCGGTGACATGAGCTGGAGTTCACAGGCCATCTTCGGTGTCCGCCCGGCGGGGACGCTCGGCTGGAACATCGAGGACGACGGCAAGGTGACCTACCGCATCGAGCATCCCGAATTCCTCGAAGGGCTGGAGTGGGTCCGCAAGCTGTTCGCCGCCGGCGTGGTCCACCCCGACGACAAGGCGCGCTCCGGCGACGCGAGCCAGCGGTTCACCGCCGGACAGATCCTGGTCTACAACAGCGACATGTCCGCCTGGCACGGGAAGACCTCCGAACAGGCCCAGTCCAACCCGGACTTCCGGATCGAGGCCATGGACTACTTCGGTGCCGACGGCGGCAGCCCGACGCTGTACGCGTCCCAGCCCGCCACCATCTGGTCGCTGATCCGCAAGGGCGCCTCGAAGGAGACCGTGGAGAACGCGCTGGCCGCGGCGAACTTCGCGGCCGCGCCCTATGGCACCAAGGAGCGGATGCTCGTCGACTACGGCGTCGAGGGCACCCACTACACGGTCAAGGACGGTGTCCCGGTCAAGAACGACCTGGGCAACTCCCAGGTGGTCAACGCCTGGTCGATGCTGGCGGCCCCGGCTCCTTACTTCGCCCACCCGGACTTCCCCGACGTCGCCCGCAAGCAGGTGGAGTGGCAGCAGCGGATGGGTGCCTTCATGAAGAAGACGTCCACGTTCGGCATGAACATCGTCGAGCCGTCCCGCTACGCCGGCCTGGTCAGCCAGTTCGAGCAGCTGGAGATCGACTTCGTACGCGGCAACCGGAAGCTGTCCGACGTGCAGCAGGTCATCTCCACCTGGAAGTCCTCCGGCGGCGACAAGCTGCGCGACTGGTACAAGGAGCTCATCGACAAGAACGGCAGCGGCAACTGATGTCTCTCACGGCCGGGAGCAGGCCCGACGGGACTCGTCCCCCCGTGGCCGTCGAGGAACCGACGGCCGCGGTCGCCACCGCGGTGGCGAAGGACCGGGTGCCGCGCAAGGCGGGCAGGGCGGGCAGGATCGCCCAGGCCGGCGCGGTTCTCGTCGCTCAGGGCGGGTTCCTGGCCTGGCGCATGGCCTACGTCTCGGGCGAGGTCCCTCAGCCATGGCGGGGCCGCGGGCCGTTGTGGCTGCGGCCCCGCTCGGGTGTGGGTCAGGACGGGTCGCCGTACTGGAGGCCGCGTCCGTTGGTGCCGACGTAGACGCGGCCGTAGGTGTCGGGGTCGCCGGTGATGACGCCGACGCCGCCGATGGCGCCCCACTGGTGGGCCTTGTCGTTGACGCGGAGCCAGGTGGCGCCCTTGTCGGTGGAGCGGAAGACTCCGGTGACATCCTTGACGGTGCCGATCAGGTACAGCGCCTGGTAGCCGGTGCCCGGTTTGGCCTTGCCGAACCCGAGGGCGGAGGCGGACTGCACCGACCTGAGCGTGGTGAAGGTCCGGCCGCCGTCGGTGGAGTGCAGCAGTCCCTTGTCACCGCCGGCGATCCACAGGTCCCCGGCGATGCCGGGGACGGCCGTGAGCCGGCCGGCGGGCAGGTTGCCGGCGCGGGCGGTGAAGGTCGCGCCGCCGTCGGTGCTGGCGTAGAGCGTGCCGCCGGACAGGGAGTAGAAGGTCCTGGCCGAGGAGCGGTCGGCGACGACCACGGCGCCGGTGCCCAGGCCGCCGACCCTCGACCAGCTCGCCCCTTTGTCGGTCGAGCGGTACGGGGCCTGACCGGCCTGGGTCCAGACGATGGTGGAGCCGTCCGCCGAGAGCGCGATGTGGCCGTCCTGGGCACTGGCCACCGGCTCCGCCTTGAAGCCGTTCCAGCTGCTGCCGCCGTCGGTGGAGTAGGCGCCGTCCTGCGCGCCGCCACGGCCGGCGCGGACCATCATCGAGGGCTTCGACTGGGCGAAGTCGATGTCGGTGCTGTTGGACATCATCGGGTTCTTCAGCCGCCCGGAGGGCACCTTGGTCAGGGAGTCGTGCCGGAAGCCGCCCTGGTCGCCCATGGAGGTGATGACGGTGGCGCCGCCGGGCGGGGCGATCGCGTCCAGCAGCGCGGTCTCCTCCAGCCCTCGGGCGCCCATGCTCCAGTGGCTGGTGCCGCCGCTGTCGGAGGCGTTGGCGTCCTTGCTGCGCAGGATGCCGTTGCCGGTGCCGTACAGCACGTGCCCGGAGTTGAAGGGATCGATGGCCAGGGCGGTCATCCAGTGCCCGGTGTGGGTGCCGACGTAAGGAGCGGCGGAGGCGTTCCGCTTCGACTTGTCGGCCAGTGCCTTCCAGGTCGCGCCGCCGTCGGTGGTCCGGTAGATTTCGTCCTCGGGCCACCAGCGGCCGAGGGTGGTGACCATCACCGTGGAGGGCTTGCGTGGGTCGACGGCCAGACCGGAGAACCCGTAGTTGCCCTGGGACGGGGAGATGTTCTTCCACGCCCCGCGGGCCGGCGCGTACTTCCACACCGAGCCCGCCGTCACGCCGTTGGGTCCGAGGTTGTTGGTGTACGTCAGGTACAGCGACCCGTCACCGGAGAGGACGCCGTGCTGTGGCAGCTGGCCGGTGGGCTGCCCGGAGACGGCCTGCCAGGTGCTGCCGCCGTCGGTGGAGCGGTAGAGGGAGGTGGACCTGTCGGCGACGCCGACGTAGATCGTCTTGCTTCCGGCCGGGCCGTACGTCACGAAGGAGATGCCCGCGCCGCTGCTCGCGCCGTCCTTGACGGGGAACGAGGAGACCTGACGCCATGTCACGCCGTAGTCGGTGCTGCGCCACAGGCCGTTCTTGCGGGTGCCCAGGAGCAGGGTGCCGTTGTCCGCGGGGTTGATCGCCAGCCGCTCGCCCGCCCCGCGGCCGTCCTCGTTGCCGCCCAGCTTGAAGGGCAGATCGGTGCGCTTGAAGGTGCGGCCCCGGTCGGTGGAGCGCAGGATCGCGCCGTTGCCGGCCCACTCGTTGGTGTAGGTGCCCGCCCCGAGGTAGAGCCGCTTGGGGTCGACGGGGTCGGTGGCCACCGAGTCGATGCCCAGCAGGTTCCAGTCCTTCTCACCCAGCCAGTCGGTCAGCGGGATCCACTGCTCGGCCCCGGTGTCCCAGCGGTAGGCGCCGCCCATGTCGGTGCGCGCGTACAGCAGGCCCTTCTCCCGCGGGTTGAACACCAGCCCGGTGACGTAACCGCCGCCCACCACCTGGGCGTTCTTCCACACATACGGTCCGGCCGCGGCCGTGGTCCGCGTACCGCCGGTCCCGGACGCCTGGGTCTCGGCCGTCTTCACCAGTCTCCACTGCTGGTTGGTGCTGCCCCTGCCGGGGTACTGGATGACCGCCGCGCCCTGGGCCGTGAGGCCCCCGGAGACGTCCAGGACCTGGCCGCTCCCGCGGGAGGTGAGCGTGACGGCGTCGGAACCGCTCACCTCGTCGATCCGCCACTCCTGCGAGGTTGCGGAACTGTCGGTCTGCTGCTCGGCGGCGGCCCCCTGGGCGGTCGAGTTGCCCGCGATGCCCAGCACTTTGCCGCTGTTGCGGTTGACGAGCTCGTAGTAGCCGTCCCCGGCGGGCTTCAGCCGCCACTGCTGGTTGGCGGTGTTCTGGTCGGTCCACTGCTGGATACGGGTGCCGTCGGCGGTGGAGAAGCCGTCGACGTCCAGCACCTTGCCGCTGCGCACGGAAACCAGCCGATAATAGGCGTCGCCGTCGACCGTCGCGGCCTGCGAGTCCTCCTGCGCGTACAGGAGATACGGCACGAGAACGGCGGGCACGCCGAGCAGCAGACCGGTGGCGGTCCAGCGGCGGCGGTGACGCCCGCGGCGCCCGCCGTTCGTGGGGTTGTTCATGGGGAGGTGTTCTCCTTGCGTACTGCTCAACAACGGAAAGCAGGATCCCGGCCCCGGAACTGGCCGGATCCGCTTCCTTGTCGTCACAGGTTCCGCACAGGTTGCCGCGAGCCGGGACCTTTTTCGGATCACCTCGTGGCGCGGTAGGCGCTGATCAGCGTCTGGATCAGTAGCCGTAGATCATCTTGTAGGCGACCTCCGGGAGGAACTGTCCGGCCGTGGAGCCGGTGCCCACGCCGCAGTTGCCGTCGGACTCGCCCGGGACCTTGATCCACAAGAGCATCTCGGCACCTCCGCCCAGCTGGCTGGGGGTGCCGATACGGCGGCCCGAGGGATTGCACCACTGGCCGTTGGAGCCGTTGCCATTGCGGCTGGTGTCCACGACGAACGGCTTGGTGTAGCCGTACCGGGCACCGAGTTCCCGGTTGACGGCGTTGCCGTACGCGGTGTTCTCGGCCGTGGTCAGGTAGTTGGAGACGTTCAGCGAGAAACCGTGGGCCTGCCGCAGGCCCGCTTCGTGCAGGCGCCGGGCCATGGTCGCCGCGCTCGCCCAGGCCGGGTTGCCGGCGTCGAGATAGACCCAGGTGTTGGGGGCCTGACGGTTGAACTCGGCGAGCGCGTTGGTGAGCACGCCTTCGCGTTCGTCGATCTGGTCCTGGTTCATGCAGCCGTAGTCCCCGAGGGAGTCCGGTTCGAGGATGACGACGGCCGGGCGGCCCGCGATCCCACCCGCGAACTGGGCGATCCAGTTCGCGTAGGCGGACGGCGAGGAGGCTCCGCCCGCTGAGTGCCCGCCGCAGTAGTCGCGGTTGTAGATGTTGTAGGCGACAAGGATGGGCAGCTTGTCGCGGGCGTCCGCGGCGCCCACGTACGCGCCGGTGGCGGTGCCGATGGTGCCGCTCCAGGAGCCGAACCAGCGGGCCGTCGGTGTGTTGGTGATGGAGGCGTTGATCGATTGTGCCCGGCCGTCACCGGGGTTGGCGGCGACCCATCGTTTCGCGCTGGAGTCGGGGTCCACGTAGAACCCGTTGGTCATGGTCGTCGGGTCGGCCGCGTGGGCGGACGGCGCGGCGGCGAACGTCAGCGGCAGCGAGGAGAGCGCTGCCACCAGGGCGAGGAGTTTGCGGCGCATGACGGGTACCTCGGCTTTCCGGCAGGGGTGTGTCCGAAGGTTGGCGGTGAGGATGGGGAGTGCTCCCACCGGGAGGGCGCCTCTACCATCCGTGGCGCTGGGAGTTTCAAGGCGGACCTGTGCGTCGACACGACACAGCGCTTCGGCACGGGCTTCAGCTACGGCGGCGCCATGTCGTACGCGCTCGCGTGCTCCCGGGCGACGGTCTTCCGCGCGGTCGCGGTCCTGGGCGGCGGACAGCTCAGCGGATGCGGCGGCGACACCCAGCCGCTCGCCTACCTCGGCGTGCACGCCTCAGGGACAGGTCGACATCGGATTCCAGGCAGCCCGCACCGGCAATTTGGCGCCCCCCGAGCTCCTATCCGGGAGAGCCGCCGGCTGTTCGGCCCACCCGCCCGGCGCGGCGAAGGCGCCGCGCCGGGTGCCCTGGAATCCGAAAGTCGGTCAGGACGCGGGTGTGACGCGAGTGCCGGTGACCGAGTCTCCGGACTTCTTGACGTGATACATGAGCTTTTCGCCGCTGTAGAAGTGGAAGGTCAGTGTCACCGGTTCGCCGTCGCGCAGCGCGTCCAGGAACTCGGGGGTCAGGATGATCGTGTTGTTCGGGTAGTCCGGTTTGAAGGACTTGTTGAACTCCTGGTACGGAGTCCAGTCGGTCTGGCCGGCGTTGCTGCCGTCGCCGTACCTGGCCTCCATGGTTGCCAGCACGTCACCCTTGTACTGGGTGGGGATGGTGAACGCGTCGGTCGTGCCCGTGGCGTCGGACAGCACCGGTTCGTCGGAGGTGACCACCTCGATCTGCCAGGGCAGTCCGCGGGAGAACCGGGCCTGGAGCGTGGCGTTCACTCCGTACTCGCGGTCGCCCGTCAGCCGGGTCAGTGTGCCGGCCGTGAGGACGAGCCGCGTCTTGTCCCACAGGGTGTAGTCGCGTCCCTCGACGAGCTCCGTCTTGCCGTGCCACAGCCCCCGGAACTTGGTCCCGTTCAGATTCAGGGTGACCCCCTTGGCCGTGATCGGTTCCGACTTGGGCACGAAGACCTTGTCGAAGGAGGCCGTTCCCGAACGGGTGGTCCAGCTGGACTTGATCCAGGCGATCAGGGCCGGGTCCGTCCACTTCAGGGTCTCCCGGTTCAGGTAGGCCCAGGTTCCGGGGTCCCACAGCGCGGTGGTGACTCCGGCGAGGCGTGCCGCGTGTCCGAAGTGCTCGTAGTACTTCAGCGCCTCGCCCCGCTCGACACGGGCAGGATGGTTGTGGTCGGGGTAGCCGAGCAGGCCGTACTCACCGAGGTAGACGGGGATGTCCCTGGCGACGAAGGTGTCGCGCATGCGGGTGAAGGCGTCGTTGAGGTCGTTGCGGGCGACCTCGTCGTAGTGGGTCCCGCCCGCGATGTTGACGCTGAACGGATACCAGCTGTAGTAGTGCACGGTGGCGATCAGATGGCGGTCGTTCAGCGACTTGATCGTGGTGTGCAGGTCGTCCATGAATGTCTGGGAGGGCGTGCACCCGTCCGTGGGCAGCACGAGCAGGCGGTCGGTGTTCCCGCCGCCCGAGGAGCGGACGATCTTGTGGAACGAGGTGTTCAGCTCGTGCAGGAGCTCGGCCTTCCGCTCGGCCGTGGCGTTCTCGAACTGCGGCTCGTTGACGCTCTCGAAGAGCAGGGTGCGCGGCTCGTCGCGGAACGTTCTGGAGATCTGGGCCCAGGTGGAGTTGAAGCGGGCCAGCACTCCTTCGTGGTCGGCGGGCATCTTCTTGATCCACTGCCAGGAGTCGTGGTGGACGTTGAGCACGACGTACAGGCCCTCGTCGAGCGCCCAGTCGACGACCTCCTTGACGCGGCTCATGTAAGTGGCGTCGACGGTGTAGGGGGCGGTGGCGGACTGGTGGTCGGACCAGGTCACCGGGATCCGGACGCTGCGGAAACCCTCCCCGCGGATGGTGGTGAACAGGTCCCGGGTGACCTTCGGGTTGCCCCAGTTCTCCTCGTGGGGAATGGCGTCCAGGGTGTTGCCCAGGTTCCAGCTGGGCTGCATCGCCGCGACGGCGTCCATGGCGCGGGCCGGAACTCTGATGGCGGACCGTGTCGGCTCTGCCGTGTCGTCGGGCGCGGCGGTCGATGTGCCGCCGGCCAGACCCAGCATGACGGCGAGGACCAGGAACAGGGAGGCCAGGCGGCTGGGGCCGCGGCTGTGGCGGTGCGCGGGTTGCCGTAGGTCATGCATGTGTGGGCCCTTTCGGTTGGTCGTGCCCTTCGGTCGGTCGTGCCGTTCGGTCGGTTCAGCCTTCGAGGGGCTCGTAGTCGAACCAGTCGAAGTGGACGGTGCCTTCGGCGGCGTACACGCCGATGACGCGGCCGGTGAAGCCGCCGGCGACCTCGGTCGACACGTAGCGGCCGTCGAGGGCCGCGAGCTCGGTGAACGTGCCGTCGGGTTCTTCGATGCCGAGGGAGACGACATCGGGACCGGTGCAGGGTCCGTGCGGAGGCGGTGGGTCCGTGATCGTGATGGCGAGGACCAGTGGCCCGGCGGGTACGGAGTGTTCGGCCACGACCGTGCGCAGCGAGCCGACGCGCGCGATCACCCGTACCTCCGTACCGGACGCCTCGATCGCGTAGTGGTGCCGTTCGTCCAGCCGGACGGCGAGGCCGCCGCGCCCCTGCTCCGGGTCGACCAGAGTGCGGGCCCGGCAGGTGAGGTGCTGCTGGCGGCGGCCGGTGAACACCACGTCGGTCTCGTCCAGGGAGCCGCCCCGCGCGCGGAGCGTCAGCCATCCCGGGCGCTCCTTGGTGGTGCAGAGCTCGGCGGGGCGGTCCCGCACGGAGATCCAGGCCGGCCCGAGTTCGCTGTGCTCGAAGTCCTCGCGCGGTTCCTCGGCGGGAGCGGGGACGGGGGACAGCGGCCAGGGGAGAGCGGACAGGTCCAAGGCGACCTCGCCGACGTCCGGCCAGCCGTCCTCCCAGATCACCGGAGCCAGGAAGGTCTCCCGGCCCAGCACATGCCAGCCGGGCGTGCCGCCGCGCGGCCGTACGCCGAGGAAGACCATCCACCAGGAGCCGTCGGGGCCCTGGACCAGGTCCGCGTGCCCGGTGTTCTGCACGGGGTGGTCGGTGCCGCGGTGGGTGAGGATCGGGTTGGCCGGGCACGGCTCGAACGGGCCGGTCGGCGTGAGGCCGCGGGCGATCGACACGCCGTGGCCGCGCTCGGTGCCGCCCTCGGCGATCAGCAGGTACCAGTAGTCGCCTATCCGGTACAGGTGCGGCGCCTCCGGGGCCTTCGCGCCGGGGCCGCCGGACCAGAGCCTGTGCGGTGTCCCGTACGTCTCGCCGGTGGACGGGTCGAGGCGGACCTGCGAGACTCCCGCGACCGTGCTCCAGCAGGTGCCGTCCTCGTCCCAGGCCAGGTCGGGATCGATGCCGGGGACGCCTGGTGCCGGGATCGGATCCGACCATGGTCCGGCCGGGTCGGTGGCCGTGACGATCAAGTTGCCGCCGCCCTCGCTGCAGTTGGTGACGATCAACCAGAAACGGCCGTCGTGATGGCGCAGGGTGGGGGCGTAGATGCCGCCCGATGACGGCATGGAAGCCGGCAGGCGCAACTGCTCAGGCCGGTCCAGTGCGTTGCCGATCTGCCGCCAGTGCACCAGGTCACGGCTGTGGAAGAGGGGTACTCCGGGGAAGTACTCGAAGCTGGAGCAGGCGAGGTAGTAGTCGTCGCCGACCCGGCAGATGCTGGGGTCGGGATGGAACCCTGGGAGCACGGGGTTGGCGGCGCGGGCGGGCTGGTTCTGGGCGGGCACCCTGGTCGTCCTTTCGTCGGGCGGTCGGCAGGGCCGGCGCTCAGGGAGCGTCCGGCTCCGTGCGGGTGATGCGGAGCAGCGCCGCGGAGGGCGCGGTGGGCAGGGTCACGGTGAGGTCGGCCGTGTCCGGGTTCCAGGCGGCAACGGCCTGACTTGCGACGGGGTACAGCACCTCGACACGGGCCGCGCCGCCGTCCGCCCGTTCGGGCAGCCGGAGGGTGGTGGCCGCAGCGCCTGTGCGGCGCCAGACGGTGAGATAGGTGGTGGCGGGCGTCCGCAGGGCGAGAGCGATCCACGGGTCGTCCCAAGCGGGAAGGCCGAGCGGCCAGGAGGGCACGGCCCGGGGCAGGTCGGCGCGGATGGCCTTGTATACGGTGATCGCCTCGTGGACCAGGGCGCGGGCCTCGGGCCCGAGCTCGGGCAGGCGGCCGGAGAGGTGGATGCGGCCGAGGAGGGCGCCGGCCATGGTGAAGGCGACCTCGTCGAGGGAGTCCTCCGGTTGCGGGTAGGCCCAGACGGCGCCCTGCTCGGGAGTGACGGCGGTGGGCGCCGAGGCTGCGATGGGCGGGTAGAGGTGGAGGTTCTGCTGGTCGCTGGTGGACTGCAACTGCAGCCGGGACAGCAGGGCGTGGTCCCAGCGCATGCCGCCGGAGGCGCAGTTCTCCACCACCAGGTGCGGGTACCGGTCGAGGACGCCGTCGAGCCAGTCGAGGTGCGCCCGGTTGTGGCCGAGCAGTCCGGTGCCCGGGGTCTCGCCGGGGTGGGCGCTGGTGCCGGCGCCGGGGTCGATGTTGTGGTCGAGCTTGAGATAGCCGACGCCCCATTCGCCGACCAGGCGGTCCACGACCTGGTCCAGGTGGGCCCGGGCGGCGGAGTGGCGCAGGTCCAGGTGGTGCCGGCCGGTCTCCGTGACGCGGACGCCGTCGCGGCGGAAGAACGCCTCCTCGGGCAGGGACTTGGCCACGGGACTGTGGACGCCGACGACTTCCGGCTCCAGCCACAGGCCGGGCACCATGCCGCGTTCACGGATGCGGTCCAGCACCTCGTGGATCCCCTTCTCGCCGGGGAAGCGGGAGGCGGCCGGTTCCCAGGCGCCGACGCTGGTCCACCAGCCGTCACTGTCGTCGTACCAGCCCGCGTCGATGACGAAGTACTCGGCGCCGGCCTCGGCCGCCGCGTCGATCAGCGGCAGCAGCTTGTCGGTGCTGGGGTCTCCCATCAGGCAGTTCATGTAGTCGTTGAAGACGACGGGCAGACTTCGGTGGTCGGGATGCGGGCGGCGGTGGGCGCGCCGGTAGCGGGTCAGCGCGGCGAACGCGGCGTCGGGGCCGCCGTCGGAGCTGAAGGACAGAGCCACGGGTACGGTGCGGAACGCGGCGCCGGGTTCCAGGTGGTGCCGCCAGCCGTGGTGGGTGTCGGTGGGACCGAACAGTGCCACGTAGGCGGCCCGGTCGTGCTCTTGGCACTCCCAGCGCCAGCCTCCACCGTTGTGCTCGATCTGCCACACCCAGGTGCGGCCGGTGCGCCGGTCCGTCAGGCCGCCCATGGGCAGGTGTCCACAGCTGGACCAGGTGCCCCGTCCGGCCAGTTCGAAGCCGGCCTTGCCGTGCCCGTACTTCACGCGTCCGCTGTGGGCGGGTATGGCCCGGCGCATCGGCTGTCGCTGCCAGCGGCATTCGGCGAGCCAGTCGTTGTCCGCCCACAGCAGGTCGGCGGCGTCGAGGGCCGCCGTGTCCTGCGGGGTGAGGCAGCCCACCGCGAGCGAGCTGACCGACTCCAGGTGCACTGTGGTCCGGCCTTCGTTGCGCAGGGTCACTTCGCTGCGCAGCACGGGGATGCCGTCCGGCGACCGGTAGGTCACCTCCGCGACCAGCCCGGATTCCGGGTCCTGCAGGTGCACGGTCAGCGTGTGCCAGTCACCGTCGCGGGCCGCGCGGTGGGACCGGTGCCGCAGCCGCCCGCCGAGAGCGGTCCCGATCAGGCGGCTGCCCGACCAGTCGCGGCCGTGACCCGCGGCCGTCACCTCCACCAGAGGCAGGGAGGCGCCGGGTGCGCTGCCCGCTTCGCCGGGCGGTCCGAGATGCGTCAGGCGAGCGCTGCCGTCGTCGCCGAGGGCGAACTCCAGATGCAGGGCCTCGTGGCCCCAGCGCAAGCCACGCTGTTCGTTCTCCATGGTGTCCTTTCCCAGGTCAGTGACCGCGCAGGACCGCGCAGCCGCCGGGCGGCAGTTCGTGGGCCGTGGTGCTGGTGAGCAGGTCGTGGACGGGCTCCGGCAGGGGCACGGTGTCCGTGGTGTGGTTGATGAGGACGTCCCAGCGGCGGCCGTCGGCGGCCCGCCGGGTCACGGCTTCGACACCGGCGGGCAGGCCGGGTACGTCCCGTTCGACACCGGCTTCCTTCAGCAGGCGGCCGACGAGAGCGCCGTAGTCGGCTTCGTCCAGACGGGTGGAGACATACCAGCCCTGGCCGGGCTGAAGCGATGCCGGGTGAGCGCGGGGCTGTCCGAGAGCATTCCGTGGGCGTAGGCGGCGACGGTCTCCGCGCCCTCGGCGCGCAGGGACTCGCTCCAGACCGTGCCCTGCGTTCCGTCCGACAGAGCGATCCGTTCGTCCGTCCGCGGAGGCCGGTGCTCCTCGACGCGAATGCCCAACGCCTCGCGCAGCGGCCGCGTAACCGCCGAGCCGGGCGTGCATGAGGCCGTCGACGTATCCGGTGGCGTGCTGGACGAGGAGCGTCCCGCCGCCCTCGACGTAACGGCACAGATTCTTAGCGCCCTTGCCGGACAGCAGGAACAGGGACGGGGCGATGACCAGCCGGTAGCGGCTCAACTCGTGCTCGGGGTGGGCGAAGTCGACCGTGACACCCGCGTCCCGCAGCGCGCGGTGCGCCTCGGCGAGCGGTGCGTGGCAGTCGAGGCGGGCGGAGGGCAGGCAGTCCACTTCGAGCGCCCACATGCCGTCCGGGTCGTCGAGTACGGCCACCTGCGCGGTGACCGTCGACCCCGCCAACTCGCCGAGCCGGGCGACCGCCTCCCCGGTCCGCGTGACCTCGCGGAAGATACGGCTGTCGGGGCCCGCGTGCGGGAGCATCGCCGCGTGCCAGGTCTCGGCGCCGGCCCGGGACTGCCGCCACTGGAAGAACAGGGCGCCCTCCGAGCCGCGCGCGATGTGGCCGAGACTGTGGCGCGGGATCTCCCCGGGCCCCTTGCCGATCACCTGCTCGCCGTCGTAGACGGTGCTGGTGCCCTGCTCCATCACGCTCTGCTGTCATTGACGCTCCTTGGCGGAGAGAGCCGCGTTGCACTGCCCTGTCGGGCAGTCGGATCCGGTCGCGGACTGCCCTGTTCGTGCACATCCGACTCGTCCCGCCCCTGGGCGGTCAGCCGTCGGAGCACCGTGGTGCCGGGGCGGTCGGCGAAGATGCCGGTCAGGGTCGAGGCGGTGGCTTCGTACGCGTCCTGGCAGGGTTGGTGCAGGAAGGGCACCCGCCGCTGTGCGGCGCGCTCGCCGCCACGCGCCGCACTCCCTCGGGGCCTTCGTCGGTCACGAGCAGGACGTCGTAGCCTGCCGCCGGTTCTCGCCAGGTCCGGGTGCCGGGATCCGGCCAGCCTGCCGACATGGAGCCGGCTGTTCCACCAGGTCGGTAGCCGCACCCAGTCGGACGGACGCTTCGCCGCGCTCATCGTCGGGATGGTCGTGTGGTAGTCGTCGCGGCGCCGACGGCGGTGAGCTCCGCGGATCTGCGGTCCACAGAGGTACTCATGGCGATCAGTGACCCTTCTGTCACGCGGCGAACTCTGACAGGGAGACAGAGTCTCCAGCACGAATCGATGCGCTTCGACGAGCGTTAACGCTAACTCTGGGTTCCGCCCCCGACAAGTGGTCGGACGCGACTCCTCTTTCTTCTGCGTCACACCAGGTGCCGACCTGTCCAGTCATCAGCGTTACCCGATATACGGGCAGTTGAGGCGGACTGGGCGACGGCGCGATGATCGCTTGCTGATTGACAGTCGTTGACTGCATGTCGTTTTCGAAGCGCTTCGACAACCGTGCTGCCGCCACGCCTTGCGGACCGTTGGCGGAAGCCGTCCGGGGTACTCCGAGGACCCGATGCGCACCGCGCGGCTCGCCGAGGCGTACCGCCGCGGCCGGGCCGGGGACCACCCGAAGTCATTGCGCACCGCCACCGGCGCGACGGCCGCCTACGACCTGGTGAACGGGCTCCCCTGCGACGTCACTCCGTTGATCGAGGCGGAGCTGCGGCGCTGGGCGGAGCCAACGGGCAACGAACTCCCCGTGGGCAGCGAAGCCGAGGCGCAGTCCCATCTGGCCGACCTGGAGCCCCGCTTCGCCCACCACGCCGAGTCCCACGCCGCCGCGCCGCGGGCCGGGATCGACAGCTTCACCGACCGCGGATACATCGAAGGTGGCGTGCCTCTGCCCGGATGGTCGGCGCGCCGGCGCCCGGACGACCTGGAGCAGGCGATGGCCGTCATGTCGACAGGGCTAACCTGATCTGTCAGGCCTGATCTCATGGACGACAGGCTTGACCGCATGGATGAGATGACACCCGCGGGAGTGTGATGGACCCGACCGCCGATACCCAGGCGCGTCCGGTGGTGCTCAGCGACCTCGCCGAACGCCTCGGCGTCTCGACGATGACGGTGTCCCGGGCGCTCAATGACCAGCCCGGGGTCGGCGCGGTGACGCGCAGCAGGGTTCTGGCGCTGGCAGCCGAACTCGGGTATCGCCCCAATGCCTCGGCGCGCGCTCTGGTGACCGGTCGCAATTCGGTGGTGGGGATGATCGGTTCTGACATCCCCTACCACGGCCCCGGCTCCGTCCTTGACGGGGTGGGACAGGCCGCCCGACGACTCGGCTATTCGCTCCGTTTGGCGACATTGAACTCCAGCGACAGGGAATCTCCGGGCGAGCTGACGGAACAGCTGGTCAGTGAGGGCGTCGCCGGTCTGATCATCGCCGCCCCGCACCGGTGGACGGCGCTGGCGCTCAAGCGTGTGCCGCCACAGATGCCGACCGTCGCCATTGACGTCGAGCGCGCGCAGCGGCTCGCACCGGTCGTCGGGTTGGCGCAGGCTCCGGGCGCCAGGGCAGTGACCGAACACCTGCTCGCTCTCGGTCATGGAAGGGTCTGGCACCTTGCCGGGCCGGCCGACTGGGACTCCTCACACCTGCGCGAGCGAGGCTGGCGGGAAGCCCACACCAACGCCGGGCTCACACCGCCGCGGGTGATGAGGGGCGACTGGACTGCTCGTTCCGGCTACGAACTCGGCCGACGGCTCGCAGCGCGACCGGAGGTGACAGCCGTCTTCGCCGCCAACGACCAGATGGCCATCGGCGCCCTGCGCGCCCTGCGCGAAGCGGGCCGGGACGTGCCCGGTGACGTCAGCCTCGTCGGGTACGACGACATACCCGAAGCTGCCTACCTCTGGCCGCCGCTGACCACGGTACGCCAGGACTTCGGCGCAGCGGGCCGCCAATCCCTCGACCTGCTGGTGTCCCAGATGAGAGGAGCACTGCGCAACCCGCAAGTCACCCTCATCGACACTGAACTCGTCGTCCGGGAAAGCTCCGCGCCACCACCACCGGCACGGCCGGGCGCCGGTTGAGTGGCGGCACAGCGGGCGGCGACGCGATGAGGCATGGCGGGGGCTCGTCGTGCATCGGCCCGGTCCGGCGCGCCGCCGCAGCGGTTCGGCTCGGCGAAGCGACGGATCCTGGCGCTGTTCGCATCGTCTTGGGTCGCGAACCCGCGGATGCCCGCACTCCTTGTCGCTGCCGTGCGTAAAAGCGGGCAGAGTCAGCTACGTTCCGCAACTGGATCGGGCGATCTCAGGAAGAGATCGCACAGGCCCGTCAGGACTGGACGGAAGGCTCCCGGCTCGGAGAAGTGAAGGGGTACGACGGGGCTCCACTGCCCACACCCGAACTGCCGCCGGCACCGTTGAAACCGCGGGGAAGGGTGCGCTGACCTGAAGGAATTCCTGAAGTCACGCGGTTGGCGAGCGGGAAGCGGTCGGGCCCTGCTGCCCGCTCTTGGATCGCTGGCGGGAGCGCGGCAAAGCGGGTGTCGGAAGTGGTTCCGGGTGGTGAACGATTCCACGGTGTGGCTGTCTGTGGGCGGCTGTGGCAGGACGTTTTGCTGACCTGACACTGACTTTGGGAGTGGGTGTGGTCTCGCCTGGACGGAGGCGCGAGGCCCTCTCCGTGTGACGTTGTAGGGAGATGACGAGACTGCGCGATTGCCGTAGGGCGCTTCTCGAATGGACCGGTCAGTCTCCGAAGAGAAATAGGTCGCGAGACAACTCAAAGGCTTCCTGGATGTCAGGCGGCCAGAATGTGCATGATCACGTGCTGTGAGACAAGGGCGTCTGCGTGGGATCACCTCAAAGAGGCAAACCGTCGATCATGTTGTCCGCCTGTTGGTGGGCTACCGAGTGCGCATTGTCGGGGCACTGCGGTTCCCGCAGGTGAGGGCCCCGGGGAAGAGTCATTCGTCTGGGTGGTGATCGGGGCCTGAGCGGCCTTCGTTGCGCTGAACGGGGGATGCGCCCTCTAGCGTGCAGGCGTGACGACTTCCTACGGCGCCGCAGGTATCACGAGGCAGTCCGTCGGCTGACGCCTCGGTCACAGGGAGGCGGATCCAGCCCCGCCTGCCGGTCGACCAGTCCAGCCCCGAGCTCGAGGAGCCAGGACGGCTCTGCGATCAGCCCGAGACGGCGCCCAGCAACCCTCCAGGAGATCACTATGACTGACACCGTCCCAGTGACGAGTGACCACGAGCCTGGCTGGCTCATTGACTTGGAACCCGTTGTCGAGCAGTTGCTCGGCCGACACCTGCGCACTGCGCGGGAGTGGTTCCCGCATCAGTATGTGCCGTGGGGGCAAGGGCGGGACTTCGACGGCCCGCTTGACGGCATTCCCTGGCAGGAAGCCCACTCGGCACTGTCGCCCACCGCGCGGTCGGTCCTGATGCTCAGCATCCTCACCGAAGACAATCTTCCGTCCTATTTCCAAAGCCTGGGGTCGATCGGGCAGGCTCCGGCCTGGCGTGAATGGGCGCACCGGTGGGCGGCTGAGGAGGACCGGCACGCCACGGTCATGCGTGCGTACGCCCACGCCACCCGGGCACTCGACCCGGTGGTCCTGGAGCGTCTGCGCATGCAGCACATGGCGACCGTGGCACCGGAACGGCCGACACAGGAGGAGGGGCTGGCCTATGTGATGGTGCAAGAACTGGCGACCCGGGTGGCCCACCGCGCCACGGCAGCCAACTGCGGCGAGCCCGTCTGCGAGCGTCTCTTCACCAGAGTCGCCCAGGACGAGAACCTTCACATGCTGTTCTATCGCGACCTGTTCCGCGCACTTCTCGACTTCAGACCAGAAGCCGCGATGAACGCCCTGTCGCGCACCGTGCGGCACTTTGCCATGCCGGCGCGGAACCTTCCCGAGGTCGCGAGGCTGTCCAACGAGGTGGCTGCCGCAGGCTGGTACGACCTGAAGACTTACCGGGACGATGTTCTGAAGCCGCTCCTGCGATCGCTGGGCGTCATGGACCGCCCGAACCTCAGCTCGTCCGCCGAGCAGGCCAGAGAGCGCATTGCCTCGATGATGACGTTTCTGGATCGCACTGTCCGCCGTATGGAAGACCGCAGGGCAGCCGTGGACGAGGCGCGCCCTGACAGCCGAACTCCCTCGGTCTAGCGGCGTGTTCGGCAAGGCGCATGTACCAGTTGTCCGAACCGACCTGACGCGTGACGGCATCTCTGGTCCGGTGTCGTGTCCTGCTTCGGCCTCACTGGTGTGTTTCCACGTGGTGGGTTGTGGGTGCCATGCGGGCTGTGTGAGGCGCCTTCGGTGATCCTGGCTGGTCAGGACCCATGGATGGTGTCATTCGTCTGGGTGGAGATTGCGCTATAAGAAGCCTTTATTGCGCTGAATGGGGGATGTGCCCTCTAGCGTGCAGGCGTGACGATCTCGATCAACCCACCTTGCGAGGCAGAGCGGCCATTCGTGCGGCCGGACATGAGCGGAATATGCGTAGCGGTCACGGGGGCCACGGGGTTCGTTGGCCGACACCTGTGCCGGCGGATCGTTGAGTGCGGCGGCCGAGTCCAAGCACTGGTGCGGCCGCAGTCCGATCGCCGGGTGCTGGACGGCTGTCCGGTCGATTTTGCCGTGGCGGATCTGCTCACAGGCTCAGGGGTCGCGGGGGCGGTCTCGGACGCGGATGTGGTGATGCACCTGGCGGCGGCGGTACGGGCCGGATCACATGCCGGCTTCCGACTGGCCAACACGGTGGCAACGGGTGTGCTGGCAGGCGTTCTGGCGACGTCGGGAGCGCCGCCGCGGCTGGTCGTGTGCTCGTCGCTGGCGGCTGCTGGTCCGGTCCTCGGTCAGGGGCGGGCGCGGCGTGAGGAGGACCCGCCCTGCCCGGTGTCGTCGTACGGGGCCAGCAAGCTGGCCGGGGAGCGGGAGGCGCGGCGCTTCGCAGAGCGAGTGCCGACCGTCATCGTGCGCCCGCCGATCGTGTATGGGCCGGGTGATGTGGCGTTCGTACCGCATCTGGCTGCGACGGCCCGGTCGCGGGTGGCGGTGCGGCCAGGCCCGGCGGCCCGTGTCTACTCGGTGCTGTACGTGGACGATCTGTGCGACGCGCTGATCGCCGCGGGCCTGCAGGGGCGTACCGCCGGTCCCGATGAGCCCCACAGCGGTGTCTATCACCTGTGCGACGGCGTTGAGTACACCCTGGCTGACCTGGTGCGGACGGCTGGTGCGCTGCTGGGCGGCGGCAGGCCGCTGGTGCTGCCCGTGCCGTCGGCCGTGGTGCGGGCGGCCGGTGTGCTGAGCGAGGCGGTCGGACGGTTGCGGGGCGAGGTGCCGGTGTTCAACCGGGACAAGGCACGCGAGGCGGTGGCCGGGTCATGGACCGCCAGTTCGGACCGTGCGTACAGGGATTTCGGGTTCCGGGCCCGGGTGGGGCTCGAGGACGGACTGCGAGAGGCTTTCAAGGAGATGCTCCATGGCTGAGACCACCGAGCTGGCGCCGGCACCTGCGGGCGCGCCGTCGCTTCACGCGGCACGGAGAGGGCTGGGGCGGCTGGCGGTCGCGGTCATCGGTATGTCCGGGCTGCGCGTGGACCAGCCCGAACGCCGTGTGCTGCGCACCGCGGTGTGGGCGTGTGTGGTGGCTGCCGGGTTCGCGGCGGAGGAGCAGTTCCGCACAGCTGCGGGCAGCGGTGCGGTGCGATGGGCAGCGGTCGGGTACGCGGTGGTGATCGCGGTCCTGTACTACGGCGGCCTGATCGCTGTGCTGGACACGGCGGTTGCCCGCCGCTTCACCCATGCCGTCGGTGAGGCGCGGGCGGTGGGAAGGTTCGACTTCGTGCTGGGGCTGCTGTTTCTGCAGCAAGGCTTGTGCCAGGGGTTGCTGATGGCGGCCTTCCCCGGCCAGTTGCCCGAGGTGGGCGTCGACGGTCTGTGGGTGGTGCTGGGCGTGGTGCTGGGCATCGTGGGCTTCGGCACCAAGCTGTGGGCGACCTGGCTGACCGGCCTGAACACCTACTACTGCCGGGACATGTTCCTGGGCCGGGCCACCGCGTCGGACGGCTACGTCGTCCGCGGGCCCTACCGCTGGCTGCGTAACCCGATGTACGGGGTGGGCAATCTGCATGGCTACGGCGTGGCGCTGTGCTACCGGTCGGTGGCAGGACTGGTGTGCGTGGCCGTGTTCCAGGTACTGATCTACGTCTTCTACTTCGTGCGGGAGAAGCCGTTCATCGTCCGCACCTACCTCGGCGGCACCGCCGCCTGAAACACGTTGTGGGGCCGCCCCGCTGGCCGGGGCGGCCCCACAACGATTTTTCCCCTCTGGTGTGGACCAGACTGCGGTCGCGAGTCAGGGGGCCCGCAGGATGAGTGCGGCGTTGGCTCCGCCGAATCCGCTCGCCGTGGTCAGCACGGTACGCACCCGCGCGGACCTGGGGGCCTTGCGGACGATGTCGAGGTCGATGGCGTCGTCTTGATGGTCGAGGTTGGCTGTGGGTGGGATGGCCTGATGCTTGAGGGTGAGCAGGGCGCTGGCGGCCTGGATGGCGGCTGCCGCCCCCAGAGCGTGTCCGAGCGAGCCTTTCAGAGCCGTGACGGGCGGAGGCGCGGCGGAGAAGATGCTGTTCAGAGCGCGTGCTTCGGCGATGTCTCCGGCCGGAGTCGAGGTCGCGTGGGCACTGGCGTGATCGATGTCGGCCGGCGTCATGCGCGCATCGGACAGGGCTGTCCTGACGGCCTGTTGCAGGCCACCTCCATCGGGGTGCGGGTTGACAGGGTGGTGGGCGTCGGCAGAGGCGCCGTAGCCGGCGAGGATGCCTTGCAAGACGGCACCGCGGGCGCGGGCATGGTCGAGGTTCTCGAGCACCAGGACGGCGGCACCTTCGCCCAGGACGAAGCCGTCGCGGTCACGGTCGAAGGGGCGGGAGGCCCCGGCTGGATCGTGCAGGCGGGTGGACAGCGCCCCCATGCGGGCAAAGCTGATGGCAGTGACAGGGGAGCGGCCGGATTCCGCGCCGCCGGCCAGCACGATGTCGCAGGTACCTGAGCGGATGAGGTCACGAGCGACGCCGATGGCGTGGCCGCCGGAGGCGCAGGCACTGGTGACGGTGAAATTGGGGCCGCGGTAGTCAAGGTGAGCGGCAATCTCTCCGGCCGCCATGCTGGGCAGGATCCGCGGCAGGAACAACGGGGACACCAAGTGGTGTTCACCGTTCCGGAGACGGTCGCAGAGCTTGTCCATGCCAGTGAAACTGTTGGAGGCGACCCCCAGGACGACGCCGATGCGGGTGAGGTCAGCCGTCGTTGGTGTGAGGCCGGCGTCTGAGGCGGCCTCTTGGGCGGCGGCCAGCGCGAAGTGGGTGAAGGCATCGGTACGCCGCACCGTCCGCCGTGGTAGGTGATCGCAGGCGTCGAATTCACGAACGGGGCAGGAGAGGTCCACCGGCAGCCCTGTCAGGACCGGATCGTGGGCGGAGCTGAAGGACTGTCCTGAACACAGGCCCTGCCAGGTCGCGTTGGCGCCGACGCCGGCTGGCGTGATCATTCCGATGCCGGTGACGGCGACATCGCGGGTCACTGCGCGGCCGTGGTGGACGGGGTGGCCGCAGCGTTCGAGGATTGCTCGGCCAGTGCTTGCACGAGGTCGGCGATTGTGGAGTCCTGTGTGAGGTCCAGGTTGTCCGCCAGGTCGATTCCGTGGCGCTCTGCGAGGACGACGGCGAATTCGACCAGGAGCAGGGAGTCCATTTCGATGTCCAGCAGCGTGGTCTGCGGGGTGATTTGTTTCTCGTCCGTCCCGGTGACTTCGGCGAGGATCGAGATCACGGTGTCATGCGTGAGCGGCACGGGCAGCCTCCTGTGCAGTGTGGGTGAGAGCGGTCAGACATGAGCACGGTTCGCTGTGTCGCACGCAGCGCGCGTACAGGCGGTGGCGTTTGTGGACCGTGGCGCCGAGGGCGGCCAGCGGCTTGTTGGCGGCCTGGTTGTCCTCCAGGACCCAGGACACGTCGACCTCGTTCCAGCCGCGCGTGAGGGCGCTGGCCACCGCGTCGGCGACCAGGACGAATGTGGCTCCTTGGGCACGGCTGCCTTCGCGGACTCCCAGCGCCATCACGCGGCCCCGGGTGATGGCGCGTTGGCCCCGCCACACGCGCCAGGCTCCGACCGGCCAGCCATGACGGGTCAGGTGCCCCCGGGCGCACGCCAGCGCCTGGTTGAAATCGGGCAGCAGGATGCTGAAGCCGACGGGGGTTCCCTCGTGCTCGACGATGCGGACGCCCGATAGGGCGAGCAGCCGGATCTGTCGAGCCAGGTAGGTGAACTCCGCGTCGGTCGCCGGTGTGAAGCCCCAGTTGTCCTGCCAGGAGGCGTGATACAGCTCCCGCACGAGGTCGGACTCGCTGCGGAAGCGGCGCCGGTCTGCTGCTCGCACCGTCAGGCCGCGCTTGCGCCGCAGCATGTCACCGTAGCCGGCCCACTGCTTGAGCTTGGGGTTGGTCGGGGACAGCCGCCACGACAGCAGGTCCTTGACCGGGGTGAAGCCGCCCGCGGTGAACAGGTCCGAGTAGTAAGGAGGGTTGTAGGGCATGCCGATGCGGGGGGCGTCGTCGAAGCCGTCGACCAGCAGTCCGCACTCGTGGTGCATGTTCGGGTTCATCGGGCCCGTCACGGTCTGCACGTCCCGCTCCCGCAGCCAGGCAACCGCCTGTTCCCACAGGGCGCGGGCCACGGCAGGGTCTTCGGTGCACTCGAAGAAGCCCACGCAGCCCTGGCGTTGGCTGGCCGGGCCGTCCGGGCCGATGATGGTCGCGACCCGGCCCACAGGTACCCGGCCGCGGCGAGCCAGGAAGTAGCCGACGTCGCTCTGGCGCAGGTAGGGGTTGCGGCGCGGGTTGAGGAAGCGGCGCCGTTCCACTTCCAGCGGGGCGACCCAGTGCGGGTGCGCCCGGTACAGCTGGTAGGGCAGCCTGATGAAGTCATCCATGTCGGCGCGGCTGCGGACCGTCACGATGTCGGCAGCGCCTTGCGGGGGCCGGGGAGCGCGCATCAGGCGGGACATGGGATCGGCTCCGCTGTCACGCCAGTCGTGCCGACGGCCGGCAGGAGTTGGCCCACGACCTCCAGGATGTGGTCGATGTGTGCTTCAGTGTGGGCTGCGGTGACGGACAGCCGCAGCAGGGACTGTCCCGTCGGGGCGGCCGGCGGCACGAACGGTGCAGCGAACACACCGGCCTCCAGCATCGCCCGCCATGTGTGCAGGCACTGGTCGGCGTCGCCGGCCGGAAGCGTGACGATGGGGCTGGCCCAGTTGGGACGTGCGTATCCCAGCTCGGCCAGTCCGTCGTGCAGACGGCCGGCCAGGCGTGCCAGGACGGCGCGCTGTTCGGGCTCGTCCCGGATGATGCGCAGCGCGGTGAGCGCCGCTGCGGCGATCGGTGGTGGCATGGACGCCGAGTACATGGTGGCCCGTCCGACCAAGCGGCAGTACTCGATGAGTTCGGTGCTGCCGGCGATGTATCCGCCACCGGCCCCGAACGCCTTGGAGAAGGTCCCGGACAGTACGTCAATGTGCTGCTCGCAGCCGAGGTGCTCACCGGCTCCGCGCCCCGACGGTCCCAGGATGCCGATGTCGTGAGCCCCGTCGACGATGAGCATCCCCTCATGACGTCCGGCGAGATCGGCGATCTCCGGCAGTACGGCCAGCTCCCCGCCCAGCGAGAACGCTCCCTCGGTCAGGACCACCGGCGACAGGCCTTGTCCCGAAGCCTCCTCCAGCAGCCGCGCCAGGTGGCGGGGGGTGTTGTGCCGGAACCGGCGGTACTTGGCAAGGCCGAGCCGCAACGCATCGACGAGAGAGGCATGGATGTGCCGGTCCGCGATGACCGCACGGTCCCCGCCGAAAAGACAGGCCAGGGTGAGATTGGCCTGGTATCCCGTGGTGGCCAGCAGCACCGCTGGCCGGTGCAGGAAGTCCGCCAGTTCCTCAGCCAGTTGCGCGTGCACCGACCAGGTGCCGATCACTACGGGGGACCCCGAGCAGGAGGCGCCCAGCTCGCGCGCCGCAGCAGCCGCCGCCTCGCGTACTCGTGGATCCGCCGCCAGGCCCAGATAGTCACCGGAGGCCGCGTTGATCGCACGCATGCCCTCGACGAAGACTTCTCCCGGACCCGGCTGCCCCGTGATCCGGCGGAAATACGGATAACCACCCGTTAGCCGCGCCCTGTTGAGGGCGGCCAAGGTAGCGGCCGGCCCACTCACATCTGACATCGCTTACCTGCCCTGTCACGGTGTGCACTCCAAGATCGCGGCAACCGTAGCCCATTGGAGTCATGTGATGACAAGCTGTAATTGTGAGTGCCTCCTATCCGGAAACCTGACACTCAACGCAAGGACATACCAGGTCCCTTGACCACATCTGATCAGCGGAAACCGTCCCAGTGCCGAGGGCCTCACCAGGCGTCGGCACCCGCCCGCGCCGTGCGGGGAGGGCCCTCCATCCCCGCACAGCTATCACCCGTTCGGATCACATCGCGTCTCGTCCGCCACCCCCGCCCTCACCCTGCAGGCAGGCCCCTGCTGAGGGCCGTGGAGAAGGTGACCCTCGGGTACCTCTTCTTCGCTGCCACGGCAGTCGTCCTGAGTCGCGAGGCGGTACCGCACGCCGCGTGGCTGACGGGGACCTACGCGGTCCTGACCGGGTTCGTCCTCGGCTGCGCCGCGGCACACCGCCACTGGGCATCGCCGGCCCTGGCACACGTGCGCGCGCTGTACCCGCTGGCCTGCGCGCCGCTGCTGTTCTCCGCGTCCGGCCCCCAGTCGCTCGCCCTGCATGGCCGCCTGCTCGACGACACCATGCTGGCCTGGGAACAGCACCTGTTCGGCGCCTATCCCAACCTCCTGCTCGGCGCCCTCGCCTCCCGCCCCCTCACCGAGGTGCTCAGCCTCAGCTACAGCTCCTACTACCTGTACTTCGTGCTGCCCCCGGCCTACTTCCTCGCCAAAGGCATGCACCAGGCCCTGCACCGCTACGTCCTCGTCCTGTGCCTCGCCCTCTACCTGTGCTTCCTCGGCTTCATGCTGCTGCCCCTCGCCGGCCCCATCGCCGCGCTCGCCCCGGCGTTCACCCCCGGCCAGTTGCACGGCTACCTTGCCCAGCCCCTCCAGGCGCAACTGATGGCGAGCGCCGACCCACCCGGCACCTGCTTCCCCTCCTCCCACGTCGCAGGCGCCTGGGCAGCGGCGCTCTCGGTACGGGCCGCCCCCGTACCGCGCCCCGCGAAACGGCTGATGATCGCGGCCACCGTGCTGCTCACCGTGTCCGTGGTGTACTGCCGCTACCACTACGTCCTCGACGCTGCCGCGGGAATGGCCACCGCGGGACTGGCTCTCGCCCTCACCAGGTGGCTCACCCGCCACGACAGCAACTGACCGCTGCACCGCGGAGTTCAGCGAGCCGCAGACGCCTTCGTGGAAGTCTCAGCCACCATGTCCTGCCCCTGCTGCGGGGCATCGGCTCCCCGCGGGGCAGATCGTTTGACCCATGCCGGGGCCCACCAGTTGGCCCGCCCGGTCAGCTGCATGAAGGCCGGCACCAGGATGCCGCGCACGAGCGTGGCATCGATCAGGACCGCCACCCCCAGTCCCACGCCCATCATCTTCAGTGTCGTGATGGCGGAACTCGCCAGTCCGGCCATGCTGATCGCGAAGACTCCGGCAGCCACGGTGATGAGCCGGCCCGTGCGGGAGATGCCCTCGACGACCGCCTCCCGGTGATCCCCACCGGCGTCGTAGTGCTCCTTGACCCGGGCCAGCAGAAAGACCTCGTAGTCCAGCGACAGCGCGAACGCGATCGCACACAGCAGCGGCGGAATCGTCATGTCCAAGAAACCCGTGGTGGTGAAGTCCCCTACCAGCCACCGCAGATGGCCCTCCTGGAAGATGTAGACCATGCTGCCCAGGCTGGCCGTCAGGCTCAGCGCGGCCATCGCGACGGCCTTCAGCGGAATCAGCACCGACCTGGTGTACAGCAGCAGCGCGGCGAGCGTCGCGGCCGCCATGAGAAGTACGGCCCAGGGCACCCCGTCGGCCAGAGCTGTCTTCGCATCGACATGCCGGGCGGGCGAACCCCCCACCCAGTGCGGTCCGGGCGCGCGCAGCTCCCGCACCCGCTCCACCAGGCGTGCAGCCGCCGTCGACTGCGGATCCAGCCCCGTCGATGCCTTCAGCCACACTGCCTTCGCCCCATCCGGAACCGCCTGGACGACTGCGGTGCGATGGCGGTCGTGGTAGCGGCCCGTCGGGGCGGTGACCTGGACGACGCCGGGCACCGCACTGATGCGCCGCGCGTAGTCGTCCACCTTGCGGTCATCGGGCACCGGGGCCAGCACGACGATGAGCTCGCGGTCGGGCTGGGCAGGGAAATCGGCGCGGAGGCGTTCGGTGAACTCCCGGGCCTGTGAACCGGCGGGGAGCGCACGTTCGTCGGCGAAGCCCCACTGGGCCTGACCGAACGGCCACACCAGCGCGGCCATCAGCACCGCGCAGCAGACCGCCCACGGCCACGGTGCCCGGGTCACCCACCGGGCGAGCCGCCGCCAGGCAGGACTCGACGCCGCCCGGCGGTGCCCGATCCGGGAACCCAGCATCGCCAGCAGCGCCGGCAGCAGGACGACACTCGCCGTCGCCGCCAGCAGCACCACCGCGATCCCCGCCACGGCCATCGACCGCAGCCACGGGAACGGGAACACCCACAGCGCGGAGAACGCCAGTGCCACGACGCCGGCAGATACGAGCACGCTGCGCCCCGCAGCCCGGGCCGCCTCAACCGCGGCATCCGGCACCGCCAGCCCTCGCGCACCTTCCTCACGGAAGCGAGTCACCACCAGCAACGCATAGTCCACGGCCAGCCCGAAGCCCAGAGCGGTCGCGATGTTCAGCGACATCGCCGACACCTCCATCACACCACCCAGCAGACGCAGGAACGCCCACGCCCCCGCCACCGCCAATGCCCCCACCAGCAGCGGAAACAGCGCCGCAAGCCACGATCCGAAAGCGAGGACCAGGCACCCGAAGACGACCGGTGCGATCACCAATTCCGCCCGCACCAGGTCCCGTTCACCCAGTTCCGCCGCCTGGATCCCGCCCCAGATCCGGCCGCCCGGCGACACCCGCAGCACGCCCTGGCGACCCGTCACCCGGGGCACGAGCCGCGACGCGGCGCGCGCCTGCGCCGCCTCGTCACCCTTCAGCGCGACACCGATCAGCGCCGACCGTCCATCGTGCGCTCGCATCGCGGGCGAACGAGACGTCCAGTACGACTCCACCGCGGTCACTCCCGGCTGAGCAGCAACCCGCCGTGCCAGCGCCGCCCCGTCCGAACGCGCCTGAGCCGAGTCGACCGACTCCTCCGACCGGACCCGCAGTACCAGCCCCGGGTCAGCCCCCCTGAACTTCCGCAACAGCGCATCAGCATGCGCGGACTCCGTTCCCACGGAGTTGAATCCCCCCGTCGACAGGGCAGCCGTGGCGCCAAGCGCGGCCACACACACCACAGCCACAGCGCACAGCACCGCCGCCCACACGGTGCGCATCGGAGCCCTGACACTGCGACAGGCCAGTCGGCACAGCAATCCGCTTCTGCCGGCACCCACGCCCGCCTCCGGTCCGCCCCGCTCCGCTTCACGGCCAGTCGGTGCACGATCGTCCCGTGGCTTGCAAGTACCACGGCCATCGCGCGCGGAACTGATCGTCACGAGAGTCCCCCTGCGTCGGCGGGGGCTGGATGCACGGCAGCAGGAGCGATCAAAATGGCGGCTGTAGCGCCAACGGTGCGGGGCAGACACACGAGCGGGGTTCCCCTCGAAGATCACGGACAGGTCGGCGATCTTCGTATCGAGCGTCCCCTCTTGCAGTACGAGGATTGGCCGCCGCCTCACCCACTTGGGCGGTAATTCACATCATCGACAGGGATGGTTCGACCGGCTTTGACTAGGCTCGTACCTCGCCGTCAGCGGCGACAGGACCCTGCGTTGACACGGGGCCCATGGCGCCCAATTCAGCCGGGAGACCCCGCGTGCACCGGCAGCCTGAGCACTCGAAGCAAGGACGCTGTGACGACCCGAGTGCTACGGCCGATGCGCAGCACGCGACATGGGAAATCCCCGCGACGAACCAACTCGTAGCCCTTCGCTCGGGAAAACCCAAGTGCCCTGGAAGCGTCCTGGACGCTCCCCGTTCCGCTCCAGGTGGCGCTGCTCGGGGCAGTCGATTTGATTGAAACTGTGGGAGACATCTGGGCCTACCAGCGATGGAGGGTACGTGGGCCCCGGCGTCTCTCGCAGTCGGCCTCACCCAAGTCGTGACACGACTCGGCCGCCGGGGCATCAGTGAGCGAGCGGTCGCGCTGCGTATCTCGAAAGACCCGCAGCGCGACCGGGACCTATACCTCGGGGGCTGGAGCTGATCCCTGTGGCTGACGAAGACACGGTGATGCTCACCCCGCAGGCGCGCCGGGCCTGGCGTACTCATGCGCACGCCACCGGTCAGACGACCGCCGTCCGGCGAAGCAAGAATGTGCGCGCCATCGTCGAGCAGCTCGCCCACCTCGCGGCCAGCTTCAAGCAACGGCGCGCCGCTCAGCTCGTCCTCGAGGAAGGGGAGCGGACCGGGCGGATCGACGTGAACAGACTCATGTCCGTCCTCACGGAGTTGTCCTCGCCCTGGCCAGCCCAGCCCGGCGTGCCGATGATCGTACGGGCCCATCACCGTCCAGCACCACATCGCGATGTGGAAGGCCAGACGACAGACGATCCGCCGTCTTCGGCACGAGGAGGTCGACGAACCCGAGCCCGACCGGGTGTGCGCCGCCCATCGGTCGATGTGGGCTGACCACGAGGCCCAACGGTCCGTCGTGGCGGCTGGCGGCGCCGAAGAGTCCGCGTCGTACTTCGCTCGCCCGTCGCAAACTGGCGCGCTGGCGGCCCCGCCTACGCCCGACGCGGCCCCACGCCTGCTGCTGCAGGCTGGCCTATGGTGCGTTGACGGTCCGCAGGACATGCGATGCGCGGATGGATCTGGATCGTGGAGCGCTGCAGCGAGCGCGGGCGCCGGGATGGTAGATCCCCTGCAGCTCCGATGCTGACATTTTGGTGTGGCCACACTCGGCACCCTGTACCTCGCGCCTCGCGGCGTCGCGCACGGGTCGGACCTACGCCGCCGACGCTGTCCCCTCGTTCTCGGGACTGGTGTCGTCCCGAGCGGGCGTCGGCGGTCTGGTCAGCTCGAACCAGACCGACTTGCCCCGGCCGCCGGGGGAGTTGCCCCAGGATGTGGCAAGGGCATCGACGATGAGCAGTCCCCGGCCGTGTTCCGACTCGTTGTCCGTCTCTCCGGATGCGAACACGGGCGCTGGAACCGGTGGCCGCGGATCGGAGTCGCGGACGTCCACGCGCAGCCGGTCGGGGTACTCGCGGAGCCGGACCTCGACCTCGCTGTCGGCGTGCACCAGGCATACGGGAACGGCATGGCCGGGCGGACACCGCGGGGTGTCTCACCCCGGACACGGACACATTGGCGGCCGGTGCGATAGGCGACGGCTCCGGCGTATCGGTCGTCGTCGACCGGGTGGCGGTCCGCCACGGTGAAGACCGACAGAGGGCCCCCCACCACGACGACATTGGCCAGCGTCCGACCGTCCCGCAGAGGGACCATGGCGGTGGCCGTGGTCGCCTGAAGCTCGTGTACCGCGCGCTGGAGTGTCGCGGCGAGCGTTCTGTCCTCGGTGCCGAGAGCCGTCACGGGGCTGGCCGCTCTCACGAGATTTCCCTCGTCTCCCATTGCCGCTCCAGAGGGGCCGATCCGCTCGTTCGAGGCTATACCGCAATGCCAGCGTAGCGCCGAGCACCCGCTCTGACCTCGGTGGATGAATCGCTTTCCACGCACAAAGATGCGCGGACCCGTCGTTGACCGGCCCTCCGCGGCAGGGCCAGGGTGAAGAGGACATCGGATTCCGATCACCTGTTTCCGGTCACCGAACTGCGTGCAGGAGGCCGCGATGCTCCAGACAGAGAGCCGCGAACACAACGAGATCAGGCGGGACGCCGAGGCGGCTGCCGCCGACACCACACCGACGATTGCGCAGCCCCTGCCGGCGATCCACCGTGACGTCTTCTTCCAGCGGTGCCTCTGGTGCGGCACTCCGGCCTACCGGCGGTCGTTCTGCCGGGCTTGCGGGGCCAGTGCGTTCAAACGGGAGCGCAGCACCGGTGCCGGGGTGCTCGTTCGCCGTATCGGCCAGGTTCCGCTCAACACGTGGTACGTCGCGATGGACGAGGGCTTCAACCTGCTCTGCCAGGTCACCAGGACGGAGCCGGTCGTGGTCGCGGTCGGGGCGAGGGTACGAGTCGTGCGGGCCGTGCCTCCCCTCGACCAGGGGCTTCCCCTCGTCGAACTCACCTACCGGGCAACGTCCTTGGACCGCGGGTGGTGACAGCACCCGGCCCGGCCGGAGTCACGGTCGGCCGGGACGATCAAAGAGGAGAGTGCGTGAGCAACCAGCACGACGTGCCGGACGGACGGGCCGACGATCCCGATGCGTCGGGAAGGGGTGCGCTGGACGGTCTGCGCATCGCTGACTTCTCCCGGGTTCTCGCCGGGCCCTACGCCACCATGCTCCTCGCCGACCTGGGCGCCGACGTGGTGAAGGTCGAACGGCCGGGCATCGGGGATGAGACCCGGGCCTGGCACCCGCCGGCGGACCACGACGGTACGTCGACCTACTTCCTGAGCGTCAACCGCAACAAGAGGTCGGTCGTCCTCGACCTGAACACGGAGGCCGGCCGCGCGCGGGCACGCGCCCTGGTCGCCGAGTCCGACGTGCTGGTGGAGAACTTCCGACCCGGCACGATGGAGCGGCTGGGCCTTGGCCACAAGGAACTCCGTGCGCTGCACCCGGAGCTGATCTACTGCTCGATCAGCGGTTTCGGCAGCGGCGCGGGCGCGGCGATCCCGGGATACGACCTGCTGGTGCAGGCCGTCGGCGGCCTGATGAGTGTGACCGGGGAGGCGCACGGGGAGCCGGTGAAGGCCGGCGTGGCCCTCGTCGACGTGATCACCGGACTGCATGCCTCGACCGGCATCCTGGCGGCCCTCCGGCACCGGGACGCCACCGGCGAGGGGCAGCTCGTCGAGGTGAATCTGCTCGGGTCGCTGCTCTCGGCCATGGTCAACCAGGCGTCGGCGTTCGCCGTCGCCGGGGTCGTCCCGGGGCGTATGGGTAACGCGCACCCGAGCATCGCCCCGTACGAGACCCTTCCCACCGCCGACCGACCGCTCGCCCTCGCGGTGGGCAACGACCGGCAGTTCGCGGCGCTCGCCGAGGCCGTCGCAGACCCCGGCCTCGCTCTCGACGACCGTTTCCGCACCAACGCCGACCGAGTCGCCCACCGCACCGAGCTCCGGGCCATCCTGACCCAGCGGCTCGGCGTCGCGGGCGCCGACCATTGGTCGACCGTCCTGCTGGCCGCCGGGGTGCCCGCCGGACCTGTCAACACGCTCGACGAGGCCTTCGCCTTCGCCCACAGGCTCGGCCTGCCCGGCATCGTCGACCTCCCCACCGCATCGGACGACGGGGAGGAAGGCAGGCCCTCCCGCCAGGTCGCGCACCCCATCGCGCTGAGCAGGACTCCCGCGCAGTACCGCCTGCCCCCGCCCGCCCTGGGCCGGCACACCGCGGAGATCTTCCACGGCTCGTCCGAGGGGTCCGGTGACACCTCCGCGTGACGTGGCGTACTCACCCGACCGCTCGTAGCGCCGGCACCGTGACCGAACCGACCACCCGATTTCCCATCCCTGATGACAAGGAGCTCCCTATGAACGGCAAGCCGCTGAAGGATCCCCTCGACCTGCTCGACATCGACTCCGTCCTCACCGACGAGGAGCGCGAGATCAAGGCCACCGTCGCCAAGTTCCTCGCCGACCGAGTGCGCCCGCACATCGGCGAGTGGTTCGAGAACGCCCACTTCGCCCGTGAACTCGCCCCTGAGCTCGGCAAGTTGGGCGTGCTCGGCATGCATCTGGAAGGCTACGGCTGCGCCGGTACCAATGCCGTCAGCTATGGTCTGGCCTGCCTGGAGCTGGAGGCGGCCGACTCCGGTTTCCGCAGCTTCGTCTCCGTGCAGGGCTCGCTGTCGATGTTCTCCATCTGGAAGTGGGGCTCCGAGGAGCAGAAGGAGGAGTGGCTGCCCCGGCTGGCCGCCGGTGAGGCGATCGGCTGCTTCGGCCTGACCGAGCCCGACTTCGGCAGCAATCCCGCCGGCATGCGCACCAGGGCCGTCCGTGACGGTGACGACTGGATCCTGAACGGCTCCAAGATGTGGATCACCAATGGCGGCATCGCCGATGTGGCCACCGTCTGGGCGCAGACCGAGGACGGCATCCGCGGCTTCCTCGTGCCGAGCGGCACCCCCGGCTTCACCACACAGGACATCAAGCAGAAGATGTCGCTGCGTGCGTCCGTCACCTCGGAGCTGTACTTCGACAACGTCCGGCTGCCGGACTCCGCAAGGCTGCCGCTCGCCGAGGGCCTGCGCGGCCCCCTGTCCTGCCTCAACGAGGCGCGCTTCGGCATCCTGTTCGGCGCGGTCGGCGCCGCCCGCGACTCGCTCCAGGCGGCCATCGACTACGCCGACTCCCGTGTGCAGTTCGACAAGCCGATCAGCGCCTTCCAGCTCACCCAGAAGAAGCTCGCCGACATGACCGTCTCCCTGGGCGGCGCCGCACTGCTCGCCCTGCACCTGGGCCGTCTGAAGGACCAGCACCGCATCCGGCCCGAGCAGATCAGCGTCGGCAAGCTGAACAACGTCCGGGAGGCGATCGCGATCGCGAGGGAGTGCCGCACCATCCTCGGCGCCGGCGGCATCTCCCTGGAGTACTCGCCGCTGCGCCACGCCAACAACCTGGAGTCCGTCCTCACCTACGAAGGCACTGGCGAGATGCACACCCTGGTCGTCGGTCAGGCGATCACCGGCTATCCGGCGTTCCGCTGACCACCGAAGCACGAAGGAAGACGACCGTGAACATCGTCGTACTCGTCAAGCAGGTCCCGGACACCGCCGCCGAACGCACCCTGTCCGAGGCCGACCACGCCCTTGACCGTGAGAACGCCGATCTCGTCCTGGACGAGATCAACGAGCGGGCCGCGGAGGAGGCCCTCAGGCTCAAGGAGGCGGTGGGCGCCGAGATCACCGTCGTGTCCATGGGGCCCGACACCGCGCTCGACGCCATCCGCAAGGTCCTGGCCATGGGCGCCGATCGAGGCATCCACATCTGTGACGACAGGCTTCAGGGCGCCGATGTCGTAACCACCGCGAAGGTGCTGGCGGCCGCCGTGCGGACGGTGGAGGACGTCGCCCTGGTGCTCGCGGGCAACGCGACGACCGACGGACAGGCGAGCGCGGTCCCCGCCGTCGTCGCGGACCTGCTCGGCCTGCCGCAGCTGACGCACGCGCGGGAGCTGACCGTGGATACGGGACGGGTGCGTGCGGAGCGCGAGACCGACAACGGTGAGGCCACGCTCGACGCACCGCTGCCCGCGCTCGTAAGCGTCACCGAGAAGATCAACGAACCGCGCTACCCCTCCTTCAAGGGGATCATGGCCGCCAAGAAGAAGCCGGTCGAAACGGTCGACCTCGACGACCTGTTCCCCGACGCGGACGGTGCCGGGTTCCTCCTGACCCGCACCCGTGTGTTGGAGGCCGTGCCGCGTCCGGCGCGGGCCGCCGGGATCCGGGTCATGGACGACGGCTCGGCGGGCCGGCAGCTCGTCGAATACCTGATCGCCCAGAAGCTCGTCTGAACCGCCCCTCCCCAGCAGCACGACAGAAGCAGGCACCCATGCCCGATGTCCTCGTCCTCGTCGACCACGACGGGGAACGCGTCCACAAGTCCACCTACGAACTCCTCGCCGCCGCAAGCCGGTTGGGCGACCCGGCCGCAGTCGTCGTCGGAAGCCCCGGCACTGCGGCACGCCTCAAGCCGTCCCTCGCCCGCCATGGCGCCACGATCGTCTACGCGGCCGAATCCGCCGAAGCGGACGAGTTTCTCGCCACGCCGGCCGTCGACGCCTTGGAACTCGCGGTGCGGTCGGCCTCCCCGGCCGCCGTTCTCGTCTCCGCGACGCCCGACGGCAAGGAGGTGGCCGGGCGACTCGCCGCGCGGGTGGACGGCGGGCTGCTTGTCGACGCGGTCGACGTGGACTCGTCCGGCGTGGCCACCCAGGTCGTCTTCGGCGGTGCGTACACCGTGCGCGCCCAGGTCACCCACGGTCTGCCGGTGATCGCGGTGCGGCCGGGCTCCATCGAGCCGGGGGAGCGGCCCGTGGAGCCCGGGATGCGGGAGCTCGCCCTGCCGCCGGTCGACCCTGCGGCGTCCGCCCGCGTCACCGCCCGTCGCGCAGTGGTCGCGGGTGACCGGCCGGAGCTCACCGAGGCGACCGTCGTCGTCTCCGGCGGGCGCGGTGTCGGCGGGGCGGACGGCTTCAGGGTGGTCGAGGACCTGGCCGACGCCCTGGGTGCAGCGGTGGGTGCCTCACGCGCCGCGGTCGATGCCGGCTACTACCCGCACCAGTTCCAGGTGGGGCAGACCGGCAAGTCGGTCGCCCCGCAGCTGTACATCGCCCTGGGCATCTCAGGGGCCATCCAGCACCTCGCAGGGATGCAGACCTCCAAGACGATCATCGCGGTCAACAAGGACCCCGAGGCGCCGATCCTCGACCTCGCCGACTACGCAGTGGTGGGCGACCTGTTCGCCGTGGCCCCCCGGCTGACCCAGGAAGTGGCCGCCCGCCGGGCGTGCGGCAGTTCGTCAGGATCGGGCCGGGCCGTTTCCGGGATCAGTTCGTGATCGACCGCACTTCTGAGCTGGAGGAGGAGATCGTGGCCTCCCGGCTCGCCGAACTCCGTACGAACATCGAGGCCACCTTGCGTGGCATCAAGGCGCTTGCCGAACAAGCCGACTGAGCGCTCGGCCGACGCCGGGGACTACGACGCGGAAGCTCCCGACACCTGTCACAGACACAGAGGTGTCGGGAGCTTTCGCGTCGGCCGCCGAACAGTCACGGCCGGCTCAGCGATGAAACAGCGTGAGCTGGGCAGCTCCTGACGTGCCTCAGGCCGCCCGGTAGTCGGCCGCCCGGTACTCGAAGAACCCCTGCCCCGACTTACGGCCCAGCAGTCCCGATTCGACCATGCGGCGCAGCAGCGGGGGAGGGGCGTACAGCGGTTCCCGGTACTCCTCGTAGAGTGCCTCGCCGATCGCCGCCACGGTGTCCAGCCCGATGAGGTCGGCCAGGCGCAGCGGGCCCATGGGGTGAGCGCAGCCGGCGGTCATCCCCGTGTCGATGTCCTCCGCGGTCGCCGTGCCGGAGCCGACCATGCGTACGGCCGCCAACAGGTAGGGAACCAGCAGGGAGTTCACCACGAAACCGGCCCGGTCCTGCGCGACGATCGTCTGCTTGCCCAGGATCTCGCTCGCGAAGGCGCGCACACGCAGTTCCGTTGCCTTCGAGGTGTGCAGAGAGGGGACGACCTCGACGAGCGGCATAACGGGAACCGGGTTGAAGAAGTGCAGGCCGACCACCGCTTCCGGGCGCCCGGCCGCGGCGCCGAGCCGCGCGATGGGGATCGACGAAGTATTGCTCGCCAGCACGGAAGCCGGGTCCGTGACCACCTCGCCCAGTTGCCGGAACAGCGCCGTCTTGGCCCGCTCGTCCTCGACGGCCGCCTCGATGACCAGGTCGGCCCCGCACAGGCGGGAGAGGTCGTCGGTGACCGAGATCCCGGCAAGGGCGTGTGCGCGGTCCTCGGGCGCGATGGCGCCGCGCAGCTCCGCCTTCAGCAGGGAGTCCGCCACGCCCGTCAGACCGGCCCGGGCCCTGTCCTCGGTCACGTCGCACAACGTGACGTGCAGTCCTGCCCGGGCGCACACCTCGGTGATGCCCCGGCCCATCTGCCCCGCGCCTACGACGCCCACGTGTTTGATCGATGTCATGTGCTGTTCGCCTGCCTCTGCGTCGGGCGGCCGTCGACCGACGCCGCCGCGGTGGGTGCTGCCGCGTTGAGCGTAGGCCGGAAAACAGCCTCTGACCTGCTTGAACAGTGCGGAATCCGCGTACAAACCTGCGTCGGTTCGAGGCTGACCGGAGCAGGTGACGGACGGCATGCTGACGAGGCGTCAGGCTCGCGCCGGACGCCTGCCGCGGTCGGTGCTTCAGGTGGTGGCCGTGGCGGCGGCGGCTTCCCGGAGGCGGCGGATCACTCCGCGCACCGCGGGCGAGGCCTCCCCCTTGCGATAGGCGCCGACCAGCCGGGTCGTCAGCGCCACGTCCGCCAGCGGCCGGTACGCCACTCCCGGGATCCGTACGCGGCGCAGCGAATCGGGGACGAGGGCCACCGCGAGACCGCCGCCCACCAGCGTCAACGCCGCGATGAAGTCCCGCACCGGGGGAGCGCATCGCGGGCTGAAGCCCCCTTGCTCCGCCACTTCGAGGATCTGGTCACGGCAGCCGTACTCCTCGTCGAAGTGCGGGGCCACGAAGCACTCGTCGCGCAGCCGCGCCGCCGGTACCGCCTCGTACGCCGCCAGTGGCGCGGCGGCCGGCAGCGCGAGAACCACCTGCTCGGTGAGCAGACAGGTGGTCGCGACCTCTGGTGGGTACTCCGGTCGCCAGCGCAGGAAGCCGACGTCGATGTCCCCGCAGGACAGAGCCTCCAGCTGGGCCGGTGTCTCCAGCTCGCGGACCTGCACGGTGAGTTCGGTGCCGGGGGCCGCGCAGCGGGTCAGGACGTCGGTCAGTACGCCGGAGAAGGCGGCCGAGGCGACGTACGCGATCTGGGCGTGCCCCAGTTCCCCGCGCCCGGCACGCCGGCCCACCGCCTCGGCCCGTGCGGCCTGTGCGAGGGTGAGCCGCGCCTCTTCGAGGAAGAGGCGCCCGGCGCTGGTCAGGGAGGGCCGGGTGCGCCGTCCGCGGTCGACGAGCCGTACGCCCAGGTGTGACTCCAGGGCTCTGATCTGGGCGCTGAGCGCCGACGGTGCGAGATGCAGCCGGTCCGAGGCCCGCGCGAAGTGCAGTTCCTCCGCGACGACGACGAACGACTCCAGCCAGCGCAGTTCCATCGTCTCCTCCGTCTGCTGGGACACCCCGCGGCGGCGTCAGGGCAGAACAGGGCCGCCGCGGGGTGGGTGTGGGGTGGATCGGCGGGTTCAGGGGATCACGACGTAGTTGCCGAATCCGCCGTCGAGGTCGGCGGCGCGTCCCGAGATCGCCTCGTTGACCTCGGCCAGCGGGAAGGGCTTGGTGATCAGATACGACAGGTCCAGCGTCCCGGTCGCCACCATGTCGGCGACCTCCTGGCCCTGTGCGGTGGTGAACCAGTTGGAGCCGATCAGCTGGACCTGCTCGTCCATGAGCCACTTCACGTCAACGGGCAGCCGGTCGGCCACGCCGCCGACGTTGACCACCCTGCCGCCGCGGCGCACGCCCTGCATGGAGTCCAGCATCGTCTCCACCGGGGCTTTGGCACCGAGCGCGCTGATGACGAAGTCCGCCCCCTCGCCGCCGGTGCGGGACTTCGCCCACTCACCGGTGGACCCTTCGCCCAGCCGCATGACCTCGATCCGGTCCGGGGCCAACTCCTTGACACGCTTGAGGAGTTCCTCGTTGCGACCCGTGCCGAGGACCCGGGAGACACCGGAAGCCAGCGCGAGGAGCGTGGAGGCGACGCCGAGGGTGCCGGTGATCCCGTCGATCAGCGCGACCTGGCCGGGACCGGCCGCGGCGTGCTTGAGGGCTCCGTAGGAGGTGCCGATGTAGCCGAGCTTGCCGGCCTGCTCGAACGTCATGTTGTCGGGGATGTTGACGATCGAGTACTGCGGCGCCGTCATGTATTCGGCGAACCCGCCGTAGGGGTAGAGGTCGAAGATGCGCTGGCCGTCGCGTGACGTGCTGAAGTAGCCGTTCAGGGTGAAGTAGCGGCACCGGCTGAGCTCACCGCCCCGGCACACCTGGCAACTGCCGCAGGATCGCAACGGGCTCACGTAGACCCGGTCGCCGGGCTTGGTGTTGAGCACCGCCTCGCCGACCGCCTCGACCACGCCCGCCGGATCCAGACCGAAGATCGCGGGGAGCTCGGGCAGCGGCTGGTGCGGGTACCAGGTGGGCCAGTTGTTGATCACATTCGCCATGTTCGGCACGATTCCGCATGCCTTCACCCGCACCAGCACGTCGGTCGGCCGCGGCGCGGGCACGTCGATCGTGTCCACCGACATCGGCTCACCGAGTCGGTGCAGTCGAGCAGCGAGCATTTTCGCCATTGAAATACTCCTGAATTTATGGCCGTACGGTGCCGATGGCTACGAATTGATGAACGGGTTCGGGTAGTTGTCCTCAAGGTCGATGTCCAGCAGCCCCATGATGCGGACGCCGGAGTTGTACCAGGCGATGGACAACGACAGTTCGACCATCTGCCGGTCCGTCAGGTGGCGGGCGGCCTCGCGCCATGTCTCCTCGGAGACGTCGACCTGGAGCGTGGACTCCTGGGCGAGGCGCATGACCGCCTTCTCCGTTTCGTCGAACAGGTCGGACGCCTCGAAGTCGGCCACCGCCGCGAGCTGCTGCTCGGTGAGCCCGGCCCCCAGCCCGTGTGACTGGTGGTGCGCGACCTCGTACACGGACCGGGTGGCGTGACCCACGGTCAGGATCGCCAGCTCGCGCAACTTCGGACTGAGATCGGCGGCCCGCAGCGAGTTGGCGTAGGTGAGGAAGGCGTCCAGCTGGGTGGGCGCATTGGTGAGGGCGAGGAAGATGTTCGCCGTCGGTACCTTGCGTTCGGTCTCCAGCCGGTCGTACAGCGGCTTCAGCGACTCGTCCGCGTCCTCGCGGCTCAGATAGGGAACTCGTGCCATGACGTCTCCTTGGGGACGGGGTGAACGGAAGGTCAGGGGAGGGGCTGCTCGAGCAGGAACCGCTCCAGCGACATCGGCTTCGGCGGCTCGGCCGGCGGGATCCGCGGCGCGCCGACGAAGGGCGACGCCTCGAAGTACCACTTCTCCAGGGCCGGGAGGCCCCAGCGCGCGTTGGTGCTCAGCGATGCCGCGTCCCAGCGCACCGGCTCGATCTCGGTGTCGATCGTCTGGTAGTGACTGTTGAAGACCTCCACCCGGTGGCCGTCGGGGTCGCGGAGGTAGGCGAAGAGCATCCCGCCCGGACCGTGCCGTCCCGGGCCCCGCTCCACGCCGTCGCCGTAGCCGAGGATGCCCGCCCAGTCGCAGGCGCTGAAGATGTCACGGCTCTCGGAGACGGTGTAGGCGAAGTGGTGCAGGGCGGGCCCGGTGTTCTCGACGATCGCGAGGTCCAGGCAGGTGCCCTTGCGGTACATGAACGCGCCGAGCAGTTTGTCCCCGTGCTCCAGGTACTCCGAGTTGCGAAAGCCCAGCTCGCTGTAGAAGGCGCACAGCTCGTAGGTGTCGGGCGCGAAGATCTGGTAGTGGTCCAGCCGCTGTCCGTGGGCGCCCCGGTACTGCGCGAAGTCGATGTGCAGCCGTGGCCGGGTCTCCATGTGTGCGCACAGTTCGAGCGGCGTACCGATGGGGTCGCTCACATGCAGAGTGCGGCCCTGGTACGGGGCGTCGACCCACTCGGCGGGCAGGCCGCGCTCCCGGAACCAGGCGTATGCGAGGTCGAGGTCCTCGTCGAAGAACACCCGGAAGCCCATCCTCCGGCAGGTGCCCGCATTCTCCTCGTCGAGCTCCAGGACGAGGCTGTGGTGGCAGGCTTCGGCCAGGCCGCGAAGGTAGCAGGTGCGCTCGTCCTCGTCGCTGACGACGAGACCCAGCGCTTTCACGTAGAAGTTCCGGCTCTCGGCCAGGTCGGCGACGGTGAGCCGGACATGGCTGGAGCGGGTGATATTGAAACTCGGGCGCAGATTGACGGGTGGCAGCATGCTGGTCTCCGTGCTCCGATCGGCTCTCTATTTCGGTGACTTTAATACTTCGAGGTGGATTTACGGCTTGGTCGCGGAAGGCCCGGATTCGGGGAAAGTGAGGGCGGACCATCCGCTGAATTCCGCCGATCCACCGAGGGACTCCTCGATGCGCAGCACCTCGTTCCACTTGGCCATCCGCTCGGAGCGGGTGAACGAGCCGACCTTCAGCTGACCCGCGTCCCAACCGACGCTCAGGTGGGCAATGGTGATGTCCTCGGTCTCACCGGACCGGGCCGAGACGATGGTGCCGAAGCCGGCGTCCTTCCCGGTGCGCAGGGCCTGGAACGCCTCTGTGATCGTGCCGGCCTGGTTCGGCTTGACGAGGACGGCGTTCGCCGCCCCGCTGGTGGCCGCCGCCGCCACCCGCTTGGCGTTCGTGACCAGGTAGTCGTCGCCGATCACCTGACAGCGGTGCCCGTGACGCCGGGTGAACTCCACCATGCCGTCGGTGTCGTCCTCGCCCACCGGGTCCTCGACGGACAGGATCGGGTACTGCTCGATCCAGTCGCCCAGCATGTCGATCAGTGCCGCGGTGTCCAGCGTGCGGTCGTCCAGGGCCAGCCGGTACCGCCCTCCGGTGCCGAACTGCGAGGCCGCGACGTCCAGCGAGATGCCGACCTGGGTCGAGGGGGCGAAGCCCGCCGCCTCGATGGCCCGGGTCAGCGTCTCCAGCGCTTCCTCGTTGGAGTCGAACGCCGGCCAGAAGCCGCCCTCGTCGGCCACACCCTGGGCCTTCCCGGCCCGGCGCATCAGACTTCCCGCCGCCCGGTAGATCTCAGCGGTCCAGTCCAGGGCCTCGGAGAAACTGCCGGCCGCTGGGCACATCACCATGAAGTCCTGGACGTCGACGCGGCGGTCCGCGTGGGCGCCGCCGCCGAAGATCTGGATCTCCGGCAGCGGTATGCGGACCGGCCGGCCGCCCGCCAGGTGCCGCCACAGCGGGACGCCCGCAGACGCGGCGGCGGCGTGCAGGACAGCCATGGACGTGGCCACGATCGCGTTGCCGCCGAGACGGCCGCGGTCAGGGGTTCCGTCGAGGTGCACCAGGAGCCGGTCGACGGCCTCCTGGTCGGTCGCGTCGCGGCCCAGGAGGGCGGGCGCGATCTCCCGGTTCACCGAGCCGACCGCGCGGTGCACGTCGAGTCCGCCGAAACGGCTGCCGCCGTCGCGCAGGTCGAGGGCCTCGCCCTGCCCCGTCGACGCGCCCGCCGGTGCGATGGCCCGGCCGATCGCGCCGTCCGCGACATGGACCTCGACCTCCACGGTCGGTCGCCCGCGTGAGTCCCACACCCTGCGGCCGTGGAGCTTGGCGATCCGCGTGTCTGTCATGGCGGTGCAACCTTTCGGAGTTCGGGCGATCGGGGAGCCGCGCGGCGCCCGCGCCTGTCACCAGGGGAGGGGTGTCCCCCACAGCAGGAGGCGTACGGACGGTCCGCCGTGAACCGGAGCGGCGTCAGGTCGAGGGGCCGGTGCCCGAAGGGCGGCGGCGACCTGGGCGCGCGTGACATGGAGAGAGCCAGACACTCTCGTCCGTTGCGGCTCCCACAGTGCTAACGATAGCGCAATCGTGCGAGGGGATGGTGGTCCTGTCAAGGGGGAGCAGAGGGCTCCGGCTCCGGGTTGAGTTGCCTGTTTCGGCTCTTCTTGGTGTGCCGGAGCGCGAGTGCTATCGTTCGCACAATCCATAGCGCCACCTATGGCGCTATGGCAGGCACTCCGGCGAGCCCGTGCTTCCCTGGACGGACGGACAGCACAGGCAGCGTGGGTTCGCCGGGCCCGATCGCGGCCGACCGGAAAGCGAACCGACATGACACCCGAGCCCCCTGTGGCACCCATGACCCTCACGACAGTTGTGGCCAGCACTCGCCCTGGGCGCGTGGGCCGGTCCGTCGCGGACTGGTTCACCGCCCGGGTCGCGGAGCACGAGCAGTTCGAATCGCATCTGGTCGACCTGCGCGAACTCGCCCTCCCGTTCTTCGACGAGCCGAATCCGCCCGCTCAGCAGAGGTACACGAAGAGCCACACCCGAGCATGGAGCCGGATCGTCGACGCGTCGGACGCGTTCGTGTTCGTCACCCCCGAGTACAACGGAGGCTTCCCTGCCCCCCTGAAGAACGCGTGGGACTTTCTCGTCGTGGAGTGGCAGCACAAGCCGGCCGCGTTCGTCAGCTACGGGGGCGTCTCGGCGGGCACCCGCGCGGTGCAGATGGCGAAGCAGGTCGTGGCGAATCTGAGGATGCTTCCGATCGCTCCGACCGTGAGCATCCCGTTCGTCAACGAGCGCGTCGAGGACGGCGCCTTCCGGCCCGGCAAGATCCATGAGGCCGCGGCCGAGCAGATGCTCGACGAGCTCGTGCGCACCGCGGCCGTCATGCGTCGGCTGCGCGGTGAAACGTACTGACCCGGTAGCCCCGTGGCGGGAACGTGAAGGCGCCCGGAGCGTATGGCTCCGGGCGCCTTTTCGCTGTCGTGGCCGAGGTCGCCCATGCCTCAGGTGGACCTCGACTGAGCCTTTCCGTCAGGTGGCGCCGTGCTGCCGCGCAGGACCAGCGACCCGGGGGAGACCGACGTGTACGGGCCGTCGTTGGTCGGCTTGGTCTTGAGGCGACGCATCATCCACAGTGCGCAGCCGGTGGCCATCTCCTGGATGGGCAGGCCGATCGTGGTCAGTCCGGGCCCCCACCAGGAGAACCCGGGCTCGTCCCCGAAGCCGACCACGGACAGCTCCCCGGGCACCTTGACGCCCTGCTGGGACAACTCCTCCAGGACACCGAGGGTGAGCTGGATCGATCCGAGCACGAGCGCGGTGGGCGCATCCGGCCCGTTCAGTATCCGGCGCACCGTTTCGCGGCCGTGGTCGATCGACGAGGGCGGCCCCAGCTCCGCGCGTCCGGCATCGTCCGGCAGACCGCCCTCGCGCAGGGCGCTGCGGAAGCCGCGCAGACGCTCCGCGCCCGTGGGCAGCTCTTCGGGACCGCCGAGGTAGGCGATGCGGGTGTGGCCCTGCGCCACCAGGTGGGCCGTGGCCTGGCGCAGGGCCTCGTGGTCGTCCACACCGAACCACTGGGAGCCGAGCGACGCGTGGCGGCGCAGCAGCTGCAAGTGCGGCAGGGTGCGCAGGAGTTTGACGGACTCGCTGTGCGGGCGCGCGGTGGGCACGATGATCACGCCGGCCACCCGGTTCGCGGACAGCTCACGCAGATGGCGCAGTTCCGCCGTCCGGTCGTCGTCGGTTTCCGAGAGCATCAGCTGGAAGCCCTCGGCCTCCATGTTCTTGGACAGCTCGTGCGCGATCGTCGAGTAGAAGCTGTTGCGGATGTCCGGGATCACCAGCGCGACCACGTTGCTGGACGCTCCGCGCATCATCCGGGCCGCGCGATTGCCGACATACCCCATCTCGGAAGCGGCCTGCCTGACTCGGAACTTGGTCTCCTCGCTGATGCGCGGATCGTCGGCGAGCGCCCGTCCCACCGTCGACACGGAGACGCCGAGACGCTCGGCGATGTCCCTGGTCGTGATCACGTAAGGAATCCCCTCGACTGTCTGGTCCGGTGCCGTCACTTTCCGTGTGCCAACGATAGCACCGTCGTCGCGCTCCGTGGTCGGCGAGTGAATGGCGCCGGGCTTGATCATGGGTGTGTGCTAACGTTAGCACTGCTGAATGGGCCGTGCAGCCGCCCGTGGCTGCCCAGTTGCGGAGGTGTCCGTGCGGATCGTCAGGTATGCCGTCGGCGGTGTGCGTCACTACGGCGAACTCGAATACGGTGACGCAAGCATCGTCAGATTCGAGGGCGACCCCTTCACCGGGTTGTCCCCCACAGGGCGCATCGACCGGGTCGACGACGTCGTCATTCTCCCGCCGGTCGACCAACCCCGGATTTTCGGGTTCGCCTACAACTACGCCTCACATGTCGACGAGACCGACCGTGATATTCCCGAAGTTCCGGTGTGCTTCATGAAGCCGAGTACGGCGGTCGTGGGGCCGGGGGATTCAATCGTGTATCCGGCGGACGGTGAACTGATCCATTTCGAGGGTGAGTTGGTCGTCGTCATCGGAAAGGAAGCCCGCCATGTGAAGCCCTCGGCGGCCCATGAGTTCATCCTCGGATATACGTGCGGGAATGACGTCAGTGACCGCATCGTTCAGCGCAAGGAAAGCAAATACGGAACGCTTCTGATCGGGAAGGGCCAGGACACCTTCGCTCCTATCGGGCCGGTCGTCGCGACCGACCTCGACCCTTCGGGGCTGTCCCTGACGACCCGTGTGAATGGCGCCGTCCTGCAGTCGGCGAGCACGGCTGACCTGCTGCTTCCGGTTCCGGACATCGTCAGCTACCTCAGCCGTCATCTGACGCTGCTGCCCGGAGACGTGATCATGACCGGCACGCCTTCCGGTGTCGGGCCGATCCGCCCCGGGGACGAGGTGGAGGTGGAGATCGAGGGAATCGGCGTTCTGCGCAATCCGGTCGTGGCCGAGAGCCGTTGACCGGCGGACGGCCGCCGGCTTCCGCCCCGAAGGGGCCTGCCCACCGTACAGAGGTGGGCAGGCCCCTTTTCGGTGTCAGCGGTGTGCCGTCAGTGGGCCGCGTTGTTGAACAGTGCGGGACGGACGAAGGCCAGGGCGGCGACGCCGACCAGCGGGAGGAACGTGACCTGGAGCAGACCTGCCTGGCTCCAGCCGAAGGAGTCCACGAGGGCGGCGAAGAGCAGTCCCGAGAACGCCGCCGGTCCGTAGTAGCTCGTGACGAAGAGCCCTGAGGCGCGTCCGATCTGCCCGGGACGGACGGCCCGCTGCATCGCGCTGTTCGTGTTGGGGTAGACGAAGCCCAGCCCGAACGCGCCCATCAGGAAGGCGAACACGCACTGCACGCCGACCTGGGCCTGCGTCTCGTAGATGCACACGCTGATGGTGGAGACGGCCAGCAGGCTGATTATCAGCAGGTTGCGCTGGTTGACGCGGTCGCCGAGCCAGCCGCCGAGCACAGCCGTCATGCCGCCGAAGCCGAGGAAGCTCATCGCCAGCGCTGCCTGTTCGGCGGAGTAGTGGAGCGAGGTGATGAGGTACGTCGGGTAGAGCCCGAGGAACCCGTAGATGGCCACACCGCTGACGACGGCGTGGACGGTCAGGGCGACCGTGTTGCGGTTGTAGGCGGAGGCCGGCATCTGGTCGTAGGTCTTGGTCGAGACGACCTGCTCGGTGGAGTGCTCGGTCAGACCGGCCTTCACGAGGAACAGGCAGGCGGCGGCGATCAGAAGGCCCGCCGTGCCGAACAGGTAGAAGGGCGAGTGCCAGGTGCCGTGCAGGCCCATGAGGTGGACGCCGATCAGCGGGGCGATGAACACGCCGACGGAGTAGCCCATGCCGATGATGCCGAACGCGAGGCCGCGCCGCTGGACGAAGAAGGCGCCCATCGCCGCGAAGATGGCGGCGGACTGCATGCCCTCACCGAAGCCGGACACGACCCGGTACAGGGTCATGTCGGCGAAACCGGTGGCCAGCGGCGTGGCCATCGTGCCCAGGGAGTAGATCACGATGCTGGCCAGCAGTACCGTCTTGCGTCGGAATCGGTCCAGGAGATAGCCGGCAGGCAGCCCGGCCAGGGCCATGCCGAGGGTGAAGTTGGTCGCCAGCAGTCCGCCCTGTTCCAGCGAGAACCCGTACTCCTCACGGATGTTGGGCAGCAGGGGAGGGAAGACCTGGCGGTCCATCGCATTGACCATGTAGGAGAGGACGATCAGGAGGAATCCCACGCCGATCATGGGCCGGGAAACAGGCGGACGGGTGTTTTCCCGATGAGTTCCGTCGGCGGGAACTGCATTTGTGTCGACTTGCGCTGCGTGAGTCATAGCGGCTCCTGAGGAGGAATGGGCCACGGCAGGCCGCGGTGGAGGCATCGCCGGCACGGGGTCGTGCGGGCGGTGACGAGTGGCGGTGAGCTGAACACGGACTCGGTCGAGCCGTCGACGGCGATACGGCCGCCGACCGGCGGAAAGGGCGATGGGGTGCCGCGCGGTCGCATGCCGCATGCGGAACTCGGCCGTATGTCGCCCGTCGGGGACGTCCGTGGCTATGGCGTCTTCGACAGCCGGACCTCGTGCGGCCATTTCGTCGGGTCACACGGTCGGCGTTTGCCAGAACCATGAACGGAAGTCCGTGGCGCGTCAAGACGTGAACAACGGATTTCTTCGGTGGTCTTTGTTTTTCCCGTGGTGGGCGGGTCTCCTGGCCACCGACAGGGCCTTCCCGTGCGGGATCGACGGCCGGGCTGTTCGTCGCGCTCTTGACGGGTGCGAGCCCGTGAGTGCTATCGTTAGCATCACGTGGCTGTGACAGAGTGATTCGACGTGCCCCGGCGTCTCGTGACCCGTTCCAGGGGCCTGGCGCGGCGCCCGAACCGACCACAAGTCGGCGAGCGCCGACAGTCACCCCAGCCCAGTGACCCTCTCCGCCCACCCATGGCGGCCCCAGGACACGGTCGGACGTGACACGGCCGCCCGTTCTGGATGACGATCAAACCTGCTGACCGGATGCGACCCGGGCGGGACGCCCGGCCGTCCGCTGCGGCCGTACGATTCTGCGAGGACGACCTGCCATGAAACCACCGAGCCGCCCAGGCACCGTGCTGCTCACCGACCACGCCTGGCCCGACGACTCCGTCGAGCGATCGGTCATCGAGCAGGCGGGCCACACCCTGGTGACCGGCCCCGCCGAGCCCGCCTCCGCCGAGGTGATCGAGGAACTGGTCGCCGAGCACCGGCCCGCCGGGATCCTTACCTGTTGGGCGCCGGTCTCCGCCACCGCGATCGACAGCTCGCCGGCACTTCGCATCGTGGCCAGGCTCGGGGTCGGCCTGGACAACATCGCCGTGGACGCCGCCACCGAGCGGGGTGTGTGGGTCACCAATGTGCCGGACTACTGCGTCGAAGAGGTCTCCGACCATGCCGTCGGGATGGTGCTGGCCTGGACGCGGGGCCTGGCCGTGTTCGACCGGGAGGTCCGCGCGGGCCGGTGGGACCCCGCGAGCGCACGGCTGCGCCGACTGTCCGCGCTGACCTGCGGCGTAGTCGGTCTCGGGCGGATCGGACGCGCCACCGCGCGCAAGCTCGGCGCGTTCGGTTGCCGAATCCTGGCCCATGACCCGCACTCGCCGAGCGACGTCCCCGGGGTGGAGATGGTGGGTCTGGACGAACTCCTGCGCCACAGTGACGTGGTGATCCTTCACGTGCCGCTGACACCCGGCACACACCACATCATCGGGTCCGAGCAACTGGCGCAGATGCCGCCGGGCGGCCTGCTGGTGAACGTCAGCCGGGGCGGCCTGGTGGACACGGACGCCGTGATCAAGGCGCTCGACAGCGGGCACCTGGGCGGTGCCGCCTTCGACGTGCTGGAGTCGGAGCCCGAGGTCCCCGCCGGGCTGTCGGCCCAGCCGGGGGCGCTGCTCACCCCGCACGTCGCCTTCTCCTCCGACGCGTCGGTCACGGAGTTGCGCCGCCGTGCCGCCGAGGAAGTCGTACGGATCCTGGCCGGCGGGAGCCCGGCCCACGCGTGCAACAGCCCTCGTGGACTGTCCGCCGGGTCGGGTGACCAGCGATGAGCCCGACCTCGGCGCAGGCGGGCCCGGGCCCCACGCCCGACACCACGCTGACGGACTTCCTGATCGCGCAGGGGCTCGCCGAGCCCGCTGCGGCCGCTCGCTGGACGCCGCTGGCCGGCGGCGTCTCCTCGGACCTGTGGCGGGTGGACCTCCCAGGGCGCTCGCTCTGCGTCAAGCGCGCCTTGCCCAGACTGAAGGTCGCGGCCGACTGGCAGGCACCGGTGTCGCGCAACGCCTATGAATGGGCGTGGATGCGATTCGCGTCCCGGCACCGCCCGGACAGCGTGCCCGACCTGCTGGCCCACGACCCCGAAGCCGGCCTCTTCGCGATGGCGTACCTGCCCCCCGAGCGGTACCCGATGTGGAAGGCGCAGCTCCTCGACGGCGAAGTACGCGTGGCGACTGCCGCGGCCGTCGGCGAACTGCTCGGCGGGCTGCACGCGGCGAGCGCGGGTGACGCCGCCGTCGCCGAGGAGTTCGCCACGGACGACAACTTCCACGCGCTGCGCATCGAGCCGTACCTGTTGGCGACCGCAGCAGCACATCCAGGCCTGAGCGGCGTACTCCAGAGCCTGGCCGATCGCACGGCCACCACGCACCTGGCCCTGGTGCACGGTGATGTCAGCCCCAAGAACATCCTCGTCGGTCCGTCGGGGCCCGTGCTGCTGGACGCCGAGTGCGCCTGGTACGGGGACCCGGCTTTCGACCTGGCCTTCTGTGTCAACCATCTGCTGCTCAAGAGCCTCGTGGTGTCCGGACGCCGCTCCGAACTCCTGCGCTCCGCGCGGGTGCTGACCGGGGAATACGTGCGGCACGTCGACTGGGAGCCCCGGTCAGCCCTTGAGGAGCGGGCCGCGACCCTGCTGCCGGCGCTGCTGCTGGCCCGCGTGGACGGCAAGTCCCCGGTCGAGTACCTCACCGACCACCGGCACACGCTCTTCGTACGCACGGTGGCGACTGCCCTGCTGCGGGCGCCAGCTCCCACGGTTTGGGACGTCGTGGACGCCTGGGAAACCGCCCTCACTTCCCCGACCGAGCCCGGCAGCGTCCGGCCCTACTGATCCCACCGATGCGACGGTCCCGGCGGACCCGACCGAGGAGAGCCTCATGCGCAGAGTCGTCACCGGACATGACGAGAACGGCAAGTCGATCGTCGTCAGCGATGGCCCGATCCCGCGTAGCCGGGACTTCACCACTCTGCCCGGCTGGGTGTCCCGCCTGCCCTGGGCCACTGACCCCGGCGCACGGGTCGGCAGGACAGGGGAGGACCCCACACCGAAGGTCACCAGCCTGCTGCCGACGCCCGGCGGCACACGGTTCATCGTGCTGACCTTCCCGCCGGAATCCGCGATGGCCGACCCGGCGTTCGACCCTGTCGCCTTCGACCGGGAGCAGCGGGCCGACTCACCCGGCATCGCTGAGCTCATCGAGCCCGACGGCATGCACGCCACCCCGACCGTGGACTACTGCATCGTGCTGCACGGCGAGATCGTCCTGGAACTCGACGACGGCCATTGCACCCAGCTCTCGGCGGGGGACATCGTCATACAGAACGGTACCCGGCATGCCTGGCGCAACCGCAGTGGCCAAGCGGTCACCATGGCCTTCGTCCTCATCGGCGTGGAGCACGACGACTGAGGGGCTGGGGCCGTCTGGGAGAAGCGGTGAGCCCTTCCCGTCTCGTGCGGTGTGCCTGCCTGGTCTTCTACCGCAGATGAAAACGCACTTCCGGGAAGCGTGCCGACGGGCCGTTCATCAGGGGTGTGTTCCTGCCCCGTAGGTGTGTGTCGAGGAACGCGGCGACATAGGCGCGGGTTATGGCGTCGGCGCGATCACCGTCCAGGCTCTGGAGCGGGATGCCGAGTTGCTTGGCCAGGGGCGCCAGGTCGGTGAAGGAGAGGTGCTCGGTGCCGTCGACGCTGAACCAGCGCTTCCATCCGGTCAGTTCGCTCCAGGTCTCGTCCCATGTCGGGTCAGGGCCGGCGGGTACGTGGCTGGGCTTGCCCAGCATCATGACGGGTCGCTGCAAAGGGGTGTCGTTGGGGAACCGGAAATTGCCGTCCATGTTGGCCCCTGCCTTGATGCGCGGGTCCCGCAGCATGGCCGGAATCGTGCTGAACCCGCCGGCTGAGTGCCCGACCATCGCGATGCGGTCGGTGTCGATGAGCGCACCGTACTTCCAGGCAGGTCGTTCCGAGGTGAGTTCGTCGAGCAGAAAGGAGATGTCCTCGGCTCGGACGGCGCCGACCTTGGGGTAGTCCGTGTTCTCGCACGCGATGCACGGGGTCGTGCGCCCGTCGGGGAACGAGATGCCGTCGGCCTCGTAGTTGTGTCCTGTCCCGGCGACGGCGTAGCCACGGCTGGCGAGGTCCTCGGCAAGACCGGTGAGAGTGGCACGGGGCATGCCGAACCCGGGCGACAGCACGACCAGGGGAAGCCCGCCCCGGGCTCTCGCCGGCTCGGCGTCCACGGTGGAGTGGGTCGTCACTTTGCTGAACAGGTCCGGGGGCAGGGCCAGTTCGTTGGCCTCGACGTACTGCCTGGACTCTTCGGGAGTCATATAGGGCGCAGGTGTGTCCGAGGGCCGAGCGGCCGGGTACCACACGGAGACCATCAACTCCCGGTCGGTGGAGGGGACCCACGGATCGGGCCGTCCCTCGTCCTTGAGGTGCACAGTCGTCCTGCCGACCGGATGGTGCCCGGACGGCTTGGGCACCACTGGTTCCGCGCTGGTCGGTTGTACCGCGTGGGTGTCGGCATGGGCGGTCGCGGTGCAGAGAGTTCCTGCCAGAGCCATGGCGACGGCAGCACCCACCAGGGATATACGTCCCACCGGATTCCTTTCGCTGAAGTCTCGTCGCGACTGAATGCCACGAGCTCATTCCTCAACGCTATGAACGGTGGGTGCGTCTGCCATCAACCCGCGGATCCACATCCGCGCCCGCCATGCATCCCTCGGTTTACATCCCTGGGAGGAAATGCCCCCATGGCCCGCCTACTTCAGGTAGGGCCCGTCGGCTCCGATCTTTCCGGGTCCGTTCAGTACGTACACCCGCAGGTTGCCCTTGCCCGGCGCCGGCACGGAGAGCGTGCCGTTGGAGACGGCCTTCACGTCGCCGGTGACGGCGTCCCGGTAGGTGCCGTTCGGGATGCCCGTGTAGGTGGCGTCCCCGGTGACCGTGACGAGGGCGAAGCTGTCGGTGGTGCCGTTGGTGTAGCGGCGCTTGAAGGCCATCGAGCCGCTGATGCCGTCGGTCGAGTACTGGCCCGTCTGGAGGGCCGGGACGGCTCGGCGGATCTGGTTCAGGCGCTGGAGGTGCTTCACGAGCGGCTGGGCCAGGGTGGTGGCGACCGCGCCGGTGGCCGAGTCCGCCGTACCGAACTCGGAGGCCGTGACGGTGCCCTGGAGGTGGTCGCCGTAGTACGCGCGGCCCGTCGACGCGAGCGGGCAGCTGGGGCCGCAGTCGATCCGCCTGCCCTTCTGGAACTCGATCTCCGAGCCGTAGTACAGGGTGGGGATGCCGCGGAAGGTCCACATCAGGGACATGTTCTCGGCCCAGGCGTCGGTGCCGCCGGTGTTAGCGGGTGCTCGACTTGTTGGGGCCGTAGTCGTGGCTGTCGACGTAGACCACGTTGTACGTGGCGTCGTTGACGCTGTCGTCGGAGTCCTTGCCGTTGCCGAAGGCGTTCTGCGCGTCGCTGAAGTTCATGTGCATGCGCATGTCGATGATGTTCATGCCGGAGAACCGGCTGCGGTCAGGGGTGTGGTAGCTGTTGCCGTTCAGGAAGGCGTTGGTGGAGGTCGGCTGGTTGCCGGTGCCGAGGTTGTTCTCGTAGGTGAACTGCTCGATGGCCGCCGTCTCGTCGTCGGCGCTGTACTCCTTGCGTTCCTTCCAGGTGAAGAACTGCGCGGAGTGGTTCACCGACCCACGGTTCCACTTGTCGTTGACGAAGGCGCCGACCTCGCCGAAGACGAAGAAGTTCCGCGCCGCCGTGGCGCCGAACCTCTGGGCGACGCGGTCCTGGATCGCGGGCAGGAAACGACGGTTCCAGGTGACGCGCGGTATGTGTACGGCCGTGTCGACCCGGAAGCCGTCCACGCCCATGTCGATGTACTTGTTGTAGGCGCCGATCAGGTAGTTCTGCACGGGTGTCGACTCGGTGTCGAAGTCGGCCAGATCCTCGTGCAGCCAGCAGGAGCGGGAGTCCTCGCCCTCCCAGTTGCCGATCCAGCACTGGTGGTAGTAGGCCTTCGGGAACATGCCCGAAGTGGGGCTCGGCCACTGGCAGTTGTAGAGCGTGTAGCCCTCGGCGCTCTTGCCGCCCGTCGGCTTGCCCCAGTTGACGCAGGTGTTGCCGGTCGGCTCGGCCGTGGACCACAGGTCGCCGTTGTAGTACGACTTCCCCGACTTGGGCTCGACGGTGAGGCCGTCGTACTCGAAGCCCTCGTTCCGCTCGTCGTAGTACCAGCTCCACTGGGAGTCGCGGACGCCGTAGACGGTAGGCGTGTACAGGCCCTTGGCGCCCCAGCGGGAGCTGTGGTTGTACACGACGTCCTGGTAGATCTTCATGCCCTTGGCGTGCGCCGCGTTGATGAGGTCCTGGTAGGTGGCGCCGGCGGACTCCAGGCGCGGGTCGACCTTGTAGAAGTCATAGCCGTGGTAGCCGTGGTAGTCGTAGTCCGAGCGGTTGAGGACGACCGGGGTGATCCACACCGCGGAGAAGCCGAGCGCCTTGATGTAGTCGAGTTTCTCGACCAGGCCCTTGAAGTCACCCCGGAACATGGGGTCGTTGTTCGCCGCGTTCCCGGACTTGGTGTGCTGGCTGCCGCCGCGGTTGTTGGAGCTGTCGCCGTCGTGGAAGCGGGCGGTGAGGACGAAGTAGATCGGGTCCTTGCGGGGATCCGTGCCGAGCGGGCTGCCTGCGGCGGGCGCGGGGGCCGTGTCGCCGGTCGTCGCGGTCGCCTCGGCGGAGGCGGGCGAGGTGTTGCCGGCCGCGTCGACGGCCTTCACCGTGTACGTGTAGGCGGTCCTCTCCTCAAGCCCCGTGTCGGAGTACACGGTTGAGCCCACGTCCGTGACGACGGTGCCCTTGGTGCCGCCGGTGCGCGTGACCTGGTACTTCGCGACACCGACGTCGTCCGTGGCGGCGTCCCAGCTCACCACGATCGAGGTGTTGGTGGCGTCGGCGGTGACCCGGGCCGGAGCGGTCGGTGCCTCGGTGTCGGGTTCCTCGGTGGCGCAGGGGTCGGCGGCGTCGGTGGTGACCGTCTTGTCCTGCACGGTCGTGGTGCCGGTCGGGATCGTGTAGTCGGCGCTGTTGTTGTTGTCCCAGACGCCGTTGCCGTTGTTGAAGGCCGCCTTCAGGGAGGTGGCGGTGCCGATGTCGAGGGTCTTCTTCCACCAGCCGGTGCAGGCGGACTCCATGCCGACGCCGGGCGCGGTCGTCCATGATCCGCCCGTGGGGGCGTAGTGGATGTTCGCCGTGGTCCAGCCGGAGGTGGCGGTGGAGTAGTAGACGGTGGCCTGGTTGCCGCTGCCCGTGCCGGTGTCGGCGCACGGGTCGCTGTGGGCGATCACGCCGTCCTTCACGGTGATGGTGCCGGTGCCCAGCGCGTAGTCGTTGCCGCCGTTGTTGTCCCAGGTGCCGCTGCCGTTGTTGAAGGTGGCCCGCAGTCCCGCCGCCGAGCCGAGGTCGACCGTCTTCTTCACCCAGTCCGCGCAGGCGCTCTCCATCCGCGTGCCGGGCACGGTCGTCCAGGAGCCGCCGTCCGGCGCGTAGTGCAGGTATGTCGACGGCCAGTTCTTGGTCTTCGTGTAGTAGAAGACCGTCGCCGTGCCGGCCGTATCGGCCGTATCGGCCACGGGCTGGAGTGGAACGGCCGGGTCTGCGACCGAAGTTGTGGACACCAGCCCGAGCAGCCCGGCCGTAGCCACGAACGCCACGAGGTGGCGTCTCGGCCGGCGCGGAGGTGCGGATCTCATGGCGACTCCCTTACGGCGTGGATCCGGCGTGGATCGTGCGTGGTCCGAGTGCTCCGCGGCCTGCAAGCGCGGCCGGAAAGTTCCTGAAAGTTCTTGCAGCGCGGAAGCTACAGGGACATGTCAGTCGCGTAAAGGGGTTCCGGGGAAAGGGAGTCAGGGAGTGGTGGCCGGCTTCAGTCGACTACTCCCTGACGAGCGCCGTGCGTTGAGATCTACGAGGCCGCTACGGCCGCGCCGGGCACCGAGTCGCCCGACCTGGTGACGTGGTACGTCACCGCGGCGCCGCTCCAGAAGTGGAAGGTGAGCGTCACCCGGGAGCCGTCCCTGAGCGAGTTGACGAAGTCGGGGGTGAGCTTGATGGCGTCGTCGGTGTACGCCGTGAAGGAGGCGTCCCCTTGCTGGAAGTCGGCCCAGTCCGCCGGGCCGGCGTTGCTTCCGTCGTCGCACTTGGCCGCCGTCGTCGCCAGCATGTCCCCGCGGAACCGGGTGGGTATGGTCATGCCGTCGCTGCTCCCGGTGGTGCTCGACAGGGCCGGGGTGTCGTAGGTGATCACCTGGATACGCCACGGCACACCGCGGGAGAACCTGGCCTCCAGTGTCGCGTTGACCCCGTACGCCCGGTCACCGGCCAGTTCGGTGAGTGCGGCGGGTGTGATCGTGCATGTCCGGGACCAGGAGCGTGCGGCGCTCCTGTGCCCGCTGCTGGAACGGGGAGCGGCCCCGGTGCCGAGCTGAACGACGCGGAGCTGACGATCTTCGACGCCACGCCGACGGACTTCCCGTCCCCGAGACCCTGCGCCGACTCATCCACGCCGTTCTCGAGTACCACGAGCGTTCTCCGGGAGGATGTCACCGTCCTGCTCCGCGAATGGATCGGCCCGCGGATGGAACCCGCCCGGGCGGCGGCCGACCCGACCGGGCCGCTGCCGCGTCAGGGCTGATCCGGAGGGTGTCAACTGGCTGCTGCGCGGTCTCTCCCCCATCCTGGAGACGACGATCGTCCACGAGCAGGGCCGTGGCCCCGAGGCCGCGGCGGTCGGCCGGCCCGTCCTGCTCATCTGTGAGACCCGCGGCTCAAATGCGCAAATGGAGCTTACCTGTCCGAAAGGTGGGAACTCAGAAAGCACCACAAGCCGCCGCATCTCCCCGGGGCCGGGTGATCCCCACCCCGCGGGCTCTCGGATCCCTAGGAGCGATCGTGACCGTGTGCATCGGAGTGGAGGAGGAGTTCCACGTCCTGGAGGTGGAGAGCGGAAGGCTAGTCCCGCGTGCCGACGCGGTGCTGCGACGGCTTCCCAGACGCACCTTCACGACCGAACTGCATCAGTGCACGGTGGAGTCGAACAGCGCGGTGCACGCATCCCTGCACGACCTGTACACCGACCTCACCAGCACCCGACGGCAACTCGACGCGGCAGCCTCCTCGTTGGGCCTCGCCGTCGTGGCGGCCGGCACGGCCCCCCTGGCGCCCGCCGCGCTGGCACACCTCACCCCCGGGGCGCGCTACCGGCACATGGCCGACGAGTACCGGAAAGTCGCTGACGAACAGCTCATCTGCGGCGCCCAGGTCCATGTGGACGTACCCGACCGCGACACCGCCGTCCGCGTCATGTGCGAGGTCTCGCCCTGGCTGCCCGTGCTGCTGGCCATCTCCGCCAGCTCACCGTTCTGGCAGGGCGCCGACACGGGGTACGCCAGCTGGCGCACCCTGCTGTGGCAGCGCTGGCCCACTGCCGGACCGGTCGGCTGCTACCCGAACGCGGCCGAGTACGACGCGGCCGTGGACGAGCTCGTACGAGCCGGGGTCATCAGCGACGCGGGGATGATCTACTACGACGTCCGCCCCTCCGCCCATCTGCCGACCCTGGAACTGCGCACCTGCGACGCCTGCCCCCGGCCGGAGACCGTCGTCCTCCTCGCCGGGCTCTTCCGCGCCCTGGTCACCGAGGCCCGCGAGCGACTGCGCACGAGCGGATCCCCCGGGTGCGCGGGTCGGCACGATTGGCTGCGCGGCGCGTCATGGCGCGCCGCCCGCTCCGGGCTCGAAGGCACCCTGGTGGACCCCGAGACCCACCAGGAGGCGCCCGCCCACCAGGTCGTGCGCGAACTGCTCGTCCGGCTGCGGCCCGCGCTGGAGACCCACGGGGACTGGGACGCCGTACGGGAGCTGACCGAGGCGGCCCTCGCGGACGGCAGCGCCGCCCAGCGCATACGCCGGGCCGCGCAGAAAGAGGACCTGCTGGGCTGTGTCGACATGCTGATCGCCGAGACCCGCGGCGAACGCGGACACCGCAGGCCGGTACGGCGCCGTCGCCACGACCGTGTGCTCTCACCGGTCGTCGTCACGCGCCGTTCGCACGCCTCCGCCGACCCGGCCTCGCCGGACGGCATCGGAGGCTGATGTGCCGGTGAACATCACCGGGGCACCCGGAAGGGGCTTCGTGCTGTCTCGCACCACCGCCCGGATCCACACGAACCCGGCAGGCGGACGCGAGCCGGCACTCCCGTGGAGTTGCGTCAACGCAGAGGCGTGGAAGGGAGGCGGGCCGTCATGTGCGGTCTGACTGGGGAGATCCGCTTCGACGGTCGGCGAGCCGACCGGGCGGCGGTCGGCCGGATGACCGACCGGCTCGCCGACCGTGGGCCCGACGGCCAGGGCACCTGGGCACGGGGCCCGGTCGCGCTCGGCCACCGGCGACTGAAGATCATCGACCTGTCGGACCGCGGCGCCCAGCCGATGACCGACGCCCGCGCGGAGATCACCGGGGTCTTCAACGGCTGCGTGTACAACCATCCGGAGCTGCGCGAGGAGCTCCGCGGGCTCGGGCACCGGTTCGAGTCGACCTCCGACACCGAAGTGGTGCTCAAGGCCTACCAGCAGTGGGGCACCGCCTGTGTGGAGCACTTCCTCGGCATGTTCGCCTTCGCGATCGTCGAGCACCGCACCGGCCGGGTCGTCCTCGCCCGGGACCGGCTCGGCATCAAGCCCCTGTACCTGGCGCGGACACCCGGCCGGCTGCGGTTCGCCTCGACGCTGCCCGCGCTCCTCGCTGCCGGGGACATCGACACCTCACTCGACCCGGTGGCCCTCCACCAGTACCTGAGCTGGCACGCCACGGTCGCCGCACCGCACACCGTCCTCAACGGCGTGCGCAAGCTGCCGCCCGCCACCGTACGGGTCGTCGAACCGGACGGCACCCACCGCGACCACTGCTACTGGCAGCCCTCCTACACCCGCCGGGCCGAACGCGCCGGCATGGGCGCCGACGAATGGCGGGACGCCGTACTGGACGCCCTGCGCACCGCCGTACGCCGCAGGACGGTCTCCGACGTGGAGGTCGGCGTCCTGCTCTCCGGCGGCCTCGACTCCAGCCTGATCGTCGCGCTGCTGGCCGACGAGGGCCAGCGCGACCTGATGACGTTCAGTGTCGGATTCGAGACGGAGGGCGGCGAGAAGGGCGACGAGTTCCGGTACTCGGACCTGGTGGCCCGGGAGTTCGGGACCGTCCACCGGCAGCTGATGGTGCCCTCCGACCGGGTCTCCACGGCCCTGGACGGGGCGGTCGCGGCGATGAGCGAGCCCATGATCAGCCACGACGTGGTCGCCTTCTACCTGCTGTCCGAGCAGGTCTCCAAGGAGGTCAAGGTCGTCCAGTGCGGCCAGGGCGCCGACGAGGTCTTCGCCGGCTACCACTGGTACCCGCGGCTCGCGGAGGTCTCCCGCGAGGAGGAACCGGAGCGCTACGCCGCGACGTACTTCGACCGCTCGCACGCCGATCTCGCCCGGGTCCTGCGGCCGGACATGATCCCCCACGAGGACGTCTCCGGCCGCTTCGTCGACCGGCACATGGCCGTACCCGGAGCGCAGACCGCGCTGGACGCCGCCCTTCGGCTGGACACCCACGTCATGCTCGTCGACGACCCCGTCAAACGGGTCGACAACATGACCATGGCCTGGGGCCTGGAGGCCCGGGTGCCCTTCCTCGACCACGAACTGGTGGAGCTGGCGGCGGCCTGCCCGCCGGAACTGAAGCTGGCCGACGGCGGCAAGGGCGTACTGAAGGAGGCCGGCCGCAAGCTCCTGCCCCGCGACATCGTCGACCGGCCCAAGGGCTACTTCCCCGTCCCGGCGATCCGCCACATGGCGGGCCCCGTTCTGCAACGCGTGCGTACGGCACTCGAGGCACCGGAGGCCAGACGGCGCGGTCTGTTCCAGGAGTCGTACGTGTCCGAGCTCCTCGCGGCACCCGACGAGCACCGGACCAGGCGCGGCGCCAACGCCCTGTGGCAGATTGCTTTGCTGGAGATATGGCTGCAGACCCACGGCATCAAGTGACCGAGGACGGGGAGACGCGGGCGGCACACGCCCCCGCGCACGTGCTCGCTCGTCCCGGGGCCGTCGATCCGGCTCGCGCGCAGCCCCCCGACAGCCGGACGGGGGACCTGCACGACACTGCCCGCGCGGCCCCGGAACCGGTGCCGCTGCCCGAAGCGGGTGGCCCGCGCGACGCCGTGACACGGCTGCGCGCACACGGCTGCTGGTACCCCTCGGCCAACGCCGACGGCACCGAGACGGCCTTCATCTGCGACCGGGGCGGCGTGCCGCAGCTGTGGGCCGGCTCCGTCGGCACCGACGACGTACGGCTCCTCGACTCCTCACCGGATCCCGTCAAGGAGGTGCTCTGGTCACCGGACGGCCGCTGGATCGCGTACACCACCGCGCCGGGCGGCGGTGAGCACACGCGTGTGCTGTGCGTGCGGCCCGACGGCTCCGGCCGGCGTCTCCTGGCCGGCTCCGACCCGGCCAGCTCCGCCTATCTGGGGTGCTGGGCGCACGACAGCTCGGCCGTCGCCGTCACCTTCGCGGCGCCGCCCACCCCCCGGTTCGAGGGATTCGCCGGGCACGCCGTGCCGGACACGGACGTGGAACCCGTCGACGGCCACCCGCTCGGCACCCGCCTGACGGCCGACTGGGCGGACCGGGACGGTCATCCGACGCTCCTCGGCCCGGCCGCCCACGACGCGGCACCGGGAAGACAGCCCCTCGGCACGGCCATCGACGTCGCGGCTCCCGCGGCTCCCGTGGTCCGGCCCGACGGGGGGTTGTCGCTCTACCTGATCGACCCGGACGGTCTGGCGTCCCCCGTGCTGCTCACCACGGAGACCCACGCCGCCTCCCTGAGGTTGTGCGATCTCAGCCGCGACGGCGGCCTCGCGCTGCTGCGCCGGGGCCCGCGCGGCCGGCGCGAGGCGGTCGTCCGGCGCATCGCCGACGCGGAGAACACCTTCACCCTGCCGGTCGCCGACGGCGACCCGTGGATCGGCCGGTTCTCCCCGGACGGGCGGACCCTGTGGCTGCGCACCAACACCGCGCGGGAGTACGCGGCGCTCTTCGCGGTCGCCCTGGACGGCGGCGGCGAAGCACGCGCCGTGTCGGTCGTGGCGGAACGACAGGGCAGCGACCTCGAACTCCTCGCCCTCGCCCACGACGGCCGCACCGCCGCGCTGGCCTGGAACGTCCAGGGAGCCAGCGAGCTGGAACTCGTCGAGACCTTCCCGGCCCGGCGGGCCCCCGACCGCACCGGCCCCGCCCGGCCCGTCCCCCTGCCCCACGAGGTCGTCACCCGTATCACCGCCGCCGGCGCCGGACGACTGATGCTCGCCCTGTCCGGATCACAACGCCGACCCGGTATCTGGTGGGCCCACGAAGGCGTGTCCATGCTCCGCACCCCCTGGTCCTCCCAGGACGAGGACGCCGTCCCGCCCGGCCGCCCGCCGGTACGCCCCGTCCCGCTGCGTCTGACGGCGCGGGACGGGCTGCCCCTGAGCGGCTGGTACTACCGAGCGCCCGGCCGGGCCTACGACGAACCGGCACCTTGTGTGATCCATCTGCACGGCGGCCCCGAGGAACAGGAACGTCCGGTGTTCCACCCGCTCTACCACGAGCTGGTCGGACGGGGCCTGGACGTCTTCGCCCCCGACGTCAGGGGCTCCCTCGGGCACGGCCGTTCCTTCGTCGACGCCGACCTGGGCTCCGGTCGCTTCGCCGCGTTCGACGACGTCGCCGACTGCGCGGGCCACGCGGTCATGGCGGGCCCCGCCGACCCCACCCGGCTGGCGGTGATGGGGCGCTCCTACGGCGGCTATCTGACGTTCGCCTCCGTCGTATGGCACCCGGAGCTGTTCCGCACCGCGGTCGCGGTCTGCGGCATGTCGGACTTCCTCACCTTCTTCGCCGGTACGGAGCCCTGGATCGCGGAGTCGGCGGCGCACAAGTACGGCCACCCGGAACGCGACCGGGAGCTGCTGAACGCCCTGTCGCCGATGAGCCGCATCGACGCGCTGCGCGTCCCCCTGCTCGCCGTCCACGGCGAGCACGACACCAACGTGCCGCCGGGGGAGTCCCAGCAGTTCGTACGTGCCGCGCGGGAGCGGGGCATCGACGCCGAACTGCTCACGCTGCGCGACGAGGGCCACGACTTCCTGCGCGCGGAGAACCGGCGACTGTTCCGCCGGGCCGCCGCGGACTGGCTGGAGCGACACCTCCACCTGTGAGCCCGGGCCGACCCGGACCGGCCGACGGGCCGGGTCGCGGATGCGGTCGGCCACGTGCCAACCGCTCTCCTGGGGCGTAGCGTCCTGGTATGGGCGGCGTGACCGGTACGGGCGATCCGTCCCCGGACGCCGAGGCGCTGGACGCCGCGTTCGCGGAGACGGTGCGCCGGACCGGTGCGTCCATAGGCGCCCTGTACCTGCTCGCACCGGACGAGCGGCTGCTCCGGCTGGATCTGCTGTGCGGGGCTCCGGTCGAGTTCGCCGCACCGTGGACCGCGGTCCCGCTCGCCTCCCCGGCACCCGTCGCCGACGCCGTCCGCGAGGACCGGCTGGTGTGGGTCGGGAGTCAGGAGGAGCTGGTCCGCTCCTACCCGCGCACCGCGCTGGTCCTGCCCTACCCGTTGGCGCTGGTCGCCGCGCCGGTCGACGGCGTACGGCGGTGGGGGTCCCTGCTCCTGATGTGGCCTGCGACACGCCCGCCGTACATGACCCGACGGGAGCGGGGCAACATCACGTCGAGTTGCCGCCGGCTGGCCCGGCTGCTGGAGGAGACGGCCGGGACGACCGGCCTCCCCGCCCGGCGCGAACAGCCGCGTGCCGTCCCGGTCGGAACCGGCCGCCGCTCGGCGAGCCCGCAGACGGCGCTGTCCGACTTCGTCGAGCGGCTGCCCGGCGGCAGCTGCGCACTGGACCTGGAAGGCCGTTTCACCTACGTCAGCTCCGGCGCCTGTGAACTGCTGGGCCGTGATGCCGGTCAACTGCTGGGCACCCAGCCGTGGCAGTCCCTGCGCTGGCTGGACGACCCCAGCCACGAGGACCGCTACCGTGCGGCGGTGATCAGCCGGGAACCCGTCTCGTTCACCGCGTGCCGCCCGCCCGACCTGTGGCTGGACATTCAGCTGTACCCGGACGCCAGCGGCATCAGCGCCCGTATCGTCCCCAGCGGCGCGCACCCGCCGCCCTCACCGGCGCCCCGCCGACCCGCTCGCGCCCCCACCGCGGCCCGGACCGGTCGGCTCTACCAGCTCCTGCACCTGGCCGCCGCGCTCACCGAGGTCGTCGGGGTGCAGGATGTCGTCGATCTCGTCGCCGACCAGATCATGCCCGCCTTCGGCGCCCAGGGCCTGGTGCTGTCCACCGCCGACGCCGGCCGGTTGCGGATCACCGGCCACCGCGGTTACCCCTCGGAGACCATCAGACGCCTCGACGGCCTGCCCCTCGACACGACCTTCACCCCGGCCGGGCAGGCCCTCGGCAGCGGGATCCCCGCGTTCTTCGCCGACCCGGAGGAGATGCGGCGCAGCTATCCCGAGGCGCCGCTGATCAGCGGAAAGCAGGCCTGGGCCTTCCTCCCCCTGATCATCTCCGGCCGGCCCGTCGGCGTCTGCATCCTGTCCTACGACAGCCCCCACGCCTTCCCCGCCGAGGAACGCGCCGTCATGACGTCCCTCGCCGGACTCATCGCCCAGGCCTTCGACCGCGCCCGCCTCTACGACACAAAACACGCGCTCGCCCACGGCCTCCAGCAGGCACTGCTGCCACGCGGCCTGCCCCTGATCGCCGGGCTGCGGGTCGCCGCCCGCTATCTGCCCGCCACCCGGGGCATGGAGATCGGCGGCGACTTCTACGATCTGATCCGGCTCGGCGACACCGCCGCCGCGGCCGTCATCGGCGACGTCCAGGGCCACAACGTCGCGGCCGCAGCCCTCATGGGCCAGGTGCGCACCGGCGTCCATGCCCACGCCACCCTCGGTACACCCCCCGACCAGGTCCTGCACCGCACCAACCGGCTCCTCACCGACCTCGGCCCCGACCTGTTCACCAGCTGCCTCTACGCCCACCTCGACTTCGCCCGCGGACGCGTCGCCCTCGCCAGCGCCGGGCACCCGCCGCCCGTTCTGCGCCTCCCGGACGGGGGCACACGGCCCGTCGCCGTCCCGCCCGGCCCACTCCTGGGCATCGACCCCGACGCCGTGTTCCCCGTGACCGAGATCCCGCTCACCACCGGGACGCTGCTCGTCCTCTACACCGACGGCCTCGTCGAGAGCCCCGGCGCCGACCTCGACGACTCGATCGCCCAGCTCGCCCACCGTCTCGCCGGCGCCGACGACCGGGACCTGGACATACTCGTCGACACGCTGCTCGGGAAGGCCGCCACCACCGGCCAGCGCACCGACGACATCGCCCTGCTCGTACTGCAGCGCGCACCGCGCCCCTGAACGGCCGAGGGGTGCACGGCCGCCGCGGCGCCGCTACGCGATCAGAGAGCCACGACCATGGCGATCAGACCGATCGCCACCAGCGCCACCACCAGCATGATCAGGACGAGCGGAGCGGCTCCCCAGCCCCTGCGCAACTCGTTCTGCGGATAGGAGATACCGGCCGTGCTGTCCGCCTCGGCGGGCGGGGTCTCACCAGGTGGTACGCCGCTGCCGGGTTCGAGACCGGGAGCTCGGGTCGGCTCGGGATCGGGGTTCGTCATGGCGCACCCTCCTCTCCAGGACGGGTTGCCGCGGCTCACCTGTTGGGGCGCGCGGCACTGATGTCGCCGAGAGCGGACCCGGGGTCGCGTTCGATGGCCAGGTCACCGATGGAGATGATGCCCACCGCGTGATCTCCCTGGTCGACGACCGGCACCCGGCGAATGGAATGCTCGCGCATCACCCGCACCGCGAGCCCCAGGTCGTCGTCGGGCTTCACCGTGACCAGGTCCTCGCTGCACGCCTCGGCGACGGTCGTGCGGTCCGGGTCCCCGCCCTCGGCCATGGCGCGGATCACCAGGTCACGGTCGCTGACCAGGCCCCGCAGATGCTCGCCCTCGGTGACCAGTACGGCACCGATGTCCTCGTCGCGCATCATGCGCGCCACCGTCTGCACCGAGGTCAGCGGTTCGACGGTCATCGGGTCGGTCGTCATGACGTCGCGGACATGTTGAGTCATGGGAACGTCCCTCCGTGGAGTGGGGCGGTGCCGCTCACCGCCGTGCGGCCACCGAGTACCCGTGGACGCCCTTCTCCCACGTGACCCGAGTGGGTGTCTCCCACCGTGCGCCCCGTCGGCCCGTCGCCGATGCTGGTCCTCCACGCCACAGGGATCGGGACGTGAGCGGATGCGATGCGCGAGTGCGATCAGGAGAGCGTGCCGCGGTGTTGTGCCGGCCGTGCTCGCCGTGACGGCCGGCTGCGGTGCCGCCGACTCGCGCGAGGATGCCGCGTCCGCCGCCGCGACCGGGTTCACGGCCGCCCTGCAGCGGTCCGACGGCCGGCAGGCGTGCGCCCTGCTGGCGCCGAGAACGCTCGACGAACTGGAGCAGTCCGAGCAGACGTCCTGCGACCGTGCGGTGATCCAGGAGCGGCTGCCCGCCGGGGACAGGGTCCGCGACGTGGACGTGTACGGGGACCAGGCCCGGGTGGTCCTCACCGACGACACGCTGTTCCTGGCCCACTTCCCGACCGGCTGGAAGGTGACCGCCGCCGGGTGCGCGCCCCGTCCTGAACAGCCGTACGACTGCACGGTCAAGGGCGGGTGAGGGCGTCCGATGCGGACCATGTTCACCCTGTGCCTGGTGCTCGTGATCGGGGGACTCGCCTACTTCACTACGCTGGGACTGATGCACCGATGAGCCCGCGCCGCTTCCTGCGCGAGAACGGCCTGAGCCTCGCGTTCGGGATCGGCTTCCTGCTGGCGCTGTGCGGACAGGCCGTCGCGGGACACGCGGACTTCAACAACACGCTGGTCACCGACGGGATGCAGCCGATCGGCCTGGGCGCCTATCTGACCTCGTCGGACTTCGCCGTCGACGTGACGGAGAACTGGCAGTCCGAGTACCTCCAGTTCTTCCTGTACATCTTCGTCACCGTCTGGCTGCTCCAGCGCGGCTCGCCGGAGTCCAAGGAACTGGGCAAGGCGGGCCCCGAGTCCGACGAGGACCAACTCGTCGGGGAGCACGCCCCGGCCGACGCGCCCCGCTGGGCACGGGCCGGCGGCTGGCGCCGGGCGGTGTACTCCAGGTCCCTCGGCCTGGTGATGGGCGGCGTGTTCCTGCTGTGCTGGCTCGCCCAGTCCGTCACCGGCACCGCTGCCTACAACGAACAGCAACTGCGCGACCTCCAGGCGCCGGTCAGCTGGGCCGAGTACCTCACCGCCGCCGACTTCTGGAACCGCACCTTCCAGAACTGGCAGTCCGAGCTGCTGGCGGTGGCCTCGATGGTCGTCCTGTCGATCTACCTGCGCCAGCGCGGCTCCCCGGAGTCCAAGCCGGTCGGCGCCGCGCACACCGCGACGGGCGTGGAGGGCTGACTGTGGCACGGCGTTAGGCAGCAGTGGTCAGGGGTACCGGGGACGCACGGCGCGCCCCGGGCGTCGTCGCTGGTCTTCGGGAGGTGGGCGTGGACGCTTCGGTGGACAGGATCGCGCGGCCGTGGGGGAGCCGTACGCCGTACGGACGACACGAGGAGTGGCCCGAGCGGGTGGACACCTGTCTCGCGGACGGCGTCGACGCTGGCGGGGTGCAGCGGTGGGTGCAGGCCGCGTCGATCCTGCACTCCGACGGGGACGCCATGGACATCGCGGTCGCCGACGGACGCATGGTCGGGGTGCGCGGCCGGGCGCAGGACCGTGTCAACCGGGGCCGGCTGGAGCCGAAGGACCTCTTCGCCTGGCAGGCCAATGCCTCGCCCGACCGGCTGACGAGGCCGTTGGTACGTGAGGACGGGCACCTGGTGGAGTGCGACTGGCCGACCGCCATGGACCGGATCGTGGCTCGCTCCCGCGACCTGCTGGCGGACCGCGGGCCCGGGTCGATCGGCTTCTACACCAGTGGACAGCTCTTCCTGGAGGAGTACTACACCCTCGCCGTGCTCGCCCGGGCCGGCATCGGCACCAACCACCTGGACGGCAACACCCGGTTGTGCACCTCTACCGCCGCCGAGGCGCTGAAGGAGTCCTTCGGCTGCGACGGGCAGCCCGGCACCTACGACGACATCGACCACGCCGACGTCATCGCGCTGTTCGGCCACAACCTCGCCGAGACACAGCCCGTGCAGTGGATGCGGATCCTGGACCGGCTGGAGGGCGCCGCCCCGCCCCGCCTGTTGTGCGTCGACCCGCGCCCCACGCCGGTGGCCCGCAGGGCGACGGTGCACCTGGCGCCCCGCATCGGCACGAACGTGGCGCTGCTCAACGCCCTGCTGCACGAGATCATCCGTACCGACCGAGTCGACCACGACTACGTCGCCGCCCATACCGTCGGCTACGAGGAACTGGCGTCCCGGGTGAGGGACCGCACCCCGAAGTGGGCGGCGGCGATCTGTGACGTGCCCGCCGCCCGTATCGCCGAGGCCGCCGAACTCCTGGGCTCGGCCGACCGGTTGCTGTCCACGGTGCTCCAGGGCGTCTACCAGTCCCACCAGGCCACCGCGGCCGCCGTCCAGGTCAACAACCTCCATCTGATCCGCGGCATGCTCGGCCGACCCGGCGCCGGCGTCCTGCAGATGAACGGGCAGCCCACCGCCCAGAACACCCGCGAGTGCGGCGCCGACGGCGACCTGCCCGGCTTCCGCAACTGGCAGAACGACGCGCACGTCGCCGAACTCGCCGACGTGTGGAACGTCGACCCGAAGACGATCCCGCACTACGCGCCGCCCACCCACGCGATGCAGATGTTCCGCTACGCCGAACAGGGCTCGCTGCGCATGCTGTGGATCACCGGCACCAACCCCGCGGTATCGCTGCCCGAGCTGTCCCGGATCCGCTCGATCCTGGCCCAGGAACGCCTGTTCGTGGTCGTGCAGGACCTGTTCCTCACCGAGACCGCGCAGTTGGCGGACGTGGTTCTGCCCGCGGCGACCTGGGGCGAGAAGACCGGCACCTTCACCAACGCCGATCGCACCGTCCACCTGTCCGACAAGGCCGTCGAACCGCCCGGCGAGGCCAGGCCGGACCTGGACATCCTCCTCGACTACGCCGCCCGCATGGACTTCCGCGACAAGGACGGCGGCCCGCTCGTCACCTGGCACGACCCCGAGTCCGCGTTCGAGGCCTGGAAGCGGTGCAGCGCCGGGCGCCCCTGCGACTACACCGGCCTCACCCACGCCCGGCTGCGCGGCGGCACCGGCATCCAGTGGCCCTGCAACGACGAGGCCCCCCAGGGCACGCCACGTCTCTACACCGACGGCATCACCTGGGCCCACCCCGACGTCTGCGAGTCCTACGGCAAGGACCTGGTGACCGGCGCGACGGACGACGTCGTCGAGTACCGCTCGCTCAACCCCGACGGCAAGGCCGTCATCAGGGCGGCCGCCTATCTGCCGCCGCACGAACAGCCCGACGACGACCACCCGTTCCAGCTGACCACGGGCCGCACGATCTACCACTTCCACACCCGCACGAAGACCGGACGCGCCCCCCAGCTGAACGCAGCCGCCCCCGACGTTTGGGTGGAGGCCGCCGCATCCGACGCGTCCGCGCTGGGACTGGAGGAGGGCGACCTGGTGGACGTCACCACACCGCGCGGCGCGGTCCGCGGGCGGCTTCGGGTGACGGACATCCGGCCGGGGCTGCTGTTCATCCCGTTCCACTACGGCTACTGGGACACCAAGGCCGGGCACGCGCCGGACGGCGAGACGGCGGGCCGCGCCGCGAACGAGACGACCATCACCGACTGGGACCCGGTCTCCAAACAGCCCCTGTTCAAGACCGCCGCGGCCGCGCTGCACCGCGTCGAACGCGGAGACGGCCACCCCGCGCCCGCGCCGACGACCACCGCGTCCGCACCTGCCCGCCCCGACGCGGCACGGGGCACCGCCGGCGGCTCCGCTGCCCTCGTCCGTGAGGAGGTCGCCGAGTGAACGGCATCGAGCTCACCCTGCGCACCCTCCACCACGGCGAACAGCGCCTGGCCGACGAGCTGACGGCCGTCGCGGAACGCCACCGCACCGAGCACGAGGTCCACCACGTCGCCACCGACCTCGCCCAGTGGTCCCGCGACCACGTCCGACGCCTGGCCGACACCGGCCGCGACCACGGCCTGCACCTGGGCGCCCCGTCCGGGACCGGCACCCCCGGACTGCTGTCCACGCTCGGAAAGAAGGCGGTCGAGGCGGTCGGCCGGCGCCCGGAACCGGGCCTCCTCCTGCTGCGCGACCTGCGTGAACTGCACCTCGACGCCACGGAGAACTCGCTGTACTGGGAGATGCTCGCCCAGGCCGCACAGGCCACCAAGGACGACCGGCTGCTCGCTCTCGCCACCGGGTGCCATCCACAGACGCTGCGGCAGCTGCGCTGGACCAACACCATGATCAAGAATCTCTCGCCCCAGATCCTGGCCAGCCTGTGAGGACGTGCCCACCGCGCCGTGGCACAGTGGCCCCATGTGCGGCCGCTACGCCTCCACCCGCAGCCCCCAGGACCTCGCCCAGCTGTTCCAGGTTGCCGAGTGGCATCCGGAGGAAACCCTGGCGCCGAGCTGGAACGTGGCGCCGACCGACGAGGTGTGGGCCGTACTGGAGCGCGCCCCGCGCGGCGCCGACGAGGGCGAACCGGCCCGGCGCCGGCTGCGGCCGCTGCGCTGGGGCCTGGTGCCCTCGTGGGCCAAGGATGTCAAGATCGGCGCGCGTCTGATCAACGCCCGGGTGGAGACCGTGCACGAGAAGCCCGCCTTCCGTCAGGCCTTCGTCAAACGCCGCTGTCTGCTGCCGGCCGACGGCTTCTACGAGTGGGACGCGGTCAAGGACCGCACGTCGGGCAAGGTCCGCAAGCAGCCGTACTTCATCCACCCGGAGGACGGGCAGGTCCTGGCCCTGGCCGGGCTGTACGAGTTCTGGCGCGATCCGGAGATCAAGGATGCCGACGACCCCGCCGCCTGGCTGCTGACCTGCACCATCATCACCACCGAGGCCACCGACGCGGCCGGCCGCGTCCACCCCCGGATGCCGCTCGCCCTCACCCCCGAGCACTATGACGCCTGGCTCGACCCCGACCGCCGGTCCACCGACGACCTGCGCGCCCTGCTCACCCCGCCGGCCGACGGCCACCTGGCCGCGCGCCCGGTCTCCCCGGCCGTGAACAGCGTCCGCAACAACGGCCCGCAGCTGCTGGACGAGGTGCCCGCCCCCTGACCTGGCGGAAGGTGAGTTCTCGGTAAGGGTTGCCCTTACGGACGGCCGAAAGACGCTTTTGACATCCGTTTTCATCTAGCGTGGGCGTGGCGCCGGCCCGAACGGACCTCGGCGCACCATCCGCTTTCCCCTGCCCCGGAGGAACCCATGCCCGCGCCCTCGCCCCGACTCCTCGCCCCGCTGATAGCCGGCACCTGCCTCGTCCTCCTCACCGGCTGCGGCGGTTCGTCCGGCTCCGGAGACGGCTCCGGAAGTGCTGACAACGATGCCGCGCAGAGCCCCGCCGCGTCGTCCGTCATCCCGGTCGTCGCCTCGACGAACGTCTACGGCGACCTGGTCGAGCGGATAGGCGGCGGCAAGGTCCAGGTCACCTCGATCATCAGCGACCCCGACCAGGACCCGCACTCCTACGAGGCCAACACGCAGAATCAGTTGGCGCTCTCCAAGGCCAAGGTCGTCATCGAGAACGGCGGCGGCTACGACGACTTCGTCGACCGCATGCTGAAGAGCGGCGACTCCTCCGCCGAGGTGATCAACGCGGTCAAGGTCTCCGGCAAGACCGCCCCGGCGGGCGGGGAGCTCAACGAGCACGTCTGGTACGACTTCCCCACGGTCGCCAAGCTCGCCGACCGCATCGCCGCCGCCCTGGCCAAGGCCGACCCGGCCGACGCCGCCACCTTCACCGAGAACGCCAAGGACTTCGAGGACAAGCTGAAGCCGCTGGAGCAGAAGGAAGCCCGGATCAAGGCCGACCACGGCGGCGAGCAGGTGGCCATCACCGAGCCCGTGCCGCTGTACATGCTCCAGGCCGCGGGGCTGAAGAACGCGACGCCCGAGGAGTTCAGCGAGGCCATCGAGGAGGGTGACGACGTCTCCGCCCGGACCCTCCAGGAGACCCTGGCTCTCTTCACCGGCAAGAAGGTCAAGGCGCTGGTCTACAACGAGCAGACCTCCGGCCCGCAGACCGAGAAGGCCGAACAGGCGGCCAAGGCCGCCGGGATTCCCGTGGTTCCCGTGACCGAGACCCTGCCCCACGGCAAGGACTACCTCGGCTGGATGACCGCCAACGTCGACGCGCTCGCGAGCGCGCTGGCCAAGTGAGCCCGTCCACCGGGGCCGACGGCTCCGCGCTGATCAGCCTGCGCGGTGCGGCCCTGTCCTACGGCGAGCGCGTGCTGTGGCAGGGCCTCGACCTCGATGTGCGGCCGGGCGAGTTCCTGGCCGTGCTCGGCCCCAACGGGGCGGGCAAGACCAGCTTCGTGCGGGCTCTGCTCGGTCAACGGCAGCTGTCCGCGGGCACGTTGACGGTCCTCGGCCGTCCGCCCCACAAGGGCAGCCGGCACATCGGCTACGTCCCGCAGCAGGCCACCCTGTCCGCGCAGGCGCTGCTGCGCGCCCGCGACCTGGTCCGCTTCGGCATCGACGGGCACCGCTTCGGACCCAGGCCGCGCGGCGGCGCCGTACGCCGCCGCGTCGACGAGGTCCTCGCCTCGGTCGGGGCCACCGCCTACGCGGACGTCCCCGTCGGCCTGCTCTCCGGCGGCGAACGACAGCGCGTACGCATCGGACAGGCCCTCGTGACCGACCCGCGCATCCTGCTCTGCGACGAACCACTGCTCTCCCTCGACCTGCACCATCAACGGGCCGTCACGGAACTGGTCGACGCCCGGCGCCGCTCCCACGGCACCGCGGTGGTGTTCGTGACCCACGAGATCAACCCCGTGCTGGCACTGGTGGACCGAGTGCTGTACCTCGCCCGCGGCGGCTACCGCGTCGGCGCCCCCGACGAGGTGCTGACCTCCGAGGCCCTGTCGCGGCTGTACGGCACCCAGGTCGACGTCATTCGCGTCCGGGACCGTGTCACGGTCGTCGCCGTACCCGACGAGGCGGCACAGGAGCCGCACCACCCCGAACTGCCGCACGGAGTACGGCCATGACCCTCGCCGACGGGATCTGGCAGCAGATCTTCACCTTCGACCACTACGGCGAACTGCTCGCCCTGGTCCGCAACTCCCTCATCGCCGGCGCCGCGCTCGGTCTGGTCGGCGGCCTGGTCGGAGTGTTCGTGATCATGCGGGACCTGCCGTTCGCGGTGCACGGGATCAGCGAGTTGTCGTTCGCCGGCGCCTCGGCAGCGCTGCTGCTGGGCGTGAACATCGTGGCCGGCTCCATCGTCGGCTCGATCCTCGCGGCCGGGACGATCGGGCTGCTCGGCTCCCGCGCCCGGGACCGCAACTCCGTGATCGGCACCATCATGCCGTTCGGCCTCGGCCTCGGCGTGCTGTTCCTCGCCCTCTACAAGGGCCGGGCGGCGAACAAGTTCGGCATTCTCACCGGGCAGATCGTCGCCGTCGACACCCCGCAGATGTCCTGGCTGCTCGGCACGTCGGCCGTGGTGCTCGTGGCGCTGGCGGTGATGTGGCGGCCGCTCGCCTTCGCCAGCGCCGACCCGGAGGTGGCCGAGGCGCGGGGCGTGCCGGTGCGCGCGCTGTCCTTCGCCTTCATGATCGTGCTGGGCCTCGCGGTCGCGCTGTCCGTGCAGATCGTCGGCGCGCTGCTGGTCCTCACGCTCGTCGTCACCCCGGCGGCCGCCGCGGCCCGGATCACGGCCTCTCCGGTGCTGCTGCCCGTGCTGAGCGTGGTGTTCGCGGTGGTCTCCATCGAGGGCGGGATCCTGCTGGCCCTGGGCAGCTCCATCCCGATCAGCCCGTACGTCACCACGATCTCGTTCGCGATCTACCTCGTGTGCAGGGCGTTCGGTACCCGCCGGGCGCGGAAGTGGGGAGCCGTACGAGCGACCGCCTGACATGAAGGTATGAATGAGTCTTCATTCTTTCCTTTATCGTGGGGGCATGACTTCCACGCTCACCCCACCGTCGGCCGACGCCGCCGCGTCCGCGCGAGCCACGGCCGCTCCCCGGCGGCGCACCCGGCTGCTCGCGCTGCCGGAGGTCCGCTGGGCCGTCGCGGCCACCGCGCTGTTCCTGCTCGCGCTGCCCCTGCAACTCGCCGGAGCGCCCGCGTGGACATGGGGCCCGCTGTACGCGCTGGCCTACGCCACGGGCGGCTGGGAGCCGGGCTGGGAGGGACTCAAGGCCCTCAAGGACCGGACGCTCGACGTCGATCTGCTCATGGTCGTCGCCGCGCTGGGCGCCGCCTCCATCGGCCAGGTGATGGACGGCGCCCTGCTGATCGTCATCTTCGCGACCTCGGGCGCCCTGGAGGCCCTCGCCACCGCCCGCACCGCCGACTCCGTACGCGGTCTGCTCGACCTCGCCCCCGCCACGGCCACCCGGATCGCCGAGGACGGCACCGAACAGACCGTCCCCATCGAGGAGTTGACGATCGGCGACACGGTCCTCGTACGCCCCGGCGAACGCGTGGGCGCGGACGGCCGGGTGCTGGACGGCGCCAGTGAGGTGGACCAGGCGAGCATCACCGGCGAACCGCTCCCCGCCGCGAAGGAACCGGGCGACGAGGTCTTCGCAGGCACCCTCAACGGCACCGGCGCCCTGCGCGTCCGCGTCGAACGCGACGCCTCCGACTCCGTGATCGCCCGGATCGTACGGATGGTGGAGGAGGCGTCCGAGACCAAGGCGCCCACGCAACTGTTCATCGAGAAGGTCGAACAGCGCTACTCACTGGGCATGGTGGCCGCCACGCTCGCCGTGTTCGGCGTCCCGCTCGCCTTCGGCGAGGAGTTCTCCGAGGCGCTGCTGCGCGCCATGACCTTCATGATCGTGGCCTCGCCCTGCGCGGTCGTCCTGGCCACCATGCCGCCCCTGCTGTCCGCCATCGCCAACGCAGGCCGGCACGGCGTGCTGGTGAAGTCGGCCGTGGTGATGGAACGCCTCGGCCAGATCGACGCCGTCGCCCTGGACAAGACCGGCACCCTCACCGAGGGAACGCCACGGGTGGTGGACGTACGGCCGCTGCCCGGCTGCGGCCTCGGCGAGGACGCGTTGCTGAGGCTCGCCGCGGCGGCCGAGCACGCCAGCGAACACCCGCTGGCCCGAGCGGTGGTGGACGCCGCGCGGGACCGGCGCCTCGACCTGCCCACCGCGCAGGACTTCGGCTCCGCCCCCGGCGTCGGAGTGAAGGCCGTGGTCGACGGCCGCACCGTCGAGGTGGGCGCCCCGGCCCGCCTGCTCGACGACCCTGACGGCGAGGTCGTGGCGCTCGCCGAGGAACTGGAGGCGTCCGGCCGTACCGCCGTGGTCGTGGTCGTCGAGGGCACCCCCGCCGGACTGCTCGGCATCGCGGACCGTCTGCGCCCCGACGCCGCGGCCACCGTCGCCGCCCTCACCACCCTCACCGGCACCGCTCCGACCCTGCTCACCGGCGACAACCCGCGGGCCGCCGCCCACCTGGCCGCCGAGGCCGGCATCGAGGACGTGCGTGCCGGGCTGCTGCCCCAGGACAAGCTGGCCGCCGTCAAGGAACTGGAGTCGGCGGGCCGCAAGGCGATGGTCGTCGGGGACGGCGTCAACGACGCGCCCGCCCTGGCCGCCGCCCACATCGGCGTCGCCATGGGCCGGGCGGGCTCCGACCTCGCCCTGGAGACCGCCGACGCGGTCATCGTCCGCGACGAACTCGCCGCCGTCCCCACCACGGTCGCCCTCTCCCGCCGCGCCCGGAAACTGGTCGTGCAGAACCTCGTCATCGCCGGCGTGTTCATCACCGGCCTCGTCATCTGGGACCTCGTCGGCACGCTGCCGCTGCCGCTCGGCGTCGCGGGCCACGAGGGCTCCACGGTCCTGGTCGGCCTGAACGGCCTGCGGCTGCTGCGGGACACGGCGTGGGAGCGGGCGGCGGCGGACGGAACGGGCTGACCGCCGTGTGGTCGACGGGCGTGTGGAGGACGGGTGCCCGGCTCCACCGATATTCCCTCGCCGGTGCTGCCCACCGCGCCTAGCGTGCTCCACATGCCCGACGACACCACTCAAGCACAGCGCGACGACATGCCCGAGGAGTCCCGGCGGGTGCGCCTGAGCCGGACATTCGACGAGGACGCGGAGCTCTACGACCGGGTCAGGCCCGGATATCCGGCGGAGCTGTACGACGACCTCGCGGAACTTGCGGTGGCCGGCCCAGGCCGCCGGGTACTGGAGGTGGGCTGTGGGACCGGTCAGGCGACGGTGCCGCTGGCCGCGCGGGGCTGTCGGATCACGGCCGTCGAGGCGGGACCGAGCATGGCCGCGGTCGCCCGGCGCAACCTGGCCGGAGCCACGGCCGTGGACGTGGTGAGGGCGGAGTTCGAGAGCTGGCCGCTGCCGGAGGAGTCTTTCGACGCGGTTGTCTCGGCCACGGCGTTCCACTGGATCGACCCGGCGGTGCGGGTGTCCAAGGCCGCCGACGCGCTGCGTTTGGGCGGGGCGCTCGCCGTGGTGCGCACCCAGCATGTCAGGGGCGGCACCGAAGATTTCTTCATCGAGGTCCAGCACTGCTACGAGCGCTTCGACCCGGAGACCCCGCCCGGATCGCGGCCTCCCGCGGCCGCCGACATCGACGGGGCGGAGCACGCGCAGGAGGTGGCGCGAAGCGGCCGGTTCGGCCCCACGGTCTTTCGTCGATACGAGCGGGATCTCACCTACACCACGGCGGAGTATCTCGAGCTGTTGCGGACCTACTCCGGCCACCGAGCCCTTCCGGACGCCGCCAGGGACGGACTGCTGGGGTCCATCGGCGACCTGATCGACCGGCGGTACGGCGGCCGCGTGACCAAGCGCTACCTCAACGAGCTGGGAGTGTCGTACAAGCGGTGACGCCGGCGACGTGCCGTCGCGCCAACGGGGCGTCAGCGCCCGGGCGCCGGTCCGCTGCTGCGGCGCAGCACCAGGTCGACCGGGACCAGGGAGTCGACCGCGGGCGGCTCGGTGGCGCCGTCGAGGCGGTCCAGGAGCAGGCGCAGCGAACGGGTGCCGATCTCGGCGAAGTCCGTGCGGACGGTGGTCAGCGGGGGAAGGAAGTGCGCGGCCTCGGGGATGTCGTCGTACCCCACGACGCTCACCTCGTCGGGCACGCGACGGCCCGCTTCGTGCAGCGCGTGGAGCACGCCGAGGGCCATCTGGTCGTTGGAGGCGAACACCGCCGTGACATCCGCGCGCCGGGCGAGCTCCCGGCCGAGTTCGTAGCCCGAGTCGGCGCTCCAGTCGCCGATCAGCGGAGCCGGGGCCTCGGCGCCCGCCGCCTCCAGAGTGGCCTGCCAGCTGCCCAGGCGATGGTCGGCGGAGGTCCAGCCGGTCGGCCCCGCGATGTGCCACACGGTGCGGTGGCCCAGCCCCAGCAGATGCTCGGTGGCCTTGCGGGCACCGGTCCGGGAGTCGCCGGTGACCTGCTGGGTGTCGGCGTCGAGGCCGTTCTCCAGCACCACCAGCGGGGTGTCAAGCCGGGTGTCCGCCAGCGCCTTGCCCACCCACAGCTGCGGGGCGATGGCGATCACTCCGTCCGCGCCCTCCGCGGACAGGCGGTTCACCGCCTCCACGACCGTGTCCGGCTCGGCCGTGTCCAACGCGATCGAGCTCAGCAGATAGCCGGCCTCCTGCGCCGCCGTGTTGATCGCGGTCAGGATGGCGGCAGGCCCGTAGCGGGCGGCGTCGAACGAGATCACGCCGACCATCCGGGTTCTGCCGCTGGCCAGCGACCGGGCACTGCGGCTCGGCCGGTAGCCCAGCGTCCGCATCGCGGTCAGCACCGTCTCCCGGGTCTCGGGCCGCACCGACGGATGGTCGTTGAGGACACGGGAGACGGTCTGCTTGGAGACCCCGGCCAGCCGGGCCACGTCGTCCATCACCGGCCGCGCGCCCGCGAAGTTCCGTCTGCTGCGCCCCCTCGGAGCGTCGTCGTCGGCGGAGCTTGGGGTCATGGTGGCGGTTTCCTCGACGTCGTCACGGCGGTGGTGTCCCGCCCCGGCAGAACCCCAGCATAGGCAGGGACACGGAGCGGGAACCCCCGAGACCGGCGCCTCATGCCGACCGAACCGCCCAGGCACGGCGGACGACCCACTCGGCCCGCGTCACGGCCGCCGTGCGCGCCGCCTCACCCGCCCCGTCCGGCACATGGACCCGGGCCTGCGCGTGCAGCGGCAGCACCCGCACACACAGCGCCGCTCCCGTCGGCAGCCGGCCGATGTCCCAGGCCCGCCCCGCGAAGAACTGGTCGGCGACCAGCGCGTCTCCCACGTACGCCCGCCCCACGTCCCCGGTCCAGTGCAGCCGCAGCACGGCCCCGTCGGGGAGATCGTCGGGCACGTCGACGCGGTACTCGGCGGCCACCGTGTCGAAGTACTTGTCCGCAGGCACGCTCGCCCGCCCCAGCACCCCGGTCGCGGGCTCGGGCGCCGGACCGGCGGGCCGGACGAGGGTGAGCCGCGGAGCCGCTGGACCATCGTCGGCGCCGCTCACGATCCCGTAGCGGGTGAAGATCCCGTCCGCCTCGCCGGCCACCGTCTCCCCGTTCACCAGCAACGCCCGCTCCGGCGCGGGCAGCACGGCGAACGACGACTGCCCGGCCGTGCTGTGCACCCGCATCTTCTCGCCGCCGTCGAAGACGACCCCGTCCGCGCACAGCACCAGCCGCTCGGCGCCCCAGGCCTCGCCCCGGTAGACGGTCCGAGCCGTAGCCGCGTCCAGCACCAGCAGACCGACCCGCCCGCCGTCCGCCGTCTCCACCTCGACCAGCGCGTCGGTCCCGGGCCGCAGACCGGTCAGCAGGATCCGGCCGTCGACGTCGGTGACGTCCCCGGACGGCGCGCCGACGCACCGCACCGTGCCCGCGTCCAGGGCGACTTCGGGCGCGATGCCGTCGACAGCCGCGAGCACCAGGACCGTACGGCCGTCCAGGGCGACCGTGCACACCGGCTGCGCGGTCGCCCACTCCAGCCGCACACCGGCCACGTCGAGCCGCAGAGGCCAGCAGAAGTAGGCTCCGGCGGGCACGTTCACCGGGGAGCTGGGCAAGGCCAACTCGCAGCCCTCGCCCGGGAATTCGACCGTGAAGGAGCTGTCCGGGCGGTCGGGCAGCGGCTCGTGCGGCTGGTGGTTGTTGACGAAGAGGAAGCCCGAGGCGCCGTCCGTGCGGACCGCCCACCGCAGGCTGTCCCGGTCGTTCTGGCCTTGCGGCCGCTCCTCCGGCAGTACGGACTCCATCGGCGCGATCAGATGCCCGAAGTCGGCCAGCAGCAGATGCTGGAGGCGGAGTTCGTCGTACGAGGGCCGGTACTGGCCGTACTCGCCGAGCGGGGCCTGGAAGTCGTACGTCAGGACGGGCAGGTCGTTGGGGTAGCCGGTGGCGTGGGACTCCTGGAGCGTGGACAGCTCCCCGCGCGGATTCGTACCGCCGTGGAACATGTAGTAGCCCTGCCACACCGAGCCGCAGCCGATCTTGGTGAGCCCGAGGGCGCCGATGTCGGCGGCGTCGAGGCGTGGCCGCCGGTGGTAGGCCACCGCCATGCCGCCGCCCAACTCGCAGGTGGCCCAGGGGAACCGGTCCGCGAAGGCGTCCGGGTCACCGCCGCGGACGGTGGTCGGGCGCAGGTCGGCGCCGATGCCCTCGTCGTCGCGCTGGTGGGTGAAGAAGAAGTGCTTTCGGCAGGTGTCGGGCCAGCCGCCGTCGGCCTCCGTCCAGAACGCCTCCGGGTAGCCGCCGTACAGCGGGAACAGTTCGTCGCCGGGGAGCTGGACGCCGCCCCACGCGGTCGACGTCCACAAGGGCGCGTCCAGGCCGGCCTCCTGGGCCATCTGCTTCAAGGTCAGCAGATGGCCGGGCTGGTCGTAGAGCTCGTTCTCGATCTGGATCCCGATGACCGGGCCGCCCCGGGCGCGGTCGAGGCCGCGCAGCTGCTCGGCGACGGCCGCGAACCAGCCGCGTACGGGCTCCAGATACGCGGGGTCGTCGGTACGGGGCGTGCAGTCGCGGGCCAGGAGCCAGTCGGGCAGGCCGCCGCCCCGTACCTCGGCGTGGGACCACGGCCCGATACGGGGGATGAAGTCCAGGCCGTGGAGGGCGCACAGCTCGGCGAAGCGGCGCAGGTCGCGGTCGCCGTCGAAGCGGACGCGCCCCTCGATCTCCTCGTGGTGGATCCAGATCGCGTAGGACGCGACGGCGGTCACGCCGCCCGCCTTCATCTTCAGCAGTTCCTCCGCCCACTCCGCGGCCGGGTAGCGGGAGTAGTGGAACTCGCCGGAGACCGGGAACCAGGGGCGGCCGCCGCGGGTGAGCCAGCGGCTGGTCACCTCGACGGGGTCGGGTGCGTCCGGCGCGTCGGCGAAGGGGAGGTGGCCGGTCAGCGGGGGTGCGGCGGTCGCGGGGACGCGCAGGCGGTGCGAGCGGGTCACCAGGTGTTCTCCGGTCCGAGGTCGGCGGTGTCGGTGAGGTGGGCGCGGGTGCCGGTGGTGGCGTGCAGTTCCAGCACGACGAGGTCGTTGGCGCCCGGGCGCAGGATCGGCGCGGGGACGTACAGCGTGTGCTGCGGGCCGCGGTTCCAGTAGCGGCCGAGGTGGAAGCCGTTGATCCAGGCCTGGCCCTTGGTCCAGCCGGGCAGGGCGAGGAAGGTGTCCGCCGGGGTGGCCACCTCGAAGGTGCCCTGGTGGAAGGCCGGTCCGGCGGCCGTGGTCGCCTCGGACGGCTCGAACGGCACCGCGTCCAGGGTGTCGAGGGACAGTGGGTGGCAGTCCCAGCCGTGCAGCGGGGTGCCGTCGAGGGTGACGGGGCCGAGGAGGCCCTTGGGGGCCCCGATCCGGGGACCGTAGTTGACGCCGCCCATGTTCTCGACGAGGACGTCCAGCGTGGCGCCTTCACGGGGGACGCGGACGGGCAGGGTCTCGTCGTGGCGTTCGCGCTCCAGTACGCCGACGGGGGCGCCGTCGACGAATACCTGGGCGCGGTCGCCGACACCGCCCGCGAAGTGCAGCAGACCGTCACCCGCCGCATCGACGGTCGTGCGGTACAGGACGTAACCGGCGTGCAGGTCCAGGTCGTTCATGGTCGCCGGGTCCTCGGTGCGGACCGGCTCGGCGAGGGCGGACGCGTGGGGGAGGAGCGGGGCGCGACGGTCCAGCTCGACCGTGGTGACCGGCAGTTTGGGTGCCGGCGCGGGGGCGGGCTCGTCGGGGACCGGGGCATGGCGGGCGATGACCTCGCGGAAGGCGTGGTACTTCGGGCCGGGGTCGCCGCATTCGGTGAGCGCCGCGTCGTAGTCGTACGACGTGACCGTGGGCTCGTAGGCGTGCTTGTGGTTGGCGCCGTTGGTGAAGCCGAAGTTGGTGCCGCCGTGGAACATGTAGATGTTGACGGAGGCACCGCTCGACAGCAGCCGGTCCAGGTCGGCCGCGGCGTCGGCGGCGTCCCGCACATGGTGGGGACCGCCCCAGTGGTCGAACCAGCCGATCCAGAACTCCGCGCACATCAAGGGCCCCTCGGGCTGGTGCCGGCGCAGCTCCGCCAGGTTCTGCTCGACCCGGCTGCCGAAGGTCACCGTGGCCATGACACCGGGCAGGGAACCGGCCGCCAGGTGCTCGGGGTCGGCCTGGTCGCAGGTGAAGAGCAGTTCCTCGACGCCCCGGGAGCGGAAGGCCTGTTCGAGGTGCTTGAGGTAGGCGGAGTCGTCGCCGTACGCCCCGTACTCGTTCTCCACCTGTACGGCGATCACCGGGCCGCCCGCCGCGGCCATGTGCGGCAGCAGCGGGGGCAGCAGCGCGTCGAGGTAGCGGTCGACCGCTCCGGTGAAGCGGGGGTCGCTGGTGCGCAGCCGGATCTCGTGGTCCGAGATCAGCCACGCGGGCAGACCGCCGTCGTCCCACTCGGCGCAGATGAACGGACCCGGGCGCAGCAGGACGTGCAGGCCCTCGTCGCGGGCGAGGCTCAGATAGCGGGGCAGGTCGAGGAATCCGTCGAGGACGAGCGGTCCGGCGGGGTCGGGCTGGTGCAGGTTCCACGGCACATACGTCTCCACCGTGTTGAGCCCCATCAGCCGTGCCTTGCGCAGCCGGTCCGCCCACTGGTCGGGATGGATCCGGAAGTAGTGCATCGCACCGGAGATGATCCGCAGCGGCTCGCCGTGCAGCAGGAAACCGTCGGGGGACGTCGTCAGAGCGGACATGCGGAAGATTCCCTTCGCCAGGAGGTGGACGGCGCTTTCAGCGCGTGCGGGTGCTGCGGATCAGCCAGAGCGTGGCGGCCAGGCACAGCGCCGAGATGCCGGACAGCAGAAGCGGGACCGCGCGGATCCCGGACCACTCGATGGCCTTGCCCAGTGCCGGACCGGCCACCACGCCGCCGACCATGGACGCGGCGATGACCACCGCCCCCGCTCTGCGCGCCCGAGGGGCCGCCCGGTTGAGCCAGGGCAGCCCGGTCGGGAAGATCGGGGCGATGAACAGACCGACACCGGCGTACGCGTACGGGGCGAGCGCCGGGACCGAGGCGAGCAGCAGACAGACCGTCATGCCCGCGCACGAGACCGTGATGATGGCCTGGGCGGAGAAACGCAGTGCGATCGGGGCGACCAGGAAGCGGCCGACGGTCATCATCAGCCAGTACACGGACGTCGCCGTGGCCGCGAGTCCGGCGCCGTAGCCGACGGTCTCCAGATGCGTCGGCTCCCAGCCGCCGACGCCGGCCTCGATACCGACGTGCAGCACGTACAGGGCGACGAACACGGCGAGTACGGAGCCGAGACTGCGGGCGAGGACCTGCCCGTCGTAGGACTCACCGGCCGCGTCGGCCGGCTGCGGCGCCCGGTCGCGCACGCCGCGCAGACACAGCAGCAGCGGCAGGTTGGCCAGCGCGAAACCGAGGAACACCGCGGGGTAGTGGGCGGAACCGACGACGCCGATCAGGGCCGGTCCGAGGATCGCGCCGATGCCGAAGTGGGCGTGGAGGATGTTCAGCATGGCGGTCGAGCGCTGCCCGAAACCGACGGCGAACAACTGGTTGAGGCCGTAGTCGATCCCGCCGAAGCCGAGCCCGGCCAACAGGGCCATGGCCAGCGCGGCCGGCCAGTTCGGCGCCAGCGCGAATCCGGCCGCGCCGCCCGCCATCAGCAGATACGAGGCACCGAGGATGCGCCGGTTGCCGACCCGGCCGTAGAGCCGGTCGAAGAGCAGCACCCCGGCCACCCCTCCGACGAAGTGCGCACTCAGCCCGAGCCCGGCAGCCGACGGCGACAGCCCGAACTCCTCACGGAATGCCGGAATCGCCGGCCCGTACAGGGCTTGGAGGGCACCCATCAGCACGAAGCCCCCACAGGAGGCGACCACTGCGGCGGGGCTGAAGACCCGGGGGTGCGGGGGTGCCGACGTCACGGTCATGGCTGGATGTTACCGGTAACATCACGCGCGGCGTCAAGATCCGGGTCGCACTGTTCGAGGTCCCTCAGTCGCTTTGGACTGTCAGTACAGAATTTGGACCTGTAGTCTAGGGAGGGCCCAGTCCGGAGAGCGGGAGCAGGCGATGACGTCCGAGCACACCCTGCAGGCCGAGCGGGACGCAATCGTCACCGCCCTCAGACCCGTCGTCGACGGCCTCGCGGCCACGTTCGGCCCGATGTGCGAGGTGGTCCTGCACGACTACCGTCACCCCGACCGCTCCGTGGTCGCCGTGGCCGGCTCGGTGACCGGCCGGACCGTCGGCGGGGCGATGAGTGAGATCGGTATGCGGATCGTCGCGCGCGGCGACGACGCGGGCGACGAGCTGAACTACGTCACCCGCACCCACAACGGCCGCCTGGTCAAGGCGTCCACCATGGTGCTGCGGGACTCGACGGGCACCGTGTTCGGCGCTCTGTGCGTCAACCTGGACGTCACCGCCGTGAACGACGCCCAGGCGCTGCTCGGCGCCCTCGCCGGCGTCGGCGCTCCCGGAAGCAGCGGCAGCGCCGACGTGCCGGTCACCGCCTTCGGCAACGACATCGACTCCGTCGTCGACGCCATCCTCGACGCCCACCAGCTCCGGCAGAACGGGAGTTGGGCCGGGCTCGACCGCGCACAGCGCCTGGAGCTGTTCCGCGGCCTGGACGACCGGGGCGTGTTCGCCGTGCGCCGCGCGATCGAGCAGGTCGCGGCACGGCTCGGCATCTCCCGCGCGTCCGCCTACAGCTATCTCTCCCAGGCACGCGCCGGTACCGGATCGGCGAAGGACAAGGCCGCGACCGACACGACAGCCCCTGGAGGACACGCGTGACGACCACCACCCCGCCGGTCACCCTCGACGACGTCCGCGACGCCGCCGCACGGCTCAAGGGCGTCGCCCACCGCACCCCGGTGCTGCGCTCGCGCACGCTCGACGCCCTCGTCGGCGCCGAGGTCTTCCTCAAGTGCGAGAACTTCCAGCGCGTGGGCGCCTTCAAGTTCCGCGGAGCCTACAACGCTGCCTCCCGCCTCACCCCGGAGCAGCTCGCGCGCGGTATCGCCGCCTACTCGTCCGGGAACCACGCCCAGGCCGTCGCCCTGGCCGCCCGCGAACTCGGCACCACCGCGGTGATCGTCATGCCGGAGGACGCCCCGCCGTCGAAGCGCGCCGCCACCTACGGCTACGGCGCCGAGATCGTCACCTACGACCGCTTCACCGGCGACCGTGTCGCCATCGCCGCGGCCCTCGCCGCCGAACGGGGCCTCACCGTCATCCCGCCCTACGAGCACCCGCACATCATGGCCGGACAGGGCACGGCCGCCCTCGAACTTCTGGAAGAGGTAGGGGAGTTGGGCGCGATGCTGGCGCCCGTCGGCGGTGGCGGGCTCATCGCGGGGACCTCCACGGTGGCCAAGGGGCTGCACCCGGGCATCCGGGTGATCGGCGTCGAACCGGAGGCCGGGGACGACACCAAGCGGTCCCTGGAGGCGGGTCGGCGCATCAGCATCCCGGTGCCGCACACCATCGCCGACGGCCAGGCCTTGCACACTCCCGGCGAGCTGACCTTCTCGGTCAACCGGCGGCTCGTCGACGAGATCGCACTGGTCGGCGACGACGAGATCCGGGACGCGATGCGGTTCGCCTTCGAACGCCTGAAGATCGTCGTGGAGCCGAGCGGCGCCACCCCGTTGGCCGCCCTGCTCACCGGCCGAACGGGCGCGCTGCCCCGCCGGGTCGGCGTGATCGTCTCCGGCGGCAACATCGACGCGGAGCGCTTCGCCGAGCTCTGCGGGAAGCGGGACTGAGGATCGGTTCTCGGAGCGCGTTTCCCTCGGTTGGCGGCCCCGGGTGGACGGGCGGACGATTGAGTAGTAGGAGACCGGCCACCGACGGCGGTGTCCAGGGCCGCCGGGGCGACCGGCCCCCCGGCCGTGCTGAGGTGCGGCCGGAAGGGAGCGCGTCATGTTGGAAGTGAAGACGCTCGACAAGCCGGACGAGCGGCGTGATTTCCCCCACGGCCACATGGAAGCCGTCCACATGTCGGATCTCGACTTCGCCGTGGCAACCTTCGAGCCCGGCTGGCGCTGGACTCAGGACGTGGCCCCGATCGCGGGCACGGACACCTGTCAGATGCACCACAACGGCTACGTACTCCGAGGCCGTATGCGCATCCGCATGGACGACGGTGGTGAGAGCGAGGTCGGCCCCGGCGACGTCTTCGTCGTCTCACCCGGACACGACGCCTGGGTCCTGGGCGACGAGCCGGTCGTGGTCTGTGACTTCCAGGGGCAGACGGCGAGGGAGTTCGCGAAGAAGAACGACTAGCCCGGGCCGGCCCGCGCCGGCACCTCACACCGTGACGACGACCTTCGCGCGCGCGTGCTCCACCTCCACGTACCGGATCGCCTCGGCCGCCTCGCTCAGGGGATACGTCCGCTCGACGACCGGGGTGATCTTCCCGGACTCGGCCAGCTCGCGCAGCGCCGCGAGGTTCGCCCTGCTCTGCCGGGCCGGAAGTTCGAGCAGCCGCTGGCGGGCGAAGGGCGCTGCCAGCCGCCGCCTGAAGAACAGCCCCATCGGTCCGACGACGCTGCCGCCCTCGTACACGCCGCCACCGGAGAGCACGAGCGTGCCGGTGGGTGTGAGCGCGCGCCGGAACCCTGCCAGTGAGTGGTTGCCCACGAGGTCCAGTACGACGTCGTATCGGCGGCCACCGCGGGTGAAGTCCTCCACCTTGTAGTCGATGACCTGGTCCGCGCCGAGGGAGCGGACCAGGTCCACGTTCCGCGTGCCGCACACCGCCGTCGCCTGCGCGCCGTAGACCTTGGCGAGCTGCACGGCGAACGTGCCCACCCCGCCCGAGGCGCCGTTGACCAGGACCGTCTGGCCGCTCCGCACCCGGGCCACGTCCCGCAGGCCGATCAGTGCGGTGTTCCCCGCGAGGGGTATCGCGGCAGCCTGCTCGAAGGTCAGGTTGGCCGGCTTCGGGCCCACCATGCCGTCCTTGGCGCACACGTACTCCGCGAACGCGCCGTCGGCCTCGCCGTACACCTCGTCACCGGGCCCGATCCCCGTGACCCCGGCCCCCACCGCCTCCACCACCCCCGCGAAGTCCCGGCCCCGCACGGGCGCCTTGGGCCTGCGGAACCCCATCATGGTGCGCCCGATCACCGGGTCGCCGTGCATGAGGTGCCAGTCGTACGCGTTGACCGAGGCCGCGCGCACCCGCACCAGCACCTCGTCGGCCGCCGGCACCGGCCGGTCGATGTCCCTGAACTCCAGGACGTCCGCCGAGCCGTACCGATTCTGCATCACTGCCTTCATGGGATCCCCCTCCGCTCCCGCCGAGCGTAGGAAACCCACGTCCTGCCGACCATCGGGGACGAACCCTGATTTTCGCCGGGGTCCGGCCCTCCCCTCACCCTGAGGAGACCGATCGGTTCACCCCTCCGGTCGCGGGAAACCGATCAGTTTCCCGCGTGTCGGGCTGTGAGGGAGATCTGCCGTGAACGCCATCGAAGGTTCCGTCGCCCTGGTCACCGGCGGCAGCCGCGGCATCGGTCGCGCCCTGGTCGCCGCCCTGTACGAGGGGGGTGCGAAGAAGGTGTCCGCCGCCGCCCGCGACCCGCGCACCGTCACACACCCCGACGCCGTGCCGCTCGCCCTGGAGGTGACCGACCCCGCGTCCGTCCGCGGCGGCCGCCGAGCGTGCCCAGGACGCCGACGACCCCTCACGGCAGGTCAAGGCGGGGCTGGCGGCGGACCCGGCCGGCCTCTACCCGCAGGTCTCCGCCGCCTGACCACCTCGACGGCACACCGTCACACCGGCAACAGCCGCGCCACCAACGCACTGAGCTGCCGGGCCGTGCGGCACTCGTGCATCTCGACCAGCTCGGCGTAGTCGGGTGCGGCGGAGTCGCCCGTGCCCCAGCGCGAGCACTGCTCGGGGTTCAACCAGTAGACACGGCGGGCCCGTTCGGCGATCTGCCGCACGGCCGGCAGGTTCGGGTCGCTCATGTTGGTACGGGCGTCGCCGAGGACGAACACGGTCGTGCGCGGTCCGACGGCGTCGCCGTAGCGCTCGGCGAACTCGCCCAGTGCCATGCCGTAGTCGCTGCTGCCGTGATAGCCCGTGAGCGTGGCCTCCGCATCGATACGGGCGCCGAGCCCCTCCGGGTCGGCCGCGCCGTGTTCGAGCAGCTGGGTCACCTCGTCGATCCGGTTGACGAACGCGAACACCCGCACCTTGCTGAACTGGTCGTGCAGCGCCTGCACCAGCAACATCGTGAAGTCCGAGAACCCGGACACCGAGCCCGACACATCGCACAGCAACACCAGTTCGGGACGGACCGGACGACGGCGGCGCAGCACCGGCTTCATCGGCACCCCGCCCGTCGACAGCGACCCGCGCAGGGTCCGCCGTAGATCGATCGAGCCCCGGGAGGCACGGCGGCGACGGGCCGCGAGACGGGTCGCCAGCTTGCGGGCCAGCGGCGCCACGGTCCTGCGCAGCTCGGCCAGTTGAGCCTTCCCGGCGAACAGGAACTCCAGCCGGTCGGCGGTCGGCGCCACCGCCCGCCGGGCGATCTCGTCCCGGCCCCGCCGCTCGGCCACCCGACGCCGTGCCTCCGCCGCCACCAGCGTCCGGAACGTGTCGATACGCCGGCGGATCTCGTCCTCCAGCAGCCGGTCGGTGAACCCGGAACTGCCGCCCTGCCCACGGATGTTGTCGCGGACGCGGGCGAACAGGGTCTGCGGACGCAGCCGTTCGAGCGTCTGGTACGACGACCAGCCGTCCGACTCCGGCGAGGAGCCGTATCCCCCGAAACCGTCGACCGCCTCGACCGCCAGCCGCGCCATCGTCGCCCGGTCGTCGGCGCTCAGGGCGTCCGCCAGCCGGTCGCGGAGATCCTCCCGGCCGGCGCTCCCCCGCTCCGGACCGCCGACCCCGCGCGGAAAGTACAGGTCGAAGACCGGGTCGTACACCGGCCGTTGACCGGGGCCGTGCAACAGGGTCGCCGCCAGCCCTTCGCGCAGCAGCTCCCGGTCCGCGAGGCCGAGCGCCTCGACCGCCCGCGCCGCGTCCACCGTCTCGCCGGTACCGATCCGGACGCCGTGCGCGCGCAGGGCCGCGACGAACGACGTCAGCCGCTCGGCGACCCCCGCCTCCGCGGGCGTGGTCACAGGGCGTCCAGGTCGAGCTTGGCGGAAGCCTTGAGGACGTCGTCCTGGTGCTTGAGGAGGACGCCGAGCGTGTCCCGGACGACGGTCTCGTCCAGGGTGTCGGCGCCGAGCGCGAGCAGGGTGCGTGCCCAGTCGATGGTCTCGGCGACCGAGGGCACCTTGCGCAGGTCCATCGCCCGCAGCGCGCCCACGACCCGGACGACCGAGCGGGCCAGCGCCTCGTCGAGGCCCGGCACCTTCAGCCGTACTATCCGCCGCTCCAACTCCTCGTCCGGGAAGCCGATGTGCAGGAACAGACAGCGGCGGCGCAGCGCCTCGGACAGCTCCCGGCTCGCGTTGGAGGTGAGGACGACGAACGGGCGGCGCGTCGCGCTGATCGTGCCCAGCTCCGGCACGGTGACCTGGAAGTCGCTGAGCACCTCCAGGAGCAGGCCCTCCACCTCGACGTCCGCCTTGTCGGTCTCGTCGATCAGCAGCACCTTGGGGTCGTCGCCCCGGATGGCCGTCAGCAGTGGCCGCGTGAGCAGGAACTCCTCGCTGAAGATGTCCGTGCGCGTCTCGTCCCACGTCTCGTCGCGGCCCGCGCTGATCCGCAGCAGCTGCTTGGCGTGGTTCCACTCGTACAGCGCCCGGGACTCGTCGACTCCCTCGTAGCACTGCAGCCGTACCAGCTGTGCTTCCGCCACCTGGGCCACGGCCTTCGCGAGCTCCGTCTTGCCGACCCCGGCCGGGCCCTCCACCAGGAGCGGCTTGCCGAGGCGGTCCGCGAGGAAGACGGTCGTGGCGACGGCGGGCGAGGCGAGATAGCCGGTCTCGGCCAGACGTGCGGAGACGTCGTCGACGGAAGTGAACAACGGGGCCTCCAGCTCGGCGGCTACGGTCGGGCGCTCAGGACGCGTGCATGTCTAAGCGCTTGTTCACCGATGATGTCACGGAGGTTCCGTGGACCGGAAGGTGGTAGACCGATCGGTTTCCCCGCGGTCGCGGCGCGGGGAGCCTCGCGGGTACGGCCACCACAGGCAAGGCGTCCACCAGGGACCGGCTCCTCGACGCGGCCGGCGAGCTCTTCTACCGCGAGGGCGTCTGCGTCGGCGTCGAGGCGTTGTGCCGGACGGCCGGGGTCTCGAAGCGGGCCATGCACCAGCTCTTCGCGAGCAAGCGCGAGCAAGGACGAGGTCCTCGCGGCGAGCCTGGAGCGACGGCTGCCGGTCTACGAGGCCCGGACGGCGTCCGCAGCGCAGGGCGCCGGCACACCCCGCGAGCCGATCCTGCGCGTCTTCGAACGGCTTGAGCAGGCGTCCATCGAGCCCGCCTACCGGGGCTGCCCGTATCTCGCCGCGCTGGTCGAGCTGAAGGATCCGGACCACCCGGCGAGCGTGGTCGCCCGTATCGAGACCTTGGAGGGGCCGGCCACGGTGACGGTGACCGGGTTGTCGGATGTGGCAGGCGTGAAGTAGGGGTGGGGCCGTGGCGGAGGCCGTCGCTTGCCGCCGTCGCAACGACGGCGGGGAGCGGCCGCCGCAGCAACCGCCCCCGCCGTACCGGTCGTTCTCAGCTCGCCACCGCGACCGCCCCCACCGCCGGCGTCCGCAGCATCCGCCGTGCCGTGGCCAGGCTCGTCCCCAGCGTCACCGTCGCCGCCACCGCGATCACCGCGACCCCGATGCCGTAGACCTCGCCCGGGAGCACTCCGTCGGTGCGGACCGTCGTGAACGGGACGATGCCGGCCAGTGCGGCCGCCATGCCGAAGAGGACTCCGGTGACCGTCAGGACCAGTGTCTCGGTGCCCACCGTCCCGAGCACCTGACCGGGGGTCGCGCCCGCCAGGCGCTGTTGCCCGAACTCCCGCGCCCGGTAACTGGTCGCCGCGTACAGCGAGTTGATCAGCATCACGCAGACGAAGACCACGATGATGCCGACGACCGTGAAGTTGAGCGTCTCCAGGTTCCTGGCGTCGACCGACTTCTTCAGGCCCGAGGCGGCCACGGCGTCGCTCTCCACCGCCTGCATGGTGAGCGTGGCCGTGGCGACCGCCGTGAACAGGATCAGCGACATCAGGATCCCGGCCAGATGACCGGCCCGCTCGCGCAGGTTCCGCACCGCCAGCCAGCCGCTCGCGCCGTGCAGCGGCAGCCGGTCCAGCACGGCCTCCAGCAGGCGCGGTGCCATCAGCGCGCAGCCCACCGACAGCAGGATCGCACCGTAGGCGGGCGGTGCCATCAGGGCCGCGTCCGTCGCCGAGAACACGAAGGTGGAGGAGGCCGACGCGGCCCCGGCGAGCAGCGCGGCGTACGCGAGGAGCTTCCGGACCCCGCCCCGACGTTCCTGCCCGCGCGTCGCGCGCCGTACGGCGAGGAACGCGGCGCCGGCCGACGCGAGCAGCGTGATGTCGATGCCCGTCGCGAGCGCGATCGGGCCGAAGGAGAAATCGACGGACTCGGCGACCTGGCCGCTGTCCTGGAACACCTCCAGCAGGGCCCGGCCGCCCAGCAGCGCCGGGCCGATCGCCAGCGCAGCGCCCACCAGGGCCACGACCACCGCCTCGCCGACCACCATCCGCCTGAGCTGCGCGGGAGTCGCTCCCGAGCGGCGCAGCAGCTCCAACTCGGCGGCGCGCTGCCGGACGTTGACCGTCAGGGCGGAGGCGACGGCGAAGAAGACCAGCAGGGTGCCGTAGCCGCCGACGACGCCCGCCGCGGTGGTCAGGGTCTGCGCGCTGGTCGGGTCCACGCCGTCCTGTGCCGCCGTGTCGTGCATCGAGTTGAACGTCATGATGATCACCGCGCCCAGGAACGCGGACAGCAGCGTCGCGAGGAACCGCCCGGGACGGTGCCGGATCGACCGCATGGCCAGCAGGAACATCGCTCACACCCCCGTCGTGGCGTTGTCGCCCAGGTGCGCGAGGCGTTCGGCCACCGCGTCCGCCGTCGGCGCGTCCATCCGGCCCGCCAGCCTGCCGTCCGCCAGGAACAGCACCGAGTCCGCGTAGGAGGCGGCGACGGGGTCGTGGGTCACCATCACCACGGTCCGGCCGTGCACCCGCACCGCTCGCTGGAGCAACAGCAACACCTCACGCGCGCTACGGGTGTCCAGGGCGCCCGTCGGCTCGTCCGCGAAGATCACCCGGGGCTCCGTCACCAGCGCGCGGGCGATGGCCACGCGCTGCCGCTGCCCGCCGGACAACTGGCCGGGGCGGTGCCCGAGCCGGTCGCCGAGGCCGACCGAGGCCAGCACCTCCCGGGCACGCCCGCGGTCGACACGCTGCCCGGCGAGCTTGAGCGGCAGCACCGTGTTCTGTGCGACGGTGAGCGTCTCCAGCAGGTTGTACTGCTGGAACACGAACCCGATCCGACCGCGCCGGAACCTCGTCAACTCGGCCTCACCACCCCCGGTCAGCTCGGTGCCGTCCACGCACACGATGCCGCTGTCCGGCCGGTCCAGACCGGCCGCGCAGTGCAACAGCGTGGTCTTGCCGGAACCCGAAGGCCCCATCACCGCGGTGAACGTGCCCCGCCCCAGCCCGAGGGTGACCCCGTCCAGAGCGGTCACGGCACTGTCCCGCGCCCCGTAGGTCTTGCTGACCTTGACCAGCCGGAGCGCCTCGGCTGCCGGTCCCTTGTCGTGCGTCCGTCGCGAGCCCGCGCGCCACATCGTCATCACTCCCCGTCCGGCACTCCCTGTGCCCTGCCGAAGAAGCTACGGAGCGGACGACTCGACCACATGGGGCGCAGGACCCGTAATGCCAGGTGTACTTGACGACACCCCCGGCCCCGGCGCGCACGGCTTCGGCTGGCGCACGGCGTCCTCGGGGCGCGGTCGCCGCCAGTCGGCGTACCGGATCCTGGTCGCGACCGCACCACCCGCCACCACTGGACGGTGACGGTCTGGGACGAGACCGGCCTGCTCGGCACCGACGGCACGGCAGGCTGGGACGGCGCCCGCTGGATCACCATGGCGGGCAAGCGGCCCCACACCCGGCGCCCCACTGCTGCGGACGCCCGCACCGGGCCGTGGTCCCCGCGAACAGTACGGCGACCCTGCGCATCCCCACGGCCGACCCGGACACGGTGCGTGAGAGCCGGACACCCCGCCGCCACCAGGTGACCTGCGCTCTGGGCTGACCTGCGGTCCTCGTGTGACGGAGCCGGTCCGGGGAACTCGGCCGCCATGGACGAGCCGACCCGCACCCACCCGTCGTACTGGATCGAGACGGCACCGCCCGGCGACCTCGCACCTCCGCCGCCCGGCGACCTCACGGTCGACGTCGCCGTCGTGGGTGCGGGCATCGCCGGGATCGCCACCGCCTGGGAACTGGCCCGCCGGGGGCACGGCGTCGCCCTGCTGGAGGCGGACCGGGTCGCCACCGGCGTCACCGGGCACACCACCGCGAAGCTCACCGCCCAGCACACCCTGATCTACGACCGTCTCCGACGCACCCGCGGCAAGGACGGCGCCCACCTGTACGCGACCTCCCAGACGGACGCGATCCGGCACGCCGCCGAGGTCGTGGACGAGCTCGGCATCGACTGCGACTGGGAGGAGGCGTCGGCCTACACCTACGCCGAGGACGGCGACCGTACCGACGAACTGAGGGCGGAGGCCGACGCGGCCCGGGAGGCGGGCCTGGCCGCCGAGTACGTCACCGACACGGACCTGCCGTATCCGGTGGCGGGCGCGGTGCGCGTCGCGGGGCAGGCGCAGTTCCACCCCCGCAAGTACCTGCTGGCGCTGGTCGCCGATCTGAAACGCCTGGGCGGTCAGGTGTACGAGCACACACGCGTGGTCGGTCTGTCCGAGGGCGAACCCTGTGTGCTGACGACCGAGGACGGGGTGAAGGTCCGGGCCGAGACCGTCGTGGTCGCCACCCACTACCCGATCTTCGACCGCGCGCTGCTGTTCACACGCCTGTCGCCCCGGCGGGAACTGGTGGTCGCCGCTCCCATCGACGCGGCCGCCGCACCGGACGGCATGTACATCACCCCCGAGCAGAACACCCGCTCGGTGCGCACGGCGCCCTACGCGGACGGCAAACGGTTGCTCATCGTCACCGGCGAGCACTTCACCCCGGGCACCGGCGGCGATGTCGAGGCACGCTTCAAGGACCTGTCCGACTGGGCGACGGACCGCTTCGGCGAGCTCGCCTTCACCCACCGCTGGGCCACCCAGGACAACGACTCCACCGACTCCGTACCGCTCGTCGGCCCCCTGCACCCCGCGAGCCGGTACTGCCACGTGGCCACCGGCTTCGGCGGCTGGGGACTCAGCAGCGGCATCATGGCGGGCCGGCTGCTCTGCGATCTGGTCACCGGCCGGGAGAACCCGTGGAGCGAGCTGTACGACCCGCGCCGGGTGATGTCCGTCGTCCGCGAGGGCAAGGACTTCGTCAAGCACCAGGCCGACGTGGCACGCCACTTCGTAGGCGACCGGCTCCAGCACCTGCCGGGCCCCTCGGCCGGCTCGGTGGACGACATCGCCCGCGGCGACGGCGCCATCGTCCACGTGGCGGGCAAACGCTGCGCCGTCCACCGTGACGAGGACGGCGCCGTGCACGCCGTCTCCGCGAAGTGCACCCACCTGGGCTGCCTGGTCGCCTTCAACCGCGCCGAGCGGGCCTGGGAATGCCCGTGCCACGGCTCCCGCTTCGACCCCGACGGCCGGATCGTCCAGGGCCCCGCCGTACGGCCGTTGGAGCGGCGCGACATCTGAGCCGGCGCGCTCAGCCGCCGACGAGGACCACCTCCAGCGTGCGCGGGCCGTGTACCCCCTCGACCCGGTCCAGCTCGATGTCGCTGGTCGCCGACGGGCCGGAGATCCAGGTCAACGGGCGGGTGGGATCCAGGCGTTCGAGGGCCTGGGGGACGGACGACACGACCTGCTCGGGGACCCGTACGACACAGATGTGGTGGTCGGGGACGAGCGTGATGCGGCGGCGGCCCTGGTCGGGGGAGCCGTCGAGGACGATGGTGCCGGTCTCGGCGATGGCCACCGCACACGCCGTGACCACGCTGTCGACCCGGTCCAGCTCCTCCGGGGTGCTCTGCGCCCGATCCGCGATCCGCTCGGCGTCGGTCGCCGCGAGCCACTCGGACTCCAGCCCCGGCGGCACCAGCACCGTCTTCGCCCCCCGCGCCGCCAGCATCCCGGCGATCGTGGCCGCGAGATCGGCGGGAGTACAGCGGTGCACGATCGCCCGGTAGTCCGCCAGGTTCTCGGCCAGCAACTCGACCGTCTCCGCAAGGCTCCGAGACCCGTGCTCACGCAGATACTCCCGCGGCACCGCCCGCTCGTACGCCGTCGCGTCGCGTTCCCTGTCCGGAACATCGGCCAGCGCCCGCCGCACCCGCCCCAGGATCCTTTCCCTGCTGCTCACTTGGCACCGCCCTTTCCGCCCTGCGTCCGCTGCCACCAGTCCCGGAACGGCTCCGCCGGCACCGCCGGCAGGTCCCGCGTCCCACTCCACGCCTTGCCGGGGCCGGGCAGCGTCCGCGGATGCAGACGGCGGGTGCGCGAGGCGAGCCGCTGCCCGGTCCGCAGGGCCCCCGGGTGGCTGAACGCCCAGCGTGCCGCCCGCATCGCGGCCCGCTCGGCGGCATGCCCCTTCGCGGGCTTCAGCACCACCTTGTTGCCGTTCGCGGTCACCTGGCCGCCCTCGACGACCCGCTCCCGCAGATGCACCAGCACCTCGGGGATGTCGATGGCGACCGGGCACACCTCGTAGCAGGCGCCGCACAGCGACGACGCGTACGGCAGCGAGGCGTCGATCTCGCTTGTCACGCCCCGGAGCTGAGGGCTGAGGATGGCGCCGATCGGGCCCGGGTAGACCGAGCCGTAGGCGTGCCCGCCGGCCCGCTCGTACACCGGGCAGACGTTGAGGCAGGCCGAGCAGCGGATGCAGCGCAGGGCCTGGCGGCCGACCTCGTCGGCGAGGGTGTCGGTGCGGCCGTTGTCGAGCAGGACCAGGTGGAAGTTCTGCGGACCGTCCTCGTCCGTGGTGCCGGTCCAGGTCGAGGTGTACGGGTTCATGCGCTCGGCGGTGGAGGAGCGGGGGAGGGTCTGGAGGAAGACCTCCAGGTCCTGCCAGGTCGGCACGATCTTCTCGATGCCGACGACGGAGATCAGCGTCTCGGGCAGGGTCAGACACATCCGCCCGTTGCCCTCGGACTCGACGACGACCAGCGTGCCGGACTCGGCGACCATGAAGTTGGCGCCGGAGATGCCGACCTTGGCCCGCAGGAACTTCTCGCGCAGGTGCAGCCGAGCCGCCTCCGCCAGTTCGGCGGGCGTGTCGGTGAGCCCATCGGGAGCCGGGCGACCCCACTCGCTCATCTCACGCTCGAAGATGTCCCGGATCTCGCCCCGGTTGCGGTGGATCGCCGGGACGAGGATGTGCGACGGCCGGTCCTTGCCCAACTGCACGATCAGCTCGGCGAGATCGGTCTCGTAGGCGCGGATGCCCTCCGCCTCCAGGGCCTCGTTGAGCCCGATCTCCTGGGTGGCCATCGACTTGACCTTGACGACCTCGGACTCGCCGGTCATCTTGACGAGGTGGGCCACGATCTCGTTCGCCTCGTCGGCGTCAGCGGCCCAGTGGACCGTGCCGCCCGCCGCCGTGACCGACTCCTCCAACTGGACGAGATACCGGTCGAGATGACGCAGCGTATGGTCCTTGATCCGCTTCCCGGCCTCCCGCAGCTGAGCCCAGTCGGACACCTCCGCGACCGCCTTGGCCCGCTTGCCGCGGATCGTGTGCGTGGCGTGCCGCAGATTGCCGCGCAGGGTCGTGTCGTGCACGGCCTCGTGCGCGGCCTTCGGAAACGCCGGCATCCCGAGATACGTCCCACTCATGCCGTCGGCTCCTCCTCCGTGCTCGCCAGGATCTCCGCGATGTGCACCGGGCGCATGCCCGTGCGCAGCCGTGCCATGGTCCCGCCGATGTGCATCAGACAGGAGTTGTCCGCCGCGCACAGCACGTCGGCGCCCGTCGACTCGGCGTTGCGCACCTTGTCCGCACCCATCGCCGCCGAGACATCGGAGTTCTTCAGGGCGAAGGTGCCGCCGAACCCGCAGCACTCGTCCGCCCCCGGCAGCTCCGCCAACTCCAGTCCCTTGACGGCCTGGAGGAGCCGCCGGGGCCGGTCGGCGAGGCCCAGCCCGCGCAGACCGTGACAGGTCGGGTGGTACGTCACCCTGTGCGGGTAGTAGGCGCCCACGTCCGTCACCCCCAGCACGTCCACCAGGAACTCCGTCAGTTCGTACGTCTTCGGCACCACCGGTGCCAGGGTCGCGGCAAGGGAGTCCCCGCGCCCCTCGGCGCGGGCCCGCTCACCTATCCTGGGGTAGAGCTCGCGCACCATCGCGCCGCACGAGCCGGACGGGGTGACGATCGCCTCGTACTCCCCGAAGACATCGGAGAAATGCCGGGCGAGCGGCTCGGCCTCATGGCGGTAGCCGGTGTTGTAGTGGGCCTGGCCGCAGCAGGTCTGGGCCATCGGGAAGTCGACGTCGACGCCCAGCCTGGTCAGCAGTTTCACCACGGCGCGCCCGGTGTCCGGATAGAGCGTGTCGTTGACACAGGTCAGGAACAGGGCGACACGCATCGCGGCTCCTTGTGATCGATCATCGGATGAGTGCAGGGTAATGCGGGCACGCGGCCCGGGGGAGACCCCGCTCACCGTGGGGTGAGATTCACCCTCGGGTGAGCCGGGCCTCCGCCTCGCTCCAGCGCGCCGCGTCCCCCCGCGGCTCGTACCGGGTCAGCGGCTGCGTACGGGTGAGCAGGCGCCGCCCGTCGGCGAGGTCGCCGACCAGCCCGTGGGTGCGCGCCTGGACCAGGACGTTCCCCAGCGCTGCGGCCTCCGTCGGGCCCGCCACCACCGGCAGCCCGCACGCGTCGGCGGTCAGCTGGCACAGCAGGGCGTTGCGGGTGCCGCCCCCGACGACATGCACGACGTCGACCGGATGGTCGGCCAGCCGCTGAGCGTCGGCGATCGCCCTGCGGTGGGCGAGGGCGAGCGAGTCGAGGATGCAGCGCGTGATCTCGGCGGGCGAGGCGGGCACCGGCTGCCCCGAGACACGGCACGCCTCGGCGATCCGCTCCGGCATCCGCCCCGGCGCCAGGAACGCCGCGTCCCCCGCGTCCACGACCGACCGCAGCGCCGGCACCTTGGAGGCGTCCAGCAGCAGCCCGCCCAGTTCGGGCTCGCCCCACGCGCGCACGCACTCCTGGAGCAGCCACAGCCCCATGATGTTCCGCAGATACCGGACCGTGCCGTCCAGCCCCAGCTCATTGGTGAAGTTGGCGGCCCGGCTCTCCTCGCTCAGCACGGGGGCGTTCAGCTCAAGGCCCGCCAGCGACCAGGTGCCGGTGCAGATGTACGCGAACCGCTCGCCCTCCGCCGGGACGGCGGCCACCGCCGACGCGGTGTCGTGCGACCCGACCGCCGTCACCGGCACCGGCCCGCTCAGCCCGGTCTCCTCCAGCACCTCACCGCGCAGCACCCCCGCGAAGTCGCCGGGCTGCCGCAGCGGCGCGAACAGGTCCAGATCGACACCCAGCCGCGAGGCGACCTCGTACGACCAGTCCCGCGTCCGCGGATCGATCAGCTGGGTGGTGGAGGCGTTGGTGAGCTCGGTGCCCTGCTCGCCGGTGAGCCAGTACGTCAGCAGGTCCGGTACGAGCAACACCCGCTTGGCATGAGCCAGTTGAGCGGAGCCTCGGGCGGCCGTCAGCTGGTACAGGGTGTTGAACGGGGCGTACTGCAAACCGGTCGCGGCGTACAGCTCCGCCGCCGGGACGCTCGCCCACACCTTCTCCGCGACCCCCTCCGTGCGGGAGTCGCGGTAGTGCACGGGGTTGCCGAGGAGGGCCCCGTCGGTGTCCAGCAGTCCGTAGTCCACGGCCCAGCTGTCGATGCCGACGGAGTCGAGTCGTCCACCGCAGTGGGCGCCGGCCGCCCGCAGCCCGTCCAGCACCCCCGCGTACAGCCCGAGCACGTCCCAGCGCAGCCCTTCCGGTACGCGCACCGGCCGGTTCGGGAAGCGGTGGGCCTCGCTCAGCTCCAGCGAGTCCGGGCCGACGCGGCCGACCATGACGCGCCCGCTGGAGGCGCCCAGGTCGACCGCGGCGTACGACTTCACGCTCGTGCTCATCGCAGGAAGGCGGCCGCGACGCCGGCGTCGACCGGGATGTGCAGCCCGGTGGTGTGCGTCAGGTCCCCGCCGGTCAGGGCGAACACGGCGTTCGCGACATGGTCCGGGAGCACCTCGCGCTTGAGAATGGTGCGCTGGGCGTAGAACTCACCCAGCTTCTCCTCCTCGACCCCGTACACGGCGGCCCGCTTGGCTCCCCAGCCGCCGGCGAAGATGCCCGACCCGCGCACGACACCGTCGGGGTTGATCCCGTTGACCCGGATGCCGTGCTCACCCAGCTCGGCGGCCAGCAGCCGCACCTGGTGAGCCTGGTCGGCCTTGGTGGCGGAGTAGGCGATGTTGTTGGGACCGGCGAAGACGGCGTTCTTGGAGGCGATGTAGACGATGTCGCCGCCCAGCTCCTGGGCGATCATCACACGCGCCGCTTCCCTCGACACGAGGAACGAACCGCGCGCCATGATGTCGTGCTGCAGGTCCCAGTCCTTGGCCGAGGTCTCCAGCAGCGGCTTGGAGATGGAGATGCCGGCGTTGTTGACGACCAGGTCCACACCGCCGAAGGCGAGCACGGCCGCCTTGAAGGCGTCCGCGATCTGCTCCTCGGACGTGACGTCCACTGCCACCGCGACGGCCTTGTCCGGTCCGCCCAGCTCCTCGGCGACGGCCTGGGCGTTGTCGGCGTTGAGATCGGCGACGACCACACACGCACCTTCGGCGACGAGCCGCTGTGCGATGGCCTTCCCGATCCCGCTGCCGGCCCCGGTCACCAGCGCGACCCGCGTCGCGAGCGGCTTGGGCCTCGGCATCCGCTGAAGCTTGGCCTCCTCCAGCGCCCAGTACTCGATCCGGAACTTCTCGGACTCCTCGATGGGCGCGTAGGTGGAGACGGCCTCGGCCCCGCGCATCACATTGATGGCGTTGACATAGAACTCACCCGCGACCCGCGCGGTCTGCTTGTCCTTGCCGAAGCTGAACATGCCGACGCCCGGAACCAGCACGATCGCCGGGTCGGCGCCCCGCATGGCGGGGGAGTCGGGCAGGGCGTGCCGCTGGTAGTAGGCGGCGTACTCCTCGCGGTACTCGGCGTGCAGTTCCTTGAGCCGGGCGATCACCTCGTCGAGCGGAGCGGTCGGCGGCAGGTCGAGGACGAGCGGCCGCACCTTGGTCCGCAGGAAGTGGTCCGGGCACGAGGTTCCCAGGGCCGCGAGCCGCGGGTGCTCGGCGCTCGCGAGGAAGTCGAGGACGACGTCGGAGTCGGTGAAGTGACCGACCTGCGGGCGGTCCTGGGAGGCGATGGCGCGGACGACCGGCGCCAGCGCCGCGGCCCGCTCCCGCCGCTCGACGGCGCCGAGCGCCGCGTACCCCTCGATCACCGGCCCGAAGGGCTCCGGCTTGCCGCGCTCGGCGAGAAACGCCTCGGCGGTGCGGATGATGTGCAGCGAGTTGCGCTCGCACTCCTCGGAGGTGTCACCCCAGGCGGTGATCCCGTGGCCCCCGAGAATGCACCCGACGGCCTGCGGATTGGCGGCCTTCACAGCGGCGATGTCCAGCCCGAGCTGGAACCCCGGCCGCCGCCACGGCACCCACACCACGCTGTCCCCGAAGCACTCGGCGGTCAGCTTCTCCCCGTCGGCGGCACAGGCGAGCGCGATCCCGGAATCGGGATGCAGATGATCGACATGCGCCGCCTCGACCAGCCCGTGCATCGCGGTGTCGATGGACGGAGCGGCCCCGCCCTTGCCATGCAGGCAGTAGTCGAAGGCGGCGACCATCTCGTCCTCACGCTCGACGCCCGGGTAGACATCGACCAGTGCCCGCATCCGGTCCAGCCGCAGCACCGCCAGCCCCGCCTCGGTGAGCGTCCCGAGGTCACCACCGGACCCCTTGACCCACATCAGCTCGACGTCACCCCCGGTGACGGGGTCGGTGTCGGTGCCCTTGGCGGACGCGTTGCCGCCGGCGTAGTTGGTGTTACGGGGATCGGAGCCGAGCCGATGGGAACGGGCGAGGAGGGCGGCGGCTTCGGGATGGGTTGCCATGAACTTCAATCCTTCTTGAGGAGGGGGAGTGTTCCTACCTGGGGGCGCGGGGCTGTATCGATATGCGGCTCCGCCGCGTGGGCGCGACCAGCCACATACGGCCCGCAGCCCGCGTACGACAGATCAGGGCAGACGCCTACGCCCCCCACCCGGCCTGCTCCCCACCAACCCGCTCGGCCACGATCTTCTCGGCCCACCCGGACCGGCGGTACGCAGCGATGGGATCGGCGTCGAGACCCATCTCGCCCCGAACCTCGGCAAGCAACGGCCGCACATCCGTGTTGTACGCGTCCATCAGCACGGCATTCGCCTCGAGCACATCCCCCGAGGCCTGCGCCGCACCCAGAGCGACCCGGTCGACCAGCAACGCCTTCGCCGTGGCCTCCTGCACATTCATCACCGACCGGATGATCGCCGGAATCTTCGCCTCGATGTTGTGGCACTGGTCGAGCATGAACGCGACGTCGGACGAGAACCCACCCCCGCGCACGACCTCGTACATGATCCGGAACAACTGGAACGGATCCGCGGCCCCGACCATCAGGTCGTCGTCCGCATAGAACCGCGAGTTGAAGTCGAACCCGCCGAGCTTCGCCTCCCGCAGCAGCGTGGCGACGATGAACTCGATGTTGGTCCCCGGCGCATGGTGCCCGGTGTCGACCACGACCTGCGCCTTCTCGCCGAGCTTCAGACAGTGCGCGTACGCCGTCCCCCAGTCCGGGACGTCCGTCGAGTAGAAGGCGGGCTCGAAGAACTTGTACTCCAGCAGCATCCGCTGCCCGTCCCCGAGCCGCTCGTACACCTCGGCCAGCCCCTCGGCCAGCCGGTCCTGTCGCGCCCGGAGATCGTCCTGCCCGGGATAGTTCGTGCCGTCCGCGAACCACAGCTTCAGATCGCGCGAGCCCGTCGCATCCATGATGTCGACGCACTCCAGCAGATGATCGACGGCCTTGCGCCGCACCGCCGCGTCCGGATGGCAGATGCTGCCCAGCTTGTAGTCGTCGTCCTGGAAGGTGTTGGAGTTGATCGCGCCCAGCTTCACGCCACGCTCTTCGGCGAACTTGGCCAGCGCCGCGTAGTCGTCGACCTTGTCCCACGGGATGTGCAGGGCGACGGTCGGCGCTACACCCGTGAACGCGTGCACCTGGGCCGCGTCCTCCAGCTTCTCCCGCGGTGTCCGTGGCACGCCCTGCTGGGCGAACACCTTGAACCGCGTCCCCGAGTTCCCGTACGCCCACGACGGCGTTTCGACTGCCTGGGTCTTGAGTGCGGCCTTCACCGCGGCGAGCTCGGTCACTGAGGGCTCCTGTGACGTCGGGACGGAAGTCGGAAGGTGGTCGGACGGTCACCGTCCGAGTCGCTTCGCTGTGAAACGATTCAAGACGGGAACGTATGAGCCGCCCGCAGGAGTGTCAACCCCTGTGGCCCGGACCGTTTCCCGTGACTCGGCCGTGACCTTTGTTCATCGAAATATTTTCGACACGAACCCATTGACGTGACATGGCGTCCGTGCCTAACGTCCCGGCAACCAAGTTGAAACCTTTCACGACGCCGAGAGGGCCGTCCCGCCGGCGTCGTCGAGGAGCCCTCATGACCCACCCGTCCACCACGGGTCCGGCCCCGGTTCTGGCGCTCAGGGACATCTCGAAGTCCTTCGGCGCGGTCCGCGCCCTGCGGGACGTCTCCCTGGAGCTGTTTCCCGGGGAGGTGCATGCCCTCGCCGGAGAGAACGGCGCGGGCAAGTCGACCCTCATCAAGACCCTCGCCGGAGTGCACCGGCCGGACGCCGGCCAGGTGCTGCTCGACGGTGAGCCGGTCGTCTTCCACGGCCCCGGCGACGCCCGCGACGCCGGCATCGCCGTCATCTACCAGGAGCCGACTCTCTTCCCCGACCTGTCGATCGCCGAGAACATCTTCATGGGCCGCCGCCCACGGCGCGCCCTCGGCCGGATCGACCACAGGGCGACGCACGCCGCGACCCTGGCCCTGATGCAGCGTCTCGGCGTCGACCTCGACCCCGACCGACCCGCGCGCGGCCTGTCCATCGCCGACCAGCAGATCGTCGAGATCGCCAAGGCGCTCTCCTTCGACGCCCGCGTCCTCATCATGGACGAGCCGACCGCCGCCCTCACCGGCAGCGAGGTCGCGCGCCTCTTCGGAGTCGTCCGCACCCTGCGCGAGCAGGGCGCCGCCGTCCTGTTCATCTCGCACCGCCTGGAGGAGATCTTCCAGATCTGCAAGCGGGTCACCACCCTGCGGGACGGCGCCTGGATCGCCAGCGAGCCGCTGGCCGGCATGACCGAGGACGACCTCGTACGCCGGATGGTCGGCCGTGACCTCGACGAGCTCTACCCCAAGCAGGACGTGCAGGCGGGCGAGGTCGCCCTGAGCGTGCGCCGGCTGACCCGCGAGGGCGTCTTCACCGACGTCTCCTTCGACGTACGGCGCGGTGAGATCGTCGGCCTCGCCGGACTGGTCGGCGCCGGCCGCACCGAGGTCGCGAGGGCCGTGTTCGGCATCGACCGCTGGGACGCCGGCGAGGTCGAGGTGGACGGCCGCAGGCTCACCAACGGCGCCCCGTCCACCGCCATGGCCTCCGGCCTCGCCCTGGTCCCCGAGGACCGGCGCGCGCAGGGCCTGGTGATGGACATGTCCATCGAGCGCAACATCGGCCTCACCGGCCTTCGTACGACCGTCAGGGCCGGCCTGATGGACCGCGGCGCCGAACGCAGCCGCTCCCTCGACTGGGCCGTCAAGCTCCAGGTCAAGTACGCGCGGATCGCCGACACGGTGAACACCCTGTCCGGCGGAAACCAGCAGAAGGTCGTCCTCGCCAAGTGGCTCGCCACCGGCCCCAGGGTGCTGATCGTCGACGAGCCCACCCGTGGCATCGACGTCGGCACCAAGGCCGAGGTGCACCGGCTGCTCAGCGAGCTCGCCGCCGACGGAGTGGCCGTCCTGATGATCTCCTCCGACCTGCCCGAGATCCTCGGCATGGCCGACCGCGTGCTCGTGATGCACGAGGGCCGCCTCACCGCCGAGATCCCCCGCTCCGAAGCCACCGAGGAAACCGTGATGGCCGCAGCAACCGGGAGGGCCGCCGCATGACGGTGACCACTCCCAACGAGGCCCCTGTCACCGAGGTGCCCAAGTCCAGCGGCACCCGCCTCGTCGACCGCGTCTTCAAGATGCGCGAACTCGCCATCCTGGCCGTCTTCGTGGTGATGATCGTCGTCACCCAGATCGGCAACAGCCAGTTCCTCACCGAACAGGGCATCAAGGACCTGCTGCTCAACGCGACGATCCTGGTCCTGGTCGCCACGGGCCAGTCCCTGGTGGTGATCACCAGGAACGTCGACCTCTCCGTCGGCTCCACCCTCGGCATCAGCGCCTTCGCCGCCGGCACGTACCTCCAGGGCGGCGGCAACCCGGTGGTCGCCGTGCTGCTGGCGATCCTGATGGGCGTCGCCTTCGGTCTGCTGAACGGTCTGCTCGTCAGCCTCGGCCAGGTGCCCGCGCTCGTCGTCACCCTCGGCACGCTCTACATCATCCGCGGCATCGACTCCATCTGGGTCGGCTCCCGCCAGATCACCGCGGCCGACCTCCCGGACGGATTCGTCGACTTCGGCTCCGGCGGCATCTCCGCCGTGCCCTGGCTGGCCCTGATCGCCGTCGCCGTCCTGGTGGCCACCGCGTACTACCTCAAGCACTACGGCAGCGGCCGCGAGCTGTACGCCCTCGGCTCCAACCCGGAGGCCGCCCGCCTCGCCGGCATCCCCGTCCGCAAGCGGATCCTCGCCGCGTACACCTTCTGCGGCGCCCTCGCCGGACTCGCGGGCGCCATGTACCTGGCCCGCTTCGGCAACGTCGACTCCGGCACCGGCAACGGCTACGAACTCACCGTCGTCAGCGCGGTCGTGGTCGGTGGCGTCGTCTTCACCGGCGGCTCCGGCAGCGTCTACGGCGCCGCGCTCGGCGCGCTGCTGCTGACCTCCATCAACAGCGTGCTGCCCGCCCTCGGCGTCAGCTCCGTCTGGGTCCTCGCCATCAACGGCATCCTGCTCATCCTCGCCATCGCGGTCGACCGGATCGTCGCACTGCGCGTGGCCAACGCCCTGAAGAAGAGGAACGCCCGCCATGGCTGACTCGTCGCTCGCGCGCGCCGTTCGCTGGGACACGGTTGTCGGCGCTCTCCTGATCGTTGTGCTCCTGCTGTCCTTCAGCACGGTCGACGGCTTCGGAAACGCTCTCAACCTGTCGTTCCTGATCGGAAACACCCTTCCGATCGCGATGATCGCCCTGCCGATGACGCTCCTGGTCGTCTCGGGCGAGATCGATCTCTCGGTCGCCTCCACCGCCGGTCTCTCCGGCGCCGTGATGGGCGCCCTGTGGAACCAGGGCATGACGATCGAGACGATCATTCCGATCTGCCTGGTGCTCGGAGTGGTGTGCGGACTGATCAACGGTCTGCTGGTGACCAGGCTGGGACTGCCGTCGCTCGCCGTCACCATCGGCACCCTCGCCGCCTACCGCGGTATCGCGCAGATCGTGCTCGGCTCCGACGCGGTGACCGACTTCCCCACCCAGTACCTGGACTTCGCGGCCGGACGCATCGGCGACACCTTCATCCCGTACGCCTTCCTGCCCTTCCTGGTCCTGCTCGCCATCGCCGTGGTCGCGCTGCACGCCACCCCGTTCGGGCGGTCGCTGTTCGCGATCGGGGCGAGTGAGGAGGCGGCGCGGTTCGCCGGGATCCGGGTGAAGCGGCAGAAGCTGATCCTGTTCACGGTGACGGGGCTGATGGCTTCGCTCACCGGGATCTTCTGGGCGCTGCACTACGCGAGCGCTCGCTATGACAACGCCACCGGGCTCGAACTCTCGGTTGTGGCGGCCGTGTTGCTCGGTGGTATCGACTTCGACGGCGGCAAGGGCACGCTCGGCGGTGCGATCGCGGGAGTCTTCCTGCTCGGTGCGCTGCAGAACGTGATGAGCCTCCAGGACGTCTCCGCCCAGTCGCAGATCGTCGTCACCGGCGTCCTGCTCGTCCTCTCCGTGCTCGGCCCCCGGGTCGCACGGCAGATCTCCGTCGCAAGGGCCGGGCGCAGAGCGCAAGCGCTGCGTTAGCAAGGCGGTCTTCGAGCTTCCGGCCGTATGTGGCTGGTCGCGCCCACGCGGCGACAGCCGCATATCGAAACAGCCCCGCTCCCCTTTCAGGGGCGCTCCACCTCACCTCGTAAAAAGGAACCCAGCATGCGCAAGGCATCCATCCGCCGTACCTGCGCGGCCCTCGCCGCCGTCACCTCACTCGCCCTGGCCGCCACCGCCTGCGGAGGTACCACCAAGGAGGACGTCAAGAACGAGGGCGCCTCCGCCGCCACCGGCGGTAAGGCCGACCCGAACGCCGAGCTGAAGAAGGGGCTGACCGTCGGGTTCCTGCCCAAGCAGGTCAACAACCCCTACTTCACCTCCGCCGACAAGGGCGGCGAGGCGGCCCTGAAGGAACTGGGCTCCAACTACAAGGAGGTCGGTCCCTCCAGCGCCACCGACACCGCCGGGCAGGTCTCGTACGTCAACACGCTCACCCAGCAGCAGGTCGACGCGATGGCCGTCTCCGCGCAGGACCCGGGCGCCCTGTGCACCGCGCTCAAGCAGGCCATGAAGAACGGCATCAAGGTCGTCACCTACGACTCCGACACCACTCCGGACTGCCGCAACGCCTTCGTCTCGCAGGCCTCCGCCGAGGACCTCGGCCGCACCGAGGTGCAGCTGCTCGCCGAGCAGATCGACTACAAGGGCGAGATCGCGATCCTGTCCGCCGCGCAGACGGCGACGAACCAGAACATCTGGATCGACTTCATGAAGCAGGAGCTGAAGGACCCCAAGTACAAGGACATCAAGCTCGTCAAGGTCGCCTACGGTGACGACGACGCCCAGAAGTCCTTCCAGCAGACCCAGGGCCTGCTCCAGGAGTACCCGAACCTGAAGGGGATCATCTCCCCGACCACCGTCGGCATCAAGGCGGCCGCCCAGTACCTGTCGGGCTCCAAGTACAAGGGCAAGGTCAAGCTGACCGGCCTCGGCACCCCCAACGACATGCGCAAGTACGTCAAGAACGGCACCGTCGAGGCGTTCGAGCTGTGGGACCCGGCGAAGCTGGGCGAGCTGGCCGCCCGTACCGCGGTCGCCCTGTCCTCCGGGCAGATCACCGGCAAGGAGGGCGAGACCTTCAAGGCCGGCGACATGGGCGAGTACACCATCGGCAAGGACGGCGTGATCAGCCTCGGCAAGCCGACCGTGTTCGACGCCAAGAACATCGACCAGTTCAACTTCTAGGATCTGGAGGGTTGTTGATGCAACGCGTGTGCTTCCTGCTGAAGGTCCGCCAGGACCGCCTGGACGAGTACCGCGAGCGGCACGCCGCCGTGTGGCCGGAGATGCTCGAAGCACTCTCCGCCACCGGCTGGCACAACTACTCGCTCTTCCTGCGGGAGGACGGCCTCCTGGTCGGCTACCTGGAGACCGAGGACTTCGCCGCCGCACAGGCCGGCATGGAGGCCGCCGAGGTCAACGCCCGCTGGCAGAAGGAGATGGCGCCGTTCTTCGAGTCGCTGGACGGCGCCCGACCCGACGAGGCCATGAAGCCGCTCACCGAAGTGTTCCACCTCGCCTGACCCCCGCGTTGCCCCTCCCCGCCCCTCGCCGACAATGGAGTCCCCCGAGATGAAGAGACGTACGCTGCTGGGCGCCGCCCTGGCCGGAGCCGTGATGACCCCCGCCCTCGGCGCGGGCACCGCCCGTGCCGCTGACCCCGGCCCGTCGGTGACCCTGACCGGCACCACCACGCTCGACACCCAGGCCATCTTCTTCGTGTCGTACGACGGCCTGGTCAACAACAACGCCTTCCAGAAGAACGGCCTGCTGACCTACAAGGGCTACCAGTACGCCGTCTGGTACACCGCCGACCGCAACGCCGTCGTCGGCCGGCGCAAGTTCGGTTCCAGCACCTGGTCCACGGTCAAGGTCGGCCACACGCTCCGCTACAACGACTCCCACAACGTCATCTCGATGGGCCTCTCGAAGGTCGACGGCCGTCTCCACCTCAACATGGACTCGCACAGCGACGGCTTCACCTACGTCAAGTCGGTCGCCGGCCTCATGGACAACCCGGACGGCCTGAGCTGGACCGCGAGCCGCTTCGGCGCACCCCAGTCCACCCTGGACGGACTCGCGCTCACCTCGCAGTTCACCTACCCGCAGTTCGTCTCCACCCCCGACGGCAAGCTCCAGCTCAGCTACCGGGTCGCCATCTCCGGCAACGGCCGCAACGCCCTGGCCGAGTACGACGGTTCGAAGTGGACCAACCTGGGCGAGTGGAGCAGCTCCACGGGGACGTACACCAGCGAGCACGGCTCCTCGACCGCCCGCAACATGTACCTGCACGGCATCGACTACGACCGCAACGGCCGGCTGCACTCGTTCTTCACATGGCGTGAGCAGAACGGCGCCGTGATGTGCAACGGCGGCGGCATCAGCAACCACGACACCGGCTACGTCTACTCCGACGACCGCGGCCGCACCTGGCGCAACAACGCCGGCACCGTCGTCGGCGTCACCGGCGGCTCCGACAAGGTCGCCGTCACCGACAGCGGCCTGGTGATCGACCCGCTCAACCCGGACCACTCCCTGATGAACCAGGAGAGCCAGTTCACCGACTCCGCGGGCCTGCCGCACGCGATCATCAGCTACGTCCCCGGCCGCTTCGGGCAGTGCACCACGAACTACGTCGCCGACCGCACCGCCAACGGCCGCGCCTTCCACGTCCGAAAGAACTCCTCCGGCACCTGGCAGAAGACCGAGATCCCGGTCCCGCTGAACTCCAGCCAGCGCACCAAGCTGATCCTGGACAAGTACGACAACGCGTACGCGATCTTCCCGTTCTGCCGGATAGCCGGAGCCTCCAAGGCCTCCGGATACACGGACTGGACGGTGCTGTACGACGGCGTCACCGCCGGACTCAACGCCTTCGGAGAGGTCGTGATCGACGAGACCCGCGTCGCCCAGGACAACTTCCTGTCGATCATGTACCAGGAGAAGTCCAGCGGTACGACGCCCTCGGCGCTGCGCAACCTCAACTTCCGTCTGCCCGCCTGACCACAGCCGTTGTGGGCGGCATGACGGTAATGTGCCTTCCCGCCGCCCCTCGTCTCCCTGGAGGTCCCTGCCCGATGACCCAGTCGGTGGGTATCAAGGACGTCGCCCGTGCCGCCGGAGTCTCCGTCGGCACGGTCTCGAACGTCATCAACCGCCCGGACGCGGTCGCGGCCGAGACCCGGGCGCGCGTGCAGTCCGCGATAGACCGGCTGGGCTATGTCCGCAGCGAGTCCGCGCGCCAGCTGCGCGCGGGCCGCAGCCGCATCATGGGGCTGCTCGTCCTCGACATGGGCAACCCCTTCTTCGTCGACGTGGCGCGCGGCGCCGAACGCACCGCGCGCGACGCCGGGCTCGGCGTGATGGTCTGCAACAGCGCGCAGAGCGCCGGCGAGGAGGCCGACTACCTGTCGCTCTTCGCCGAGCAGCGGGTACGCGGCGTGCTGCTGACCCCCGCCGACGCCACCGGCCGCAACATCGAAACGTTCCGGCGGCACAACATCCCCTTCGTCCTCGTCGACCGCGTCGCCGAGGGCACCACCGAGTGCTCGGTCTCCGTCGACGACGTCGCGGGCGGCGCGCTGGCCGTGCGCCACCTCGTCGACGCCGGGCACCGCTCCATCGCCTACGTCAGCGGCCCGCCCGGCCTCAACCAGGTCCGCGACCGCCGCACCGGCGCCCTGCACGCGCTGGAGGAGGCGGGCCTCGGCCCCGAGAACCTGCGTGAACTGCCCACCGAGCGGCTCGACGTCGCCGCCGGCCGCGACGCCGGCGCCCGCCTCCTCGGCCTCGCCGACCGCCCCACCGCCGTCTTCTGCGCCAACGACCTCCTCGCCCTCGGCGTCCTCCAGGCCATGTACGCGGCCGGGATAAAGGTCCCCGACGACCTCGCGATCGTCGGCTACGACGACATCGAGTTCGCGGCCGCCGCGGCCGTCCCCCTCACCTCCGTACGGCAGCCGGCCGTCACCATGGGCACCCTCGCGGCGGAGATGCTGCTGGAGGAGACGGAGGAGGAGACCGGGGCGAAGAAGCACGAGCACCGCAGGGTCGTCCTCCAGCCGGAGCTCGTGGTACGGCGATCCAGCCTCGCCGCCCGCTGATCGGCCGTTCAGTACGATTTCATGATCCTGGGGGTCGGTCGACGGACGAACATGTGCTGAACTGGGACGCGGCCCGAAAACCATCCGTCCCGGGAGCCCTGTTGACCGTCAGCTACCGCCAGCCCGGCGTCGTCCTCACCGACCGCCACTTCACCGTGCCCCTCGACCACGACGCCCCGAAGGGCGAGACGATCGAGCTCTACGCCCGTGAGGTCGTCGCCACCGACAAGGCGCACCAGGACCTGCCGTGGCTGGTCTACCTTCAGGGCGGCCCCGGTTTCGGCGCGAACCGCTTCGTCGGCAAGGGCGCCTGGCTCAGCCGCGCGCTGAAGGAGTACCGCGTCCTGCTGCTCGACCAGCGCGGCACCGGCCACTCCACGCCCGCCAACCGCCAGACACTCCCACTGCGCGGCGGCCCGGCCGAACAGGCCGACTACCTCACCCACTTCCGCGCCGACTCGATCGTCCGCGACTGCGAGGCGATCCGCCGCGACGTGACCGGCGGCGCCACCTGGACCGTCCTCGGCCAGAGCTTCGGCGGCTTCTGCACCGTCAACTACCTCTCCACCGCCCCCGAGGGCCTGACCGCCGCCGTCGTCACCGGTGGCCTGCCCTCCCTCGACGCCCACGCCGACGACGTCTACCGCGCGGCCTACCCGCGCATCGAGCGCAAGGTCGCCGCGCACTACGCCCGCTACCCGCAGGACGTCGAGCGCGCCCGCCGCATCGCCGACCACCTCCTCGGAGGCGACGTGGTCCTGCCGAACGGCTACCGCCTCACCGCCGAGGCCTTCCAGTCCCTCGGCATCGTCCTCGGCGGCAGCGAGGGCAGCCACCGTCTGCACTACCTGCTGGAGGACGCCTTCGTGCGCACCCCGGGGGGCCAGGCCCTCTCGGACGCCTTCCAGGAGGAGGTCCAGGGCCTGTTGTCGTACGCGAGCCACCCGCTGTACGCCCTGGTCCACGAGGCGATCTACGGCCAGGACACGCGCCCCACCAACTGGTCCGCCGAGCGCGTGCGCGCCGAGTTCCCGCAGTTCGACGCGGCCAAGGCCCTCGCCGGCGACGGGCCGTTGCTGTTCACCGGCGAGACCATCCACCCTTGGATGTTCGACTGCGACCCGGCGCTGCGCCCGCTGCGCGAGACCGCCGAACTCCTCGCCGCCCGCACCGACTGGACCCCGCTGTACGACCCGGCGCGCCTCGCCGCCAACGAGGTGCCGGTCGCGGCGGCCGTCTACCACGACGACATGTACGTCGACACCGCCCACTCCCTCGCCACCGCCCGCACGATCCGCGGGCTGCGCACCTGGGTCACCGACGAGTTCGAGCACGACGGTGTTCGGGCCGGCGGCCCCCGTGTCCTGGACCGGCTGCTGGCACTCACCCGTGACGAGGCCTGACGGGGGCGGGACGGCGGGCATCAGGGCGCGGGCCGGGCTCATCGCGCGCTGAGCTGCCAGAACAGCCGATTCTCCAGACATTTGGTCAGGTAGGGAACGCCGTCGGTGTAACCGGAGCCGTGCGCATTGCCGAGCATGCGCACGGCAATGCTGCGGTGGGTGGACTTCCAGCGCTGGTGCCTGGTCTCCAGCCTGCCGAGTGCCGCGTCGAGCAGACGCCACTCGTCCTGGCCGAATGCGCCCGCGCCGCGGAGGTCGAGATATGCCTGAGCGACGGTGTCCCGCACAGGATTCTCCGCCTCGTCCCGCACGGCGGGCACGCTCGTGAAGGCGGCCGAATGCAGGCGCGGGGCAGGCGGACGGCCGCACAGAATCTCGAACCGCTTGTACTGTTCGGACTGAATGGCACTGGCCCCCTGCGTGAATTGCCGGAACGTGGAGAACTGATCGGCCCGCATCGTCGCAATGATCCGGAACAGTATCGCGGCGCGCTCGAAAGTCGCGGTCGCGTGATCTATGCGCTCCACGCCCGCTTCCAGTCGCCCGTCACGCAGCGCTCCGATCGCTGCCCGCATGTCGGTCGAGATCGCCGTGAAGAGCATTTCGTGGGTCTGGAGGAGGCGGATGAAGAAATATTCGTCATGCAGCACGTACACGGGATGGACGGTGACGTCGAACCACCGGCCGGCATCGGTCGCCGGAGGCCTGGGCAACCGGTCGACGAAGTCCTCCAGGTCCACGGCGGCCGTCCCGCTGAGATCGGCGCCCAGGAAACGCACGGCATGCCGCAGCCGCTTGGCCAGCGTCAGGGGATCCGGACGGCCGCGGGAAGGCGGCTCGAAGGACCCGCCCGCCGTCTCCAGCTCGAACCGCATGGCGTCGGACACCAGCAGGGTGGACAGGTGGTCGGGGCTCAGCTCGGAGTGCTGGTCGTCCAGGAGGAGCTCCAGGAGCGGCAGCGCAAGATAGGTCCGGTTCCAGTAGCGCCCCTCGTGTTTGTCCAGCAGGCATTCGAGAAATGCGTCGAAAAACGGACAGCGCTTCGCATGCCGACCTCGAATACTGCTCAACTCGGTCAGCATGCGTTCCGACAGGAAATGCTTTCCGGTCTGCCGTACGTGTTCCGTGACCACGCGGGCCATGGAGAGTCCGTCGAAATTATCCCCAGAATTCATTGCCGCTGATCTCCATCCGTGTCGTTGTGGGGTGCTGGGATCAACTAGGCATGATCGAAGTCCCGCACGTCATGTCTCGAAGATTCGGGTCTTGACAAAGCGCGGAGCGCTGAGAACGCACTGAGGAGAGCGCGGATCATGTCCTAGGCTGACCCCATGACGGAGCCGACGATCACTCAGCTGAAGTCCATGCCGGCCGACTGGCAGCGCGCGCTCGCCGTCGTCGCCCACCCGGACGATCTCGAGTACGGCTGCTCGGCGGCGATCGCTGCCTGGACCGACGCCGGTCGTGAGGTCACCTATGTCCTGGCGACCCGCGGCGAGGCCGGCATAGACACCCTGGAACCCGCGAAGTGCGGCCCGCTGCGGGAGCGCGAGCAGCGGGCCAGCGCCGCGGTGGTGGGCGTGTCGGCGGTGGAGTTCCTCGACCACGAGGACGGCGTGATCGAGTACGGCCTCGCCCTGCGCCGCGACATCGCCGCCGCGATCCGCCGGCACCGGCCCGAGCTGGTGATCACGCTCAACCACCGGGACACCTGGGGCGGCGTCGCCTGGAACACCCCGGACCATGTGGCCGTCGGCCGTGCCACGCTGGACGCGGCCGGGGACGCGGGCAACCGCTGGATCTTCCCGGACCTCGTCGAGCAGGGCCTGGAACCCTGGGACGGTGTCCGCTGGGTCGCCGTCGCCGGATCCAGCACACCCACGCACGCCGTGGACGCGACGGCGGGGCTGGAGCGCGGGGTGCGCTCGCTGCTCGAACACCGCACCTACATCGAGGCGTTGACGGACCAGGACCCGGAGACGTACGCCCGCGGCTTCCTCACCGGGAACGCCGAGGCGACGGGGAAGCGGTTCGGCGGGAAGCCGGCCGTGGCGTTCGAACTGTTCAGCCGGTGAGCGACACGAACCTGCTGGCGGACCGCTTCGAGGAGCACCGCGGCCGTCTCCGAGCGGTCGCCTACCGCATGCTCGGCTCGTCGGCCGAGGCGGAGGACGCCGTCCAGGAGGCATGGCTGAAGCTGAGCCGCGGCGACGCGGACACCATCGAGAACCTCGGCGGCTGGCTGACCACGGTGGTGGGCCGGGTCTGCCTGGACCTGCTGCGCTCGCGCACCCGCCGCCACGAGGAGCCGCTGGACGACACCTTCGTCCCGGACCCCGTGATCAGACCGCTGTCGACGATCGACCCGGAGCAGGAGGTGCTCCAGGCGGACTCTGTCGGCCTGGCCCTGCTCGTGGTGCTGGAGACGCTGGAGCCCGCCGAGCGGATCGCGTTCGTGCTGCACGACATGTTCGCGGTGCCGTTCGACGACATCGCGCCGATCGTGGAGCGCTCCTCGGCCGCCACCCGGCAACTGGCCAGCCGCGCCCGGCGCCGGGTGAAGGGCGCCACTCCGTCCACCGAGCCCGACCTCGGCAGACAGCGCCGGGTACTCGACGCCTTCATGGCCGCCTCCCGGGCGGGGGACTTCGAGGCGCTGCTCGCGGTCCTCGACCCCGACATCGTGCTGCGGGTCGACTCCGGACCGCTGATCGGTGGCGCGGCGGCGTCCAAGGTGGTGCGCGGTGCGCGGCCGGTGGCCGAACAGGCCATGCTCTTCCGGCAGTTCGCGCGGTACATGCGGCTCGTGTCCGTCAACGGCACGGTCGGGGTGCTCAACGCCCCCGAAGGCCGACCGCAGTCGGTCATGGGCGTCACCGTCGTCGGCGGCCGGATCACCGAGATGTACATCCTGGCCGACCCCGAGCGGCTGGCCGCCCTCGATCTGCCGGACCTCGCCGGCTGAGGGAGGCAAGCGGAAGGCCGGTCGCCGCGCAGGGCACGCATCGGTACGTCGTCTGTTCCGTATGCTGAACGGTATGCAAGATCAGATGTTCGACCGGGCCGACCTGCGCGGCGACTGCGCCAGCTGCTTCGGACTGTGCTGTGTGGCGCTGCCCTTCGCCGCCTCCGCCGACTTCGCGGTCGACAAGGCGGCCGGGAAGCCCTGCCACAACCTGCGCGACGACCACCGGTGCGGCATCCACGACCGGCTCCGGCAGACCGGCTTCACGGGCTGCACGGTCTACGACTGCTTCGGCGCCGGCCAGAAGGTCGCGCAGGTCACCTTCGGCGGCCAGGACTGGCGGACGGGCTCCCGGGAGCGCGCCCGGCAGATGTTCGACGTCTTCCCGGTCGTCCGTCAGCTCCACGAACTGCTCTGGTACCTCACCGAGGCCCTCACCCTGCCCGCCGCCCGCCCCCTCCACGGCGAGCTGCGTCAGATCCTGGACCGGACCGAGGCGCTCACCCGCCAGGCCCCGGACGAGCTCGCGGCGCTGGACGTGGCCGCACACCGCCAGGACGTCAACGTCCTCCTGCTCAAGGCCAGCGAACTGGCCCGGGCCGGATTCGGCGGCCGCAGGAAGAACCGCCGGGGCGCCGACCTGATGGGCGCCCGACTGGCGGGCGCCGACCTGCGCGGCGCGAACCTGCGCGGTGCCTACCTGATCGCCGCCGACCTCACCGGCGCCGACCTGCGCGGGGCGGACCTCATCGGCGCCGACCTGCGCGACACCGACCTCACGGACGCCGACCTGACGGGTGCCTTCTTCCTGACCCAGCCCCAGCTGAACGGGGCCCGCGGCAGCGCGGGCACCCGGCTGCCCGCCTCAGTCGGTCGCCCGGTGCACTGGACAGCGGACGTCTGACGCAGCCGCCTCGGCGGTGCCGGTCGGGGCAGGCGCCGTAGGGGCCGCGCCGGGCGCCCGCCGCTCCAGACGCAGCCGCAACCCTTCCGGCATCAGTGTCAGCCGCTCCGTCACCCGCAGCCGATAGTCCGGGTCGCTCCCGAACTCGTACCGGCGCAGCAGCAGGCCCAGCACCAGCGTGGCCTCGTGCAGCGCGAACTGGCGCCCGATGCAGGCCCGCGCCCCCGTCCCGAACGGTTTGAAGGTGTGCGGCGGACGCGTCCGTACGGCCTGCGGGTCGAAGCGGTCCGGATCGAACCGCTCGGCGTCCGCGCCCCACACCTCGGGATCACGGTGCAGCATCGCCGTGAGCACCAGCGCCCAGGCGCCCCGCCGCATCGGGTGGGCCCCGCCGAGCACGGTGTCCTCGCGGGCCTCCCGGGCGAAGGCCGGCGCGGTCGGCCACAGCCGCAGCGACTCGTCCAGGATCCGGCGCACATACCGCAGCCGCGCCACCTGGTCGTAGCCGGGCGTCGTCGTGTCGCCCCAGACACGGTCGACCTCGGCGCGGGCGCGCTCGGCGACCTCGGGGTGCCGGGAGAGATGGTGCAGGGCGAAGGAGAGCGCACCCGAGGTGGTCTCGTGGCCGGCCACCAGGAAGGTGATCACCTGCCGGCGGACGTTCTCGGGGGACAGTCGCTCCCCGGTCTCGGGGTGGGCCGTCTCCAGCATCCGGCCCAGCAGGTCACCGCCCCCGCCGCCGCTCGCCGTACGGGCGCGGACGAGATCGTCGACGGTACGGTTGAGGCGGGCGATGTCGTCCTGGTTGCGCCGCGCGGCGCGCCGGAGCAGGAACGGCGTCGGCACGGTGTTGAGGCGCTGGGCGTAGGTGAGCGTGCCGACCATCGCCGTCACGAAGGGATGCGGACGCGCCCGTTCGAAGGAACCGAAGTCATGGCCGAACCCGGTGCGCGCGATGGTCTCCAGGGTCAGCTTGGTCATGTCGCCCGGCACGTCCACTGTCCGGCCCGTCACCACCGCGCGGTCCCAGTGGTCCATGAGCCGGTCGGCCACGGCCAGCATCATCGGGTGGTAGCCCGCCATGGCCTCCCGGCTGAAACCCGGCGCCAGTACGTCGTGCGCCAGCTGCCAGTTCGGCTCGTGGTTGTACGCCGTGAACAGCCCGTCCCCGACCACGGGCCGCAGATTGGCTATGCCGAGCCCCACGTGCTTGGCGAACCGCGCCTCGTCCGCCATGTCGGCGGCGAGTTCGGCGCCCCACACGAACACGAACTCCCGGTTGAACGCCCTGCGCCGGAAGATCGGCCCCAACTGCCGGGCGTACCGCAGGGAGTCCTGGAGCGGCGTACGCCTGCCGGCGCCGAGAACATCGCCGAGCAGCGGCAGCCGGCGCGGGGGATGCGGGATGCGGGACAGCTCCGGCCAGCCCTGCTCGGCGCTGCGGAACCCCTTCGGAAGTCCGGATCCGGTCGTTGCCTGCGCCATGACGCGATCTCCCTTGATCCAGCGGCACGTTGAGCTCGTTGTACGTGAGTTCAATAACGCGTTTCAGTCTGGTCCCGCTGTTGAATCCACGTCAAGTAAAGTGCGGGCATGGCCGCGGACCAGGGTGAGCGCACACGTCGCCGGCTCAGCACCGAGGAGCGCCGTGAGCAGCTCCTCGCCGTCGGGGCGCGGCTGTTCTCGGAGAGCCCGTACGACGAGGTGTGGATCGAGCAGGTCGCCGAGATCGCCGGTGTCTCACGCGGGCTGCTCTACCACTACTTCCCGACGAAGCGGGACTTCTTCGCGGCCGTCGTGGAGCGCGAGAGCGAGCGCATGCTGCGGATGACGGCCGCCGTGCCGGGCCTCCCGGTCCGCGAGCAGCTCGCCGCCGGACTCGACACCTATCTGGAGTACGTCGAGGCCCACGCCCACGGCTACCGGGCCTTTCATCGCGCCGACGCGGCCGGCGACCAGGCCGTGCGCAAGGTCTACCAACGGGCCCTGGCCCGCCAGGAGCGGCAGATCCTGGCGGCGATGGCGGCGGACCCCGAGTTCGGCCCGGTCTTCGAGGGGCGACCCGATGTCCGGCTCGCTGTGCGGGGTTGGCTGGCGTTCACCACCGCCGTCTGCCTGGAGTGGCTGCGCGGCTCGGACCTCTCCCGGGAGCAGGTGCGCGACCTGTGCGCCCGCGCCCTGCTGGGTGTCATCACGCCCTGAGTGCCGGGCGCCCGCAAAGACATCGCGCGGGAAGGGCGTGGCTGGTTGGCGTGCGGCTCGATCTTCGATAGGTTAGGCAAGGCTTACCTAAGGAGGAACGGGATGGGTGACAGCCAAGCCTGGACGGCGGCACCTTCCGCGGCGGAACGGGCCCGGTCGGTGCTCGCCGGTGCGTGGTCCTGCGGGGTGACCGCGGAGAGCTGCCGGGAGGAACTCGTCGGCGCGCACACGGTGACCGAGGACGGCGCTGTCCTGCTGGACGTGCCGGAGGACAGCGTGCTCGTCACGGCGACGATCTGCGCGCCCCGCGGCGAGCCGTCCGCCGTCCTGGAGTTCGCCGATGTCGCACCCGTGCCCGTGCGGGGGCGGATCCGCACGCGGCTCTGGATGTCCGGCTGGTTCACCCCCGAGGACGGCAGACTGGCCTTCCGGGCGACCCGCGTGGTGCTGCGGCAGCCGTCCGGCGCCGTGGTCGTCGGCCTCGACGAGTTCGCCGTCGCCGCGCCCGACCCGCTGGCCACCGCCGAGGCCCGGCTGCTCACCCACCTCGCCGACTGCCATCCGGACGCCGTCGAGCGCCTCACCCGCCTCGTCGACTCCGACAGCCTGCACGGCGCCGTCCGCGTCCAGCCCCTCGCCGTCGACCGGCACGGACTGACCCTTCGCATCGAGCGCGCCCGCTCCGACGGTGACGTACGACTGCCGTTCCACCGGCCCGCCGACGACGTCGCGCAACTCACCGAACGCATGCACGTCCTGCTCGCCCAGGCCAGCGCCGCCTCCTGCCCCCGCGCCCTACAGCGGCAGCGCACAGACGGCGACGGGTGACGCGAACGGATCGCCCGCGAGTCGCAGTTCACCGCTCTTGTCGTCGACGAGGAAGACACTCACGGTGCTCGACCGCTGGTTCGCCGCGAACAGCAGCGCGCCGTCCGGCGAGAGGGCGACCTGCCGGGGGAAGTCCCCGGACACCGGCACCGTGCCGAGCAGTCTGAGCCGGGCGCCCTTCGCCTCCACCGCGTAGCGCGCGAGGCTGTTGTGGCCCCGGTTGGCGAGATAGGCGAACCGGCCGTTCGGCGTCACCACGATCTGCGCCGGATAGCTGGTGCCGGAACCCGTGCCCGTCTCCTGCTCCTCGCCGATGGTCACCCGGCCCGTGCCCGGGTCGTAGGCGCAGACCGCGACGGTGTTGTCGACCTCGTTGGCCAGATACGCGTACCGGCCGCCCGGATGGAAGGTCAGATGGCGCGGGCCCGCGCCCGGCTTCGTCCGCGCCCGCGCGACCTCGGTGAGCGTGCCGGCCTTCTGGTCGAGGCGATAGGTGTACACCGTGTCCGTGCCCAGGTCCACGGCGAGGACGTGGCCGCCGTCGGGGCTGGTGATGATCTGGTGGGCGTGCGGGCCGTCCTGGCCGGGGCCGGGCGCCGGACCGGAGTGCGTGACCAGGTCGGTGCGCTCGCCGAGCGCGCCCGAGGCGTCGATCGGGTGCACGGCCACGCTGCCCGTGCCGTAGTTGGCGCTCAGCAGCCAGCGCCCGCTCGGATGCACCGACAGATGGCAGGGGGCCGCACCCCCGGTGCTCCGGCTCCCGAGCACCTTGCGGTCGGCCAGGCGCACGGCGGTGACGGCTCCGTCCTCGCGCTCATTGACCGCGTACAGCGTCCGGCCGTTCGGGTGCGGCGCCAGATAGGACGGGTCGGGGACGTCCGTGATCGTGCCGGTGCCGGTGATTCGGCCCGTCACCGGGTCGTACGTGGCGAGACCGATGCCCTTGCCGCCGCCCTCGACGGAGGTGTAGGTGCCGAGGTGGAGCGGGCGCGGTCCGGACGGCTCACGGCTCTCGGTCTGGGCGCTCGGACGGGCCTCGGTGCCGGTCTTGGAAGTGGCCGCGTCCGCCGTTTCCGTGGGAGCGGGCGCGGCGTCGCACGCCGTGGCCGCCGGGAGCGTCACCCCCGCGGCCGATCCCGCGAGGGTTCCGACGAATCGGCGCCTGCTCAGCCCACCACTGCCCATGTCCACACCTCAGGTAGTCGGTCGTCGTGGTCGCGACAGCCACCTTGGCGTGGATCACCCGTCGAGCGCAAGAAGAGCAACGGACGTTGCGCAGGATGCAATGGGGTGCTGTCTACCAGTCCCCGTCCGCCACCGGTTCGCCCTGCGCGTCCTTGAGCGGCTTCACCTGGCCCGGCGTGGGCGCCTGCCAGGGCTCATGATCGTCGCCGAGCCAGTCCCCGACCGGCTTCACCGCCCCCAGCGTGTCCGTCGGCGCGAGATCCTCGGCGTCCTGGTCGTAGTAGTCGAACCAGGGCAGCCCCGCCCTGGTGTACGCGGCCCGGTCCACCGGCGACGGCGGGGGAGCCTCACCGGTGATACGGCGCCACTCCGGAGGCGTCACCAGATGGACGAAGACCCGGCCGCCCGGGCGCTCGGCCCAGTCGGAGAGCGGCCGGTCGTCCTCGTAGACCTCCTGCCGCATCGAACCTCCGACGCCCAGGCCCATCGCCGCTGCGGCCCGACGGGCCCGGCCGTCCGGAGCGGCGGCGGGTGCCGGGACCGCGCCCGGTGCGGGCGGTGCGGCCATCGGCATCGCGGCGCCGTAGCCGCCGAACTGCGGCATCGCCCGCGCCCGCTCCGCCCGGAGCCGCTCCTCCTCGCGCCAAGCGGCGAGCAGGGGCTCCCGCAGCGCGAAGGACTGCAACTGGACACCGCCCCAGACCTCCTCGCCGGTGACCTGGCCCTCGACGGTGGCGCCCAGGCCCAGCGGCACCGCCACGAACTGCCGGACCGTGCCCTTCCCGGAGTTGATGCCGTCCAGCCACGGCTGGCGGGGCAGGACGACGTAGTTCTGCGGCTTGCGCGACAGGCGGTCGCTCCAGGGCTTGCCCGAGACGGCGCACACCTTGCCCACGCCGACCTGGAGGGCGGCCGGCTCGGTCGTGCCGGAAAAGCTCAGCCACATGGCCTCGCGCAGATACACCGGCAGCATCACTCCGCCGCGCGCCAGCCACTCCTCGGGGACGGTGTCCGGATAGTCCGCCACCCGCCGGACGGGGAACTCGCCGAGCCCCGGCGGCAGCGGATGCGTGCCCTTCTCCGGCAGCCGCAGCGTACGGATGAACCGCACCGCCACCCCGCCCGGCAGCCGCAGCGTGCCCCCGTCGATCCGTACCGTCGCCTCGGCCATCGGCCCGCTCCCTCGCTCAGCGGCGCCGGCCCCGTCCGGCGCTCCCTATCGAGAACGTCCGCCCATCCCCGTACGGTTCCGCCACAGCTGTTCCTGAACGCCCATGCGCTCGCGGATCCGGTTCAGACGCGGGATCCGTACCCGCTGTTCCTGCGACACCCGGTCCAGTTCCTCCAGCAGACGCCGCGAGCGGTGCTCGGTGTCGAGCTCGTCGATGATGCGGTTCACCTCGGTCAGTACCGCACCCAGCAACTGCCAGTGCCGGCCCTCGCGCTCGGCCTCCTCGCGCAGCAGCACGGCGAGCCGGTCGCGGGTGCCGGCCGCCGTGCGCAGCTCCGCCGACAGCCGGGACTCCGCCGATTCGGCGTTGCTGCTGACGTGCGTGGTGACCAGCACCGAGAAGCTGACCACCGCGTCGCCGATCTCGGACAGCAACTGCTCGACGACGGCGCCCGTCTCCTTCTCGAACAGCGGCTCCGGCTCACGCTGCTTGGCGAGATCGGTGAGGGTGCGCGCGAGCACCCGCAGCACGACCGTGCAGATCTCCAGCGTGTCCAGCCCGGTGCGCAGCACCACCCGGTGCAGCAGGCTGTCGCGCACCCGCGGATTGAGCCGCAGGCTGTCCTCGGCCTGCCGGAGATCGGCGTCCACCTCCACGATGTCGTGATCGAGCCGGCGCGCCTCGTGCAGCCGGGCCGCCGCCTGCTCGACGGGTTGTCGTCCCGCGGCCTCCTCACCGATGCGCAGCATCAACTGCCGCAGCCGGCGGGCCAGGGCCTCCATCGACTCACCGGCCTCCTCCACCCACACCGGCGGCGCGAGCAGCAGATTGAAGCCGAGCCCGACCACCGCGCCGATCAGCGTCTCCACGACCCGCGCCCACGCGGTGTCCCCGACGGTCGTGACCCCGAGGACCAGCATCGCGCTGATCGCCACTTCGGGCACGTACTCGTTCACGCGCACCAGATGGCCGACCGCCAGCGAAGCCACGATCAGCAGGGCGAGGCTCCACCAGGTCAGACCGACCAGGAGGCTGAAGGCGATGGCCACCAGGACGCCGGCCACCACCGAGTTCACGCGGCGAATGCCGTTGGTGAGGGTGGCGTAGAAGGTGACCTGGACGACCAGCAGCGCGGTCAGGGGTGCCGTCAGGGGCGCCGCCTCCGGGCTCAGGCGCAGCGCGATGACGTACGCGATCGTCGCCGCGGCCGCCGAACGCAGCGTCTGGACCACCACGGGGTCCCGGCGCAGCTTCGCCAGCCGCTCCCGGACCGGCGTCCCCTCACGTGCCTCTCGCATCCTCGGGCTGTTCCCTTTCCACCGATGCTTCCCACCCACCATTTGCGGAACGTGCCGGTCCGCAAGGAACCCCAGATTGATCGCCACTGCCGTGCTACGGCAAGGGGCTGGGCTGGTGATCGTCGACACCCGCGCGGGACGGAGCGGGCGGGCGGCAGTCCGGGTCCGTGCGGGGGAGACCCCCCGCCGTCACCCCGGGGGCTGTCCGCAGCCGGGTACGGAGGACCGCCGGATGGCCCCCGCACACCCGGCGCCGCGAGCCTTGGATGATGAAACGGCACCGGACCGGATCAGTACTGACCCTGTTCATCATCCTCGCCGCCCTGACGACCGGCATCCCGGCCACGGCGGCCCAGACCCCCACCACGGTCGGCGGAGCCCTCGACCGCGCCGCCCACCGGCTGCGCACCGTCGAGCCCGGTGGCGACACCCGCGATCTGCGCCCCCTGGACCGGATGATCGGCGGCGCCGACGTCGTCGCCCTGGGCGAGGCCACTCACAGCTCGCACGAATTCTTCGCCCTCAAGGACCGCGTCTTCCGCCACCTCGTCCAGGAGAAGGGCTTCCGAACCTTCGCCCTGGAGGCCCCCTGGAGCACCGGCCTGCGTCTCGACGACTACGTCCTGTACGGCAAGGGCGACCCGCGGCGCATCATGCGCGAGGAGTTCCAGCGGGACTACCTGTGGTGGAACAACACCGACTACCTGCGGCTCGTCGAGTGGATGCGCGCGTACAACGTCCGCCACCCCGGCGACCCCGTCCGCTTCATGGGCGACGACATTTCCTGGACCGGGCCGGAGGTGTACGACACCGTCGAGGACTACGTGGCCGCCGGGCACCCGCAGCTGAGCGCCCGGATCGCCGAGTTGTACCGCGGGCTGCGGCCCACCGTGCCGACCGGCGCCTACATCGAGCGGTACCTGAAGCTGCCGTACGCGGAGTGCGTGGAGCGGACGGAGCGCACGGCTGAGGCGCTGCGGCTGCTGCGGCGGCAGGCTCCGGGCGCCGACCGCGAGGCGTACGACCGGGCCGTCCAGGCGGCGAGGGTGATCGACCAGACCGCCGGACAGTACGCCTTCGACGTGGCGGATCCCGCCGAGATCGCCGCGGCCATGCGCTACCGCGACGCGGCGATGGCCGCGAACGTGGTGTGGTGGCAGCGGCACACCGGCACCAAGGTGCTGCTGTCGGCGCACGACAATCACGTCGGCCATGTGCCGGAGGACCCCGCGCAGTATCCCAAGGTCCAGGGCGCGTTCCTGCGCGACAGTCTCGGCGCGGGCTATGTGAGCGTCGGCCTGACCTTCGGCCGGGGCTCGTTCAACGCCACCGGCCCGGACGGCGGCACCGTCCGCCGCTGGACCCTGGGCCCGGCTGGCCCGGGCACCAACGAGCGGACCCTCGACCGGGTACGGCACCGGGACTACGTGCTCGACCTGCGGACCGTCGGGGCACCGGCCGACGACTGGCTCCGCCGGGCCCGGCCGACACGCACCATCGGCACGGCCTACCCGGACGGTCCGTACGACATCGCGCTCGCCCGGACTCACGACGTCCTGATCCATCTGCACCAGGTGGAGGCGGCGCGCCTGCGGGACCGGTAGGGCGGGCGTCAGGCGTGCAGCTGGTCGAGGAAGGAGGACAGATTGCCCGTCGTCCGGGCGATCTGCTCCTCCGTCGTCAGGCTCTCCTCGAAGCGTCCGCCCGACCGCGCCGTCTTCTTGCCGCGGACGTAGAGGGAGCACGCGAGGTCGGTGCACATGTACAGGCCCACCGAGTTGCCCTCACGCCCCGCCGCGCCCGCCTTCCGCGCCGTCATCAGGGAGACCCCGCCGCCCGGATGGGTCGTCAGACACACCGAGCACATGCTGCGGTGCAGGAACCCGCGCCGCGAGGACGGGAAACGGAGGCTCATGCCCATCGGGCGCCCGTCCCGCTCGGCCACCAGGTAGCTGCGATCGGGCGCTCCCGGATCCCGCCAGCCCAGGAAGTCGAGGTCGTCCCAGGGGCGTTCGTCGAGATCGCGGGGGAGGGGCAGCCGTCTGGCCTCACCTTTCGAGCAGTTGATAAATGAGTTGCGGATGTCCTGCTCGGCGAGTGGCCTCATGGGGAGCCTCCTGGGAGTCGGTCTGTGAACCCTAGGGATCCTAGGTTCAAAGCTAGAGTAGGCAGGCGGAATGAAGGGGAGCCAGTGGATTTCGGAGATCTCGGGGCACGGGCCCGGGCGGCACTGCGGCACGTCGCGGCCTTCTCCGCGGGGCCGCCCCTCGACCCCGCAGTGCGCATCACCCTCAACTTCCATCCGGACCGGCTGGTGCGGGGCGTGCCGATCCTGCGCGCCCTGGCCGACGACGGCACCTACCACTCGCAGTTCGTCACCGGCACCAGCAACGGCGGCCTCACCGCCCACCTCGGCGGCGACCGCTGGCGCTGGGAGAGCCGGATCTTCGGCGGGGCGTACGACGACGCGAACCCGCCCGAGCGGCCTGTGTACGGCGCGCTGAACTTCCGCGGCCAAGTCGTCGGCGCCGCCCCGCGGTTCGGCTCCTCGCACTTCCGTCTGAGAGGCGAGGCCCTCGCCCGCGCCACCTTCTGCTACCCCGACAGCGCCGCCGAACCGACCGACTTCGGCATCGCCACCGGCCTGCATCTCCTCGCCCTGGCCGAGACGGGGGACCGGGACGCCCTCGACGACTACGTCGAGGCGCAGATCCACGGCGGAGTCGTCCTGGCCCGGGACGTGGAGGCCGTGGTCCTGGACGCCGGATACCGCGGCACCCCGGTCGAGATCGCGGCCCGCCTGCTGCCCTGCCCCGTCGAATGGCACCCCGGCTACCGCCTCAGCGTGTCCGAACTGCGTCGCCACGCCGGCTTCCGGGGGCAGGAGTACGTCGACCTGGGGGCACGGATCGCCGAGGACGGCCATGTCGACCCGCGTGTCATTGGGGAGGCCGCGCGGAGCGGACGTCACGAGCTCCAGGACCTGAAGAAGGTGTGGCACACCCTGGCACGGTTCGGCGCCCCCGAGGGCGCGGGCACGGCCTACGCCGACCCGGCCCCGGCCGTGGACGCCGGCGGCCACACCCCGGCGGCGAGCACGCCCAGCGCATAGGCCCGGGCGACCAGTTCCGTACGGTTCGCCGCCTCCCACCGTGCCGACAGGCGTCGCAGGTGGTAGTTCACGCCGTCCACCGTCAGCCCCGTCTCCCGCGCGGCCCGCGCCGTCGTGGCACCCCCCGCGAGGAGGGCCAGGATGCGGGCCTCGATCGGTGCCACCTGGGCGCGCCTGTGCTCGGGTGCCTCGCGGTCGCCGAGGACGCGCAGCATCACCAGCAGCGTCGGCGTCTCCTCCACCGTGTCGCTCACCGGGTCCGCCGTCAGCTCGCCGTACCGCTCCGTCCCGTCGGGTGCCTGCCAGCGCACCGACACCTGGTACCGCGAGCGGTGCCGCAGCCGCAACGCCTCGGCGATCCGCTCCACCTGGGTCGCCTCCTGCGGCCGGAACAGCTCCAGCACGTCCCGGCCGCGCAGCCGCCCCGGCGTCGTACCGCACTCCGCCGCCATCGCCGGATTGGCCAGCAGGACGGCGCCGTACACGTCGCAGACCGCGATCGGCACGGAGACGCGGTCGAAGACCATCAGCGCGCGGTTGCGCCACACCACCGCCTCCGGGTGCAGCCAGTCCACGAGCACCTCCTCTGCCTCGGCGCAAGAGCGCCGTTCCGCCCGGCACTACACAATCATGTAGTGCCGGGGCGCGGGCGGCCGGTGTCCTTCGATCACGCTTGATCGCAGGAACTCCGTACCGCGAAAGGCAGTTGTCGCGCCATGCCCCCCACCGCGTCGCACCCGCAGACCACGGACACCCTCCCCGGCGTCCCCGTCGTCGACATCACCTCCGTCGGACCCGGCGGTACCCCGATCCAGCAGGCCATGGCGCTGATGCGGGAGCACGGGCCGGTGTTCGTGCGGCGGCTGTACGGGCGGGACACCCTGTTCGTGGGCGACCTGGACATGGTGGCCGAGCTCGCCGACGAGCAGCGGTTCGCCAAGCACATCGGGCCCGGTCTGGAGAACGTCCGCGAGTTCGCCGCCGACGGCCTGTTCACCGCGTACAACGACGAGCCCAACTGGGCCAAGGCGCACGACATCCTGATGCCCGCCTTCGCGCTGGGCTCGATGCGCACCTACCACCCGGTCATGCTGAAGGTGGCCCGCCGACTCATCGACTCCTGGGACCGCGACGCCCGCGCCGGACGGCCGGTGAACGTCCCCGACGACATGACCCGGATGACCCTGGACACCATCGGGCTCGCCGGATTCGGCTACGACTTCGGCTCCTTCGAGCGGCCCGAGCCGCACCCCTTCGTCGAGTCGATGGTCCGCTGCCTGGAGTGGAGCATGACCCGGCTCGCCCGGGTCCCCGGCCGGGACTACTCGGCGGCCGACGCGGCCTTCCGCGACGACTCCGCCTATCTCGCGCAGGTCGTCGACGACGTCATCGCCGCCCGCAGCGGCACGGACCAGAGCGCCGCCGAGGACCTCCTCGGCCTGATGCTCACCGCCGAGCACCCGGCGGACGGCACCACCCTCGACACCGCCAACATCCGCAACCAGGTCATCACCTTCCTGATCGCCGGCCACGAGACCACCTCCGGCGCGATGTCCTTCGCCCTGTACTACCTGGCCAAGCACCCGACCGCGCTTCAGCTCGTGCGGCGCGAGGCCGACGAGCTGTGGGGCGACCGGGCCGACCCCGAGCCGACCTACGACGAGGTCGGGAAGCTGGCATACACCCGCCAGGTCCTCAACGAGGCGCTCAGGCTGTGGCCCACGGCGGCCGTGTTCTCCCGGCAGGCCCGCGAGGACACCCTGCTCGGCGGGCGCGTTGCGCTGCGCGCCGGACAGGCCGCCCTGGTGCTGACGCCGATGCTGCACCGGCAGCCGGTCTGGGGCGACAACCCCGAGCTGTTCGACCCCTCGCGGTTCACACCGGAGGCCGAGGAGACCCGGTCCGTGCACGCCTTCAAGCCCTTCGGAACCGGTGAACGGGCCTGCATCGGGCGGCAGTTCGCGCTGCACGAGGCGACCATGCTGCTCGCGATGCTCGTCCACCGCTACCGGCTGCGCGACCACGCCGACTACCGCCTCACGGTCAAGGAGACCCTCACGCTCAAGCCCGAGGGCTTCACCCTCACCCTGACCCCGCGCACCACCGCCGACCGCGCACACACCCCACTGCCGGGCGCCACCCCCGCCGCGCAGGCCGAGTCCGCCACGGCCGCGCTCCCCGCCCGCGTCCGCCCCGGCACCAGCGCCCTGTTCCTGCACGGCAGCAACTACGGCACCTGCCGCGACTTCGCCGCCCAGCTCGCCGACGAGGCCGCCGCGATCGGCTGCGCGACCCAGGTGGCACCCCTCGACGACTACGCCGGCGGCCTGCCCACCGACCGCCCGGTGGTGATCACCGCCGCCTCCTACAACGGCCGCCCCACCGACGACGCCACCGCCTTCGCCGCCTGGCTGGAGGAGGTCCCCGACGCCGAGGACGTCACCTACGCCGTCCTCGGCGTCGGCGACCGCAACTGGGCCGCCACCTACCAGCACGTCCCCACCCGCTTCGACGCACGCCTCGCCGACCTCGGCGCCACCCGCCTCGTCGACCGCGCGGCCGCCGACGCCTCCGGTGATCTCACCGGCGCGGTACGGGACTTCACGCGCCGACTCCGCACGGCGCTGCTGGAGCGGTACGGCGACCCGGACGCCACCGCCCCCGCCGACCCCGAGCCGACCACGGCCTACGAGGTCCGCACGCTGACCGGAGGCCCGCTGGACGCCCTCGCGAAACGGCACGGACTCGTCCCCATGACGGTCACCGAGGCCCACGACCTCACCGCCCTCGGCCACCCCCGCCGCAAGCGTTTCGTCCGCGTCGCCCTGCCGGACGGCGTCACCTACCGCACCGCCGACCACCTCACGGTCCTGCCCGCCAACGCCCCCGCCCTGGTCGAGCGAGCCGCCGCCGCGCTCGGCGTCGACCTCGGCACCGTCCTGGACATCCGCGCCACCCGCCCCCGCCGGGACGGCCTCGCGGTCGACCGCCCGGTGACCGTACGCCAACTCCTCACCCTCCACGTCGAGTTGCAGGAGCGCCCGAGCGCCGCCCAGCTCTCCGCCCTCGCCGCCGCCAACCCGTGCCCACCGGAGCGCACGGCCCTGGTGAACCTGACCGACGACCCCCGCACCCTGGTCGAGGTGATCGAGGACTTCCCGGCCCTGCGCGGCGCCCTCGACTGGCCGCGACTCCTGGAGATCCTCACCCCGCTGCGCCCCCGCCACTACTCCATCTCCTCCTCGCCGGCCGTCCACCCCGGCCACGCGGACCTGATGGTCTCCCTGCTGGAGGCCCCTGCCCGCTCGGGCAATGGCCTCTACCGGGGGACCGGCTCCGGCCACCTCACCCGCGTCGAGCCCGGCGACACGGTGTACGCCCGCGTCCAGCCCTGCCGAGAGGCCTTCCGGATCGACGCCGGCAGGCCCGTCGTCATGGTCGCCGCGGGCACCGGGCTCGCCCCCTTCCGGGGCGCCATAGCCGACCGCACGGCGGCACTCGCGACCGGCGCCGAACTCGCCCCCGCCCTCTGCTACTTCGGCTGCGACGCCCCCGACGCCGACTTCCTGCACGCCGACGAACTGCGCGCCGCCGAGGCAGCCGGCGCCGTCTCGCTCCGCCCCGCCTTCAGCGCCGCCCCGCAGGACGGAGCGGCCTTCGTCCAGCACCGCGTCGCCGCCGAGGCCGACGAGGTCTGGGAACTGCTCGGGGCGGGCGCCCGGGTGTACGTGTGCGGGGACGGTTCGCGGATGGCGCCGGGTGTGCGCGAGGCGTTCCGTACGCTGTACCGGGAGCGCACGCCGGGCGCCGACGACGCGGCGGCCGGGCGGTGGCTCGACGCACTGATCGCGGACGGGCGCTACGTCGAGGACGTGTACGCGGCCGGCTGACCGACGGGGACCGAAGGGGCGGGGTGGGCGCACGGTGGCGGACTCCTGGGAACGGGCCCGGCAGATCCTGGACGCGGCGGGCATGGCGCCGGACCACCTGGCCCACCTCCGTCCGCTGGCGGGCGGCACCTACAACACGGTCGAGGAACTCCTCCTCACCGACGGCCGCCGGTACGTACTGAAGGTGCCGCCGCCGTCCACCGTCCCGGGACTGAGCCACGAGAACCGGCTGCTGGAGTCCGAGGTGGAGTTCTACCGGAGGGCCGCCGAGGCGGACGTGCCCGTACCGCGTGTGGTGGCCGACGGGGACCTGCTGCTGATGACGGCCTGCCCCGGCGAACCCTGGAACGGCGAGCTCACCGACACCGAACGAACCGCCCTGCGCACGGAGTTGGGCCGCCAGGTCGCCCGACTGCACCGGGTGACCGGACCGGCCTTCGGCTATCCCTCCGGCGCCCTCGGCCCGCTCGCCCCCGACTGGCGCACCGCCTTCACCGGAATGCTCGACGCCGTCCTCGACGACGCCCGCCACTACCGGGCCGCGCTGCCCCGCCCCGCCGACGCCGTCGCGGACACCCTCCGGGCCGGCTACGACGCCCTCGACGCGGTCACCGTCCCGTGCCTGGTCCACTTCGACCTGTGGCCGGGCAACATCCTGGTGGACCGGGCGTCGGGCCGGGCCCGGATCGGAGGGCTCATCGACGGGGAGCGCATGTTCTGGGGCGACCCGCTCGCCGACTTCGTCTCCCTGGCGCTGCTCGACGACATCAAGCGGGACGACGCCTTCCTCGCCGGATACCGGGAGGCCGGGGGGCGCGCCGACTTCGACGCCCCGGCCCGTCTCCGCCTGGCCCTCTACCGCTCCTACCTCTACCTGATCATGCTCACGGAGACGGTCCCCCGGGCGGCCGACGCCGCACAGCACCGCTGGGTCCAGGACACCGTCGCCCCGGAGCTCGTGGCGGCACTGGCCGAGATCGAGGACCTGACCTCGTAGACCGGCTCGTGGTCCACAATGGGGAGCGTTCGAGCAGGTGGGGAACAGGCTGGTCGGGAGGGAGCCGCATGGCGGGGCGGAACGGGCGCACGGTACGGGACCTCAGGCGGGGCAACCGTACGGCCGTGCTGCAGCGCCTCTACTTCGACGGCCCCCTCAGCCGCTTCGAACTCGGCCCGGCGACCGGACTGAGCTCCGGTTCCATCAGCAATGTCGTCGCCGAGCTGATCGCCGACGGCCTGGTCGAGGAGGCCGGCAGCGTCGACTCCGACGGCGGCCGCCCCCGCATCCTGCTGCGCGTCGCCCCCACCAGCGGCCACATGATCGGCGTCGACGTGGGGGAGACCCGGGTACGGATCGGGCTCTTCGACCTCACCCTCACCGAACTCGCCCGCGCGGAACGCCCGTTGACACAGCGGCGGTACGAGGTCGAGGGCATCGTCGGCCATGTGCGCGACGGCATCGCCGAGGTGCTCTCGGCCGCCGGCATCGCACCCGAGCGGCTCCTCGGCGTCGGCATCGGAGTCCCCGGGATCGTCGAACACACACCGGGCCCCGGCGCCGTCGTGCACGGACAGACCATCGGCTGGGACGCCGTACCGCTGGAACAGCTCCTGCGTGCCGGCTCACCGCTCCCGGACAGCGTCCCGTACTTCATCGACAACGGCGCCCGGACCCTCGGCCAGGCCGAGATGTGGTTCGGCGGCGGACGCGGCGCCCGCAACGCGCTCGTCGTGCTCTTCGGCTCCGGCGTCGGCGCCTGTCTGGTCACCCCCGAGGTGGAGCACGGGCGGGCCGTCGAGTGGGGGCATCTGACGGTACGGGTCCGGGGGCGCCGTTGCCGCTGTGGTGCCCTCGGCTGCCTGGAGGCCTACGCGGGCGCCGAGTCGCTGCTCGCGCGCTGGCACGAGGAGGGCGGGAGCACGCCGGCGGGCGCCGACGAGGAGACCGCGCTGGCGGCGATGCTGGCCGGCGCGTATCCGCCCGAGGGGCGGGCCGCGGACCCGGTGGCGCTCGCCATGCTGGAGGAGACGGCCGAGTACGTGGGCGCGGGCCTGTCCGACCTGATCAACCTCTTCCAGCCCGAGCGCATCCTGATCGGCGGCTGGGCGGGCCTCCAGCTAGGCGCCCGCTTCCTGCCCGCCGTACGCCGGTACGCCGCCTCGTACGCCCTGCGGCACCCGGCCCAGAAGGTCACCGTCGACCTGGGCCGGCTCGGTCCGGACGCGGTCACCGTGGGCGCCGCGATCCTGCCGCTCGCCGACTTCTTCGCGCGGGGCGGCCGACGCGCCGAACCGGCGGCGCAGGGGCCCGGGCCCGGCTGGCCGACGGCTCCCTCGGAGCGCGTGCCGCACTGAGGTTTCGCCGCTCGCGGTAGCGGTACTCGCGGTGCCCTGACCTAGGGGGTGTTGTGAAAGTCCCGAACAGCACCCGCGGCGCCCGGGACTTTCACTACATCCCTGCACGACGCGCAGGAGGTGCACCATGGCCGACGACCGTCGCGAGGCGCCGGAGCAGAACGGCGGGCCGGTTCCACGAGATCTGCCGGACCAGCAGGCGAACGAGGGGGAGGACCCCTGGGAGGTGTCGGTCGAGCCCGCCGACGAGGCGGGCGAGGACGACGACGTCCCCGACACGGACGAGGCGGGCACCAGCCGGCAGGGCGCGTCCCCGTCGGGTGCGGTCCATCCGGAACATCCGGCACCCGAGGAGCCGCCCGGCTGAGCCGGGCTCAGCCGACCTTGCGGCCCCGCATCGGCTCCGTCGGTGCGCCTTCACCGCGCTGGAGGCCCTGGAGGAACTCCTCCAGCACCTCTGTCGCCGTACGCTCAGGCCGCCAGCCCAGTTCCGTCCGGGCCCGTGTGCAGTCCATCAGCGGCAGCCGCAGCACCGCGTCGAAGAGGTGCGGGGAAGCGGGCAGCAGGTGCAGCCCCCACGCGGCGGCGATCGCCGAGCGGGCCGCCGGACGGGGCAGCCGGACCGGGCGTGCGCCGAGCATCTCGCCCAGCAGCCCCGCGTCGACCGGCGGGTCGGCCGCCAGGTTGAACGCGCCCCGGACATCGGACTTCACGGCGAGCCGATACGCCGCCGCCGCGTCGTCCGTGTGCAGGGCCTGGACCCGCAGTCCCGGAATGTCCGGCAGGACCGGCAGCAGCTCGGGCCGGGCCAGCGGACCCGGCAGGAACCGGCCCCCGAAGATACGGCGCTGCTCGCTCGCCGACTCCCGCTTGAACAGGAACGCCGGCCGCATCCGCACCACCCGCACCCGGGGATGCGCCCGGTCGAAGGTGTCCAGCGTCCGCTCCAGATAGGCCTTCTCCCGGCAGTACGCGGCGTCGGGCCAGCCGTGGGTCGGCCATGACTCGTCCACGGCGTGGTCCTTCGGCCCCGGCGAGTACGCGCCGACCGACGACGCGTGCACCAGCGTGGGCACCTTGGCCGCGGCGACCGCCTCGAAGACCCGGATGCCGCCCAGCACGTTCGTCCGCCAGGTCCGCGCCGGGTCGTGCGTCGGCTGGAACGCCCAGGCCAGATGGACGACGGCGTCGGCACCCGCGAAGATGCCCGCCAGGGCGGCCTGCTCGGAACCCAGGTCGACCGCCGTCCAGTCCGTCTTCGGCGGCGACCAGTCGGGGATCCGGCGGGCCAGCCCCAGCACGGAGCCGACCTCCGGATCCTCCGAGAGCAGCCGCACCACACTCGTACCGACATTGCCCGTGGCACCGGTGACCACGATCCTGCGGGCCGCTTCGCTGCTCACCTGCGGCTCCTTACGAAGAGTGGGGACGCGGAGCGTCCGAGTACCCCCTACGAGGCGCTCGCACGCTCCGGGCCGCCGCACTACGAGGCGAACGCGTCCACCCCGGTGAGCTCCGCCGAGAGGGTCCACAGCCGCGCCGCCTGCTCCGGGTCCACCGCCCAGTCCTTCACGCCGGCGCGCTCACCGTCGGCCGGGGCGGGCTCGGCGATGTCGCAGTCCTCCAGGTAGACGCCGCCCATGCCGGTCAGCTGGGGCGAGGTCGCGGCCCACACCTGGGTCGCGGCGCCCTGCTGGGGCGTCTTGAAGCCGTCCTGCGGGATCGGGTTGCCCTCCTCGTCGATCCAGCCATGGGCCACCATCTCCTCCTTCGGCAGATGCCGCTGGAGAGGGGTGAGGATGCCGCCGGGGTGGAGCGCGAAGGCCCGTACGCCACGGTCCGCCGCGAGCCGGTCGAGCCGGACGGCGAACAGGACGTTCGCGGTCTTCGCCTGACCGTAGGCCTGCCACTTGTCGTAGCCCTGCCGCCAGTGCACGTCGTCCCAGCGGATGCCGGAGAAGTGGTGGCCGCGCGAGGACACGGACACCACCCGGGCGCCGCCGGGCTCGATCGCCGGCCAGAGCCGGTTGACCAGGGCGAAGTGACCGAGGTGGTTGGTCGCGAACTGGGCCTCCCAGCCGGGCCCGACCCGGGTCTCCGGGCAGGCCATGATCCCGGCGTTGTCGATCACGATGTCGATCGTGCGCGCCGTGTCCAGGAAGCGCTCGGCGAAGGAGCGCACGCTCTGAAGGTCTCCGAGGTCGAGCGCGTCCACCTCTGCACCGTCCACGCCGTCGAGGGCCGCCCGCGCGGTGTCCGGCCGACGCGCGGGTACGACGACCCGGGCGCCCGCCTCGGTGAGGGCACGCGTGGTCTCCAGGCCGAGCCCCGAGTAGCCGCCGGTGACGATCGCGAGCTTGCCGGAGAGGTCGATGCCGTCCAGGACGTCGTCGGCGGTGCTGTGGGCGCCGAAGCCCGAGCCGATCTTGTGCTGTGCAGTGCTCATGTCCGGAACGCTACGAATTGGAGTGCTCTCGAAGTCAAGCCGACCCGGCGGGGCGCGCCCACCGGCCGGCTGCGCCCGCAAAAGGAAAGAGCCCCGACCGGGACGGGGGAACCACGGTCGGGGCGGTCTGTGGTGGGTGCGGATGGCGGTCGCCTCTCGGCGAAAGGCTCCACAGGGCTTCAGCCGAACGATGGTCCCTGTGGGCAAAAGGTGAGGCCCGGGGACACTGTCCCATCCGCACCCACGTGTTGTTCAACGGGCAACCACCCTCCGGTGTTCCAGCGTGGAGGCCGATGTCAGGTGATCTGTGTCACCCTCGCTGACCTGCTGAAACGGTCTCGCTCCACACGTTCTCGGCCTGCAGCAGCAGGGTCCCGAGCACCGTCGCGCGAACCGCGCCCTGCCCGGCGTGCTCGCGCAGCCAGTCCTGGAGCTCGCGTTGCAGCCGCAGCATCGTGGCCTCGGCCCGGTCGTCCGGACCCGCCCCGTCCTCGGCGTCCCCCAGCAGACGCCCGCTCTCCACCTGGCACGCGTCGCCGATCAGGTCCAGCAGCCCGGCGTACGCGTGCAGCGCGGGCCCGTCGGGCGGCAGGGGAGTGCGCTCCTCGTCGGCCGCGACGGCCAGCGTCCGGGTGAGCGCCCTGATGTGCCCGGTGACACGGCTCCAGCGCTCGTCCTCCTCCTCAGGCGGCGCCGGCCTCGAAGCGCGCCGCACCCGCAGGGGCCCCGCGGTCAGCCGCAGGCTCTCCCGGCTCCAGCCCCGCGCCGAGCGCAACGTCTCCAGACGGCGCTCCAGTCGCGCCGAGGCACTCGACCACCCGGCCGCGCTCTGCGCGTTCCACTCGGTGTCCCGCAGATCGGCGGCCACGGTGTGCAGGAGATCCCCCGCCTCCTGGGCCAGCGCCGCGAGGTTCTCCCGTACGTCCCGCAGATGGATCGGCGGCAGCACCAGCGCGTTGACGGCGACCCCGATCACCGCACCGAGGGCGGCCTGCCCCACCCGGTGGCCGACGGCGGACGCCCCGGCCGCGCCCGTGGCCAGGGTGAACAGCGCGGTTGTCGCGCCGAAGACGCCCTGGTCGCCGAACCGCCGCCAGTTGGCCAGCAGCATCAGCAGGGGGATCGACAGGGCCAGCGCGCCCAGGGTGCTCCCGGTGAGCGCCAGCGCGGCCGAGGCGAGCACGGTCCCGGCGCAGATCGCCGTGAACTGCCGCGCGGCCTGGAGCAGCGAGCTGTACACGGTGGCCTGCACCAGGATCAGCGCGACCCAGGACGCCATCAGGGCCATCGGGTCGCCCAGCCACACGCTCCCCACCAGCCAGGCCAGCAGCGCCGCGGCCGCCGCCTTGAGCGACTGCACGACCAGGTCCCGCTCCCGGCCGGGCCCGGCCCAGGCGGCTTGGGCGGCCCTGCCGACGGAGTCCGCGTCCCGTCGTAGCGCGTTGATCACGCGGGTGCCCCCGTCGGCCCGATGTCGTGCCGATTCCGTCGCCCGGGTGACCCGGTGTGCGGGCCGAGGTGCCCCCTCCGTCGCTCGCGTCATCCGGTGTGCGTGTGCGTGTGCGTGTCCGGGCCGCCCGGCACGTCGGCCAAAGGGCTGTCCGCCAGCGTCGCCAGCAGATGGGCCGGGTCGTCGTAGACCGCCTGGGCGCCCGCGTCCAGCAGGTCGACGCGGGGGATGCCGCCACACAGGACGCCCACACAGCGCACCCCGGCCCGGGTGCCGGCCCGCATGTCCCACACGGTGTCGCCGACGAAGACCGCCCGCTCGGCGGGCACCCCGGCCAGTTCCAGGGCGTGCTCGACCGGCTCCGGCGCGGGTTTGCCCTCGTCGACGTCGTCGGCGCTCGCGGTGGCGTCGATCGCGTCGTCCGCGGAGATCGCCCGGCGCAGCGCGGAAAGCTCCGCGCCGCCTGCCGAGGTCGCGAGGACGACGCGCCAGCCCTCGCGGGCGAGCCGGCGCAACAGCCGGTCCGCGTCGCGCAGCGGGGGCAGCCGGTCGAAGTACTGGCCGTACAGGGCCTTGTGCGCGGCGCTCAACTCGGCGTCCCGGTCCTTGTCCCGGTCGTCGCCGAGGAGGTGGGCGATCAGATCGGTCGAGCCGAGTCCGACGGCCCGGTGGACGGCGTGCATGGGCACCCGGTGGCCGGCCTGGCGGAAGGCTTCCCACCAGGTCGTCACGTGGAGGTGATTGGTGTCGACAAGGGTGCCGTCGACGTCGAACACCGCCGCCCGTTCCATGGACTGCCCCTTCCTGGCGCGAACCGTTGCTTCGCCGGTCGAGTACCACGTCAGACGCCCGCCACTCGGGCCGGTGTCCGGCCCTCGTGGGTCCAGGCCAGCAGTTCGTCCAGGCCCCAGGTGGTCACCACGCGCTCGGCCGGCACCTCGCACTCCTGCGCGCGGGCGCACCCGAGGATCTGCCAGTCCAGTTGTCCCGGCGCGTGCGCGTCGGTGTCGATCGAGAACAGCACGCCCGCGTCGGCGGCCCGGCGCAGCAGCCGGCGCGGCGGGTCCAGCCGCTCCGGCCGGCTGTTGATCTCCACCGCAGTGCCCGACTCGGCACACGCCGTGAACACCTCGTCCGCGTCGAACTCCGACTCGGGCCGCCCCCGCCCGGTCACCAGCCTGCCCGTGCAGTGCCCCAGCACGTCGGCGTGCGGATCGCGTACGGCGGTCACCATCCGCCGGGTCATCGAGCGGGCGTCCATGCGCAGCTTGGAGTGCACGGACACCACCACGACGTCCAGCCGGTCCAGCAGCTCCGGCTCCTGGTCCAGCGAGCCGTCCTCCAGGATGTCGCACTCGATGCCGGTGAGCAGCCGGAACGGTGCCCAGGTCGCGTTCAGCTCCGCCACCACGTCCAGCTGCCGCAGCAGCCGCTCGGGGGACAGACCGCGCGCCACGGTCAGCCGCGGCGAATGGTCGGTGAGCGCCGCCCACTCGTGGCCCAGCTCCGCCGCGGTCCGGCCCATCTCCTCGATCGGGCTGCCGCCGTCGGACCAGTCGGAGTGCAGATGGCAGTCCCCGCGCAGCAGCGCCCGCAGCCGCCCGCCGGGCCGGTCGTCGGCCCCGGCGGACTCCCCGGCCTCGCTCTCCAGCTTCTCCAGATAGCCCGGCGTCCCACCCGCGAGTGCCTCGCGGACCACCTGGGCCGTCTTCGGGCCGACGCCCTTGAGCGACTCCAGTGACCCGGCCTCCGCGCGCTCGCGCACCTCGCCTTCGGGGAGCGCGGCGAGCACGCGGGCGGCCGTCCGGAACGCACGGACGCGGTAGGTCGGCGCCAGGGCCCGCTCCAGCAGGAAGGCGATCCGCTCCAGGGCCTCGACGGGGTCCATCGCCACCTCCTCCTCCAGAGTTCCCCAGGCTCCCCGGGGCCGCACCCCCGGGACTGCCGGCAGGGGCCACCGGACGCCGGCCGAAGGAAATGTCGACGGCTCAGGGACCCGCCGGAGCGAGTAGCGCTTTACGCTCTATTCATGACCGAAAGCATGAGCCCGCACATGTCACACCCGCGGATCATGGTGCTCGGGGTTCAGCCGGGTACGCCTCCGTTCCGCATCATGGAGATCGACGGCATGGTCGTCGGTCAGGCGAGGACCATCACCGACGTCCTGGAGTATGCCGCCGCGTTCGGCATCACGGTCCATGACCTGGACGACCCGGACGTGGTCCGCTGGGTCGGCGGGGACAAGTTCACCTGGCACCACCACTACTAGGCCCTGTCCGAGAGCTGGACCGGCCGGGGTCAGCCGACCGTCCATTTCTGGTTGCCGGCGCCCGTGCAGCTCCACAGCTGCAACCGGGTGCCGTTGGCCGCGTCGTTTCCGGTCACGTCGAGGCACTTGTCGGCCTGCGGATTGACGATGTCGTGCGCCCCGGTGACGGTCCATCTCTGGTTGGGGCCGCCGGTGCAGTCCCACAGCTGGACGGTCGTGCCGTCCGCGGTGCCGTTGCCGGTGGCGTCCAGGCACTTGCCGAGCGCGCGGAGCGTGCCGTCCGAGCCCGCGGTCCAGCGCTGGGCGGCGGTGCTGTTGCAGTCGTAGAGCTGGACGGGCGTGCCGTTGGCGGAGTTCGCCCCGGCCACGTCCGCGCACTTTCCGGCCAGCCCTCGGATCGGGGCGCCGCCGGTCGGGCTGTCGCCGGTGGCCACCGAGACGTGGTCCACCACCAGTTGCTGCGGAAAGACCGTGGAGCCGTCCGGGTCGCCGGGCCAGTAGCCGCCCACCGCGAGGTTGAGGATCAGGAAGAACGGCTTGTTGAAGACCCACTGCCTGCCGCCCAGGTCGGCGGGTGTGCGGCGCTGGTAGACGTTCCCGTCCACGGACCAGGTGATCGAGTCGGGCGCCCAGTCGACGGCGAAGGTGTGGAAGGCGTCGGCGAAGGCCTGCCCGTTGGGAAGCGAGTAGGCGGCGCCTATGCCGCCCGAACCGGAGTAGCCGGGACCGTGGATCGTGCCGTGCACGGTCGAGGGCTCGAAGCCGACGTTCTCCATGACGTCGATCTCGCCGGAGTCCGGCCAGTTGACGGGCGTGCCCAGCATCCAGAACGCGGGCCACATGCCCTGCCCCCGCGGCACCTTCAGCCGCGCCTCGACGTGCCCGTACTGCGCGGTGAACTTCCCGGCGGTGTTCAGCCGGGCCGAGGTGTACTGGCAAGTGCCGTACCAGCACCGGTAGTCGGCGGGGTTCTCCCGCCGGGCCGTGATCACCAGATGGCCCTGGCCGTCGAGGGCCGCGTTCTTGTTACCCGAGGTGTAGTACTGCCGCTCGTGGTTGTTGACGTTGTCTCCGGTCTCGATCTGCCACTTCGACGAGTCGACCGCGGCGCCCGCGGGCCCGTCGAAGGTGTCGGAGAACGCCACCGCCGCCGCCGAGACGTCCGGTTGGTCGGCCCGTGCGGGGCCGATCGCGGCTGACGCGACCAGGACGGCCGACAGGGCGGTGAGAAGAGCGGTGCGGAGCAGGCGTGGGGAGGCCATCGTGCTCCCTTCCGTGCGGCGGCCCGCGGGGCGGGGTGCGCCGACCGAGGTGGGGGGGAAGGTGTCGCCACTTGATTTAAGGAGTGAGATAAGAGCCCGTCAATACCTTGGTACGGACCAGGATTTCCCATCCTTCGTCCATCGCCGAAGTGTTGCGTTCCTAGGCTTCTCACCATGAACGCCGCACACATCGGTGAGCTGCTCGCGATCCTGGGCGCGGGCACGGCGGCCGGGGCCGTCAACGCAGCCGTCGGGTCGGGGACGCTGATCTCGTTCCCGGTCCTGCTCGCCACGGGCCTGCCGCCGGTCACCGCCACGGTCTCCAACGCGCTCGGACTGATCCCGGGCTCGATCAGCGGAGCCGTCGGATACCGCGCCGAACTGCGTGGCCAGCGCCGCCGCATCCTGAAGTGGAGCGTCGGCGCCCTGCTCGGCGGGCTCACCGGAGCCGCGCTGCTGCTCGCCCTGCCCGCCTCAGCGTTCGAACGGATCGTGCCGGTCCTGGTGGGACTCGCCCTCGTGCTGGTCGCCCTCCAGCCGCTGATCGGCAGGAGGCTGAGCGCCCGCCGGGCACGCGAGGAGCGCTCCACGCGCCCCGACGGCGGCCCCCTGCTGCTCGTCGGACTGACCCTGGCCAGCGTCTACGGCGGCTACTTCGCAGCCGCCCAGGGCATCATCTACGTCGCCCTGATGGGCATGCTCCTCGACGACGGCCTGCAACGCCTCACCGCCGTCAAGAACGTGCTCGTCGCCGTGGTCAACTCCGTCGCCGCGCTCTTCTTCCTCGTCGTCGCCGACTTCGACTGGACGGCCGTCGCCCTCCTCGCCGTGGGGTCCGCAGTCGGCGGCCATCTCGGAGCCACCGTCGGCCGCCGACTGAGTCCAGCGGTTCTGCGCACGTTCATCTTGGTCGTAGGCACGGTGGCCATCGTCCAGCTGGTCCTGCGGTTCTAGGAGGTCTTGCTCTGCGCCTTCGCGGAGCGCGACCCCCGCGCGTGCACGGCGCGGCTCAGCCGCCGCCCCAGCAGCAGGTAGCCGATCAGGGCACCGGTGGTGTTGAGGATGACGTCGTCGACGTCGAAGGCGCGCCCTGTGACCAGGGCGCCCTGGGCGAACTCGACGAGGAGCATGACGGTCGCCGTCAGCAGGAGCACGCGCAGCACGCCCCGCGTCCTCGGGGCGACGACCGGGACCAGGACGCCGAACGGCACGCCCAGCAGCAGATTCCCCCCGATCTGCCGGACGGCGTCGCGCAGTTCGGGCTGGTCCAGATAGGCCCGCAGCGAACGGCCGGGCCGCAGGTTGGTGTGCGTCAGGGCCTCCGACGCGGGAGACGGCTCCAGGGTGAGCCTCGCCAGGACGACGGCGAAGGCGACCATGAACGCGAACGCGCACACCATGGCCAGCAGCCGGGCGAGCAAGCGCAAGGGATGCCGCTCGGATCGCGGGGACGGCTCGGGCTCGGCGGACTTGCGAGCGCGCCCGGATTTGGCAGTGCGCCCGGATTTGGCGGCGCCTGCGGACTTGGTGGGAGTGCCGGGGTGCAACGCGGCACGCGAACGTGGGGTTCCACGGGCCATGCGGTCCTCCAGTCTTCAACTTCCCTTCGTAGTAAGGGGATTACCCCGGACCGGGTGCACGATGCCCACCGTGCGGATCCCGGCCCCGGCCGCCCGCGGTTTCCCTTCACGCTGTCGGGGCACTCCGGGCGGAGACCCGCGCGCGCCGCCGCCTCTGTCACCCGCGGCGGTGTTTGGATGACGCGGAACGGAAGTAACGGACATCTGGCCCGCGGAGGTGACCCAGCATGGACCGGCGTACGACGCTCGTCGCCACGGCCGAGTTCCTGGCCTGGTGGGCCGCGCTCGCCGTGCTGTGGCTGATCCTCATCAGCGTCGTGGACACCCTGGAACTCGCCGTCGGCGTGGGCGTCGCCGCCGTGGCCGCGCTCGCCGCAGTCGCCGCCCGCCGGGCGGTGGCCGGACGATGAACGGCTGGCTCCTCGCGGCCATCGCCGTGCTCGGCGGGGGAGTGGGCGCCACCCTCTGGGGCGTCGCCACCGGACCGCTCCGGCGCCGGGTGGTGGCACAGAACCTGTCCACCGCGCTGGCCTGCCCCGCACTGCTCCTCCTCGCCCAGGGCTACGACCGCCCCGCATACGTCGATCTCGCCCTGGTCCTCGCCCTGCTCGGCCCCGTCGGCACCCTCGTCTTCGCCCGTCTGCTCACCGACGAACTCGCCGGCGACCCGCCCCGCGCCTGGGGCGTGACCTGGGCCGCCGCCGGGCTCGGCGCGGGCGTGGTCGCGGCGCTGTGCGCGGCGGTCGGACCGAGCCGGGCCATGGCCAAACTCCTCCTCGTCGGCGCGCTGCTGATCGGCGGGAACGTCGTCGCCTCGCGTGCGCTGTCCGGCGGAATCGCGGGGGTGCGCGGTGGCTGACGCGGTCGTCGTCGTCGCGCTGCTGCTGGTCGCCGGCTCCGCGACCGTGGCCGTACTGGTCCGCGACCCCGTGCGCCAGGCCCTCGTCCTGGCCGTCCTCGGCGTCGTACTCGCCGTGCTGTTCACCGCCGTACAGGCACCGGACGTCGCCCTGTCGCAACTGGCCGTCGGCGGTGCCCTCACCCCCCTGTTGCTGCTCCTCGCGGTCCGCAAGGTCAAGCGGCGCAAGGGGCGTGAGCGATGAACCCGCGTACCCGGCTCGGGCTCGTCGCCTTCGGTGGCGGCGGCCTCGCCGTGCTCCTCGTCGCCGCCTGTCTGCGGCTGCCCGACTTCGGCGGCGACAACCACCCGTACGGCGACCGCGCGGTACGCGAATCACTCGCCCGGCACACCGCCAACACCATCGCCTCCGTCAACTTCGACCAGCGCGCCTTCGACACCCTCGGCGAGATGACCATCCTGTTCGCCGCCGTCGTCGGCTGTGTCGTCCTGCTGCGCCGGACCCGCGACGAACACCGCGCCCGCCCCGAGCCCGCCGACGTGGCCCCGCCGGTGCGCCGATACGCCCTGATCGTCCTGCCGATCGCCCTGGTCACCGGCCTGTACGTCATCGCGCACGGCCAGCTCAGCCCCGGCGGCGGCTTCCAGGGCGGTGTCGTCGCCGCGACCTCCCTGCACCTGCTCTACCTCGGCGCCGACTACCGCGCCCTGGAACGCGTCCGCCCGGTCGGCCTGTACGAGGTGGGCGACGCCGTGTCGGCCTCGGCGTACGTCGTCACCGGCCTCGCGGGCCTCGTCGGCGGCACCGCGTTCCTCGCCAACACCCTGCTGCCGTACGGCACCTTCAACACCCTGTCCTCCGGCGGCACCGTGCCGCTGCTGAACGCGGCCATCGGCATGGAGGTCGCCTGCGCGGTCGTCGTGCTGCTCGCCCGCTTCCTGGACCAGGCCGTCGAGATCGAGGAGGAGAGCGGGAAGTGAGAGCCCCGTGACGGACGTCCTGCCCTACCTCGTCGCCGTGTGGATCTTCCTGGCCGGCTGCTACGGCCTGGCCACCAGCCGCAATCTGATCCACGCCGTCGGATGTCTGTCCGTGTGCCAGTCCGGCACCTACGTCCTGCTGCTGGCCGTCGGCTACCGCGACGACGCCACCGCCCCCGTCTTCTCCGACATCGAGCCCGGCTCACGCCCCGTCGTCGACCCGGTCGTGCAGGCCCTCGCCCTGACCGACGTCGTCGTCGGCGCCACCGTCACCGCGCTCCTGCTCGCCCTCGTCATCCAGGTCGCCAAGCGGCACGGCACCGTCGACCCCGACGAACTCTCCGAGCTGCGCGGCTGATGAACGACCTGCTGCCGCTGCTCGTCGCCGTACCGCTCCTCGGGGCCGCCTTCCTCGTCGCGGGCGGACGCCGGGTGCCCCGTGTCCTCGCCGAGTCCGTGGGCTGTGCCGTCTCGGCGGGCACGGCCGGGCTGGCGATCGTGCTGTTGCTGAACTCCTCGCCGCCGATGACCGAATGGGTCGGCGGCTGGACACCTGTCGACGGCCGCAGCGTGGGCATCGTCCTGGTCGGCGACGGCGCGGGGCTCGGCATGGCGGCCCTGGCCTGCCTGCTGACCCTCGCGGCGCTGGCGTACTCCTGGCACTACTTCGAGGAACCCCCACGCCGCCACGCCGGCTCCTTCCCCGCGCTGATGCTGCTCTTCCAGGCCGGGATGTGCGGGTTCTCGATCGCGGGCGACCTGTTCAACGCGTTCGTGTGGTTCGAGCTGATGAGCGTCGTCGCCTACGCGCTGACCGGCACCCGCGTCGAGGAGGCCAAGGCCGTCCAGGGCGCGCTCACCTTCGGCGTCGTCACCTCGCTCGGCGCGTACGCCATGCTGATGGGCATCGGGCTGCTCTACGCCCGCACCGGCGAGCTCGCCATGACGCAGATCGGCCGCGGCCTCGACGCGCACGGGCCGCCGGACGCCCTGGTCCTCGCCGCCTTCGTCCTCGTCCTGACCGGACTGCTGGTCAAGGCCGCCGCCGTCCCCTTCCACCTCTGGCTCCCGGACGCCCACGCCGTCGCGCCCACGCCCGTGTGCATGCTGCTGTCGGGAGTCATGGTCGAACTCGGCGTGTACGGCGTCTGGCGGGTGTACGGCACCGTCTTCGCGGGACCCGGCGGCATCCCGGCCGCCGACCTGGAACGCGTGCTCCTCGTGCTGGGCTCGGTGACGGCGGTGCTCGGCGCGGTCATGTGCTGGTACCAGCGGCACGTCAAACGACTGCTGGCGTACTCGACGGTCGCGCACACCGGGCTGTTCCTGATCGGCATCGGCGCCCTCACGCCCGAGGCCGACGACGCCGTCGCGCTGTACGTCCTCGGACACGCCGGTGTGAAGGCCGCCCTGTTCGCCTGCACGGGCATCCTCCTCGACCGGTACGGCACCGTCGACGAGCACGCGCTGCACGGACGGGCACGGGAACTACGGGGCGTCGCCGTGCTGTTCGCCGCCGCCGGACTGGCACTGGCCGGGCTCCCGCCCTTCGGCACGGCGTTCGGCAAGGCCGTCACGGAGGAGGCCGTCGGCGGCCCGGTCGTCGCGCTGTACGTCGCCGTGAGCGCGGTCACCGCCGGGGCCGTACTGCGGGTGGCGGCGCGGGTGTTCCTGGGGCTCGGCCCGACACCCGAGGACGACGCCGAGTACGAGACGACCGGCGCCGGGGAGCGCCCCGAGACCCGGCACCGGCTCAGCCGCGTCCCCGACACCATGACCGCCGTCCCCGCCGTGCTCCTCGCCGGCTCGCTCGCCGTCGGTGTGGCCCCCGGCTTCGGCGAGGTCGTGGCGCACGCCGTCAACGAGGCCGGGTCCGGCGGCGCGGTGGTCCCCGCACCGCATTGGAGCCCGGCCGGTGTGCTGCTGGACCTCGCGTCCACCGTGCTGGCCCTCGGTTTGGCGGCCCTCGCCGTCACCCGGCCGACGCCCCTCGCCGCCCCGGACGGCGCGCGCCCGCTGCGACGCCTGCAGTCCGGGCACGTCGGGGACTACGTGGCCTGGGTGCTGGTGGGCGCCACGCTGCTCGGCGCGCTGGCCCTGCCGGGACTGCTGCCCTAGCCAGGACCGCGGGGCTCACGTCCCGTACGTCACCTTCACCTCCTTGAAGCCCAGGGAGTGGAGCAGGCCTTCGAGCATGCCGGTGGTGTTGGTCTCGGCGCGTGCGGTCAGGCCGCTCTCCTTCGCCGCGTCACCGATGTGCTTCACCGCCAGCTTCTGCACGGCCTGTTCGCTGTTCGGGTTGTCCGAGAAGAGATCGCCGAGGCGGTCGAGGAGGCCGCGCTCCTTGGAGACGGCGTAGGAGCGGTCGGGGTCCAGGGCCGGCTTGCCGAGGGCGGCGTGCGGCAGCCGGAGCGTGGCGGACGTACGGTCGTCGTTGACCGTGACGTCGTCCTCGTCGACCTTTCCGAGGTCGACGTAGGCGTCCACGGTGCCCGCGCCGACGTACAGCGTGCGGGTGCCGCGGATCGCGTCGGGCAGGAACTTGGCGTCCTTCTCCAGATCCACGACGATCTGGAAGTTGCCGGAGGCGGCGTCGTAGCGGCTCATGTCCTGGATGGACTGGAGCAGCGCGGGACCCGAACGGTCGTTGGTCTCGGTGCCGAACAGGTCCTTCAGGCCGGGGATCACGCTCAGCCGGATCCCGGCGAAGAAGACGACGAGCACCAGGATCAGGGCGCTCACCGCCTTCGCCCAGCCGGGCATGCGCTTGTCGATGCGCTTGATGGGAGTCGTCATGGCGACGTTTCTCCTTCCCTCTTCAACCAAGTACCCCCAAATCCCTTGCCGGACCTGTCCGTTGGCCGTGTGTCAGTGCCGCTTCAGCTCCCGGTCCCCGGACACCCGCGACCACCACACCCCTTCACCGTGCGTGAGCCCCGGCAGCCGCAGCTCGACCTCCCGGACCCGACGGGCCGGCAGCTCGCCGGTGATCAGCCAGGACGTCGACCCGCCCGTCGTGCCCGTGAACTCAGCTCCGCATGACGCGAGTTGGGCGGACACGGGCGACAGGGCGTCCAGCGGGACCTCCGTCTCGAAGGCGTGGTAGGGCTCGTACAGCCGTGTCCTCGCCCGCTCCAGCGCGCGGCGCAGCACGAGCGGGGTGAGCCCGCGGAAGTCGGCGGCGGTGCTGATCGGAGCGCTGTAGCCGGACCGGGTCAGCGTCACCCGGTAGTCGGTCACCGGCACGCCGGACGGCCCCGTCTCCATCGTCGTGTGGACCGTCTCCTCGATGGCCTGGTGGAAGGCGCGGGGCAGTGCGCCGAGTTCCGTCTCGTAGGTGAACACCCCGCCCGAGCCACGCGGTCCCGGTTCGACCCGCAGCCCGATCGTCGCCCAGTACCTGGTGTGGTCGTGCCAGGGCATCTGAGCGCAGGCCTCGCCGACGCCCCGCGGCCGCTCCAGCAGGCGCACCCGGCCCGGCTCGAAGTCGGCCTCCACACCGAAGTCCTGGGCGAGGGTCGCCGCGAGCACCTCCATCTGGACCTCGCCGTACAGCAGCAGCGCGGTGGCGCCGGTGGGTGTGGGGCGGGCATGGAGCAGCGGGTCCTGGTCCGCCAGGGTCAGCAGCGCCATGCGGAGCGGGGCCGCCTGGGCGGGGTTGCGGGCCCGGACCAGGGTCTGAAGCGTAGGCGGCGCGAACTGCGCGGCCCGGTCGTCCAGTTCGCCGAGCCGGTCGCCGACGCGGATGCCCGGGAAGCCGGTCAGCGCGGCGATGTTCCCCGCGGTGCGGGTCTCGGCGCCGCCGATCACGTCGAGGTGCGTGGCCCGGCCGGTGACCTCGGTGGTCCGGCCGTCCGCCTCGCGGCGCAGGAAGGTCAGCCGCCGGCGCCGCGCCACCTCACCGTCGTACAGCCGCAGATACGCCGTCCGTTCACCGCCGGGGCCGGGGCGTACGGCGAACACCGTGCCGCGCGGTGCGCCGGTCCCGGACGCCGGGGCCGGAGGGACGAGCCGGGTGAGGCCCTCGACGAGGTCCGGGACGCCCTGGCCGCCGAGCGCCGAGCCGAAGAAGACCGGATGGAAGGAGCCGTCGGCCGTCCTGGCGGCGAGGGACCTTTCCAGCTCTTCCGCGGTCGGTTCGGGGCCGTCCACGACCGCTGCCAGGATGTCTGCGTCCACCTCGGCGAGCGCCTCGGCAAGGCCGGCGCGGACCCGGGGGTCCTCCAGCGAGTGCGGTCGCACTCGGGCGTCCGCGGTGCCGAGTCCCGTCACCGAGTTCAGCGGCGCGACGGTGGGCGTCAGCCTGCGGCGGATGTCGGCGAGCAGGTCGTCCGAGCGGGCGCCCGGCCGGTCGATCTTGTTGACGAACACGACCGTGGGAAGGCGCAGCCGGCGCAAGGTGCGCATCAGCACCCGCGTCTGCGCCTGCACGCCCTCCACGGCGGACAGCAGCAGCACCGCACCGTCGAGGACCTCCAGGGCGCGCTCGACCTCGGCGATGAAGTCGGAGTGCCCGGGGGTGTCGATCAGGTTGACGTGGGTGTCACCGACGGTGAACGCGGCGACGGCGGAGCGGATGGTGATGCCGCGCTGCCGCTCGATGGCGCCGTCGTCCGTGCGGGTGTCGCCGCCGTCGACGCTGCCGAGCCGGGGGATCGCGCCGTGGTCGAAGAGCAGTCGCTCGGTGAGGCTGGTCTTACCGGCGTCGACGTGGGCCAGGATGCCGATGTTCAGGATGGTCGGGGTGTTCGGTGTGTTCGGGATGTGCATGTGGGGTCGAGTCCTCGATGACCGTGGGCCGGTAGGGGCGCTGGGTGCTGTCGAGGAGTCGGCGCATGCGAGGGATCCTGACGTGAGGGAACACGGACGGAGTCATCATGGCGCGACCCCGGAGGAGGAGGGCAAGCGAATTTCGGGTCCCCGTAGCATGACCCCGGCAGCAGAAACGATCATGCGAGGAGCCGAGCGTGCGAGAGATCGCCGTGTTCAGCGGCAGTGCCCACCCGGAGCTTGCGGCGGAGGTCTGCGCCCAACTGGGGGCGCCGCTCAGTCCCACCAGGGTCAGCCGGTTCGCCAACGACTGCCTTGAGGTCCAGCTTCAGGCCAACTGCCGGGAACGGGACGTCTATCTGATCCAGCCGTTGGTCCGGCCCGTCCAGGAACACCTCGTCGAGCTGCTGCTGATGTGCGACGCCGCACGCGGGGCGTCCGCGCGCCGGATCACCGTCGTCATGCCGCACTACTCCTACGCCCGCTCCGACAAGAAGGACGCGCCCCGCATCTCGCTCGGCGGCCGGCTCGTCGCCGACCTGATGGTGGCGGCCGGCGCGAGCCGCGTGCTCGCCATGACCCTGCACGCGCCCCAGGTGCACGGCTTCTTCACGGTGCCGGTCGACCACCTGCACGCGCTGCGTGAACTCGCCGCGCACTTCCGGCAGTACGACCTCTCCCGTACCACGGTCGTCTCGCCGGACCTCGGCAACGCCAAGGAGGCCGCCGCGTTCGCACGGATGATCGGCGCCCAGGTGGCCGCCGGCGCCAAGCAGCGGTTCGCGGACGACCGGGTCAGCATCAGCTCGGTCATCGGTGAGGTCACCGGCCGGGACGTGATCATCCTGGACGACGAGATCGCCAAGGGCAGCACCGTACTCGAACTCCTGGACCGGCTGCGGGAGTTGGGGCCGCGCTCGATCCGCGTCGCCTGTACCCACGGCCTGTTCGCGGCCGGCGCGCTCAAGCGGATCGGCGAGCAGCCCGACGTACTGGAGATCGTGTGCACCAACACCGTGCCGATCCCCGCGCAGGAGCGCACCGAGAAGCTGCGCGTCCTGTCCATCGCCCCGGCGCTCGCCGAGGCCGTGCGCCGGATTCACAACGGGGAGTCCGTAAGCGCCCTGTTCGACGCGCCGGGAACCGAATAGACAGGGGGGACGTCGAGCGCGGGCAGGCCGTCATCAAGCCCGGCTGGGTCAGCCCGCACACGGAGTTCGAGGCGCGGGCGTACACCCTGTCCGGCAGCGGGCGCCTCATGACGTGCCGGACGTGGCCTCGGGCTGGTTCAGGGCCGCGTCCAGCGTCGGATGCGGGGGCAGCAGCCGGGACAGGCCGGTGATCCTCAGGACGCGCAGGGTGAGCGGGTGGGTGCAGACCAGGTGCAGCTGCCCGCCGTGGTCGAGCGCCCGGCCGCGGGCCCGGTAGAGCAGGCGCAGCCCGGAGCAGTCGAAGAACTCGATCCTCCGCAGGTCGATCACGATCCTGGCGTCGGGATGTGCCGTCACCCGGTCCAGGTATGGCGCGATCTCGACCGCGGCCGCGATGTCGATCTCGCCGTGGAACTCCAGCACCGTGTGACCGCGGTGCCGGTGGACGCGCAGATGCCGACTGAACGGCGCAGGATCCTGCTGCACGACGACATCGCCTCCAACCTGCTCACTTGCGGTGGGCTGCTCAAATCCAGCCCCCGCACTGCAAGTTACCCTCGAACGACCGAATTTGAGCATGTTCGATTGACATATGTCTTCGAATTGCGACAGTCGGTTCGCCAACTGCCGTGCGGAATACGGGAGATGTGCGGGGGCGTGACTACGACAACGCGTGCCAGGACTTGCTGAGGGCCTGGCGGAACTGCTCGGCCTGGTGGGTCGTGAGGTCCCGCACCATCCGCTCCTCCAGTTCCCGCACCGGCCCCGCGTGGCGTGCCAGCAGCTCACGGCCGGCGTCGGTCAGCAGGATCAGCAGCTCCCGGCGATTGCGGGGATTGCGCTCCCGTCGGACCAGCCCACGGCTCTCCAGCGACCGTACGAGATCGGCGATCGACTGGGCCGTGACGAAGGAGTCGCGGGCCAGCTGTGCGGCCGACAGTCCGTCGTGCCGCTCCAGGACGGTGAGCGCCGTGTACTGCAGGGCGGTGATCCCGGACGGCTTGACCAGCTCGTCGAGGTGGGAGCGCACGACCAGCTCCACCTGCTTCACCATGTAGAGAAGCGACGGAGCTGCCTTGGTCACCTGGGCGTCGAGCATGAGTTCAGCCTAGAGCATTGACAGGAAACCTGTCTGTAAAGAGACTGCGAACCAACAGGAATCCTGTTGGTTGAAATCTTGGCGATGGAGCTGGGGAGTGGCGATGACCACCTTCGAGATCGAACCCGGTCGGCTGTTCATCGGGGGCCGGTGGCGCGAGGCCGCCGACGGAGCGCGCACCGAGGTGGTCGACCCGTCCAACGGCACGGTCCTCACCACGGTCGCGGACGCCGGTGTCGCCGATGTGCACGAGGCCGTGCGCGTCGCGCGGGACGCCTTCGACGACGGTGCCTGGTCCGGGCTGAGCGGCCGCGAACGGGGCCGGGTGCTGCACCGGGTCGCCGAGCTGATCCGGGAGAACGCGGACACGATCGCCGAGCTGGAGAGCCGCGACGTCGGCAAGCCGATCACGCTCGCGCACGCCGTCGACGTCACCAACGCCGCCAACGACTACGAGCACTTCGCCGCCCTCGCCCACTCCCTCGACGGCTCCGTCCGGGACACGCCCATGAACGCCCTCGCCTACGTCCGGCGCCGGCCGATCGGCGTGGTCGCGGCGATCACCCCGTACAACTTCCCGCTGATCCTGGCCGGCTCCAAGATCGCCCCGGCGCTCGCGGCGGGCAACACGGTGGTGCACAAGCCGGCCGAGGAGACCCCGCTCAGCGCGCTGTACATGGCCGACCTCTTCAAGCGGGCCGGTGTCCCCGACGGGGTGGTGAACGTCGTCACCGGCGGCCCCGCGGCCGGCGAGGCGCTGCTGCGCAACCCCGGTGTCGACAAGGTCGCCTTCACCGGCTCGACCGGGGTCGGCAGGAAGGTCGCGGCCATCGCCGGTGAGTCGCTCAAGCCGGTCACCATGGAGCTCGGCGGCAACGCGGCCCACGTCGTCTTCGAGGACGCCGATCTGGAGAAGGCCGTCGGCGCGGTCATCAAGGGCTTCGTCTTCAACACCGGGCAGTTCTGCATGGGCGGACCGCGGCTCCTGGTGGCCCGGCAGGTCTACAGCACGCTGCTCGGCATCCTCGCCGACGCCGTGCCCGGCGTACCGCTCGGCGACCCGCGGGGGCCCGAGACCGTGATCGGCCCGATGGCGGGGGAGCGGCATCTGCGCAAGGTCGAGGAGTACGTCGAACTCGCCCGCAAGGACGGGGGCCGCATCGTCTGCGGCGGTGAGCGTCTGGACCTGGACGGCGGCTTCTACTACAAGCCCACCGTGATCGCCGACCTGCCGAACGACTCCAGGGTGATCCAGGAGGAGATCTTCGGCCCGGTCCTCAGCGTCCAGCCCTTCGACTCCGAGGACGAGGCGGTCGAGCTCGCCAACTCCACGCCGTACGGCCTGGCCGCGGGCATCCAGACCGGCAACCTGGCCCGCGCCCACCGGGTCGCCGACCGCCTTCAGGCCGGGATCGTCTGGGTCAACGACTGGGCGATGCTCGACCCCGCGGTCCCCTTCGGCGGCGTCAAGGACTCCGGTTTCGGCCGCGAGTACGGGCCCGAGGCGCTCGACGCCTACACCACGACCAAGTCCGTCGTCGTCTCGCTCGACTGAGCGCCCCTGCCTAGGAGTTCCTGCGATGTCCATCCCCACCCGCGCCGCCGTCGTCGAGTCCGGCGGAGCACCCTTCACCCTCTGCGACGTCGAGCTCGCCGAGCCCGGACCGCACGAGGCCGTCGTCCGCATGGTGGCGACCGGCCTGTGCCACACCGACCTCGGCGTGGCGAGCGGCGGACTGCCCTTCCCGCTGCCAGGCGTCCTCGGTCACGAGGGCGCGGGTGTCGTCGAGGCCGTCGGCCCCGCCGTGACCGGCGTCGCGCCCGGCGACCATGTCGTACTGTCCTTCACCTCCTGCGGGGACTGCCGCAACTGCCGCGGCGGGCACCCGGCGTACTGCGCGACCTGGCTGCCGCTGAACCTCATCGGCGGCCGCCGGGCCGACGGCACCGGCACGCTCAGCCGGGACGGCGAGGAGCTCGGCGGCCACTTCTTCGGACAGTCCTCCTTCGCCGAGCGGGCGCTGGTGGACGAGCGCAGCCTGGTCAAGGTCGACCCGGAGGTGCCGCTCACCTCGATCGCCCCGCTGGGCTGCGGTGTGCAGACCGGAGTCGGCGCAGTCTGGAACGTGCTGAAGCCGGTCACCGGCAGCACGGTCGTCGTCCTCGGCGCCGGAGCGGTCGGCCTGTCCGCCGTCATGGCAGCCGCGCTGACCCCCGCCACGAACATCGTCGCCGTCGACCGCGTCGGCGAACGACTGGAGCTGGCGAAGGAGTTGGGCGCCACCCACACCGTCGACGCGGCCGAGGCCGACCTCGGCGAGGCGCTCGCCGGCATCACCGGCGGTCAGGGCGCCGACGGCGTCGTCGAGACCACGGGCAACGTCGGCGTCCTGCGCAAGGGCGTCGACGCGCTCGCCGCCCGGGGCACCCTGGTCGTCGTCGGCGCCCCGCCGTTCGGCACCGAGGTCGCCCTGGACGTCAACGGCCTGCTCGGCGGCAAGCAGGTCGTCGGCCTCACCCTCGGTGACGCCGAGACGCAGACCTTCATCCCCGCCCTGGTGCGTCTGGTGAAGGAAGGGCGGCTCCCGCTGCACCGCCTGATCAGCACCTACCCCTTCGCGGAGATCGACCAGGCGGTGCGGGACATGGGCGCGGGCAAGGCGATCAAGCCCGTGCTCACCTTCTGAGTCAGTCGACCGCCAGGCTGACTCAGTCGACCGTGAGGACCAGCTTCCCCGTGGTCCGGCCGGTGTCGCCGAGCGCGTGTGCCTCGGCGGCATCGGCCAGCGGGAAGGTGCCGGCGATCTCGACGCGCAGCTGTCCCTTCTCGACCAGGTCCGTGATCGCCCGCAGGTCGGCGCGATCGGCGTCCACGAGCATCCGCACGGCCCGCACGCCGAGCCGCTCGGCCTCCTCGTGGAACTCGGCGGACCCGACCGGCAGGATCGAGACGACGACGCCGCCCGGGCGCAGCACCTTCAGCGAGCGCACCGAGGTCTCACCGCCCAGGGTGTCCAGCACCACGTCCACGTCCTTCACCGCCTCGGCGAAGTCCGTCTCCCGGTAGTCGATCAGCTCGTCCGCGCCGAGGCCCCGCAGGAACTCGTGCTTGCCCGCGCTCGCCGTGCCGATCACATACGCGCCCCGCGCCTTGGCGATCTGCACGGCCACGTGCCCGACCCCGCCGGCCGCCGCATGGACCAGCACCCGCTGTCCCGGCCGCACATCGGCGTACTCGACGAGGGCCTGCCACGCGGTCAGCGAGACCAGCGGCAGCGCGCCCGCCTGCGTGTGGTCGATCGAGGCCGGCTTGGGCGCGAAGGCGCGGGCCGGCGCGGTGACGTACTCGGCGTGCGAGCCGTGGCCGAACGGGTAGGACAGCATGCCGAAGACCTCGTCGCCGGGCCGGAAGCGGGCGACGCCGATGCCGACCGCCTCGACCACGCCGGAGACGTCCCAGCCCAGGACGAAGGGCGGCTCGCCGAGGAATCCGCCGTTCGCGCGGTGCTTCCAGTCGGTCGGGTTGACGCCGGCGGCGCGGACCCGCACCAGTACCTCGTTCGGGCGCGGCGTCGGGCGCTCCAGCTCCACTTCCTTCAGAACCTCGGGACCGCCGAGGACGTCCTGGCTGATGGCTCGCATCGTGTTCACAGTGCTCATGGTGAACCAGCCTGCCGGGGGCCGCCCGCTCCGGGAAATGGCACGATTGCCAACCTTCGATAAGATCGTGCCATGCATGGTGAACGACAGGTGGAACGGGCCGAGCGGGTCGTGGTGCTGGCCCTGGACGGCGTCTACCCCTTCGAGCTCGGCATCCCCAGCCGGATCTTCGGCGCGGCCGACGGCCGGTACGAGGTGCTGACCTGCAGCGTCGACGGACAGCCGGTGCGCAGCAACGCGGACTTCACGATCGGCGTCCAGTACGGCCCGGAGATCCTCGCCACGGCCGACACCGTGGTGGTCGCCTCCATGGCGCCTTCGTACATCCCCACGCAGCTGACCGCCGAGGTCTCCGCCGCCCTCGCCCTGATCCGCCCCGACGCCCGCATCGTGTCGATCTGCACCGCCGCCTTCGTCCTCGCCGCGGCAGGCCTGCTGGACGGACGCAGGGCCACCACGCACTGGCAGTCGACCGAGGCGTTCCGACGCCTCCACCCGCGCGTCGAGCTGGACCCCGACGTCCTCTTCGTCCACGACGGCAGCATCCTCACCTCGGCCGGCGCGGCCTCCGGCGTCGACGTCTGTCTGCACATCGTCCGCGTCGACCACGGCCACGAACTGGCCAACGCGGTCGCCCGGCGCTGCGTCGTGCCGCCGTTCCGGGACGGCGGCCAGGCCCAGTACATCGAGCAGCCCGTCCCGGAGAGCGGCGCCGCCGACACCGCAGCGACCCGCGCCTGGGCCCTGGAGAACCTCGGCGAACCCCTCACCCTGACCGACCTCGCCGCCCACGCCCGGATGAGCCTGCGCACCTTCGCCCGCCGCTTCCACGACGAGGTCGGCCTCAGCCCCGGCCGCTGGCTGATCCAGCAGCGCGTCGCCCGCGCCCGGCACCTGCTGGAGTCCAGCGACCTCCCGGTCGACCGGATCGCCGGCCAGGTCGGCTTCGCCACGGCCGCCTCCCTGCGCCAGCATCTGCACGCCGCGATCGGCGTGTCACCGCAGGCGTACCGCCGCACGTTCCAGACGACGGCCGACCGTCAGCCGCGCCGAGCACGAGGGGCCACCGCTCACGCCTCCCCAGCCGCGTACACCCGCTCACCTCCCACATAGGTCATCGCGACCCGCGTCTGAGCGATCGCCTCGGGCGGCCCGGCGAACGGATCGCGGTCCAGGACCACGAGATCCGCGAGCGCGCCGGCCCGCACCTCGCCCGTGTCGTCGAGGTGGTTCACATACGCCGAGCCCGCCGTGTACGCGGTCAACGCCTCGGCGAGCCCGATGCGTTCGCCCGGCAGGAACACCGGCGTGCCGCCGGCGTCCGGGGTCACGCGGTTGACCGCCACATGGATCCCGTGGAGTGGATCGGGGCTGCTCACCGGCCAGTCGCTGCCCGCCGCGAGCCGGGCGCCGGAGCGCAGCAGCGTGCCGAACGGGTACTGCCAGGCGGCCCGTTCGGGCCCCAGGAAGGGAATCGTCAGCTCGTCCATCTGCGGTTCGTGCGCGGCCCACAGCGGCTGGATGTTCGCGGTGGCCCCGAGCCGGGCGAACCGCGGCACGTCGGCGGGCTGCACGACCTGGAGATGGGCCAGGTGGGGTCGCGTGTCGCTCGGCCCGTTCGCCGCGCGCGCCGCCTCGATCGCGTCCAGCGCGTCGCGTACGGCCCGGTCGCCGAGGGCGTGGAAGTGACACTGGAAGCCTAGGGCGTCCAACTCGGTGACGTACTTCGGTAGTTGCCCGGCGTCGATGAAGCTGGTGCCCCGGTTGGCGGTGGCGCAGCCGCACTTGTCGAGGTAGGGGTCGACCAGCGCGGCCGTTCCGGTCTCGGCGACGCCGTCCAGCATCAGTTTGACGCTGCCCGCGCTGAACCGCCCCTGGCTCAACGCGGCCCGCCGCTCGACCAGTTCGGGAATCTGCTCGGCGCCCCGCTCGCGGTCCCACCAGAGCGCGCCGACGACGCGGGCGGTGAGCGAGCCGTCCCGCGCGGCCGCCAGATACGCGTCCGCCGGGTCGTCCATGCCGAGGAAGTCCCCGACCAACGCGTCCTGCCAGGCCGTGATGCCGAGCGCGTGCAGATGACGTTGGGCGTGCAGCAGCGCCGCCAGCCGGTCGGCCGGGGTGGCCGACGGGGTGAGCCGCCCCACGAGCTGCATCGCCCCCTCCTGCAAGGTCCCGCTCGGCTCACCCGAGGCGTCCCGGTCGATCCGCCCGTCGGCCGGGTCGGGCGTGTCCCGCGTGAGACCGGCGAGCGCGAGGGCACGGCTGTTGACCCAGGCCCCGTGATGGTCGCGGTTGGGCAGATACACCGGCCGGTCGGGCACCACCGCGTCCAGCAGCTCCTTCGTCGGAGTGCCGCCCGCGAAGGCTTCCATCGACCAGCCGCCGCCCGCGATCCACTCCCGCTCCGGGTGCGCGGCGGCGTACGCGCGCACCGCGGCGAGGGTCTCGTCGGCCGTCCTCGCCCCGGTCAGGTCGCACTGGGAGAGTTCCAGCCCGGCCGGCACCGGATGCACGTGCGCGTCCTGGAATCCCGGAAGCAGCAGCCGCCCGGCGAGGTCCACCACCTCGGTCCGCGGTCCGGCGAGATCGTGCACCTCCTGGCGTCCTACGGCTGTGACGCGGTCGCCGGTGACGGCCACGGCGGTCGCGGTGCGGCCCTCGGGGGTGAGGACGGGGCCGCCGGTGAAGAGGAGATCTGCGTGCATGATCCGTTTCCTGGTCGGTTATCGGGAGGTGGCGAGAAGCTGCGGCGCCTCGGCGTCGGTGCCCTTGCCGGTGCGGAAGTACGGGGATCTGCGCACCCACCTGGCCCACGCGGCGGCCACGAAGCCGGAAGCGATCATCGCCAGCGGGGTGACCAGCAGGAACCAGCCGTTGTCCGCGCTGACTTCGAAGTGGTCGGCGGAGGTGTAGAAGGACCAGCCCAGGTAGCCGCCGAGGCCGAGGAGCACGGCCGCGCTCAACGTGGGCAGGACGACCGCGCGCACCCCCTGCCGCCAGTCCTCGCGCAGCAGCGCCCGGAACCGGACGGCGGCCGCGAGCGCCGTGAGCGCGTACGACAGGGCGACCACGATGCCCACCGCGCTCACCGTCGCCATGATCATGTCGGCGAGCCGGGGAATGACCAGCGCCAGGCCCGCGACACCGGCCGCCAGCGCGCCGATCAGCACCGTGCCGGCGGCCGGAGTGCCGTACCGGGGGCTGACCTTGGACCACACCGGCCCGAGCGTACGGTCCCGGCTCATCGCGAACATCGCCCGGGCCGTCGGGATCACCCCGGCCTGGAGCGAGGCGACCGCCGAGAACATCAGGGCGATCAGGGGCAGCGCCGCCCACGGCTGGGACGCCAGCCGCTCGCCGAAGAAGGCCAGCCCCTCCGCGCCGTGACCCGCCAACTCCTCCTCGGACAGCACCCGTTGGAAGGCGACCGAGCCGAGCAGGAACAGCCCCAGCATGGTGAACAGGGTGGTGATCCCGGCCCGCGACGCGTCACGCGGGTCACGGACCTCCTCGTTGACGCTGAACGCCGATTCGAAGCCCCAGTAGCAGAACACCGACAGCAGCATGCCCTGCGCGAGAGCCGTCGGCGACGGGATCGCGAACGGGTCGAACCAGCTCAGACTGAAGTCGTGCGGGCCGGTGACGATGCCGTAGCCGCAAAAGCCCAGCAGGACGACGTACTCGAAGACCAGCAGCCCGAATTGGAGGCGGGCGGCGGTGCGGATGCCGGTGACGGCGGTCAGCGTGACCGCCACCAGGACGAGGATGCCGAGCGCGGTCGTCTGCGCGGTCGAACCCGGGTCCAGCACGAGACCGCCGATGCGGTGCAGCCCCGCGTCCCCGGCGAGCTGGAGCAGGGCGGAGCCGGTCACCGCCGTGGTGTACGCGAGGAACGCCACCACGGCCACGATGTTCACCCAGCCGACCATGAAACCCAGCCAGGGCGTGAGCGAACGGCCCACCCACACATAGCCGTTGCCCGCGTTCGGCTCGACCTTGTTGAGCCGCGAGTAGGCCCCCGCGATACCCAGGACCGGCAGGAACGCCAGCAGCATGATCGCCGGCAGATGCAGGCCGACCACGCCGGCCGTGACGCCGAGCCCGATGCCGATGCTGGTGGTCGCGGCCGTGCTGGACGCGGCGATGGCGACCCCGTCCAGGACACCCAGGGACTTGCGCAGCTCGGGCCGCGCTGGAGGGTCGACGCTGTAGGACTGCTCGTCGGGCATGGCCGGTCTCCGCTCGCACCGGGGGCCTGGACGGCCCCGATGAGCGGACATGAAACTGTCCGGGGGGTTAACAGGTCAACGGTGTTGTCATAAGGTGCGGGGCACCCGGCCCGAGGGAGACCGTCCAGGGGAGGCAGTCCATGAGCGAGCGCGTCGTCCCGCCCGCCGCCCGGCAGCGCAGGCGCCCCACCAAGCAGGGCGTCGTCCTGTCCGAGGCGCTCATCGTCGACACGGCCCTGCGCCTCATCGAGGAACACGGCGCCGACGCCCTCTCGGTCCGGCGCCTGGGCCGGGCCCTCGGCGCCGACCCCAGCTCGCTCTACCGCTACTTCCGGCACACCGACGACCTGATGCTCGCCATCGCCGACGAACTCATCGGCCGTACGCTGTGCACCTGGCGCCCCACCGGCGACTGGCGCGCCGACCTGCGCGACCTCGGCCTGCGGATGCACGCCGGGGCCCTCGCGCACCCCCGCGCCGCCGTGCTCAGCTCGTACCGGGTCACCGGGCGGACGTACGAGATCCAGGCCGTGGAGACCATCCTCGGCGTGCTGCGCGGCGCCGGCTTCCCGGACGCCGATGCGGTGCGGATCTACCACGCGTTCGTCGACCAGGCCCTCGCCCACGGCGCCCTCGACTCGGCGAGCGCGGCCATGCCGAAGGCCGCGCGGGAGGCGGAGACGGCCGTCTGGCGGGCGACGTACGCACGTCTGCCAGCCGACACCCACCCGCACATCGCCGCCACCGCCCGCCACCTCGTGGCCGACATGGCGCGCAGCTCCTATCCGGCGGCACTGGAACTGCTCCTGGGCGCGGCGGCGGGCCGACTGGCGGAAATCCGCTCCGGGTCCGGACTCCGGACGGCCACACTGGACCCGTCCGTCAAAGACGTTCCGTGAGGAGAGAGTTCGCCGATGGCCCCGTCGCCCGCACGCCCCGCCGAGCAGCGCAAGAAGGACACCCTGCACCGTCTGGAACACGACGAGGACGTATGGGTCGCCACCGCCGACGCAGGCGGAGGAGTGCCGTTCCTCGTGCCGCTCTCCTTCCTCTGGGACGGCTCGACCCTGCTGCTGGCGACACCCGCCACCAGCCCCACGGGCCGCAACCTTCAGGCGACCGGCAGGACACGTCTCGGTATCGGTCCGACCCGCGACGTCGTCATGATCGAGGGCACGGTCGAGACGATCGCGCCGGCCGAGCTGTCCGAGGAGGAGGGCGACCGCTTCGCCGCGAGGACCGGCTTCGACCCGCGTCGACTCAGCACGCCCTACCTGTACTTCCGTGTCCTGCCGACCCGGGTACAGGCCTGGCGCGAGGCCGACGAGCTGGCGGGGCGGGAGCTGATGCGGGACGGGAAGTGGCTGGTGGCGGACTGAAACCGCTTGACCTGGACACCCGTCGGGGGCAGGGCGCGGGACGCTCCGTCCCGCGCCCCGGACCCTTCGGAGGAGTCATGCCACTGGTGACAGCGGGTTTCGTGGTGCTCGACTGTGCCGAGCCCGAGAAGCTCGCCGTGTTCTACAAGGAACTGCTCGACGGCGAACAGACGGAGGCGACCGCCAACCGTGTGGAGATCAGGGGCGCCGACGGCACCCGGCTCGCGTTCCGCCGCGACATCAACGCGACGCCGCCGAGCTGGCCGCGCCCCGAGAACTCCCTCCAGGCCCACCTGGACTTCGTGGTGGACGACCTGGACGAGGCGGAGCGCAGGATCGTCGGGCTCGGCGGCCGGCCGCTGGAGGCGAAGGACACGGCCGGCCCCTACGAGGCACGCGGCTACTCCGACCCGGCCGGCCACTCCTTCACCCTGCGCCGCACGGCCCCCACGGCACCGAAGCAGGGCTGAACCGCCTCGGTGCCGGCACCTTGGCCGGGGCGGCCGCTCAGTCCCGGCCGCCCTTCTCGCTGACCGGCCACACGCCCGTCGACCGCTCGATCGCCTTGGCGCCCGTGCGGTCGGCCAGGCTGCGCGCCATCGCGAACAGGGCGCCCTGGACCGCGGCCGCCAGCAGGATCTCGCCCCAGCCACGCTCCCGGTCCAGCGCGTCGGGGGCGTCCTCCTCGTGCCGTATCGCCATCCACGTCTTGCGGAAGGCGAGCCCGGCCAGCGCGCCGCTCGTCCAGCCGAGAGCGAATCCCAGCGGCTTGTAGGCGAGGGGGAGCTTCGCCTTCTTCTGCTTCTTGGCCATGTGCCTGTGCCTCCTTCGTAGGTCAGGGTCGTCCGTGCGCCGGGACCCGCTCGTCCTGCGCGGGCGGTCCGGGCGGGGTCCCGTCGCCGAACGGCCTGCCGCCCAGCTCCTGCCGGTGGTGCGGGGTCAGCCAGCCCGACAGGTCCGGCCCCAGGGGCACGATGCCGGTCGGATTGATGCCGCTGTGCACCTGGTAGTAGTGCCGCTTGATGTGGTCGAAGTCGACGGTGTCACCGAATCCGGGCGTCTGGTAGAGGTCGCGGGCGTACGCCCACAGGACCTGATGCTCCGTCAACTTCCAGCGATTGCACTTGAAATGACCGTGATAGACGGCGTCGAATCGGACCAGAGTGGTGAACAGCCGGATGTCCGCCTCGGTGATCGTGTCGCCGACCAGATAGCGCCGCCCGGCCAGTCGCTCACCCAGCAGCTCCAGCCGCCGGAACAGTCGCGCGCACGCCTCTTCGTACTCCTGCTGGCCGGTGGCGAACCCCGCCCGGTACACACCGTTGTTGACGTCCTCGAAGACCTCCGCCATCACGGCGTCGATCTCGTCCCGCAGCGGTTCGGGGTAGAGATCGGGCGCCCCCGCGCGGTGCAGGGCCGTCCACTCGGTGGCGAGGTCGAGCGTGATCCGCTGGTAGTCGTTGGTGACGAGCCTGCCGCTGGGCACGTCCACGATCGCGGGCACGCTGACGCCGCCCGGGTAGTCCGTCTCCCGCCGGTCGTAGGCCTCACTGAGGAAGCGGATGCCCAGCACCGGGTCGCGGTCGTCGGGGTCCAGGGTGAAGCGCCAGCTGCGGTCGTCCTGGAGCGGATCGGGGATCGCGAGGGACAGGGCGTCCTCCAGGCCGAGCAGCCGCCGGGACACCACCGCCCGGCTCGCCCACGGACAGGCACGGCTGGCCACCAGACGGTAGCGGCCGGCCTCCACCGGCCAGCCCTCCCGGCCGTCCGCCGTGATCCGGTCCGTGAAGTGGGCCTTCGACCGCTGGAACGACTTCCTCCCGTAGGCGGTGTTGCCCCCGCCGCTCATGACCCGGCTCCTCTCTGCCGTACGTCCCCGTCCCGTGCGGGGGTCCCTGATCCCACCGAGTCCCCCGATTTCCGCCGACGGCACGGTGTGAGCCGGATCGACCGGGGCAGTCGGTGGAAAATGAGCAGTACGCCCAACACGCCGAAGGCGGACCGCAGGACCCGGATCACCGTCCTGGTGGCTCTCGCGGCCAATCTCGTCATCGCCGTCGCCAAGGCCGTCGGCGGAGTCCTCGCCCAGTCGCCGGCGCTGCTGTCGGAGGCCGCGCACTCCGTGGCGGACAGCATGAACGAGATCTTCCTGCTGGCCGCACTGCGCCGCAGCCGACGCCCCGCCGACGCCCGCCATCCCTTCGGCTACGGCAAGGAACGCTTCTTCTGGTCGTTGCTCGCGGCCGTCGGGATCTTCGTGATGGGCGGGTGCTTCTCCTTCTTCCAGGGCGTCGAGGCGCTGCGCGGGGGCTCCGAGGAGAAGTTCGGCGGCTATGTGGCGGGCATGATCGTGCTCGGCGTCGCCTTCGTCGCCGAAGGGCTGTCGCTGGTGCGGGCGCTGTACCAGGTACGCCGGCAGGGCGGCGTCGCGAACGGGCTGCGCGATCCGGCCCTGCGCACGGTCGTCGCCGAGGACGCCACGGCGGTGCTCGGTGTGACCCTCGCCCTCGCGGGCATGGCACTGCACATGGTCACCGGGCAGGTCGTCTGGGAGGCCTCGGCGTCGCTCGCGATCGGCGCGCTCCTCGTCTGCGTCGCCTACCGGCTGGGACGCGACGCCCGCGACCAGCTGATCGGGGAGGCCGCCGACCCCGAGGCGGCCGGCCGGATCCGCGCGCTGCTGCAGGCCCAACCCGAGATCGACAGTGTGGAAGCCCTGTTCACGATGAAGACCGGCCTCGAAACGGCCCTGGTGGCGGCCCGGGTCGATCTGGCGCCCGGCCTCGACAGCGAGGACGTGGAGGAGGTCGCCGTCCGCATCAAGCGGTCCATCTCCCAGACCGTGGCGGAGGCCGACCAGATCTTCCTCGACGTGACCGAACGCTCCGCGCGCGAGGCACAGGGAAGCCCCGCCGCGACGGGGGAACGCGGCGGGGCCTGACGCACGTGTGCCCGGCGAAGGGGGGTTCATGCGTCCGTGTGGAGAAAAGTTTTCCTCAGGTCCGTCCAGTCGTCGTCTCAGCCCTCGTCGAACGGCTCCAGCACGAAGACGGGGATCACCCGGTCCGTCTTCTTCTGGTAGTCGGCGTACGGCGGATACGCCGCCACGGCCCGCTCCCACCACTCGTCCTTCTCCGCACCGGTGATCTCGCGGGCCCTCATGTCCCGCTTGACCGGTCCGTCCTGGAGCTCCACATGGGGATCGCCCTTGAGGTTGTGGTACCAGACCGGGTGCTTGGGCGCCCCGCCCAGCGAGGCCACCACCGCATAACGCCCCTCGTGCTCCACGCGCATCAGCGGAGTCTTACGGATCCTGCCGCTCCTGACACCTCGGGTCGTGAGCACGATCACCGGCCTTCCCGTGTTCAGGAGGGTCGTCCCCCGGGTGCCGCCGGAGCTTTCGTACAACTCCACCTGGTCGCGGACCCACTTGGTCGGGCTGGGCTCGTACTCACCGTCGAGAGGCATGGTTCGGTCCCGTCGTCGTGTCCTGAAGCCGGCTGGCTCCACCCTTCAACAAGGGCACAGCCGGAAATCATCCTGCCGCACTACGCCACCGTCCCCACGGCCAGCGCCAGGATCACGCCGCTCGACACCAGCGCCGTCACCAACCGCCCCCGACGCCCCGTCAGCATCCGCCCCAACAGCGCCCCGCCCCCGGCGAGAAGCACCTGCCAGCTCGCCGACGCGACGAACGCGGCCAGGACGAAGACGCCCTGCTCAAGGGGTGCCGCCGCGTCCGTCGTGCGCGTGCCGAGGACGAGGGCCGCGAAGTAGACCACGGTGGTCGGATTCAGCAACGTGATGCCGAGCAGCGCCAGATAGGCGCGCGCCGGGGTCGGGGGAGAGGGGGGAGCGGAACGGGCGTCCAGGGGTCGGTCGCGGTGGTGGCGTACGGCGATGACGGCGCCCCGTACCGCGAGGGCCGCCAGCACCAGGGCGGAGGCCCAGCGCAGCGGGACCTGCATCGGGCGCAACGCGCCGGCCAGCGCGGACCCGCCGAGGGTGGCCCCGAGGGCGTAGAGCCCGTCGGCCGTCGCGACGCCCAGCGCGGCGCAGACCCCGGTCCGCAGCGAGGTACGGGCGGTGAGGGAGACGAGGTAGGTCGCGACCGCGCCGACCGGGACGGCGATGCCGTAGCCCGCGATCAGCCCCGCGACGAGCGCGGCGGTCACGACGTGGGAAGCGTCGGCCTCCATGGACGGCCGGACTGCTGCTGGAGCGCCACCGGACGGACGGCGGCGGTCAGCGGCAGGAAGGCACGGGTCGTAGGCATGGCCGGATTCTGTGGTCGGCGGTCACCTGCCGACAAATGATTTTCCGGCGGTCGGCCCGGCGAGAGCGGGCGCGAGGGGGCGAACGCCCCCGTGACCGAAGCTCTGTGCGACGATCCCCGGCCAGATTGCCCGGCCGGCTGATCTGGCCGAACTTGGCGTCGCCCGCTAGGTGCCTGAGGCATCTAATGAAGATCGGCACGACGCACTCTTCGTCTGCGAGGTCTTCCATGACGGACATGACGGAACCGCACACCGTCACCTTCCCCCAGAGCCGGACCTGCCCCTACCACCCGCCCACGGCATACGACCCCCTGCGCGAGACCCGCCCCCTGGCCCGGATCAGCCTCTACGACGGCCGTCCGGTCTGGCTGGTCACCGGGCACGCGCTCGCCCGCACTCTGCTGGCCGACCCTCGGCTGTCCTCCGACCGCACCCGGTCCGACTTCCCCGCGCCCACCGAACGGTTCGCGGGACTCCGCAACCGCAAGGGCGCGCTGCTGGGCGTCGACGACCCCGAACACCGGGTCCAGCGGCGGATGATGGTCCCGAGCTTCACGCTGCGGCGCGCCGCCGAGCTGCGCCCCGAGATCCAGCGGATCGTGGACGAACGGCTGGACGCGATGATCGCCCGGGGTGCGCCCGCGGAGCTGGTGAGCGCCTTCGCCCTGCCCGTGCCCTCCATGGTCATCTGTGCCCTGCTGGGCGTCCCCTACGACGACCACGACTTCTTCGAGGAACAGTCGCGACGCCTGCTGCGCGGCCCCACCGCCGCCGACACGATGGCCGCCCGCGACCGGCTGGAGGCGTACTTCGCGGAGCTGATCGACCGGAAACGGAAGCAGCCGGAGCCCGGCGACGGCGTCCTCGACGAACTCGTCCACCAGCAACTGCGCGTGGGCGAGCTGGACCAGGAGGAGGTCATCGCCCTCGCGACCATCCTGCTGGTCGCCGGCCACGAGACCACCGCCAACATGATCTCCCTCGGCACCTTCACCCTTCTCCAGCACCCCGACCGGCTGGCCGAGTTGAGGGCCGACCCGACGTTGCTGCCCGCCGCGGTCGAGGAGCTGATGCGGATGCTGTCGATCGCCGACGGCATGCTGCGCGTCGCCGTCGAGGACATCGAGACGGACGGCGGGACGATCCGGGCGGGCGAGGGCGTGGTCTTCTCGACCTCGGTCATCAACCGCGACGAGTCCGTCTACCCCGACCCCGACACCCTCGACTGGCACCGCTCGGCCCGCCACCACGTCGGCTTCGGCTTCGGCATCCACCAATGCCTCGGCCAGAACCTGGCCCGCGCCGAGATGGAGATCGCCCTGCGCACCCTCTTCGACCGCCTGCCGACGCTGCGCCTTGCCGTCCCTGCGGAGGAAATCCCGTTCAAACCCGGCGACACGATCCAGGGGATGCTGGAACTCCCCGTGACCTGGTAAGAGGCTCCGGTCATGCACAACGAAACGCACGAATCAGACAACCTGCACATCGACATCGACCACGCCCTCTGCATCGGCGCCGGCCAGTGCGCCCTCGCCGCGCCCTCCGTCTTCACCCAGGACGACGACGGCTTCAGCGCCCTGCTCCCCGGCCGCGAGAACGGCGGCGGCGACCCCATGGTCCGCGAGGCCGCCCGGGCGTGCCCGGTCAGTGCCATCACCGTGTCGGAAACGGGGAGTTGACGCCAGGCACGAACGCCATCCGGCGCCCATAGCGGCGGGCGGGCCCGGCGGCCGGTGCCGGGGCCGCCCGCCGACCTCAGCGCGCCGCCATCAGCGACCGCGCCGCCTCCCGCGCCTCCGCCGCCGGTCGCGTACCGCCCACTATCCCCGCCGTCACCATCGCGCCCTCGGCCAGCAGATACAGCGGACCCGTCAGCGCGTCGGGCAGCCCTGCCGCCGTCACCAGCGAGGCGAGGTAGTCGCGGAACGCCTGCTTGTGGGAGCGGACCTGGTCGGCCACCCGCTCCGACCGGGCGCCCAGCTCGCCGTACGAGTTGATCCAGGCGCACCCGCGGAAGCCGTCCTCGCCGAACCACTCCTCCAGCCAGTCGTAGACGGCGAGGATCCGCCGCCCGGGGTCCGCGTGCCGCTCCACGTGAGCGGCGAGCTGTCCGCGCCAGCGCACGTCGCGCCGCTCCAGATACGCCTCGACCAACTGCTCCTTCGCGGGGAAGAGCTGATAGAGCCGCTTGAGCGAAACCCCTGACGTGCCCCGGATGTCGTCCATGCCGACGGACTGGATGCCGCGCCCGTAGAACAACTTCTCCGCGGCGTCCAGCGCCTGCTCCCGGGCGGTTGCGCTGTCCATGTACGACCTCTCCTTGACGCGAGAACGAGCGTTCTCCCACGGTAGCAGCCAGGATGGAGAACGCACGTTCTCCGTCACCGTTACCCCCATTCCGGCTCCGGAGGATGACATGACCGACCGCCCGCCCCTGCCGCCGTTCACCCGTGAGACCGCCGCCCGGAAGGTGCAGGCCGCAGAGGACGCCTGGAACACCCGCGACCCGCACAAGGTGGCGCTCGCCTACTCCGAGGACTCGGTGTGGCGCAACCGCGACACCTTCGTCACCGGCCGCGCCGAGATCGTCGAGTTCCTGACCGCCAAGTGGGAGCGCGAGCTGGACTACGCCCTGCGCAAGGACCTGTGGGCCTTCGACGGCAACCGCATCGCCGTCCGCTTCCAGTACGAGTGCCACGACGCCGACGGTCAGTGGTACCGCTCCTACGGCAACGAACTGTGGGAGTTCGACGAGCACGGCCTGATGACCCGCCGCGAGGCCAGCATCAACGACGTGCCGATCGAGGAGAAGGAGCGCCGTGTCCTCGGGCCGCGCCCGGAGAACGAGCGCGGGTTGTCGTTCCCGCTGCGCTAGACCGTTTGAGTAGGGTTCCCGGATGACCGAACAGGCCGTGACCGAACAGGCCCGGAAACCTTTCCTCTACGTCGTCGTCTGCGCCGCAGGCATCGCCGCGGACGTCAGCAAGCTGATCACCGCCGCACAGGAGCGGGACTGGGAGGTCGGGGTCATCGCGACCCCGGTCGCCATGAACGGCTTCTTCGACACCGCCGCCGTCGAGGCCCTCACCGGCCGCCCGATCCGCTCCGCCTGGCGTGCGCCCGCCGACCCGCGCCCCTTCCCGCCGCCGGACGCCGTCGTCGCGGCGCCGGCCACCTTCAACACGGTCAACAAGTGGGCCGCCGGCATCGCCGACACCCTCGCCCTGGGCACCCTGTGCGAGGCGTACGGCCTCGGCGTCCCCATCGCCGTCCTGCCCTGCGTGGCCGACGCGCTGGCCGCCCATCCCGCCTACCAGGACAGCCTGATACGGCTGCGGGGCATGGGCGTGCGCTTCGGGGAGCCGTACACCGGCGAGGTGGCGGAGGGCGGCGGACGGCCGGACTTCGGCTGGGAGCGCGCCCTGGACCTGCTGGAGCGATGACCGGACCGGGCGCCCCCGCACCCGACGGCATACGCTCCCCTGGTACCCCACTCCGAAGGCAGGAGCAGTAACGATGCAGTACGTGAAGCTCGGTTCGACGGGCCTGGACGTGTCGCGGATCTGTCTGGGTTGCATGACCTACGGCCTCCCCGACCGCGGCACGCACGAGTGGACCCTCGACGAGGAGGCCTCACGACCGCTGATCCGGCAGGCGCTGGACGCCGGGATCAACTTCTTCGACACCGCCAACGTCTACTCCGACGGCACCAGCGAGGAGATCGTCGGCAAGGCGCTGCGCGACTTCGCCCGCCGCGACGACATCGTCCTCGCGACCAAGCTGAACGGCCGCATGCGGCCCGGCCCCAATGGCGCCGGCCTCTCCCGCAAGGCCGTCATGACGGAGATCGACCACAGCCTCACCCGCCTCGGCACCGACTACGTCGACCTCTACCAGATCCACCGCTTCGACCCGCACACCCCGGTCGAGGAGACGATGGAGGCGCTGCACGACCTGGTCAAGGCGGGCAAGGTGCGCTACATCGGGGCGAGTTCGATGTACGCCTGGCAGTTCTCCAAGATGCAGTACACGGCCGAGCGGCACGGCTGGACCAAGTTCGTCTCGATGCAGAACCACTACAACCTCCTCTACCGCGAGGAGGAGCGCGAGATGCTCCCGCTCTGCGCGGACCAGGGTGTCGGCGTCCTGCCCTGGAGCCCGCTGGCCCGCGGTCGCCTCACCCGGGACTGGGGCACGGTCACCGACCGCAGCGCCACCGACAACTTCGGCAGCGGCCTCTACGCCGACAGCGACCGCGTCGTGGTCGAGGCGGTCACCCGCGTCGCCGACGACCGCGGCGTCCCCCGCGCCCAGATCGCCCTCGCCTGGCTACTGCACCAGGACACGGTCGCGGCCCCGATCATCGGCGCTGCCAAGCCGCACCACATCGAGGACGCGGCGGCGGCGGTCGAACTGAAGCTCAGCGACAAGGAGTTGGCAGAACTCCAGCAGCCGTACACCCCGCATCCGATCATCGGTCACTGATCGGCTTCGCCGAGCGCTCAGTGCGGCCCGTGCGGTGCGAACTCCGTGCCGCACGGACCCGCGCCCTCGCTCTCCGGCAGGGGGACGCGGTCGCCGCTCATCGACAGCGTGCGGTAGTACTCGCCGATCCGCTCGGCCGAGCACCCCACGTAGTGCCCGATGAACGACCGCCGAAAACGATCCCGCGTACGGTTGGGCTGCGAGCCGTGCACCAGGCTGCCGTTGAAGAACAGGACGTCCCCCGGTTCCATGTCGACGGGTACGGCCAACAGGCCGGGCGGCGGCGGGACGTACTCCCGGGCGAAGGACACCTCGGCGTCCGCCGTCTCCGGGCAGAACAGGTCCATCTCGTGAGTGCCGGGGACGACTTCGAGCCCCCCGTTGTCCCGGTCGATCACATCGCAGGCCACCCACGCCGCCACACACGTACCCGGCTCGACCCGCAGATAGAAGTTGTCCTGGTGCAGCGCCTGCCCCCGAGCCCCCGGCGGCTTGAAGTAGAACATGCTCTGCGCGGCCAGCACCTCCTCCCCGAGCAGCACCTCCAGCACGCCACGCAGCCGCGCGTCCAGCAGCACCCGCAGCGCCAGTTCGTCGATCTCGTGCGGCTGCATCACCCTGGGGTACGCGTGCAGCGGGTCGCCGTCCGACGGGCGCGGCTCGAAGTGCCCGGGTACGGGCCCGGCCGCGTGCAGCGCCGCGAACCGGTCGCACAACCGGTCGATCTCGTCGTGCCCGAACAGCCCGCGTACGACCGTGAAGCCCTCCTCCTGGAACTGGCGCAGCCCGCGCTCGGGCAGGATGGGTGCGGCGGCGTTCCGCATGTCCGTGGCTGTCGTGTCGGCTGTCATGTGTCCGCTCCTCGGTCGGGTGTCCTCGCCCGACCACGCTAGGCCGACGCACGTCCCAGGAGGATGACTGTGAGCGCTGACGGATTGCCCGAGGCTGCTGCGCCCGGCGTTCCCGCCCCGCCGCCCGGACTGGTGGTCGTCGGGTACTTCGACCAGCCGCCGACGTACGGGATCAACCGGCCGCGCGGCGCGGACAGTTGGCTGTTCACCTGGACGACCGGCGGCCGGGGCCGACTGCGGCACGGGGGCGCCGAGACGCGGGCCGGGGCTGGGGACCTGGTGGTGCTCGCGCCCGGTGTTGCGCACGGCTACGGGGTCGAACCGGGCGCCCGGCACTGGCGGTTCTGGTGGGTGCACTGCCAGGCCCGTCCCTCCTGGCGGTCCTGGCTGCGCCCGTACGACGCCGGTGCGGGGATGTACGTCGTCAGGCCGACGCCGGACACGGTGCGCGGCCGCGTCGAGGCGGCGTTTCGCCGGATGCTCACCGACGCCCGCTGGACCGGCACGGACGCGCCGCCCACGACCGCGCCGGGCGACGCGCCCGGGGACGAATCGGTCGCCGTGGCCCACGGCACCGCCGCCCGTGAACTCGCCCTGTGCTCGCTGGAGGAGGTCGTCCTGCTGACCGCCGGCACCGTGCGGGCCCAGCCGCCCCGGCCCGGCATCGACGCCCGGGTGCGCCGGGCGGAGGCGCTGATCGCGGCCGACCCGGCCGCACCGCACACCGTGCGCTCTCTTGCCGAGCAGGTCGCTCTCTCGCCGTCGCGGTTCGCCCACCTCTTCACCCGCCAGATCGGGCAGTCACCGATGCGCGCGCTGCGCGAGGCCCGGCTGCGGCACGCCGCGCGACTGCTGGAGTCCACCGACCTGTCCGTGGAACGCGTGGCGGCCGCCTCCGGGTTCGCCAGTCCTTTTCACTTCAACCGGGTGTTCCGTGAACGGTACGGGAGGCCGCCGGGGGCGTACCGGGGGAGCGGTCCAATGGTTGGCGCATGACTTGTGAAGGCGAGGTGAAGGTCCGTACGTCCGTATGACCAGGCATGAAAGTCGGAGATCGGCCGTTCAATGGTTTGCGCTCGCGCGCGAAGTCGGCTGAGTGGATACCGTTTCCAATTATCTTGCCGAGGTGCCGCAATCGCCTTGCGGGGTTATTGACCAATCGTCAAACAGTGACGGTCGCATACGCAATGCACAAAAACTGGAATCGCTTGTTCTCTGTCCCTGACCTGTGCAAAGGTGTGCCTCGCTCCCCAGTGCCCAGACTTCACGAGAGTCGCGCCCGGAGCATACTCGTTGGTATGGACCTTCAATGCCGAAAGCCCTCCGGAGGAATGCCGTCGTGCCTGACGCAGGCCTGTCGAATTCGCCTGACGACGACCGACTCTTCGATGTGACGGACGCTCAACTGAGCGCCGAACTGAAGAAGTGGACGGGAGTGTCGCCGGCGCTGCACCCCGTCGGTGAACTCCTCGACCGGCACTGGGAAGCGGGCTTCGCCTACGCACGGCTGTGTACCGCCGACGCCCGATCCGCGGGAATGCTCACCACCGCGGCTTTCACCCGGCTTTTCGGCGAAACACTGCGGCAGACCGGACCGACGGCCGCCTGGCGTCCCCAGCTCCTCGTCACCGTGCGGCGTATCGCCGCGGAATGGGACAACGACCGCAGTCGCGAACTGCTCCACCCCGAGCTGCGGTCCGAGACGGAGGGCGCGGAGCGCGTCGCCGCCCGACTGCTGCCGCCCGCCGACCGACGGCTGCTGTCCGGCGCCTTCCAGCGGCTTCCCCAGGCGGCCCGCTGTCTGCTGTGGCACACCGAGGTCGAGGCCGAACCGCTGGCCGTACCGGCCGGACTCCTCGGCCTCGACGAGGAGTCGGCCCGCATCGAACTGGGCCGGGCCTGCGAGCGGTTGCGCGAGGAGAGTCTCCAGGTCCACGGCGAACTCGCCCCCGAGCACGAGTGCCGGCAGTACCTGCGGATGCTGGACGTCACCTACCGCCGCGGCGGCGTCGACGTCGACCCGGACCTGCGCGAACACCTGAACCGCTGCGGGCACTGCGCCGACACCGCCGCCCAGCTCCTCTTCTTCAACGAAGGGCTCGGCGTCGCACTGGCCGAGGCCGTGCTCGGCTGGGGCGCGAGACCCTACCTGGAGGCGAGAGCACGTCAGGCCGAGGAGCCTGCCGAGGCGAGGACCGAAGCGGCCGCGGCGCCGGTGGCGACAGCGCCGATCGTGGGGGAGTCGTTCTTCGCCGACACCGCCGACACCGCCGACACCGCCGACTTCGTCTACCCGGCAGAGGTCCCCGCTCCGCCCGCGTACGCCCCTGCCCCCGGCGGCGAGGAACTCGCCACCGTCGCAGCGACGGCCGCCCCCGCGGCAGCCCCCTTCGCCCCCACGGGCGAGCCCTTCGCCGCCGCGACCGCGGTGTCCGCCTCCTCGCCGAGCGGTCCCCGGGCCGCACGCCGTTCTGCCCGTCGTAGCCCCCGCCGGAGCGACCCCACCACCGCCCCGCAAGCCGGCGAACCCCGCACCTGCACCGGCCGCGCGGCCCTCAAGGCCGCCCGCCGTGCCGCGCGGCGCCGCAACCTCACCGCGGCCGTGGCGACCGTCAGCGCCCTCGTCGTCCTCCCGCTCGTGCTCTGGTCGGTCGGCGGTTCCGAGGACACGCCCGCTCCGGCCACGAACGACCGCCCCACCGGGACACCCGACTCCGACGCGGGCGCCGCCACCAGCAACCCGTCCTGGGCGGGCGCCGCCGAGGCCGCGAAGGGCGAACTGCGGGGCCGGCTGCACAACATCGGATCCGGGCTCTGCGTCGGCATCGTCGGCGAGAAGGCCGTCAAGGACGCGGAGACCGAACTCACCAAGTGCTCCTCGGCACCCGGCCAGCAGTGGTCGTACGAGACCGACGGACTCGCGCGCAGCGCCGCGAACCCCGATCTCTGCCTCGACTCCCACCTCGGCTACTCGGTCCGGCTGGCCCCCTGCACGAACGCCGCCGACTCCGAGACCAAGAACGTCCGCTACGACTTCACGCTCCAGGGCACCCTGGTGCCCCGCTTCAACCAGGACCTGGCCCTGAGCCCCGCCGCCACGGACGGCTCGGGCGCTCTCGTCCTCAAGAGCCGCGAGGACGACGACAACGCCCAGCACTGGGTGATCGACACCTCGAAGACGGAACCCCAGCTGGAGGTGGTCAACTGGGACACGGAGGCCAAGAAGGCGAAGCCACCGGCCCCGACGCCGACCACCACCCCGGAACCGCCCAAGGCCCCGGCACCCACGCCGACACCGTCCGCGACCCCGTCGACGTCGCAGCCGACGGCCACGAGCCCGACCCCGACCGACGCGTCCTGTTACTACAACCCGTACTCCTGCTCCTGGGGCGGCCAGAACGGCTGGTCCGGTGGAGGGTACGGGTACGGGTACGGAGGCTATGGCGGGGGCTATGGCGGTTACGGCGGCGGTCGCCGCTGACCAGCGGCTCAGCCTCCGGTGCCGGGCTGGACCACGGTCAGCCGGACCGAGGACTCGTTCCCGGCCACCGGCACCTCACCGGCCGTCCACGTCACCTTCAGCGGCTCCCGCTCGTCGGGCGGCGTCACGAGCAGCGCCGCCGGCCGGGCCGTGCGGGCCCCGCTGATCTCGGGACTGGCGAAGGACAGCCCGGCCCAGGCGCTGCGGCCCGGGTTCAGCGTGACGGTCGTCGGTGTGTCGGGGGAGCGCTTCGGGTCGGGGCCGAGCTGCTTGCCGGACGCGTCGACGAAGGCGGCACCCGGGTAGCCGCGGACCGTGCAGGTGCGGTCGGTCTTGTTGGTCAGCACGATCGGGAAGTTGCGCTGCCCGGCCCCCGGGCTCGGGCGTCCGATCGACGCGCGCAACTCGGAGGTGTGACAGCGCGGTGCGGCGCCGCCCGACTGGGTCACCGGGCTCTCGGTTTCGGCGATGCCTGGTCCCGTCGTTCCCGGCCCGTTGGTGGGGCTCCCGGTGTCGGTCGTGGCCGGTCCGGTCGTACGGCTGCTCGGGCCGGCCGGTGTCCGTGCGGCTCCCGTGGAGTCGGCGCCGTCGGCGCACGCGGTAAGCAGGCCCAGCAGCGCGACGGCGGTCACGACGGGAGTCGCCCGGTGTAAGGAGTGGAGTGTCCGTGCACGTCCCATGTCTGTCACGACTCCCCGTTTTCCCGCGGAGTACTCACCGCGCGTACTCACTCCGCGTCGAGGAGCCCGATCTCGGCCCAGATCGTCTTGCCGTCAGCCGTGTGCCGGCTGCCCCAGCGCTGGGTCAGCTGAGCCACCAGCAGCAGCCCGCGGCCGCCCTCGTCGAAGATCTTGGCGCGGCGCAGATGCGGTGCCGTGTGACTGGTGTCGGACACCTCGCAGATCAGCGTCTGCGCGTCGTGGATCAGCCGGAGCCGGATCGGGTGGATGCCGTAGCGGATGGCGTTGGTGACCAGCTCGCTGACCACCAGCTCGGCGGTGAAGGACGCCTCGGTCAGGTTCCACACGCTGAGCTGTTCCAGGACCTGCTTGCGGATGGGCGCCACGAGCGCCGGATCCGCCGGGATGTCCCAGGTGGCGACCCTGGAGGACGGCAGTCCCTGGGTGCGGGCCAGCAGCAGGGCCACGTCGTCCGCGGCGCCGCCCGGCGGGAGAAGGGCGTGCAGCACACGGTCGCAGGTCTCGTCCAACGAGTCGGAGAACGCCGACAGCGCGTCGCACAGCAGCGCGTGGCTGGCGTCGACGTCACGCTCACGCGTCTCGATCAGCCCGTCGGTGTAGAGCGCGAGCACCGTGCCCTCGCGCAGCTCGACCTCGGCCGACTCGAACGGCAGCCCGCCCAGGCCCAGTGGCGGCCCGGCAGGCACCTCGATCTCGCGGGGCGCGCCGCCGGGCGGCACCATGACGGGCGAGGGGTGCCCGGCCCGGGCCATCGTGCAGCGCCGGGAGACCGGGTCGTACACCGCGTAGAGGCAGGTGGCGCCGACCTCGCCGGAGACACCGTCGGTGCCCGCCTCCTCGGACAGCCGGACGACCAGGTCGTCGAGGTGGGTGAGCAGTTCGTCGGGCGCGAGGTCGATGTCGGCCAGGGTGCGCACGGCCGTACGCAGCCGGCCCATCGTGGCCGAGGCCTGGATGCCGTGTCCGACGACGTCCCCGACGACCATCGCCACCCGCAACCCGGACAGCGGGATCACGTCGAACCAGTCACCGCCCACGCCGGAGCGCGCCGCCGGGAGATAGCGCGAGGCCGCTTCGAGGGCGGCGGTGCGCGGCAGCGTACGGGGCAGCAGGCTGCGCTGTAGGGCGAGGGCGGTCTCGCGTTCGCGGGAGTAGCGGCGGGCGTTGTCGATACAGACGGCCGCGCGGGCCGTGATCTCCTCGGCCAGCAGCACGTCGTCGGGTGTGAACGGCTCGGGGTTCTTGAACCGGGTGAGCACGGCGACGCCCAGGGTGGTGCCGCGGGCCTGGATCGGCACCGACATCGTGGTGTGGATGCCGTACTCCCGGATCCGCTCCGCGCGGGCCGGGTCCCAGGAGAGCCACTGCGCGAGGTCGTCGGTCGCGGTCGAGGCGACGAGCGTGTGGCCCGCCAGCAGCGCGTCCGCCTGCGGCGACGGGGTCGGATAGACGTCCACGTGGCCCGGCTTGACCACGGCTTCGGGGCTGCCGGCGTTGACGGACCGGTGGGCGGTCCGGCGCAGGGTGAGCGGGGCCGCCGGCCGGCCGGTGGGCGCCTCGCCGCCGTGTTCCGGCGGGTCCAGCAGATCCACGCTCATGAAGTCGGCGAGTGCGGGGACACAGATGTCCGCCAGCTCCTGGGCGGTCCGCGTGACATCGAGGGTGGTGCCGATCCGGACGCTGGCCTCGTTCACCAGCTGGAGCCGCTCCTGGGCCAGGTACTGCTCGGTGAAGTCGTGCGCGGCGACCGACACTCCGCGCACCCGTCCCCTGCCGTCGGTGATCGGGGCCATCCGGGCCAGCCAGGCGTGCGTTCTGTCCCCGCCGACCGGCACATACGTGCGTACGTCGGTGCCCCGGCCCGTGGTGAGCACGCGCAGGAGCTGCCGCTCGATGTCGTAACTCTGCGCCCGCCCCGTCAGTTCGGGCGCCCGCAGGCCCCGCACATGCTCCTCGGAGAGGTGGAGCACCTCCGCCATGACGCCGTTCATCCTGCGCAGCCGCAGCCGCTCGTCATAGATCGCGATGGCGCACGGTGAGGCGAGGAGCCCGACCTGGTCCAGCGGATCGTCGGGCAGCCGGGGGCCGTCCCCCTCCAGCGGGGTGACCACGAGCCAGCGGTGGGTGCCCTCGCCCTGGGGGCGCAGCCGGTGGGCGAGCAGCCACACGGCGAGTGTGCCGCCGTCGCGGCGGCGCAGCGTGAGGACGCCGTCCCAGCGGTCACCCTCCGGGGCGCCGCGTCCCCGCTCGTCGGCCAGCAGCTCCGCGGCCGGGCGTCCGACGACCTCGGCGGCCCGGTGGCCCAGCAGTCGCTCGGCGCCCGCGCTCCACTCGACGAGCACGCCGCTGTCGTCGATGACCGCCCGGGCCGTCGCGGCCTCGTCGAACGGATACTCCGGGCTCATGCTCGCCACTCCAACGCGCACACTCACGGTGATCAAGCGTGACACTCGCGCTCAAGCCTAGTGCGTCGGGCCGGTCCGTACCGGAACTCCCTGGCACACTCTTGACTCTTCCGCGCACCTCCCCGTCAGAATCTGTTTGTTCGCGATCAGTTGTGAGTACTTCTGGGCCCTGATGAGGGAGAGTCACCATGACAGTCACTCGAAGATCGTTACTGCTCGCCTCCACGACCGCCCCGGCGACCGGAGCGCTGCTGAGCACCCCGCCGGCACGGGCCGCGGAGCTCGCCGGTACGGCCGGTGCCGCGTCCGGCCGCCGCACGGTCCCGCTGCGCGACGGCTGGCGCTTCGCCCTGGTGAACCCCGGCGGCATCACCGACCCCACCGGGGCCTACGCCGACGCCGCCGAGCCCGGCCACGACGACTCCGGCTGGCGCCAGGTCGCGGTGCCGCACGACTGGAGCATCGAGTTCGCCCCGACCACCGAGCACGGCACCACCAGCGGCACCGGCTTCTTCCCCGGCGGCCTCGGCTGGTACCGCCTCGCCTTCACCCTGCCGCCCGGCCTCGCGGGCAAGCGGATATCGGTGGAGTTCGACGGCGTCTACATGGACTCCTACCTCTACTGCAACGGCACGGAGGTCGGCCGCCACCCCTACGGATACACCGGCTTCGCCTTCGACCTCACCGACCTGGTGCACACCGACGGCGCCACCGAGAACGTGCTCGCGGTCAAGGTGCAGAACCGTCTGCCCAGCAGCCGCTGGTACTCGGGCAGCGGCATCTACCGCGAGGCGCGCCTCGTCGTCACCGAACCGGTGCACGTGGAGCGCTGGGGAACGTACGTCACGACGCCGGAGATCACCGAGGAGCGGGGCGTCGTCCGCGTCCGGACCTCGGTCGTGAACGCCTCCGCCGGCGGCACGGACGTCGAGGTCGTCTCGCGGATCGTCGATCCCCACGGCCGCACGGTCGCCCGGACGTCCTCCACGATCCCCGTCACCGACCGCGCTACCGCCACCCACGAGCTCACGGTCCCAAGGCCCGAGCTGTGGGACTTCGAGACCCCGCACCACCGCTACACCCTGTGCACCGACCTGCGCGTCGGCGGCAGGACGACCGACACCTACCGCACGCCCTTCGGCTTGCGCACCTTCCGTTTCGACCCCGACGACGGCTTCCACCTCAACGGCGTCCCCGCCAAGATCAAGGGCGTCGACCTCCACCACGACCTGGGGGCCCTGGGCGCCGCCGTCAGCATCGACGCGATCCGGCGGCAGATGACCATCATGAAGTCGATGGGCGTCAACGCCTTCCGCACCTCCCACAACCCGCCCTCCCCGGAGATGATCCAGGTCTGCGAGGAGATGGGCATCGTCATGCTGGTGGAGGCCTTCGACTGCTGGCGCTCGCCCAAGACGCGCTACGACTACGGCCGCTTCTTCGACGAGTGGGCCGACAAGGACATCACCGAGATGGTGCTGGCCGCCCGCAACTCGCCCGCCGTTCTCGCCTGGTCGATCGGCAACGAGGTCTCCGAGTTCACCTCGGCCTCCGGCCTCGCCATGGCCGACCGGCTCATCGCCGCCCTCAAGGCCGCCGACGACACCCGCCCGGTCGTCATCGGGTCCCACCGCCACCGCAGCGTGCCCGCCCCCGGCTCACCCGGCGACCTGATCCTGGCCAAGCTCGACGGCCTCGGCCTCAACTACAACACCGCCAAGTCGGTGGACGCCCTGCACGCCCGCTACCCCCACCTGTTCCTCTTCGAGTCCGAGTCCTCCTCCGAGACCTCGACCCGCGGCGCCTACCAGGAGCCCGAGCGCCTCAACACCGGCGAGAACCACACCCCGGGCAAGCGCGCGACCTCCTCGTACGACAACAACCTCGCCTCCTGGACGATGAGCGGCGAGTACGGGCACAAGAAGGACCGGGACCGCAAGTGGTTCGCCGGGCAGTTCCTGTGGTCGGGCATCGACTACATCGGCGAGCCCACGCCGTACGACGTCTTCCCGGTCAAGGCGTCCTTCTTCGGCGCCGTCGACACGGCCGGCTTCCCGAAGGACATGTACCACCTGTTCCGGAGCCAGTGGGTCGACGAACCGATGGTCCATCTGCTGCCGATGACCTGGAACCACCAGGAGGGCGACACGGTCGAGGTGTGGGCGTACTCCAACGTCGACACCGTCGAGCTGTTCCTCAACGGCAGGTCCCTGGGCGCCCGCACCTTCGACACCAAGAAGACCGTCGACGGCCGGACCTACCTGGAGACCACCGAGGCGACCGGCGACGACAAGACCTTCACCGACGGCCCCTACCCCGGCAGCTACACCAGCCCGAACGGCAGCGCGGGCAAACTCCACCTCACCTGGAAGGTGCCGTACCGGCCCGGAGAGCTGAAGGCGGTGGCCCGCAGGGGCGGCAAGGCGGTCGCCACCGACGTACTGCGCACGGCCGGCGCACCGAAGTCCGTACGGCTCACCGCCGACCGCAAGTCCCTTGCCGCTGACGGCCGTTCACTGCTCTTCGTGACCGCCGAGGTCGTCGACTCCCGAGGGACGGTCGTGCCCGGTGCCGAGAATCTGATCACCTTCGACGTGACCGGCGGCTCGCTCGCCGGACTCGACAACGGCCGCGAGGAGAGTGCCGAGCGCTATCAGGCGACCACACGGACGGCCTTCCACGGCAAGGCGCTGGCGATCGTACGGTCCGGCACGAAGGCGGGCACCCTGAAGGTGACCGCACGGGCCGAGGGACTGCGGACGGGCAGCGTGACCGTGCGGACGACCCACGCCCGATCCGCCGCGCTCACGCCGGGTCCGCAGTTCGAGCCCGACTACCCAGCGCCCACGAGCTACCCCTGTGCGGACGCCAGTTACTCCGGCCGCCCGGACACCCTCCCCGCCGCCATGCTCGACGGCGACCCGTCCACCGGCTGGTCCAACGGCTTCCTCAAGGCGGCCACGGCCCTGCTGCCGGCCTTCGACGGAGCCCGCCCCGAGGACTGGGTGAGCGTGGACTTCGGCCGGGCGCGGACCTTCGGCCGGGTGGAGGTGTCGTTCACCGTGGACGCGTCCCACACCCTGCCCGCGTCGGTCGCCGCCGAGGTCTGGGACGGCCGACGGTACATGCCGGTCAAGGACGCGTCCGTGGACTGGGCCACCGCCTCGAACGTACCGACCGTCATCACCTTCGACGCGATACGAGGATCCGGTCTGCGTCTGACCCTGGCCAGCTCCCACCCGGGGGAGCCCCGAGGCGCCCTGCGCATCAGCAAGCTGGAGGTACCCGTCACCTGATGGTCGGCCGGTTCGTCCGCGCCCCCAAGGGGCGCGGGGCTGTATCGATTTGCGGCTCCGCCGCGTGGGCGCGACCAGCCACGACGGAGCCGCAGTCGAAAGCAACCCCTCCGCACCGTTGACGGGCTGTCATGTCGCCAACAAGCATGGGCCGCGTCCGCATCTGGGAGCGCTCCCACCCCGAGCGTAACCCGCCCCTCCCTCCCGAGGAGCCCAGACGTGAAACGACGCAGAACCACCCTGCTGACCCTGACGGCCCTGCTGGCCGCAGGCCTCACCGCCCTGCCGACCACCCAGGCCGCCGCCGAAGAGGTCGAGCAGCTCAAGAACGGCACCTTCGACACCACCACCGCCCCATGGTGGACGAGCAGCAACGTCACCGCGGGCCTGTCCGAAGGACAGCTCTGCGCCGACGTGCCCGGCGGCACCGCCGACCCCTGGGACGCCGCGGTCGGCCAGAACGACATCACCCTGGTCAAGGGGGAGTCGTACCGCTTCTCCTTCACCGCGAACGGCTCGCCCGAGGGGCACGTCGTACGCGCGATCGTCGGCCTGTCGGCGGCCCCGTACGACACCTACTTCGAGGTGACGCCGCAGCTGAGCGTCTCCGGGAACTCCTACGCGTACACCTTCACCTCGCCCGTCGACACCCCGCAGGGCCAGGTCGCCTTCCAGCTCGGTGGCAGCGACGACGCGTGGCGCTTCTGCATGGACGACGCCTCGCTGCTGGGCGGTGTCCCGCCCGAGGTGTACGAGCCCGACACCGGCCCGCGGGTCCGTGTGAACCAGGTCGCCTACCTCCCGGCCGGGCCGAAGAACGCCACGCTGGTCACCGACGCCACCGGGAAACTGCCCTGGCGGCTGAAGAACGCGTCCGGGACGGTCGTCGCGCACGGCTGGACCGTGCCGCGCGGCACCGACGCCTCCTCCGCGCAGAACGTCCACTCCATCGACTTCGGCGCCTACCGCAGGCAGGGCGAGGGGCTGACCCTGGTCGCCGACGGGGAGGCGAGCCGGCCCTTCGACATCGGGACGGCCGCCTACGAGAGGCTGCGCCTGGACGCCGTGAAGTACTACTACACGCAGCGCAGCGGCATCGCGATCCGCGACGATCTGCGCCCGGGCTACGCCCGACCTGCCGGGCATGTCGACGTCGCGCCCAACCAGGGCGACGGCGACGTGCCCTGCCAGCCCGGCGTCTGCGACTACACCCTCGATGTGACCGGCGGCTGGTACGACGCGGGCGACCACGGCAAGTACGTCGTCAACGGCGGCATCTCCGTGTGGGAGCTGCTGAGCACGTACGAACGCGAACTGCTCGCCCGCACCGGGGAGCCGAGGAAGCTCGGCGACGGCACGCTCGCCATCCCGGAGAGCGGCAACAACGTGCCGGACATCCTCGACGAGGTCCGCTGGGAGCTGGAGTTCCTGCTGAAGATGCAGGTGCCCGCGGGGCAGCCGCTGGCCGGCATGGCGCATCACAAGATCCACGACGAACAGTGGACGGGCCTGCCGCTGCTGCCGAGCGACGACCCACAGAAGCGGGAGCTGCATCCGACGTCCACCGCGGCGACCCTCAACCTGGCGGCGACGGCCGCGCAGGCGGCCCGCCTGTACAAGCCGTACGACAAGGAGTTCGCGGCGAAGACGCTGCGCGCTGCCCGCACGGCGTGGGCGGCGGCGCTCGCGCACCCCGACCGGTACGCCTCCGAGAGTGACGGCATCGGCGGCGGAGCGTACGCGGACAACAACGTCACCGACGAGTTCTACTGGGCGGCGGCGGAGCTGTATCTCAGTACCGGTGAGAAGGAGTTCGCGGACCACGTCCTCGGCTCGCCGGTCCACACGGCCGACGTGTTCGTCCCCCTCGGCTACGACTGGGCCAGGACCGCGGCAGCGGCTCGTCTCGACCTGGCGACCGTGCCGAGCGGACTGCCCGGCCGGGACAAGGTGCGCCGGTCCGTCATCAAGGGCGCGGACCGCTACCTGGCCACGCTGAAGGCACAGCCGTACGGCATGCCGTACGCCCCCGAGGGCAACCTCTACGACTGGGGCTCCAACCACCAGATCCTGCACAACGCCGTGGTCATCGCCACCGCGTACGACATCTCCGGCGCCTCGAAGTACCGTGACGGGGCGCTCCAGAGCATGGACTACCTCCTCGGGCGCAACGCGCTGAACATCTCGTACGTGACCGGCTACGGCGAGGTCAACTCCCGTAATCAGCACGCCCGTTGGTACGCCCACCAGCTCGATCCGAGCCAGCCGAACCCGCCGGTCGGCACGCTCGCGGGCGGGCCGAACTCGAGCATTCAGGACCCCTACGCACAGAGCAGACTCCAGGGCTGCGTCGGCCAGTTCTGCTACATCGACGACATCCAGTCCTGGTCGACGAACGAGCACACGATCAACTGGAACTCCGCCCTGACCCGGATGGCCTCCTTCGTGGCCGACCAGGGATAGGCGCCGGTGAGCCCGCCGTCGCGGCGTGCGGCGGCGGGCTTCCGGTCGTGGCTACTGCGTGATGTTCCTGACCGGGAGCTCCTTGCTCGCGCCCGCCAGGTAGTAGTCGTCGGGGGCCGAGAAGAGCACGAAGTCGTGGTCGTACGCCCGGACCTTGGTGTGGATGGTGAAGTCGCCGTCGGCGTCCGTGGTGGTCCGCGCGTTGTACTGGCTCTCGAAGTACTGCCGCAGGAACACCCGGGTCCCGGCGACCGGGCCGTGCCCGGCGGGCCAGGTGACCTTGCCGGTGACGGTGAGGCCGGCGCCAGGGTGCACGACGACCCTGCTGACCCGGTAGGACAGGGAGCTCGCGAGGGGCTCGACCTTCACGGCGGTGCCGGCGAACGCCATTTGGCCGTCGCTGGGGTCAGTGTCGTACATGGCGCGGAACAGCACTTCGTGGCGGGGAGTGAGGTAGGGGCTGGGCCGGTCGTCCCAGCGGTCGGCCGGGACGTCGTCCAGCGTGAACCGTCCCTCGGCGTCCGTGCGGACGGTGCCCAGACTCCGGGTCTCCCATTCGGTCGGGTCGATGGGGTCGCCCCACGGGTTCCAGGTGTCGAACAGGACGGACTGTTCGAGCTGGACCGGGGTGTCCGCGGCGGGCGTCCCGTCCGGCCGGGTCAGCGTGCCGGCCAGGTCGACCGCGCGGTGGTCGAAGTCGGTGGTGGCGGTGCTGCTGGTGAGGGTCATGGTGAAGTCGCGGTCCGCCGCGTGGGCGGACGGGGCGACCAGGACGCCGGTGAGCAGGACGAGGGCGGCGGCCGCGGTCGATCCGGCGGCCAGTAGGCGCATGCGCACGTGAACTCCGTTGGTGGTGAGGTCCGTTGTCGTGCCGGAGCGGTGGGTGGGGTGCCGGCATGGGGTGTGACACCCGGGACGTCACCGGGGGTTGTAGGGCGGGGCAGGAATACATGGCCCGGGCACCTGGTGTTGGGTGCCAGGTCGCCTACTCGATGCTTCGTGGCTCGTGCTCCACGAGTCGGCCCGGTCGTTCGTGGGCGGTCAGGGTGTGCAGCGCCGCCCGGTCCAGCGGCTGGTGCACCTCGACGTACTCGCCGTGCGGCAGCCGCTTGATCAGGCCGGTCTCCCGGCCGTGCAACACGCGTTCCCTGTCCTGGAGCTGGAGACCCAGGCAGATGCGGCGGGTGACGACGAACACCAGTACCGGGACGAGCAGGGCCGCGATGCGTATCGTCCATGTCACCGCGTTGATCGACAGATGCAGGCGGGTCGCCACGATGTCGTTGCCGCCGCCCGCCAGCAGGATCAGATAGAGGCTGATCCAGGCCGCTCCGATCCCCGTGCGGACAGGGCGGTTGCGAGGGCGGTCGAGGAGATGGTGCTCGCGCTTGTCGCCCGTGACCCAGGCCTCCAGGAACGGATACACGCCGATGAACACGAGCAGCAGCGGGAAGACCACGACCGGGATCAGCACACCGAGCACGAGGGTGTGGCCCCACAGGGTGATCTCCCAGCCCGGCATGACCCGGACCAGCCCCTCCGCGAAGCCCAGATACCAGTCGGGCTGGGCGCCGGTGGAGACCTGGTCGGCGCGGTAGGGGCCGTAGGACCAGACCGGGTTGATCGAAGCGACCGCCGCCATGAACGTGAGCGCGCCGAAGACCAGGAAGAAGAAGCCGCCCGCCTTCGCCAGGTAGACCGGTATGAACGGGGCGCCGACGACATTGCGTTCGGTGCGGCCGGGCCCCGCGAACTGGGTGTGCTTGTGGTACACGACCAGCAGGACGTGCGCCACGACCAGCGCCGCCATGATGCCGGGGATCACCAGGACGTGCAGGGAGTAGAAGCGGGCAACGATGTCATGGCCGGGGAACTCCCCGCCGAACAGGAACATCGACAGATACGTCCCGACGATCGGCACCGACAGCAGCGCGCCGTTCACGAACCGCAGGCCCGTCCCCGACAGCAGGTCGTCCGGCAGCGAGTAGCCGAAGAGGCCCTCGAACAGGCCGAGGAACAGCAGGGACCAGCCGAACAGCCAGTTGATCTCCCGAGGCTTGCGGAACGAGCCGGTGAAGAAGTGCCGCATCATGTGCGTGAGCATCCCGGCGACGAAGACCAGCGCCGCCCAATGGTGCAGCTGCCGGATCAGCAGCCCGCCGCGCACGTCGAAGCTGATGTCCAGCGTGGAGGCGTACGCCTCGGACATGCGGACTCCGTTGAGCGGCGTGTAACTGCCTTGGTACGTCACCTCGTTCATCGACGGATGGAAGAACAGGGTGAGGTACACACCGGTCAGGACCAGCACGACGAAGCTGTACAGGCAGATCTCGCCGAGCAGGAAGGACCAGTGGTCGGGGAAGACCTTGCGCAGGTACTTCCGGCCGAGGGTGTGGATGCCGAGCCGCCCGTCGAACCAGTCCGCGACCCGCTCGCCTCTCCCGGCCGGCACCTCCCGGGCACTCACGCCGCCCCCCGGGGCACATGCGTCAGCTTGTCGGGGTTGCTCACGACGTAGACACCGCAGACCCGGTCGCCGTCCGGCGTGAGATCCAGGACCAGCACGGCGTACGGCTCCCCGCCCTGGAACAGCACCACCGCGTCGTCGCCGTTCACGCGCCGGTGGCGCAGCTCCAGACGGCCCGCACCACCCTTCTTCCCGTACCCACCGAAGAACCGCAGCGCCTTGTCGCGGCCGTGCACGGGACGCAGCGCGGCCGGCTTGCGTTTGCCGCCGGCGTCCGTCCACACGGTGACGTCCGGCGCGAGGACCTCCATGAGCTCGGCGATGTCGCCGCCCACCGCGGCCCGCACGAACCGTTCGGTAGCCTCCCGGCGCACCCGCGGATGTGCCTCGTACTGCGGCCGCCGCGCGTGCACATGGCCTCGCGCGCGATGCGCCAGCTGCCGTACGGCCGCCGGGTTGCGGTCGATGATCTCCGCGATCTCCGTGTGCGCGTACCCGAACACCTCGTGCAGCACGAACACCGCGCGTTCCAGTGGCGACAGCGACTCCAGCACGACCAGCATCGCCAGCGACACGGACTCGGTGCGCAGGGCCGGGTCCTCGACGCCGTCGCCCTCGTCGACCGCGACCAGCGGCTCGGGCAGCCATGGGCCGACGTACGTCTCCCGGCGACGGCTGATCGCGGCCCTCCGGGTCAGCGCGTGGTTCACGGCGATCCGCACGAGATACGCCCGCGGGTGGTCGACCCCGTCGAGCGGCGCGCCCCCGCCCCGCGCCGTCCAGGACAGCCAGGTCTCCTGGAGGACGTCCTCGGTGTCGGCGACGCTGCCGAGGATGTTGTAGACGACGCCGAACATCAGCTCGCGGTGCTCGACGAAGACGCCGGTCGCGTCGTCGGCGGTGACGGGTGCGGGGGTGTCGGACATGCGGTGGCCTCCCAGTGCGCGCTCACTACTGCGAGGGCCGGCGGAGGCCGGAATGTGACATCCAGGGGTTGAATGTGACCCACGTCTCGGATTTCCGGGTGGGCGACAGCGGGCGGCGCAGGGCGGTCCGTAGCCGCCTGGTACCGGCGTGCATCACACTTGACCTGCACGTATTTACGCGTGAGTACCCGAGCGGTACCGTGAAGCCATGCCAGCTCTCAACGTGGAGTTCAGCGACCGCGAGCTCGAGGACCTGCGGCAGATCGCCAAGGAACGCGGTACGTCGATGAAGGCGCTCGTGCGCGAGGCCGCGGCGGCCGACATAGCCCGGCACCGGGCACTTCAGGAGGGCGCCGAGGCGTTCCGCCGGTTCTTCGCGTCGCACGCCGACGAGTTCGCGGCCGCCTTCCCGGACGACGAACCGTCCGCCAAGGGCGAGGGGCGGGCCGCCTGACCCATGGCACCCGTCATCCATATCGACGTGCCCTGGCTGCTGCAGCGCCACGAAGAGGTCCTGCCGGACCAGCCCACGATCAACGACTTCAGCGCGTTGGTCGCCGCCGTCGCCCGCCATCGCGTGGATCCGCCCCGGCTGGGCGTCGACTCCGACCCGGCCTGGCGGGCCGCCGCGCTGCTGCACACCCTGGCCCTGCTCAAGCCGCTGCCCTCGGCCAACGCCCGGTTCGCCTGCGCGTCCGCGGTGGCCTACATGTTCGTCAGCGGCGTCGGCATCGACCCGCCCTACGGCGCCCTCGTCGACCTCGCGCGCGACCTGATCTCCGGAAAGGTCGACGTGTACGGCGCGGCCGACCGGCTGCGCTCCTGGCAGATCTGAATCGGGCCGCCCCGCCACACCGCCGCCCCGGGGCGTTCCCCGTCCCCGCCGCCCTGGGGCCGCCGACCGAGGGCGGGAGGAACGGGGTCGGCGGCCCATGACGCGCAGGAGAGCCGCCGTCCCTGCGCGGGGCCTTCCGAGAGGGCCGCTTCCAGTGGACTACACGGGCGTGCGCGCCGGGGAGCGTGCGTGGTGCGGCGGCGTGGGCGTGCGTTTCACACGGGGCGCATGGAATGTCGAAAGCTCGCGCGCGTGCGGTGAGTTGCCGCCGAATCTGACTTTCTTTCAAAGGTGCGGATGTTGCCCAAGTGTCTTGTTGGCCATCCGTGTGCTGTGCAAGGGTGAACTACCGGTGGGGGGTGGAAAAGGCCGGGTCTCATGCGTTCCGTGAGGAACCGGGGCGGATGGACGTGGGCGAATTCCTGCTCCCCCCGCTCGTGCCGAAGAGGTACACACCAAGTCGCTCGGTCCTTTTCGGCGAAGGGAACTTCCGTGTCGTGAGCGTGGGAAGGAATCCGTTCAGTGCCCACCCCCCACCCCCCTCGCCCTCCTTACCCCCCGCCCGGCGGGGAACCGGAGGAATCCGACGAAGGCCTCGCCGCCCGGTTGCGGGGCCGTCCGGACGGCGAGGCGGCTCCGTCCGTCGCGCTCCTCATGGCGCGGCACTGGCAACCGGTCCACGCGTACGCGCAGATCTGCCTCGCCTCCCCGGAGACGGCCGCCGACATGGTCACCGCCGCCGCGTTCCATCAGGTCCTCGACCGCCTGGCGCTCGGTGAACCGGCCGCCGCGCTGCGCCCCCGGCTGCTCGTGGCAGTCCGGGACGCGGTCCGGCAGTGGTCGGCGGACGACCGAATAGCGGGTGTTCTGCCGGAGCTGGGGAAACCCGCGGGCGGTCGCGGTATGCGGACCGCGAAGTCCATGACGCCGGAAAATCGCAGGCTCGCCGATCGGTCATTTCAGTCGCTTCCGGGACTTGCCCGCTGTCTGCTCTGGCATACCGAGGTCGAAGCCGAGCCGTTAAGCGTGCCCGCCGGTCTGTTGGGCATGGATACCGTCACCGCCTCGGCCGCTCTCGAACAAGCGCGTGATAAATTCCGCGAAGGTTGTGTACATGCCCATCGGGAACTCGCGCCGACCAAGGATTGCCGGTTCTACAACCGCCTCCTCGACGTTCCGATTCGCCGGGGCGGGGCCTTGCTGCCGGATGTCCAGCAGCATCTGACGCAGTGCCGCTACTGCCGTAACGCCGCCGAACAACTGAGCCATTTCGAGGGCGGGTTGGGCGTGCTCATCGCCGAGGCGGTGCTCGGCTGGGGCGCGCGCCGCTACCTGGACACCAGACCGGGCCGTACGCGGTCCTCCGCACCCCGCGCCCGCGGCGCCGCCCGGCACGGCGCCGCACGACGTCACCTCATGTCCCGGATCCCCGCGCAGATCCGCCGGACACCCGGCGGCCCGCGCTCCTCGCGGACGCTGCTCACGGGCGTGGGCGTGGCCTCGGCCGGACTGGTCGCGATCATGCTCGCCGCTGGTCTGCTCTCGGACGACGACGGGGTCGACCCGGCCGCCTCCGCCACCGGCGGCAACACCGCCTCCCAGTCACCCCCCGCGGCGTCCACCTCCCCACCGGGCGCCGCCCAACTCCCCAACGCACCGCGCCGGGCCGGCTTCCGCAACGCCGAAGCCGACCTGTGTCTCGACGTCCGGGGCGAGCCGAAGGCCGGTGCCGGGACCGAGCTGGCGGAGTGCTCGGACGACGAGACCCAGCAGTGGTCGTACGAGAAGGACGGTCTGCTGCGCAGCGTGGCGGCCCCCGAGCTGTGCCTCGACTCCCACAAGGACGCCGGCGTGGTGATCCTCGGCAAGTGCGCCGACGAAGACTCCGAACGGGCCGACGACGTGCGCTACGACCTCACCGTGCAGGGCGAGTTACTGCCCCGCTGGGACAAGAGACTCGCCGTCGCCCCTACCATCGCCGACAAGTCCGCGGACATCGTGGTCAAGGTCCGCGACGACTCGGACTCCCAGCGCTGGCTGACCGACCCGTCGGCGTCGGCGAGTCCCGGGTCGCTCTCGAATGCGGAGATCGAGACGCCCGGGGTGCGGGCGGTACGGGTGAGGGAGGAGAACGCCTAGGAGGTGAGCTGGAGGTGGTGTGGTCGCGCGGGGCGACTGTTCCGGAGCCCGCCCTCGAGACCGCCGGCCTAGGGTCTGTTGTTTGGATCATGCCGACCCGAACGACAGGCCCTGGTTCACCACGTCCCGAGGTGCCTCGCCCGACAGGAAGGTCGTCACGTTCTGGACGGCTGCCAGCGCGATGCGGACCAGGGTCTCGCGGGTGACGCCGCCGGCGTGCGGGGAGAGCACCACGTTCGGGGCGCGCAGCAGGCGCAGGGCCGGGGTGGGGGGTTCGGGGTCGAAGACGTCGATGCCCGCACCGGCCACCGCGCCCTTCTCCAGCGCGTCAGCGAGGGCGTCCTGGTCGATCAGGGCGCCGCGGGCGGTGTTGATGACGAACGCCGTCGGCTTGAGGAGCGCGAGGCGCTCGGCGTCCAGCAGGTGCCGGGTCTCGTCGGTGAGCGGGGCGTGCAGGGAGACGTAGTCGGCGGTGCGCAGCAGTTCGTCGAGTGGGACGTGGCGGGCGCCGCCGAGGGCGGCCTCCGTCTCCGGGGGCTGCCGGCGGCGGCCGGCGTAGACCACGCTCATGTCGAACGCCGTCGCGCGGCGGGCGACTTCACGCCCGATCTGCCCCAGACCCACGATGCCGAGTGTCTTGCCGGACAGTTCGGTCAGGGAGTGCTGGAGCCGGGGGAGTGCCCAGTCGGCCTCGACCAGCGCGGTGTGGGCGGCGATCAGCTGCTTGGCCAGGGCGAGCATCAGGGCGAAGGTCTGCTCGGCCACGTTCTGCGCCTCGGCACCGCTGGAACCGATGTTGCACACGCTCACCCCGCGCTCGCGCGCCGCCGCCATGTCGACGTAGTCGAAGCCGTGGCTCGCGCACTGCACCAGCTCCAACTCCGGTGCGGCGGCGAGGTGTTCGGCGGTCACCGGGGCGAGCGCGGTGATCACGGCGTGCGCGGCGCGCAGCGCGACCGGGTTCTCGTCGGCCGCCTCGACGACGGTGACGTTCGCACTCCCCGGGAACAGCGTGGCGAGCCCGGCGCCGATCTCACGGCCGCCCACGTGCGGCGGGATGACGGCGAGGACGTTCTTGGTGGCGTTCGTGGCGGTCATGCGGACTCCTCGATGAGGTCGGCGGGGCCGATCGTGGCGGGAGTGGCGTGCCCGGACAGGGCGAGGGTGAGGTCGAGTTCGGCGAGCAGACAGCGGATCACGTGCTCGACGCCGGCCTGGCCGTCGAGGCCGAGCCCGTACGCGTACGGCCGTCCGACGAGCACCGCCCGCGCGCCGAGCGCGAGGGCCTTGAAGATGTCGTCGCCGGTGCGCACGCCGCTGTCGAAGAGGACGGTCAGCCGGTCGCCGACCGCCTCGACGACCCGGGGCAGGGCGTCCGCCGCGCCGACGGAGCCGGCCACCTGTCGGCCGCCGTGGTTGGAGACGACGATCCCGTCCATCCCGGCGTCGGCGGCCGCGCGGGCGTCGTCCGGGTGCAGGATGCCCTTCAGCACGATCGGGCCGTCCCAGTTCTCCCGCAGGAAGGCCAGGTCGGGCCAGGTCTTGGCGGGGTCCGAGAACATGCCGACGAAGTGCATCACGGCCGCGTTCGGATCCTCGTGCACCGGCTTGGCCAGGCCCGCCCGGAAGGCCGGGTCGGAGAAGTAGTTGGCGGTGCCCACGCCGTGCAGGAACGGCAGATACGCCTGGTCGAGGTCGCGAGGCCGCCAGGCCAGCATCGGTGTGTCCAGGGTGACGACGAGCGCGGTGAACCCGGCCGCCTTCGCCCGGCCGAGGAAACTGCGGGCCACCTCCGGGTCCTTCGGCCAGTACAGCTGGAACCAGCGCTCGGCGTCCCCCATCGCCTCCGCGACCTGCTCCATCGGGGTGCTGGACGCCGAGGAGAGGATGAACGGCACGCCCTGCGCCGCCGCGGCCCGGGCGGCCGCGCACTCCGCGTCCGGGTGCATGATCGACAGCACGCCGACGGGCGCGAGGGCCAGCGGGGCGGGCAGGGCGCGGCCCAGCACCTCGACGGACAGGTCCCGTTCGTGCACGTCCCGCAGCATGCGCGGCACGATCCTGCGGCGCCTGAGCGCCGCCCGGTTGGCGCGGGCGGTGCTGCCGTCGCCCGCGCTGCCCGCCACATAGCCGACGGGGCCGGGACCGAGGCGCTGCTCGGTCAGCTCCTCCAGCCGGGTCAGATCGGTGGGCAGCCGGGGCACGGCCCCCGTGATCCCGTTCAGATAGATCTCGTACTGGAAGTCCGCCCAGTGCTTGCCCATGCGTACGCCCCGCCTCTCGTCAGTGAGAACGCGCTGTACGCCGACCATACCGACCGGTAGGCGGGGGAGTGGATCAGGGGGAGGCCACCGACTCGTGCAGGATGCGGGCCAGTTCGTGCGGCTGGGAGAACATCGGCCAGTGGCCGGTGTCCATGGTCACCAGCTGCCAGCGGTCGCTCTTGAGGAGTTCGGCGACGTCGTCGCTCGGCTCGGGCCAGTCCAGCAGACACTTGACGTAGGTCGACGGCAACTCGGCGAGCGAACGGGGCACGACGGCCGGTTCGGTGAGCGAGGCGCCGGGGTGCGGCGTCGAGTCGCGGACGATCCGGGCGATCTGCTGGTCGGTGAGGTCCTGGTCCGCCAGGTCCTCGGCCGAGAAGGACGGCCAGAAGCCGTCGTTCCCCTCGATCGCCGCCCGCACCCCGTCGCTCGGCCAACCCCACAGGAACGACTTCCCGTCGGCCGGGACGCTCGCGTCGACGTACACCACCCGTGCCAGCCGGTCACCGATGCGCTCGGCGGCCTGCCCGACCGGTATGCCCGAGTAGCTGTGCCCGACCAGTACCACGTCCCGCAGGTCGAGACGCTCCACCTCCTCGACGATGTCCCGCACATGGGTCTGCTGCCCGGCCGGCGTGCCCCGCTTCTCGGCCAGCCCGGACAAGGTCAGCGCATGCGCCCCGTGCCCGGCCGCCCGCAACCCGGGCACCACCTCGTCCCAGGCCCACGCACCCAGCTTCGCACCCGCCACCAGAACGAATTCAGTCATGAGGGCAAGCTAGCCGACGGCACTGACAGTGCCCTCCGGCCCGTATGCGCCCGAAGTTCGGGGAAGAGCCTTCGGTGCCGGCAGCGGACGAAGCCTCCGTCACTCGGTGTCCTCGGGCGCCTCCTCCGATTCCGCGTCCGGCCCCTGCGCCCGCACCCGCTGCACGTTCTCCAGGGACTCGCGCAGTTCGGTGAGCCAGTCGTCGGTGTGTCGCTGGACCAGTCGTACGCACCAGGCGAGGGCGTCGCTGCGGCTGCGGGCGACGCCGCCTGCGATCAGGGTGTCGAGGACCTGGCGTTCGGGCTGTCGCAGCCGGGTCATCACGGGGGCGGCGACATGGGTGAACAGGGCGCGCTCGGTGCCGCACTCCACGCCCCAGGAGACCTTCCGGCGGAACCGGTGTTCGGCGTCCCGGGCCACGGCGATCCGTGCCTCCCGGGTGCGCTCCCGGAACTCCTGGATCCGGCCCTCCACGGCCGCCTCGCGCTCCGCGGCCGAGACGTCCTCGCCCAGGTGGGGTGCGGGGATGCGGCCGATCACGGTGATCTCCTCGCGGTCGACCGTCACCTCGGTCAGCTCCTCGAAGAGGTCGTCCGGCACGCGGCCGGCGAGCCAGCCGCGCAGCTTCTCTCGTTGCTCGCTCGTAATCATGTAATGACGATTACTCGGACTCTCCATGAACACAAGGGGGTACGGACGTGTCCGCCGAGGGCTCAACCGGAATGTTTCAGGCCTATTAATCAGCGTGCGAGATCCGGCCACTCGACGGCTTGGAACGATCAAGAACCGCCAAGTTCCGGCGTTGGAACGTTCGAACTCCGTTACTTCACGCCACTGATTCAATACGCAAGGTTACTGAAACACGTGGTGTCGATGTGACCTTCCGTCGCGGACTCGGCAGACTCCCGCTCGTCGCTCCGGCACCGATCGCGCCGGAGCCGGCACACCCCCGAATCAAGCGGAAGGATGCACACAATGCGGAACACCGCGCGCTGGGCAGCGACCCTCGCTCTCACGGCCACCGCCGTCTGCGGACCCCTGACCGGATCCGCCCTCGCCGCCCCGGACGCCGCCCCCGCCTCGCTCTACGCCCCGTCGGCGCTGGTGCTCACCCTGGCCCACGGCGACGACGCCACCCTGACGACGCCGGTGCGCGCCGTCACCCTGAGCTGCGCCCCGACGCCCTCGGGTACCCATCCCGATGCCGCCTCCGCGTGCGTCGAACTGCGCAGTGTGGGCGGGAACTTCGACGCCCTGAGGAGTAGAGACGGCGTGCTCTGCACCAAGCAGTACGACCCCGTGATCGTCACGGTCGACGGGGTCTGGCAGGGCCAGCGCGTGTCCTATCAGCGCACGTTCGGCAACGAGTGCGTGAAGGGCTCCTACACCACGAGCCTCTTCGCGTTCTGAGGACCGGGATCGCGGGTCCCGTGCAGTTCGGCAGCGGCTCGCGGATGGGGAGTGCGAGTGCTGCCGAGGGCCCCTTGCGATCTCGCACCGGGGGTCGGCCAGGCGGAGTGGGGCCGCCTGGCCGGCACCTCGGGACCGCCCCGGCACGTGAGGAGGCCGACTGTCCCGTGGACATCCGAAGTCAGCTGTCCCGTGGGCAGGTTGTCTCCTCCGGCGTGTTGTGCGGCGGACGGTTCTTCGCACGGTCGCGGTGGCTGGTGTCGCACCACGGGTAGCGGCGACTGCGACGACAGGTGCACAGGGCGACGCGGAAGCGGTCGGAGGCGACGACGGTGCCGTCCTCCAGCTCCACCTCGACCGGCCCCTCCACCAGGACGGGGCCCTGGCGCTGGACCTTGATCCGGCGCGGTTCGTCAGACGGGGAGTTCGGCACGGACGACCACCAGCTCTTCCCTCCGATCGGTGGCTGCCACCAGACGGCGCTCCCGCAGCCAGCCCTCGCGCGAGCGCAGCACCGGCCCGAACGGGATCACGCGACGCCGCGTCACGGACGCCTTCAGCCCCGCCCCGCGCAGGTGCGTCAGCGTCCGGTCGGGACAGCTGAGCGCCGAGTGCACGACCAGCAGGACACCGCCGGGGCGCAGCAGGGCGGGGGCCTCCCGGCAGATCCGGTCGAGGACGAGCCGTCCGTCCCGTCCGGCGTCCCAGGCGCGGGCCGCGCCACGCGGCGAGTGGGCGGACTCGGGCGCGGGCACATAGGGCGGATTGGCCAGGATGAGGTCGAACGACTGCCCCCTGACCGGGGCGAAGAGGTTGCCGTGCCGGATGTGGACCTGGCGCCGGGCCAGCCGGGCGTTCAGCCGTGCCGTGCACACCGCCCGCCAGGACACGTCCACCGCGGTCACCCGCGTACCGCGGCGCCGGGCGGCCTCGATCGCCAGCGCGCCCGAACCGGTGCCCACGTCGAGGACGGCCGCGCCGTCCGGCAGCGGCTCGTCGCGCAGGGCCCCTGCCAGCAGGTCGGTGTCTTCCTGAGGGGCGTACACGCCCGGTGGTACCAGTGTTTTCACCGGCCCCGGGTACCCCGGCATTCAGGAAATAAGGGGAATTACGGACCTAGGGCCCTGGTGCAGCGACGTCCGTCCCGCGCGCCAGGCGCCGAGCAGCCGGTCGGCGAAGCGGTCCTCCAGATGGCCGGTGACCTCGATCCCGAAGGCCACGTCCGCAGCGAGAAGCGGCTCCTCGGCGAGCAGGCCGCCGATGACCTCGTGCCGTACGACCTGTTCGTGCACCGCGTCGGCCTCGACATGCTCGTCGTAGAAGTGCTCGGCGGCGGGCCCGGCGCCCGTGCGGCGCATCGCCTCGGCCAGCCGCCGCGAGGCGGGCGACGAGGTGATCTCGACCGCGGCGAAGTGGCCGACGAGCGCTCCGCGCAACGCCCGGTGCAGACCGAGCAGGGACATCAGGTTGACCGTGGCCAGGGCCTGAGCGGTGCCCTCGTCGAGATAGTGCCCGTACGTCGTGACCAGCCCGAGGTCGGTCATCAGGTCGGCGAAGAGGCGCGCGTGGACGCGGTCGGGGCGGCCGCCGCCGTACTCGTCGAACTCCACCGCCGCCATGCCGGCCTTGGCCCTGCCCCACAGCCTCGGCAGCACCCAGGCGTGCGGATCCGCCTCCTTCAGGTGGTACAGGGAACGCTGGGCCGCGTACTCGCGTACCTGCCACAATTCGCCCTCGGCGGACAGGTAGTGGCTGACGCCGCCGCCGTCGACGGGCTCGATGAGGAGGTCGGCCAGCGCGTCCTCCACGCTGTCGCGGGCGGGGACGTCGGCGCGCAGGGCGGTCAGGAAGCGGTGCTCCAGCGCCGCGCGGACGCGGAGCAGGTCCGGGTCCCACTCGTAGGACTCGGGCACGCCGGCGAAGCCGCGGTAGTGCAGCTCGTAGCAGAGGTACAGGGCCAGCTGGAGATCGTCGCCGTAGCCGGACGCGCTCGCGACGTCCTGGCTCCGGGGTGGCGGGCCCGTACCCCGCAGATACTCCTCGACGGCGGCGGAGAGGGGGCCCCGCGCGGACGGCAGCCGGGGTCCCTGGTCTTCCCGCGCGCTGTGGACGTCGTGTGCCATGGCCGCCGAGTACCCGGGGCACGCCGGGCCACCCGCCCGGAGTGCCGCCCGGCGGCGCGTGGCCCGTCACTCGCCCTCGGACTCCTCCTGGGCCCGTTCGTTCGGGGTGATCGCCTCACCGGCCTCGCCCCTGCGTCGGCGCCGATCGGCGGAGTCGTCGGTGCGGTGGGCGGCGTCCGACATCTCCTTCAGCACCTCCTCCAGCGCCGTCTCCGGCTGTTCCTCCCGCGGCTTCCTCTCGTCGGACACGGGTCTCTCCTTCGGTCGTCGGCCAAGTCGTGCGAGGTGTGCGGGCGCCCGCGCTCGGCCCCTGCCGTCGGTGGCGGTCAGCTGGTCGCGGGCGCGATCCGCAGCGGTACCGGCTCGGCAGGGGTGGCCTCCTCGTCGAGGCGGGACACCTCCGCCCACCAGGCGGCTCCGTCCTCTATGTGCCGCAGCATGACCCCTTCGCGGATCGCCCACGGACAGATCGTGACCCCGCGCACGCCGATCAGCTTCATCGCGGTGTGCGCGACCACGGCGCCGGCCAGGCTCTGTGCGGCACGCGGGGCGGAGATGCCGGGAAGCAGGGCGCGTTCGGCGGCGGGCAGCAGACAGAGGCGGCCGACGGCCTCGCGCAGGTCCGAGCGCGCCAACTGCCGTTCCACGAACGGCCCGTGACGCCCCGCCGCCGCCCCGCATAACCGGCCCAGCTGCTGGAACGTACGCGAGGTGGCCGCCGCCGTGCGCGGGCCCTCCCAGCGGATCCGGGCCGCGACGTCCCGCAGTTGGTGGCGGACCTTGCGGCGCAGTGCGCGTACCCGCGTGGTCGTCGGCGGATCCTCGCCCTCGAAGAACTCATGGGTCAGCCGTGCCGCGCCGAGCGGCAGCGACGCCACGAAGTCGGGCAACCGGCCGCGTCCGAAGGCCACTTCGAGCGAGCCGCCGCCGATGTCCAGCAGCGCGAGCGGCCCCGACCGCCAACCCATCCACCGCCGCGCCCCGAGAAACGTCAGCTCTGCCTCCACCTCGCCCGGCAGCGTGCACAGGGGCACGCCCGTCCGCGTCCGCACGGCGCGCAGCACGTCCCGGCGGTTCGGGGCGGCGCGTACCACGGCGGTCGCGAAGGCCAGGGGTGAGGTCGCGCCCCACCGGAGCGCGGTGCGGTCCGCCGCCGAGACCGCCTGGACCAGCCGCTCGATGGCCTCCTCCGGGACGGCCTCCCCGGGTCTGACCTGTTCCGACAGCCGTAGCCGCCACTTGGCGGTGTGCACCGGAAGCGGCACCCCGCCCTCCGCATCAGCCACCACCAACCGGACCGTGTTCGACCCCACATCCACCACGCTGATTCGCATACGTCCGCGAGTACCCGTTTCCCGGTCGGGCCAACGGCGTCAGCCCCTGTGCGCCGCCCGCATGACACAAGCGCCGGACCCGGACAGGGAAGAGGGGCCACCGTCTCCCTGCGGACGGCGGCCCCTCGGACCTGGGGGTCAGGCGGTCAGGCGGCTCACATGTGGACGACCGGTGCGGCGGACTCGTCCTGCTGCGGCACGCCGGGGCGGAAGAGCACGAAGGCGATGAGGGCACCCGCGGCGAAGAAGCCCGCCGACCACCAGAAGGCGGTCGTGTAGCTCTCGATCGTCGCCTGGGCCTGCACCAGCTTGCTGGTGGCGTCCCGGCCCGACAGGTAGTCCGTGGCCGCGCTCGCGGCGAGCGTGTTCAGCAGTGCCGTACCGATCGAACCGCCCACCTGCTGCATGGCGTTGACCGTCGCCGAGGCCACGCCCGCGTCCTCGGCCGCCACTCCGCCGGTGGCCAGCTGCATCGCGGGCGGCATGACCATACCGAGGCCCGCACCGACGATGATCAGCTGCGGCAGCACCGCCGTCGCGTAGTCCGAGCCGATGCCGATCCCGGTCAGCCAGGCCATGCCGGCGGTGGCGATGGCGAAGCCCAGCGGCAGGACGACCTTGGGGCCGAGCCGTGGTACCAGGACCGTGGTGCCGACCTGCGCCATCACCATCAGCGCCGCGACCATCGGCAGGAACGCGACCCCTGTCTTCGTCGGGCTGAAGCCCAGGTTGATCTGGAGGTAGTAGGTCAGGAAGAGGAACACACCGAACATTCCGGCGCCGGTGATCAGCACCGTCAGGAAGGAGGCGGCGCGGCTGCGGTCGAGCAGGATCCGCAGGGGCAGCAGGGGGTGCGCGGCCCGGGTCTGCCACCAGGCGAACGCCGCCAGCAGCACACCGCCGGCCAGCAGGAAGCCCCAGGTCTCGGGCGAACCCCAGTCGTGCGTCTCGGCGTTGGAGAAGCCGTAGACCACGGCGAACAGTCCGGAGGCGACCAGGATCGTGCCCGGCACGTCCAGCTTGGAGTTCGCGGCGTCCCTGTGGTTACTCAGCAGCAGCCAGCCGCCGACGAAGGCGAGGGCCGCGATGGGCACGTTGACGTACAGCGTCCAGCGCCAGTCCAGGGCGTCGGTCAGCACACCGCCGAGCAGCAGGCCCACCGCGCCACCGGCACCGGCGATGGCGCCGTAGACGCTGAACGCCCTGGCCCGCTCCCGGGCGTCGGTGAACGTCGTGTTGAGCAGCGAGAGCGCGGCCGGTGCGAGCAGCGCGCCGAAGGCACCCTGGAGGGCACGTGCGATGACCAGCATCTCGAAGCCGGTCGAGGCGCCGCCCAGGACGGACGCGCCCGCGAAGCCGACGACGCCGACGAGGAAGGCGGGCTTGCGGCCGAAGAGGTCCGCTATCCGGCCACCGAGCAGCAGCAGGGAGGCGAACGCGAGCGCGTAGGCGGTGACGACCCACTGCCGGTTGCCGTCGGAGAAGCCGAGGTCGGCCTGGGCCGAGGGCAGGGCGATGTTCACGATCGTGGCGTCCAGGACCACCATCAGCTGCGCGACGGCGATGATCGCGAGGATCCACCACCGCTTCGCCGAGGCGGCCGCGGACGGCGCCTCGACGGCGCCCGCAGGGGCGCGGTCCGTCAGGGTCTTCTGGGGCATCGGGACTCAACTCCAGGGAAAGCCGGGCGAAGGTAATGAGTACGTAAACGAAACGGTTTCGTTCACTTCGCAAGAGGTTAGACCCTCGCGGGCGAAACGGCAACGTTTCGAAACGGACCCGGCTCGTATCCCTTGACCGGCATATAACTGCCGAGGCATATTGGCTCCATGGCCGACGCCTCGCTCTGGACCGCCCTCGCCGATCCGCATCGACGGGCCATCGTCGCGCTGCTTCTGCGGCGGCCCTTGCCCGTCGGGGAGATCGTGGAGGCGTGCGGGCTGAGCCAGCCCGGCACCTCCAAGCACCTCAAGGTGCTGAGGGAGGCGGGCCTGGTGCGGGTCCGGCAGGACGGGCAGCGCCGCGTCTACGCTCTGGAGCCCGCCCCCATCGCCGAACTCGACGCCTGGCTGGCCCCGTACCGCAGGCTCTGGAACACGAGCCTGGACGAACTGGGCCGCCGACTCGACGAGGCGTCGGACGATCCCGAGGAACCCGTCACGAAGGACTGATCCCCATGACCGCCGACCTCACCGGCACCTACCTCATCCTGGACGACGGCCGCCCGGCCGTCCGCTTCAGCCGGACCTACGACCATGCCGTCGAGCGCGTCTGGCGATTCGTGACCGACGTCGACGAACTCGCCCACTGGTTCCCCTCCCGCGCCGAGATCGAGCTGCGCCCCGGCGGCACGATCAGGTTCGGCGGCGACCCGAACATGGCGGACTCCACGGGCCGGGTCATCGCGGTCGACGAGCCGCGCCACCTCTCCTTCGAGTGGGGCGGCGACGAACTGCACTTCGACCTGGAGGCCCTTGACGAGGGACGCACGCGATTCACCCTCACCAACGTCCTCGGCGCCGAGAACACCGCCGCCCGCAACAGCGCCGGCTGGGAGGTCTGCCTGACCGCCCTCGACGCCCACGCGCGCGGGGAACGTTTCGAGGGGCCGCACGCCGGGGCCGAGGCGCCGTGGAAGGGGCTCTACGACGGCTATGTCGCCGCCGGTTTCCCCTCCGGCGCCCCGATCCCGGGCGTGGACGCCTGACGGATCGGCCTGACGGTCAGGCCATCTGGCGTCGCACCAGCTCGTGCAGGCGCCCGCCCGTGTCCGCGAGCAGCTGCGCCGGAGGCCCCTGCTGAGCCACCTTGCCGTCCTCCATCACGATCACGCGGTCGGCGTCCAGCACCGTGGACAGGCGGTGCGCGATGACGATGCGGGTGGCGTTGAGGGCCTTGGTGGACTCGATGACCGTGCGCTGCGTCTCGTTGTCGAGGGCGCTGGTCGCCTCGTCGAAGAAGAGGATGCGCGGGCGGCGGATCAGCGCCTGGGCGATCATCAGCCGCTGCCGCTGACCGCCGGAGATCGCGCCGCTGCCCGAGACGATGGTGTGCAGCCCCATGGGCATCCGCTTGATGTCCTCGGCGAGCCCCGCCATCTCGGCCGCCGCCATCGCCTCCTCCGGCGTGTACGGCTCGGTGCCGCAGATGACGTCCAGGATGGACCCGGTGAACGGCTGGGCGTGCTGGAGCACCACCCCGCACTGCCGCCGTACGGCCGACTGGTCCAGCGCCGACAGGTCCTGGCCGTCGTACAGCACACTGCCCGAGACCGGCCTGTCGAAGCCGATCAGCAGCCTGAGCAGTGTCGACTTGCCGCAGCCGCTGGGGCCGACGATCGCCACGAACTCGCCCGACCCGACGTCGAAGGACACGTCGTCGAGGACCAGGGGGCCGTCGTCGGAGTACCGGAAGGACAGCCGGCGCGCCTCGATCGCCCCGGTCAGCGGGCCCGGCCGGGTGCTCGCCGTGCGCACCTCCGGCGTGGCCTGAAGCACCGGCTTGATCTCCTCGAACAGCGGCAGCGCGGCCACCGCCGACACGAACGAGCCGGTCAGCTGGGTGACCGAGGTCAGCAGCATCGTCACCGAGGTGTTGAAGGTGAGGAACGCGGCCGCCGACATCGTCCCGCGCGCCGGACCCGCCAGCAGCATGAACATCAGCAGCGTGCATACCGGCAGATAGACCGCGCCCATCACCGTGGTGAGGTTCTTGATCCGCCCCACCCGCTGCTGGAGCTCACGGCTGCGCGCGAACTGTGACGCCCAGGAGGCGTACGCGTAGTTCTCGGCCGCCGCGACCCGCAGCTTCGGTAGCCCGCGCAGCGTCTGGAACGCCTGGTTGTTCAGCTTGTTGCTGAGCACCACCAGCCGCCGCTGCCAGCGCACCTGCCACAGCCCGAGCCCCAGGAACACGGCCGCGATGACGACGAGCATGCCGATCGCCGCCATGGCCATCGGCACGCTGTACCAGAACAGCAACGCCAGATTCATCGCGCCGACCGTCACCGACGACGCGACGACCGGGCCGACTCCGGCCATCAGGCGGCGGATCGCGCTGATGCCCATGGCCTGGCTCGCCAGCTCGCCGGTCGAGCGCTCGGTGAAGAACTTCGTGGGCAGCCGCAGCAGCCTGTCCCACAGGGCCGGTTGCAGCGTCGCCTCGATCCGGCCCTCAAGACGCAGGATCGTCAGGTTCTGCAGCAGCATGAAGGCCGCCGCCACGACACTGCTGATCATCACGGCCAGACAGAACTGCACGATCAGCCCGGTCTGCGCCTTCGGCACGAACTCGCCGAGCACCTTGCCGGTCGCGATCGGGACCAGCGCGCCGATCGCGACGGTGATCAGACCACTGATCAGGAGGTTGGTCAGATCCCCGCGGGTGCCCCGCATGCTGAACCGCAGCAGCCTCAGCGGGCTCAACGCGCGGTCGGGCAACGGCCGGTAGAACATCACCGCACGCGGCTCGAACTCCTCCGCGTTGGCCTTCTCGATCGGCGTCTCACGGCCGGTCGCCGGATGCACGGCCACATAGCCGCCGCGCCGCCACAGCAGCGCGACCGGCGCACCGGACAGCGCCCGGTGACCGACCAGCGGTCCCACGTTGTCCCGCCACCATCGCCCGTCCAGCCGTACGGCCCGGGTGCGCACCCGGGAGGCGATGGCCACCCGCTCGACCGGGTCGAGCCGGTCGCTCTCGGTGCCGCTCTGCGCCGGCTCGGCCAGCGTGATCCCGGCTGCCTCGGCGACCAGCTTGCAGGCCGCGTGACTCGCGTCCGCGTCGGCGGCCGTCGTCCGCTTGTCGCCGCGCTTGCCGATGGACGCCAGCAGCGTCCGGTCGGCCTGCGCGCGCACCGCCTCGCCGGCCTTGATGCCCTCGGCGGTGCGTGACTCGTGGGTGCGCTCAAGCTGCTCGATCCAGCGGTCCAGCGTGGTCAGCAGCCGGTACTGCTGGTCGACCATGGACTGCCAGACCGCAGGGTCCATCAGCAGGTCGGCGGCCGCCTCCGCGCCGTACAGCGAGCCGTACTGCACGCTGCCGGGCGGCACCTGCATCCAGAAGACGTCGTCGTCCGTCACCTCGGCCGCCCGCTCGGTGGCCATCGGTGCCTGGAAGAGGATGGAGAGGCTGCGGCCGACGCCCAGGGCGAGGGCGTACTCCAGGGGGCTCGTCTGCGGCGGTACGTACTGCGGGTTGCCGTACTCGTCGTAGGACCAGGTCTGCGTGTTCGCGGGCTGGTACAGCTCGCGCAGCCCTATTCGGTGTACGACGCAGTCCCTGAGCGGTCGCGCCACCAGCGTGTGCTGCGGTCCCGCGACCGGGCCGAGCAGCAACGAGCCCGCCTCCAGGCGGCCCAGGTGGTGCCAGTGGCCCTGCTGCCCGGCGTCGACCGCGAACAGGTCCACCGCACCGGACGCGACCAGCCACAGCACCTGCGGGCCTTCGAGGTCGAGCCGGTTGTGCCCGGCGCAGTCGATGCGCGTGCCCATCTGCCCGAGCGCGTTGAGAACGAGGTCACCCTCGTGGACGGAGGTCATCTCACCGCTCCTTGACCAGCGCCGCGTACGCGCCGCCGCGCGCGACGAGTTCCTCGTGCCGCCCGCGTTCGACGATCGTGCCGTGCTGGAGTACGACGATCTCGTCGCTGTCGCGCACGGTGCTGAGCCGGTGCGCGATCACCACACAGGCACAGCCGCGCTTGCGCAGGTTGTCCATCACGACCAGCTCGGTCTCCGCGTCCAGCGCGCTCGTCACCTCGTCGAGGACCAGGATGCTGGGGCGGCGTACCAGCGCCCGCGCGATCTCCAGACGCTGGCGCTGCCCGCCGGAGAAGTTGCGGCCGTCCTGCTCGACCTTGCTGTGGATGCCGCCGGGGCGGCGCATCACCACGTCGTAGAGCGCCGCGTCGCGCAGGGCTTCCACCACCGCGTCGTCCGGGATCGACGGGTCCCAGAGCGCCACGTTGTCGCGGATGGTGCCCTCGAAGAGGAACACCTCCTGGTCGACGAAGGAGACGGAGGCGGCCAGCGCGCCGCGCGGGATGTCCTCGATGCGCTGGTCGTCGATGCGGATGACGCCCTCCCAGGGGGCGTACAGGCCCGAGATCAGCCGGGAGACGGTCGACTTGCCGCTGCCGGAGCCGCCGACCAGGGCGACCTGCTGGCCGGGCCCGACGGTCAGGTCGAAGCCGGTCAGCAGGGGCTTGTCGAGGGGGCTGTAGCCGAAGGTGATGTTCTGGAGCTCGACGTGGCCGTGGAGGCGGCGCGTCGAGTCGCCGGTGCCGGGGCGGCCGTAGAGCGGGTCCGCCTCGAAGTTCTCGACGTCCTTCAGCCGGGCCACGTCGGCGGCGAAGTCCTGGATGCGGCCCGCGACGCCGTTCAGGCGGGTGATCGGGGCGGTGAACCGGGTGACCAGGGCCTGGAAGGCGACCAGCAGGCCGACGGATATGCCGCCCTCGACCGCGCGCATGCCGCCGATCCAGAGGATGAGCGCGCTGTTGAGCGTGGCGAGCGTCGGCGCGACCACGCCCAGATAGGCGCTCGGCACGCCGAGGCGCTGCTGTTCCTCCAGTGTGGTGGCGTGCTGTCCGGCCCACTTGCGGAAGTAGCCGTCCTCGCCGCCGGTCGCCTTCATCGTCTCGATCAGCTGAAGGCCCGTGTAGGCGGTGTTGGTGAGGCGGGCGCTGTCCGCGCGCAGCTTGGCGGTGCGGGTGGCGCGCAGGCGGATGACGACGCGCATGGCGACCACGTTGAGCAGGGCCACGCCTATGCCCACGAACGTCAGCTGCGGGTCGTAGGTGTAGAGGAGGATCGCGTAGAGCACGACGACCACCGCGTCCACGCCCGCCGCCGCGAGGTCGCGGGCCAGGGTCTCGGACACCGCGTCGTTCGACTGGAGGCGCTGCACCAGGTCGGCCGGGCTGCGCTGGGAGAAGAACGTCACCGGCAGCCGCAGCAGATGCCGCAGGAAGCGGGCGCTGGACAGGGTGGAGGAGATGATGCGGCCGCGCAGCAGGTTCGCCTGTTGCAGCCAGGTCAGCACGAGGGTGAGCGCGACACAGGTCCCCATGGCCGCGAACAGCACACCCAGCAGGGAGGTCTGGCCGCCGATGAGGAACATGTCGATATAGGTGCGGCTCAGCGCGGGCACCGCCGCGCCGACCACCACCAGGAGCAGGCTCGCCAGGACGGCGGCGGGCATCGTGCCCGCGGTGCCGCGCAGCCGGGCCGGCATCGCGCCCAGCACACCCGGCTTGCGGCCGCCCTTGCTGAAGCCGTCGCCGGGCTCCATCACCAGCACGACACCGGTGAAGCTGCCGTCGAAGTCCTCCATGGGCACGAAACGACGGCCCTTGGCGGGGTCGTTGATGTAGACACCCCGGCGGCCGAAGCGGCGGCCCATGCCGTCGTAGACGACGTAGTGGTTGAACTCCCAGAACAGGACGGCCGGCGTCTTCACCTCGGCGAGGGCGGCCGTGTCCATCTGCATGCCCTTGGCCGTCAGACCGTAGCTGCGGGCCGCCTTGAGCAGGTTGCTGGCGCGCGAGCCGTCACGGGAGACGCCGCACGCGATGCGCAGTTCCTCCAGCGGGACGTGACGGCCGTAGTGGCCGAGCACCATCGCGAGGGAGGCGGCGCCGCACTCCACGGCCTCCATCTGGAGCACGGTGGGCGTGCGGACTGTCTTCGACCGGCCCTTGGGCACGGGGCGCTTCGGCGGGGTGGCGCGGCGCCTGCTGCCGCGGGTCTCCTGTGCGGCGCTCACGGCAGCAGCCAATCGACGGGACGTTCGTCGGCCAGCCGGATCGAGGCGTCGGCCATGGTCATGGAGGTGAGCGAGAACGGCGGCCCGTCCGCGGACGACCACTTGTAGCCGCTCTTGGTGCTCGACTCCTTGTCCAGCTTCACCAGTACGGCCACCGGCCTGCCGTCCTTGGTGAACTGTTCGCCCAGCTGGTTGTCCCCGAGGAACGCGGCGATCTGCTGCGCCGACTGCGCGGAGCGGTCCACCGACTTCACATGGCCGCGCAGGACGCCGTACTCCTGGGTGGGCACGGAGGAGACCGTGAGGTCGACGGCGGCCTTGTCGGGGATGGAGGCGGCGTTCTCGGCGGGCACGTAGACCGTGGCGTACAGCGCGTCCTCGGCGTGGGCGACCTTCTCGACGGCGGCGACGTTCGCTCCGGTGGAGATGATCTGGCCGATGGTGGCGGCGAGCGCGGTGACGCGGCCCGCGGCGACCGTGCGCACGACCGTCTCGCCCTTGGCCGTACGGACCTTCAGTACGGGCGAGTTCGCCGGGAGCCGCCGGCCCTGCTCGGCGAGGACCGCGGTGACCTGGCCGGCGACCGGGCTCTGGAGGATGTAGCTGCCCTGGCCGTGGGTGAGGACGGCGGGCGCGCTCACCGTCGAGGCGACCGAACCGGTCACCGCCCACACGGAGGCGGCGGCCATGACGATCACGGTCACGGAGAGCACCAGCCAGCCCTGGGGGCGGGCGAAGCGCACCGGAAGGTCGAGCTCCTCCGGTGACTGGAGCTTGGCGAGGGCCTGTTGGCGGAACTGCACGGAACTTCCCTCACCTGAGGATGAGTGGAGACCGGCGCGCGGGGGCCGGTCGTGGTGCGGGGCGGTGCCTGTCTGTTTCGAGGCACCCGAAGAGCCCCGGAACCGGGGAAGGGTTCCGGGACTCAGCGGTGACGAAAGGTGCGATCAGAGACCGGCGACCAGGCCCGAGACCGGGGCGGTGTTCAGGCCGGTGACACCCTCCACGGTGCCGACGACCGTGTCGACCAGGCCGGAGACCGGGGCGATGCCGTTGACAGCGTCGAGGGCACCGTTCACGGCGTTGACCTGCAGGCCGCCGGAGACGTTGTCGAGCTCGGCGTCGGAGATCTCGACGGTCTCAACCTGGGGGGTGGAGTTCATGATGGAACTTCCCTTCCTAATGGATATCTCACAAGGGGGAGCGGCCCCCTCTGGGGACAGATGACGGCCGCGACCGCAGGCACCCGGCGCCCGTTTCCGGAAGCCGTCGACGGCCCCTGCGGTGCGATGGATCAAAGCACGCTGCGGGTACGGGCTTCCAATCAAACTCTGGGCTCACCAGGGCACTTTCGACTCAGCCGCGGCGATCCGTGCAGACGCGTGCACGTCTCGTCGGCGACTTCTTCACATGCGTCACAGCATCGGCTCGGACGGGCTGTTGCCTCCGCCGGGCGGGCCTCGGGGCGATGCGGTGGCGAATCCGACACTCCCGCCTCAAGGGGGTGACCACCGGTAGCTCCCTTGTGCAGAACCTCCGTCCACGGTGACTTCGTTGAGTATTGAATGTGCAGATTCCCTGAAGCCTGGATTCCGCTCGGGATTCTCAACCGACCGTTACTGATCAGTGGCAGATCGTGTCAGCCCAGAAGCGCGTACACCGTGCTCGCACGGGCGGAGATCTCGCCCGAGCTCTCATCGGTCATCGCGATGTCGGCGAACGCCATACGGCGGCCCAGCTTGGTGACGACCGCCTCGATCAGGACATCCGAACCGAGCACCGCGCGCTGGAACGACGTGGACTGCTGCACCGTCGTCATCGGCCCGTACGCCCCGCGCGCCGCCGACACGGCGATCACGGTGGCGGTGTCGGCGGCCGCCATCAAGGCCTGGCCCGACAGGGCGCCGCCCTCCCGGGCCAGCCCGTCCGACCAGGGCAGTCGCAGGATCGCGCGCCGGTCCTCCACCGCCTCGACGGACAGGCCGAGGGCGAGGACCCAGGGGGCGAAGTTGGCGGAGAGGATCTTGTCGGCTTCGGCGGTCGTCATCGTCATATGGGGGATTGTTCCCGCCGCCGGAACCGCAGGCGCGGTCCTTGGCCGATTCGGTGTTTCGAGCAAGGCGCGCGCAAACGGAATTGAACGCACCGTGGGACCCGTGCGTACCAACTGCCAACCAGGCGCCCCGAACAGCTGCCGCAGAGACGGCGGCACAGACCCCGTCCCCCAGGAGGTCGAGAAGTTTGAGTCACAAGCGAATTCCGAAGCGCAAGGCCGCGATAGCCGCGGGCGGCGTGGTGGCGCTCGGAGCGGCCGCGATCCTGCTGCCGAACGCCAACGCGTCACAGGACGGCGCGGCGGACGACGCCGCAACCGCCAAAACCCTGAAGGCGGCGGACGCGTCGGATCTCGCCTCGCAGCTCGCGGGACTGCTCGGCGACGCCTTCGCCGGTTCGTACTACGACTCCGAGAGCCAGCAGCTCGTGGTCAACGTCATCCCCGGCGACAACAACAACGTGATCGTCCAAGCGAAGAAGGCCGGCGCGAAGGTCCGCGAGGTCGAGAACAGCCTGACCGAGCTCGCGTCCGGCGCGCGGACCCTGAAGTCCGAGGCGACCATCCCGGGCACGGCCTGGTCGGTCGACCCCAGAACGAACAAGATCCTCGTCACCGCCGACTCCACCGTCACCGGCGACAACTGGGACCAGCTGGAGTCGACCGTCGACAGCCTCGGCTCCGGCATGGCGACCATCAAGAAGTCGGCCGGCACCTTCAAGACGTTCCTCTCCGGCGGCGACGCCATCTTCGCCGGCGCCTCACGCTGCTCCGCGGGCTTCAACGTCACCGCCGGCGACGGCACCCCGGCCTTCCTGACGGCCGGTCACTGCACGCTCGGCGGCAACGAGTGGTCGGACACCGAGGGCGGCCAGCCGATCGCCACCGTCGACCAGTCCACCTTCCCCGGCGACGGCGACTTCGCCCTGGTCAAGTACGACGACCCGGCGACCGAGGCACCGAGCGAGGTCAACCTCGGCGACCAGACCCTCGCCATCAGCCAGGCCGCGGACGCCGAGGTCGGCCTCCAGGTCTTCCGGATGGGCAGCACCACAGGACTGAACGACGGTCAGGTCACGGGGCTCGATGCCACCGTGAACTACCCGGAGGGCACCGTCACCGGCCTCATCCAGACGAACGTCTGCGCCGAGCCCGGCGACAGCGGTGGCTCCCTGTTCACCCAGGACGGCCAGGCCATCGGCCTCACCTCGGGCGGCAGCGGTGACTGCACGGTCGGCGGCGAGACCTTCTTCCAGCCGGTGACCACTGCCCTGCAGGCGGTCGGCGCGACCCTCGGCGACGCCGCCGGCGGTGGCGCGGGTGCCGGTGAAGGGGCCGGTGCCGGTGAGGAAGCCGGTGCGGGTGAAGAGGCCGGTGCGGGCGAGGAAGCGGGTGCCGGTCAGGAAGCCGGTGCGGGCGAGGAAGCGGGTGCCGGTCAGGAAGCCGGTGCTGGTGAAGAGGCGGGCGCCGGTGAGGAAGCTGGAGCCGGTCAGGAAGCTGGAGCCGGTCAGGAAGCCGGAGCCGGTGAAGAGGTCGGCGGCGGCAACGCCGACGGCACGGGCAACGGCCTCGGTGAGATCGTCGGCAACGGCGTCGGGAACTGACGCCCCGACACCGGCACGCGGATCCCGGTGATCCGTAGCGACAAACGTGGTCCGGCCCTCCGGCGGGAGGGTCGGACCACGTTTCGTCCCCCGGGCCGTCAGTCCCGCGCCCGCAACAGCAACAGCGCCACGTCGTCCACCCGCTCCCGCTGTGCCGCGCTGTGCTCGACGAGCAGATCGGCCAGCTCGTCCAACGGACGTTCCCCGGCCTCGGTGAGCAACTGGCCGAGGTCGGCGAGCGCGTCCTCGATGTCGACGCCCGGGGACTCGATCAGCCCGTCGGTGTAGAGGACGAGCACACAGCCCGGCGCGAGTTCGACCTCCGTCGTCGGATACGTGGGCGAGCCGTCGATGCCCAGCAGCGGACCGCCCGCGAGGTCGAGCACCCGCACCCGCCCGTCCGGCCGTCTCAGCAGGGGTGGCGGATGCCCGGCACGAGCCATCACCGCCCTCCCGCGCGCCGGATCGAGTCGCAGATACAAACAGCTGGCGAACAGGTCGGAGCCCAGGTCGAGCAGCAGCCGGTTGGTGCTGCGCATGACGTCCTCGGGTGCCTGGCCCACGGTCGTGTACGCCCGCACCGCCGTGCGGATCTGACCCATCAGGCCCGCCGCGGTCACGTTGTGTCCCTGGACGTCCCCGATCACGGCCGCCGTCAGACCCTCCTCCGTCGGCACCAGGTCGTAGAAGTCGCCGCCGATCTCCATGCCCTGGGTGGCGGGCAGATAGCGTGCGGCCGCCTCGATGCCGGCCAGCGGCGGCAGCGAGTGGGGGAGCAGGGCGGCCTGCAGTCCGTGCGCCAACTGGTGCTTGGCGTCGTAGAGCTGGGCCCGCTCCAGCGCCTGCGCGATCAGCCCGCCGAGACTGGTCAGCACCGCACGCTCGTCCGCCGGGAACTGATGCGGCTCGGCGTAGGCGAGGACGCAGGTGCCCACCGGTCGCCCCGAGGCGATCAGCGGCAGATACGCCCAGGCCGCGAAGCCGTCGGGCGTCGAGTACCGCACCGGGTACAGCCGCTCCAGCTGCTGCTGCGAGTCGAAGAACGCCGGGACCCCGGTGGTCAGGGCATGGGCCCCCGGGGTCTGCTCGGTCAGCGGCAGCCCGTCGAACCGTTCCACGATCTGCGGATCCGGATAGCCGCGGTGGCCCAGCACATGCAGACGGCCCGCCCGCGATCCCAGGACGACGAGGCCCTGGCTGCCGACAGCCGGGACGATCTCGTCCGCGACCAGCTGCACCACGTCCTGCACACCCGCCGCCTCGGTGAGCGCGCCGGCCAGGCTCAGCACCTGGGAGATGGTCACCAACCGGCCCGGCGGGTCGTCGGGCCGCGGCCCGCTGCGCCCCATCTCCGCCACCGCGCGGGCCCGGCTGATCCGCACGCTCAGACCGGTCGTGCTCGGATACATACGGAACGACAGCCAGTCCCCGGGCGGGCGCAACGCCACGAAGGAGGTGGTGTGCTGGCTCATCAGCGCGGCCCGGTACCGGTCCTCGTACACCGGGTCGTTGAGCCAGGGCACCGACGCCCACAGCTGGTTGCCGAGCAGCCGGTTGACCGGCACGCCGATCAGCTCGGCCGCCGCGGGGTTGGCGAAGCTGATCCGGCCGTGCAGATCGAGCGAGCACAGCCCGTACGGCAGCCGCGACACCATCCGCGCCGCCTCCACCGTGCCGAGCGTGCCGGCCGCGCCGCTGAACGCCGGCCCGGCGACCAGATCGGGCTCCGGCAGCGGTGGACGGCTCTGCGCCATGGCACGTTCCAGCCGTACGGCCAGCCGTCGGCAGGCGGCGTTCAGATGGTCCCGCTCCCGGTCCGACAGCTCCGGGGGGTGTGCGCCGGGCCAGGTCACGAAGATCGCGCCGTAGGCGTTCGACTCGGTGGCCACCGGCAGTGCCGCCAGCGCGAACGGGTAGGGCAGAACGAGGGCGATCCGCGGATACCGGGCCGCCATGTCCTCCTCGCCCCCGACCCAGACGAGCCGGCGCTCACGCACCGCCTCCGCGACCGGGATCGGCGCGCTCAGCCCGACCCGCTCCCACGGCGCCGCGAACGCCCGGGGCAGGCCCGCCATGACCGCCATCTCCAGCACGGGTTCGTCGGCGGCCAGCAGATACACGGCACCGGAGTGCGCGTCCACCTCCTCCATCATCGAGGCCAGTGCCAGCGACAGCAGCGGTCGGCCCACCCGCGTCCGCGCGGCCGCCGGCGCCTGGGCGGACGTCTGCCCGTCGGACACGCCGACCACCTCCTCCGCTGGGCCGCGCGACAGGTCCCAGGGCTCAAATCTCCCCCCTCGGGGCTGCTCGCGCACGGCGAGCGGGACCGGGACCGACCGCTCACACCCGCCGCCGTGAGGGGACGCCCGTACCCCCTGACCGCGCGCTCATGCCCCCGCAGTCGATGCGCGACCACGGCGTACGGGCGCCTCAGTGCGCCCCCGCGCACCCTGATGGCCGGTTCTTCGCGCCCGCAGACGGTCACGGACGCCAACAATGGGGCACGCGCTCAAGACCATGGAAGTGACGAACGGCGGGCTGGAGGGGGAGCAGTGATCCGGGTCCTTGTGGTGCATGACACGTCTCTGGTGAGGTCGGTGCTGGCCGAGTGGCTGCACCGGGAATCCGACCTGGAGGTGTACGACGCCCCCTGGCGCGGCGCGCCCGCCCGGGTGCGGTCCGTGCGACCGGACGTCTGCGCGGTGGATCTGGACTGCTCGGACGCGTACGGCATCCCGCCGCTCGCCGACCTGCGCGTGCGGGACACGGGTCGCACGCCCCCGCATCTTCTGGTGCTGGCCAGTGTGAACCGGCCGGGGCTGCTCAAGCGGGCCCTGGAGGCCGGTGCGCTCGGCTACGTCGACAAGGAGGGTTCACCCGACCGTCTGGTGCGCGGCATCCGGCGGGTGGCCGAGGGGGAACGTTTCGTCGACGACTCGCTCGGCTTCGCCTTCCTCAAGGCCGCCGAGATGCCGCTGACCCGGCGTGAGCTCAGCGTGTTATCCCTCGCGGCGGAGGGGGCGTCCGTCGCGGAGATCGCGGGCAGCCTGCACCTGTCCCACGGGACCGTGCGCAACTACATGGCGGCCATCACCCGCAAGACCGGGGCCCGCAACCGCGTCGACGCGATCCGGATCTCCCAGGGCGAGGGCTGGCTGTGACGGCGTCCCGGGCACGGGTGTCCAGCCGCCGACGAGCTCGCGATAGCGCGCCGAGCACCGCACGAGCTCGTCATGCGTCCCGTACGCCGTGTCGCGACCGTCCATCATCAGCACCCGGTCGGCGCGGCGGGCCGAGCTGACCCGGTGGGCGACGACGACCAGGGTGCCGCCGGGGCGGCTCGCGAAAGCGCGCTCCGCGCGGGCCTCGGCCTGCGGATCGAGGTGACAGGTGGCCTCGTCGAGCAGCGCGAGCGGGGCGTGCGACAGATGGGCCCGGGCCAGCGCGATCAGCTGCCGCTCACCCGCGGACAGCGCCGTGGGATCCACCCGGCCTCCGAGTCCGCCCAGCGCGTCGAGCAACGGCGCCAGGCCCACCGCCTCGGCGGACGCGAGCATCTCCGCCTCGGGAACGGGGTCCGGTCGCAGATGGGCGAGGTTCTCGGCGAGGCTGCCGGTGAACACGTAGGCCTCCTGCGGGATGAGCACCCGACTCGCGCGCGCCCGCGGTGTGGGTGCGGGGTTTCCGTGTACGCGGATCGTGCCGGAGCGGGGCTCCAGCAGACCGGCGATGAGTGTGGTGAGCGTGGACTTGCCGATGCCGCTCGGTCCTACGACGGCGAGGTGGGCGCCGGACGGGAGGGTGAGGTCGAGATCCTCGATCACGGGGGCCGCGGTGGGGCCGTAGGCGAAGGTGACGGAGGAGAGGGTGAGGGCGCGCCGCTCTGCGGGGGGCGCCGCGATGTGTCGTTCGGCGGGTGCCTCGCCGTCGTGGCCGGTCGCACCCGCGCGGCGGAGCCGCACATTCAAGTGCAGCCCCGCGCCCCTCGACGGCGTTGCCGGGCCGGAGTCGACACCGCCCCCGGTGGCCCCCGTCGGCGCCAGCCGTCGCAGCACCACCGCCAGGCGGGAGCCGCTCGTGCCCAGGCCGTGGACCAGGTTGTGCAGAGCGGGGAGCAGGGACTGGGTGACGTAGGCGAGGGCGCCGAGGAGGGCGCCCGGGGTCACGCCCTGGCGGAGCAGCCAGGGCGCGGTCGCGAGGAGCAACACGATCGGGAGGTGCCCGCCCAGGGCGAGGGCGGCCACGCGCAGCACGCCGAAGCGGGCCAGGGAGCGGGCGGCCCGCAGTTCGGCGTCCACCAGGCCCCCGGTGTCGGCGGCCAGCCGGTCCTCCGCGCCGGATGCGGTGATGTCCCGTAAGCCCGGGCAGATGGTTCCCAGCCGGTCCGCCAGCGCCTCGTCGGCCACCAGGAACGCCTGCTGTCGGCGGGCCAGCGGGCGTAGCGTCGCCGTGAACAGGCCCACCCCGGCGGCCAGCGGGGGCAGGACGACGAGCAGCAGCAGCGGGGCGAGCGAGAACAGGCCGGCCAGCGCGCCGACCGCGGTGAACACGAACGACCGCGACACCATCACCAGCCCCGCGAAGGTGTCCCGAGCGATCTCCACCTGCTGGGTGAGCCCGGACAGCGCCCCCCGGTCCGCCTCTCGCACCCCCCGCTCGACCACCCGCGTCACGAGCCGGTCCCTGAGCGGTTCGACGAGCGCCGCGACGGCCGCGTACACCCGAGCCGTGCCGTACGCGCCGAGGACGACCCCGAGACCGGCGACCGCGAGCCAGCCGAGCCCGACCTGCGTCCGGCCCTGGAGGAACCCGTCGTCCAGGGCGCGGGCCGGGGCGTACCCGATGAGGAAGCTCTGCCCCGTCTCCAGCACGGACCAGAAGCCGAGCCGCACGAGAACGGGCCACCGGGACCGCAGGAAGCGCAGCCCGCGCCGGCCCAGCCGGTCCGCCGTATCCGTCCCGCCGCTCATGGGCACGCCTCTTCCGTCGAGGCGGTATCGGCCGTTCCTGTGAACGTCTCCCGGTACTCCGCCGTCCCCCACAGCTCCTCGTGCCGCCCCACCGCGCGCACCCTCCCGCCGTCCAGCCAGGCCACCGCGTCGGCGCGGGCCGCCGTGGCCGCCCGGTGGGCGACCAGGAGACGGGTGGCGGACGTGGCACCGCCGGCCAGCGCCGCGGTGATACGGGCCTCGGTCACCGTGTCGAGGCTGGACAGCGCGTCGTCGAGGATCAGCAGACGGCCGCCGTGGGCGAACGCCCGGGCGAGTCCGAGCCGTTGGGACTCGCCGCCGGAGCGCGGGGCGTCGGCCAGGGCGGTGGCGTAACCGTGCGGCAGGCGGCGTACGAAGTCGTCCGCGTCGGCCGTGCGGGCGGCCTCCCGGACGGCCGTGGGGGAGGGGGCCGCAAGTCCGAGCCCGATCGCCTCCTCGACGGTGCCGCCCAGCAGGGCGGGGCGTTCGAAGGCGTAGGCGATCGCGCGGCGCAGGTCGTCGTGGGTCAGATCGCTCAGCGGGACGCCGTCGAGCAGGACCTCGCCGTCGTCCGGGTCGGCCAGCCGCCCGGCGAGCGCGGCGAGCAGCGACTTGCCCGCGCCGGAGCGGCCGACCACGGCGAGGGTGGTGCCGCCGGGGACGACCAGGTCGATCCCGGCCAGCACGGTGTGACTCCCGCGCCGGGCGGTCACGCCGCGCAGCTCCAGCCGGCCGGGGCCGGGCGGCAGCCGCCGGCGGCCGTGGGCGGGGGCGGGGGCGGAGGCGATCTCGCCGAGCCGTCCGGCCGCCGCGCGGGCCCGGGCCACGCCCGCGAGCTGGGCGACCAGCATGCCGACGCCGGTCGCCAGCACGGCGTAGCGGGACGCGGCGAGCACCTCGCCGACGGACAGCCGGTGCCGGGCGAGCAGGACTCCCGCCACGGCGAGCACACCCAGTTGCAGCAGCGGGGCCACGGCGACCGCCCGGGCCGCGGCCCGGCCCTGCACCTGCCACATACGGTGCCCCGCGCGGGAGAGCCGGGGCAGCGGCCGGAGGATCCTCGTCGTCTCCCGGTCGGCCGTACCGGCCGCGCGGATGGTGCGGTGGCCGTCGACGGCCTCGGCGAGCGCGGCCGCGATCGTGCCCTGTTCCTGCTGGTACCGCGTCACGCACCGGGAGGTGTCGCGGGCGAAGACCCGCAGCAGGGCGGCCAGTACCGGCGCCCCGGCGAGGAACACGACAGCGAGCCGTACGTCGATCAGGCCCAGGGCGACGATGCCCCCGACCGGTCCGGCGAGCGCGGCGAGCAGCGCGGCACGGGCGGCCGGGGCCGTGCCAGCTTGCGCTGCGTTGCCGACGAGCCGTGCGACCAGGTCGCCGGCCCGGAAACGGGCCGTGACCGCCGGGCCCACCGCCAGCACGTGCCGGGTCAGCCGCTCGCGCAGCCATGCCGTCGTCCGGGCGTCGACGGTGCCGACCAGAACGCTCTGGCAGCCGTCGAGCAGGACGAGCAGCAGAGTGAGCCCGGCACAGCACCACACCCAGCCCGTGGCCGGGGCCCGCGCCAGCAGGAGGTCCAGGGTTCGGCCGAGCGCGGCGGGCAGCAGCAGCCCCGCGCCGGTCGCGGCCGTGCTCACCAGGCACAGGGCCGCGGTACGGCCCGCGCTGTGCCGGGTGGCCGCGCGCAGCAGTGCTCGGGAGGTGTCGTTGTCAGCAGTCGGCGTCGTCATACGGCCGCGGCCCCGCTCCCTCCTCCGGGCAAGGGCCCCGGGCCCCCTCCCGTGCGGGGAGGGACTGCCCGGGGCCGCGAGTGCACTCGGTCCGTCAGAGACAGAGCGAGATGCTGGCCTGGCTGGCGCACAGCAGCAGGCTCGCGACGCTGCCGCCGCCGGTGTGCTCCTCGGTCTCCATCGTCTGCAGGTCGAGCAGTGCCATCTCGTTGTCCTCTCATTCCGTGGGGACGGGTTGTGTCACGACTCCGTCAGACTGCGAAGCCGCGTTCTCGGGGCCGCCGTGGCGGCGGGAGGAAGGGCAGGTGCGCCGGGGCCGCGCCGCCCGCGTCGGCGGCGAGGGCCGCTCCGAGCGCGAGCAGGCATCCGGCCGTCCCGGTGCCGAGGTCCATGGAGAGCCGCATCATCTGGTGCCCGGGGAAGGCCAGTTGGCCCTGGTAGGACATCGCGTACCAGCCGAGCCCGGCGACCTGCCCGGCCAGCCGGTCGCCGCTCGCGTCCGGCGCCGTGGTGCGGCTGAGGTGAAGGATCATCCCGGCGCGTCCCTGGAAGAGGCCGGGCTGGGCGTAGAAGCGGGAGCCGGCCGCGGTGAGAATCCCGGAGCGGGCCTGCTCGAAGGCGCCGACGGCGTCACCCGCGTGCGTGAGGTAGTCGTCGAGGACCATCCCCACGCCCACGCTTCCGTCGCCCAGATACGGCATCGTCCGCCAGCCCTCGTCGACCTCCAGCGAGCCGCCCTTCTGCTCCACGCAGCACGCCAGGTCCCGGCGCAGCGCCTCGCCCGCGGCGTCCAGCAGCCGGCGGTCGCCGGTCCGTTCGTACTGCCGGAGCAGGAACAGCGCGGGACCGCTCGCCCCTCGCATCAGCCCGGCGCGCGGTCGGGGCCCGGACGGGGGCGGGGCCGTGAGACGGTCCACGAGGATGTCCGCGGCCTCCGCCGCCCGCTCGCGCAGCTCCGGCTCACCGGTGGCGTCCGCCAGACCGCCCAGGACGAGCCCCACTCCGGCCAGCCCGCCGCGCAGGTCGGAGGACAGACGCTGCCACCGCTCGGCGAGGATCGTGTCGACGAGGTCCAGGGCGCGCCGGCGGTGGCCGAGCAGGTCCAGGACGTGGGCCACGCCGGCGAGTCCGTCGTACAGGCCCAGCGCGCTGCCGATCGGCGGCGGGTCGGTGCGGTCGAGCAGCCAGCGCTCTCCCTCGTCGTAGCGCTCGGCGCCGGTCGCGGCCAGGGCGTACAGCACGCCGGCCGCGCCGTGCGCCAGGCCCAGCCCGCCGCCGTCGGAGAACTGGGCGACGTCACCGGGAAAGAGCCGGTCCGCGCGTTCCGGGGTGGCCGAGGCGAGCAGCGCCTTCACCATCGAGTCGCGGCTGTAGGGCCAGTCGCCGGGCTCCACGAACGACGCCGAGCCCGAACGGGCCGCCGCTCCCCGGGGCTCCGCGGCCCCGTCCACCTGGGCCGCTGCGGTGCGCGGGGACCGGCAGATCTCGGCGACCGCCTCGTCCAGGAACTGCCTCGGTACATCAGGGAAGAGACCCGCGATCACGTCCGCCAGATGCGCCGCCTTGCCGCGGTCCACCACGAACAGGGAGGTGACGGGAAGGAACATCGCCAGCCGCAGACAGGCCAGCGCATAGCGGTCGACGTCCACGCCCCTGCGGTCGGCCGGCGCCAGGAAGCCTGGGTGGGCGACGACCTGACGGCCCCTCTCGCCGACCGGGGCCGCCGCCTCGAAGTCGAGCAGGAACACCGACTCGTCGTCGGGGGCGACCATGATGTTGAAGACGTGCAGGTCGTTGAAGACGATCCCGCGCGCGTGCACCGTCTCCACGGCACGCTCGACGGCCCGGTGGATGCGCAGCGCCCAAGCCGTGTAGTCGGCCACGGCGCACGGATCGGGGTCGGGGCCGATCAGCGGGTGCCGTTCGGCGAAGAAGGAGTTGAGGGGGCGCCCCTCGATGAAGTCCATGACCAGGAAGCTGTGGTCGCCGAGCCGGAACCAGTCGCGCACCTCGGGCACCACACCGGTCCCCGCCAGCCGCTCCAGCGCGGGCCGCTCCCGCTCGAGCCGGGCCACGGCGTCCGCGCCGTCCGCGGCGAGCCCCGCGTGCGGCCGGCCCTCCTTCAGGACCACCTTGCGCCCGTCCCGGGTGTCGGTGCCCGCGTACACCCCGCCGCCGTTGGAGAAGTGCAACGCCTTCTCGATGCGGTACGGCAGCTCGCCGACCGTCGTGGAGTTGCGCGCCGCCAGCTGCGGCGCGAGGAACGCGGGCAGCGTCACCCACTCCGGGACCTGGAAGGACGGCGTCCGCAGGTCCGGCACCAGCTGCCCCGCGCCGTCCCGCACCGCCGGCACCAGCGAACCGCGCTCGTCGACGACGAAGAGGCGGGCGAACGCACCGTAGCGGACGTACAGCGGGCCCTCGTCCCAGCGCAGATCGGTGAGGATGTACGGCCCCTCGAACCCCTCCAGCAGCCGGCCCAGCTCGCGCAGCACCAGGTGGAGCTGCTCCTCGTCGGCCGGGTAGACGGTGACGAACTTGCCGCTGGCGTCGCGGCCCGCGTACTTGGCGTTGCGCAGGTGCAGCAGTTGGGGGCCGGGCACGAACTTGAACGGAACGGCCCGCGGCACGCAGTAGTCCCACACGATCCGCGCGATCTTCTCCGCGTTCGCCAGGGTGGCCGAGACATGGATCTTCCAGCCCTGAGCCGGACCGGGCGACGGGGCGCCGTCCGGGCCGGCCGGCGTCAGCGTCAGCCAGTCGCCGATCCGCGCCGCCCGCCAGCCCTCGGGCACCTCGCGCCGCGCCGTCTCGTACAGGCGTCCCGTTCCCCACCCGTCGGCGGACAGCCGGTCCGGCGTCTCGTAGAAGTGCGGGTCGGCGAGCGCGTACACCTCGTAGCGCCTGTCCATTCGTCCCCCTCCGCTGGCTCGGCACAGAGACTTCCAGCGATGCGGTGGACACGGACAGTCACGCCTGTCACGAGATCACCGTGCGATACGCATGAGTCAAGACATGTTCGGTGCCTTTCGAGCAGCACACTGCTCGCCGCTCCACGGAACGGTCACAGGGGCTGCGCAGGTGTCTCATAAGCGCTGTAATGGCGGACGTGGTCGGTGAGGGCGCTGCGGAACGCGGAACGCGGCCCCTGCGTGCCGAAGTGGCCCTCAAGACGGTCGCCGCCGACCCCGACTCGCCACAGCGGCTGCGCCGGGTGCTGGAACAGGCGCTCGTCTTCAGCGGAGCCACGCTCGCCGCCGTGTACGCGCCCGGCGAGGACGAGGACCTGCTGTGCCTGGTCGAGTCCGCCGGAGTACCGCGGACCCTCTACGGGCTGCGTGACAGCTACCCGCGTTCCGGCCGGTCCGCGACGGCCGACGCCCTGCGCACCGGCCGCCCGGTGTGGCTCGGCCCGGCGGAACTCGCCGCCGGCGCGGAGTCCCGACGGGCACCTGCCCGGGACTTCTTCGTGGCCGCCCTGCCCACCCACGACGGCGGCGACGGCGGCAGCCTGCTGGCCGTGAGCGAGCGCCCGGGCGGTTTCGACGCCGACGACCGCGCGTGCCTGGAGCTGATCGCCGAGGCAGTCGCCCTCCCCACCCGGCCCGCGGCCGCGGACGGGGGCGAGCCGCCGGCCAACGCGTTCAGCCTCGCCATGGACACCGGCCGCGTCGACGTCGGCGACGACATCCTGACGCTGTTCGGCCTCGGCCCCGACGACTTCGACGGCAAGGTCGAGACCCTGCTGGGCCGGACCGTCCCGGAGGACCTGCCGTCGCTGATGTCCGTCGTCGAGGCCGACCACATGTCGCTCGGCGACCGTGAGCTGGAGTTCCGGGTCCTGCAACCGGCCGGCCCGCCCAAGTGGCTCCGGCTGCGCGGCCGCCTCCTGCCCGGCGGCGAGGGCCTGCCCGCCCGTCTCGTCGGCACCGTCGCCGACGCCTCCACCCTGCGCGCCGAGATCACCGACGTGGCCCGCGTCCAGCGCCTCGCCGCCGCTCTCGCAACCGCCGGCACCGTCCGCGACGTCAGCCACGCCGTGGTCACCGCCCTGCGGGCGCCGCTGCGCGCCGACCGCATCGCCCTCGCCGAGCTGGAGAACGACCGCCTCGTCGTCACCGTCCTCGACCCGCCCGAACCCGAGTCCTGGCCGGAGCTGTGGCGCCTGGAGTGGCGCACCGAATGGCCGGACGCGCCGGTACGCGCCATGCCCACCCTCGGCGCCGCCCTGCGCGAGGGCCGCGCCCAGATCTGGCCCGCAGGCACCCCGCTGGAACCCGCCCTCGCCGATGTCGGCCCCGGTGGCCTCGCCGTCCTGCCGCTGCCCGCGGGAGGCCGCATGGCCGGCGCCTGTCTGATCGGCTGGGACACCCCGCACGACTTCGGGCCCGACGAGCGCGCCCTGCTCACCGCCTCCGCCGGTCTCGCGGGACAGGCCCTCTCGCGCGCCCAGGCCTTCGACGCCGAGCACGAACTCGTCGGCATGCTCCAGCGCCAGCTGCTGCCGCGCCGCCTGCCCCGGCTGCCCGGCGCGGAAGCCGTCGCCCGCTATCTGCCGACCACGGCCGGACTTGAGGTCGGCGGCGACTGGTACGACGTGATCCCGCTGCCCGACCACCACGTGGCCCTCGTCATCGGCGACGTCCAGGGCCACAGCGCGGCCGCCGCCACCCTCATGGGCCAGATGCGCACCGCGCTGCGCGCCTACGCCGCCGAAGGGCACCCCCCGGATGTCGTCGTCCACCACGCCAACCGCCTCCTCATGGACATGGAGACCGACCTCTTCGCCACCTGCTGCTACGTCGACGTCGACCTGGAGGAGGGCACCGCCTGGGCCGTGCGCGCCGGCCATCCCCCACCCGTGCTGCGGCACCCGGACGGCAGCACCGAGATCGCCGAGGCTGAGGGCGGCCCGCCGCTCGGCGTGCTGCGGCAGGCCGACTTCCCGATGAGCCCGCTCGGCCTCAGGCCCGGCACCGTCCTCGCCCTCACCACCGACGGCCTCGTCGAGTCGACCGACGCCGACATCGACACCGGCATGGACCGGTTCGCCCACGACCTCGCCCGCTCCGACCCCGCCCACCTCGGCCTCGTCGCCGACGCCCTGCTCGTCGGCGCGCGCCGCAGCGACGACATCGCCCTGCTCCTGATGCGCTACGACGGCATGGCCGTACGCCCGCTCCGCGAGAGCTGGACGGTCTGGCGCGTCCCCGAGGCCGTCGGTCACGCCCGCCGCTTCACTCGGCGCACCCTGCGTACCTGGGGTGTCACGCCGCCGGACGCCGACGCCGTCCTGCTCGTCGTCTCCGAACTCGTCACCAACGCCCTCGTGCACACCGACGGCCGGGTCCGCCTCGACCTCACCCTCGTCCACCACCGGCTGCGCGTCGCCGTCGCCGACTCCTCGCCCCGCACGCCGGTCAAGCCGGCCGGCATCAGCTGGGAGGCCACCGGCGGCCGCGGCATCCTCCTCGTCGAGGCCATGGCCGCGGAGTGGGGAACGGTGCCTGTCAGTGGCGGAAAACAGGTGTGGAGCGAGATTCCGCTCAGCGGATGAGGCCGGATTCCGACGCGGGTGAGGCCGCATCTCGGTGAACGGCCGGCCGCGCAGCAGCGGCGAACAAGCCGATCCCGAACCGTCAAATAGGCGGAATCGGGGCTAAGGTGAACCGATGAGCGTGATGTACCTCGGCGACGACTTCATCGCCGGCGGAATCACCGGCCACGTCCAGGACCCCCGCTCCTTCGGCGTCGCCGAATTCGAGGAGCGCGCCCTCGCCCTGGTCGGCGTCCATGCCTCACGCGCCGCATCGACGGCGACGTCGACGAGAACTGCCGTATCACCGACAGCGAGTTGGAGTCCTCGCTCATCGGCCGACACGCCCAACGTCCCCAGCGCCCACCGACTCCTCCTCGGCGACCACAGCAAGGTGCAGATCCACCCATGAACCTCCTCGTCACCGGCGCCGCCGGCTTCATCGGCTCGACCTACGTGCGCACCCTGCTCGCCCGCGACGCGCCGGACGCTCCCGATGCACCCCGGATCACCGTGCTGGACAAGCTCACCTACGCCGGCTCCCTCGACAACCTCGAACTCGGCCACCCCCGGCTGCACTTCGTGCACGGCGACATCTGCGACGCCGGACTCGTCGACAAGCTGACGGCTGAGGCCGACCAGGTGGTGCACTTCGCCGCCGAGTCCCACGTGGACCGCTCGATCACCGGCGCCGGAGACTTCGTCCTCACCAACGTCGTAGGCACCCAGACCCTGCTGGACGCGGCTCTGCGCCACCGTGTCGCGCCCTTCGTCCACATATCGACCGACGAGGTCTACGGCTCCGTCGAGTCAGGTTCGGCCACCGAGGAGGCACCGCTGCGGCCCAGCTCGCCGTACGCCGCCTCCAAGGCCTCCGCCGACCTGCTCGCCCTCGCCTACCACCGCACCCACGGCCTCGACGTCCGCGTCACCCGCTGCTCCAACAACTACGGCCCGCACCAGTTCCCGGAGAAGGTCATCCCGTTGTTCGTCACCAACCTCCTCGACGGCCGGCAGGTCCCTCTGTACGGCGAGGGCCTCAACGTCCGCGACTGGCTGCACGTCGAGGACCACTGCCACGGCGTCGACCTCGTCCGCACCCACGGCCGCCCCGGCGAGGTCTACAACATCGGCGGCGGCACCGAGCTGAGCAACAGGGACCTCACCGCCCTGCTGCTGAAGGCCTGCGGCGCCGAGCCCGACCGGGTGCGGCACGTCGAGGACCGCAAGGGCCACGACCTGCGCTACTCCGTCGACTGGACCAAGGCCCGCACCCGGCTCGGCTACCGGCCCCGCCACGACTTCGCCGCCGGCCTCGCCGCCACCGTCGCCTGGTACCGCGACCACCGCGACTGGTGGGAACCACTCAAGCGGCGCGTCGACGGGGAGCAGGGATGAGGTGGCTGGTCACCGGCGCGGGCGGCATGCTCGGCCACGACGTGGTCCACGAACTACGCGCCCGCGGTGAGCAGGTGGCCGGCCTCACTCATGCCACCCTCGACGTCACCAGCCCGGACTCCGTCGACCGCGCCTTCGCCGCGTACCGCCCCGAGATCGTCGTCAACTGCGCCGCGTACACGGCCGTCGACGACGCCGAGCAGGACGAGAGCCGGGCCCTGCGCGTCAACGGCGACGGCCCCGGCCTCCTGGCGCACACCTGCGTCACATACGAGGCCCGCCTGATCCAGATCTCCACCGAGTACGTCTTCGCGGGCGACGCCGACGCCCCCTACCCGGAGAACCATCGCCCCGCCCCGCGCACCGCCTACGGCCGCACCAAACTCGCCGGCGAGCGGGCCGTACTGGACGAACTCCCCGCCGCGAGCGCCGTCGTGCGCACCGCCTGGCTCTACGGCGTCCACGGCCGCAGTTTCGTCCGGACGATGATCGAGCGGGCGGCGGGCCGGGACACCGTCGACGTCGTCGACGACCAGCGCGGCCGGCCCACCTGGAGCGCCGACGTCGCCTCGACGATCGCCGACCTCGGCCCCCGCGTCGGCCGCGACGCCACCGGCGTGCTCCACGCCACCAACGCCGGCGAGGCGACCTGGTACGACCTGGCCCGCGAGGTGTTCGCCCAGCTCGGCGCCGACCCCGACCGGGTGCGCCCCGTCACCAGCGACGCCTTCCCCCGGCCCGCGCCCCGCCCCGCGTACAGCGTCCTCGCGCACGGCCGCCGGCAGCGGCTCGGCCTCCCGGCACCGCGGGACTGGCGCACCGCCCTGCATGAAGCACTGCCCCGGATCGAGAACCGGCCGGAAGATCCTCCACACCGGTAGCCTGACGGCGTGCGCCTGCTGCTGATGTCCGACACGCACCTGCCCAAGCGTGCCAAGGTGCTGCCCGAGGGCCTGCTCGCCGAGCTGCCACGGGCCGACGTGGTGTTCCACGCCGGGGACTGGGTCGACACGGCCACGCTCGACCTGCTGGAGCGCCTCAGCGCCCGGCTCGTCGGGGTGCACGGCAACAACGACGGACCGGACCTGCGCGCCCGGCTCCCCGAGGTGGCGTACGTCGAGCTGGGCGGCCTGCGCTTCGGCGTGGTCCACGAGACCGGGCCCGCCCAGGGCCGCGAGGCGCGGTGCGCCGCCCGCTTTCCCGACCTCGACGTGCTGGTGTTCGGCCACAGTCACATCCCTTGGGACACCACGGCCCCCACCGGCCTGCGCCTGCTCAATCCGGGTTCCCCGACCGACCGCCGCCGCCAGCCGCACTGCACCTACATGACCGCGACCGTGACCGACGGTCGACTGACGGACGTGGAGCTGCACCGGCTCCCTCCGCGTCACCCCGCCGCGGCTGACCCGCCCTGATGCGGGCCGCTGCGGGCGTTCAGCCCCGGGCCGACGAGGCCCGCGCTCCCCGCGGATGAATGGCGCCCGCGGTCACCGTCAGCGGGGTGCCGCTGCCGCCCCAGCGCAGGGCGACGATCTCGGCGGCGACGGACACGGCGACCTCCTCGGGCGTACGGGCGCCGAGGTCGAGCCCGACGGGAGAGCGCAACCGGGCCAACTCGCCCTCGCCCAGCCCGGCTTCGGTCAGCCGGCGCATGCGCTCGTCGTGGGTACGGCGGCTGCCCATCGCCCCGATGTACGCCGCCGGGCGGCGCAGCGCCTCTTCGAGGAGCGGGACGTCGAACTTCGGGTCGTGGGTGAGCACGCAGATCACCGTGCGTTCGTCGGTGTCGGTGCCGCTCAGGTAGCGGTGCGGCCAGTCCACGATCACCTCGACGCCCTCGGGGAAGCGCTTCGGCGTGGCGAAGACCGGGCGGGCGTCGCACACCGTGACCCGGTAGCCGAGGAAGTCGCCGATGCGGGCGACCGCGGCCGCGTAGTCGATCGCGCCGAACACCAGCATGCGCGGCGGCGGTGCGAAGGAGTGCAGGAAGACGCTGACCTCGTCCTCGCGGCGCTCGCCGTGCGGGCCGTAGTGCCTGAGGTCCGTGACGCCGAGGGCGAGTTCACCGCGCGCGTCGGCGGTCACCGCCACGTCCAGGCCGGAATCGCCGAGGGTGCCGGTGACCCGGTCCGGCCACACGGCGAGCGTCGCCCCGCGCGGCGCGGGCCCGTCGGTCACCGTCGCCACGGTCACCGGCCGGCCCGCAGCCACCGACTGCGCGACCTCGCCGAAGGAGGGGTCCGAGCCGGCCGTGACCGGACGCACGAGCAGGGTGATCTCGCCGCCGCAGGACAGCCCCACCGCGAACGCGTCCTCGTCGCTGTACCCGAAGGTCTCCAGCCGCGCCTCGCCACTCGCCACCACCTCCTGCGCGAGCTCGAACACGGCCCCCTCGACACACCCGCCCGACACACTGCCGACGACCTCGTCACCGGGGCCCACCGCCATCGCGGCCCCTGGGCCACGCGGGGCGCTGCGGCTGGTGGCGACCACCGTGGCGAGCCCGAACGGCACGCCGGCCGTGTACCAGGGGGCGATCAGCGGCAGGATGTCACGCATGCTCGTGGGTACTTCCTGGTGAGGCTGGCAGAACCGGTGCCGGCGGTCCTGATGCTGACTCAATGCTGACTTTGATGACGCCTCGTCTGGTATCGAGGGTGTGCCGGAGACGGCTCGGCGGGAACGCTGTCATCGCCAGTATCGACCTTGCGGAAGCGAAGGGCACGTGCGCGGACGCTCCTGGGCGTGCCCGGGTACTTGCGCGGGGCCGCTGGTCGCACCACGCCCAAGGACTTCTCCGAGTACGCCCGCGACGTGGCGGCCACCGGCATCTGGAACGTCTGACGATCGCTCGCCGAGGTGCCTGCGCGGCGATCTGGCTCAGGCGCCTTCCTGCCGAATGCGTCTTCTCGGGACGTGTCGTCCATCCGGCTGTGCGTCCCGGCCGCCGAGACCCTGCCCGCGCACGTCCGGGAACGATGCCACGACCTGTACGGGCCGACGATCCTGGACGGCGTGGACAACACCGAGCGGGCCCTGCGCCCCGGCTCCTCCGGGAGGGCTGTGCCCGGCTACCAGATCAAGCTCGTCGACCCCGACGGTGGAGTCGTCGGCCTCGCCGCCCTCGCAACCGCCGAGGGCGGCCCAGACCTGTCGTACGGGGCGGTGTTCCTGGCGACGGCGCCTGTGTGCGCGAGCGTTGCGGTGATGGCCTTGCTGCTGCCCGCGCCACAAGAGGGCCAGGACGAGTCCGCCGCCGTGCGGCGATGAGCTCCCGGGTGTTTGAGACCGACCGTTGACCGCTTGCTGAGCCCCAGGACGGCAGTCAGTTGCAGCAGGTGCGGCCGGGCTTGCAGCCGTCGGCGTCGGTCTCCGCGGCGGCGTTGGTGCCGGCTATGGGGACGGGGCCGCAGCAGGCGTCTCCGCGCCAGGCTTCACGGCCTTCCTTGACGGCGACGCCGGCGATGACGAGGGCAGCGATCGGGTCGGCCCAGGACCAGCCAAAGAGGCTGTTGGCGACGAGGCCGACCAGGAGGACGGCGGAGAGGTAGGTGCAGAGCAGAGTCTGCTTGGAGTCGGCGACGGCAGTCGCGGATTCGAGTTCGCGTCCGGCCCTGCGCTGAGCGGCGGACAGGAACGGCATGACCGCCAGCGACAGCGCGGCGATGACGATGCCGGGGGTGGAGTGCTCGGCCTCACCGGTGCCGGTCAAGGCCCGGATGGCGTCGACAGTGACGTAAGCGGCGAGGGCGAAGAAGGAGACGGCGATGATCCGCAGAGTGCGCTTCTCCCGGGCTTCGCGGACGTCGTGCTCTGTCGCGGAGAACTGCCAGGCGACCGCAGCTGCGGAGGAGACTTCGATCACGGAGTCGAGTCCGAAGCCGATCAGCGCGGTGGAGGAGGCGAGGGTGCCGGCAGTGATGGCGACGATCGCCTCGATCACGTTGTAGGTGATCGTCGCGGCGACCAGCAGGCGTATTCGCTTGGCAAGGACGTCACGGCGGGCCGGGGACGGTCCGAGGGATATCGCTGTCATCAGCAGCAGCCCTTCTCGTCCGCATCGACGCACGTCCGGTCGGTTTCGACGGCGACGACCGCGGTACGAAGGTCGTCCAGCGCGTGACCGAGCCGGGGGTCGGCGAGCTCGTAACGGGTACGGCGGCCGTCGGGGACGGTGACGACCAGGCCACAGTCACGCAGACAGGCCAGGTGGTTCGACAGCCTGGTCCGCGAGACACCGATCTTGTCGGCAAGGTCGGACGGATAGCCGGGGGCATCCCGCAGGGCCAGCAGCAGCTGGCAGCGGATCGGGTCAGCGAGGGCACGGCCGAAGCGCGCGAGCACTTCGACGTCGGAGGCGACGGTCAGCACTCTCCGACAATACAAGAATCCCTGGATTCAGGAAATCCTGAACTAATGTGGGTGTGGTCGGCGGCTGCCGTGGGTTCCGATGCGAGGGACACAGGTGGCAGCTTCGAGCTGCTGCTTGCGGCATTGCGGGGAACGAGCAGGTCGTAGTGGCTGGCTGGCGTTGTCGGTTGTGGGTGTACTGGTGCGGGCGCCGTGCTGCACCTCCTCCTGAGCCGCGCGGTCGACCTCAAGATTGCTTGCGCGTGCGCATCGTGGCGCGATATGGGTGACCGACCGTCACACATGCGCATGAGCCGAGCCCGCCATGGACACGATCTGTCACGATTCGGCTTCCTTGCGGAGCCGGCGGCGCAAGGTGAGGAGACGCGTATGGATTCGGGAAGGCGCCGGTTCCTCGGCAGGTGCACAGGAGTGGCGGCGGGAGTCGCGGCGCCGTTCGCCCTGCCTCCGCGGGCGGCCGGAGCGCGCCAGGACGCCCCGGGCATCGGCCCGGGTGCGGGCCCCGCGCCTGACCGGCGCACCGGCACCGGTCACGAGCGGTTCATGTGGCTAGCCGTCGAGCAGGCACGGCGGAACCCCAGGTGGCCGTTCGGCGCGGTGATCGTCCACACGCGGACCGGCGAGGTCCTGGGGCGCGGGGTCAACACCGGGGACGACAGTCCGCTGCTGCACGGCGAGGTCGTCGCCATGAACGACTACGTGCGCCGGCAGGGCAACCGGGGCTGGGCCGACACCACCCTCTACACGACGGGTGAGCCCTGCTCGATGTGCATGAGCGCGATGGCGTGGGCGAATCTGCGGCGCGTCGTCTGGGCGAGCTCGATCGACGAGATCCGCCGCACCGGCATCATCCAGATCGACCTCACCGCACACGAGGTGGCCGCCTCCGCAGGCTCCTTCTACACCCCGGAACTCCTCCTCGGCGGCGTGCTGGCGGACCACACCGACCACCTCTTCCGGGAAGCCCAACGGCTGCGGGAGAGGTTCCCGGAGCAAGTGAAGCCGCGACCGGCGAGCCGGGGCACCCGTGTGACCCACCGCGTGCTGTCCTGAGCCGGAGCGTGAGCCGCGCGTCCAAGTAGGCTCAACATCGCCGCACGGCAAGGGACTTCGAAGGCGGGGGCATGAGGCGTGACGAGCTGATCCGGCCGGTGCCGGAACTGTTGAAGGAGCACGCCGGGTCGGCGGCGCAGCGCATCGCGTACGCCGACTCCTCGCGCAGCGTCACCTACGCCGGGCTGGAGCGCCGCACCCGCGCGCTGGCCGGGTATCTCACCCGGACGGGACTGCGGCGCGGCGACCGGGTCGCGATCTGCCTCGGCAACCGCGTGGAAGCGGTGGAGAGTTGCCTCGCGGTGCTGCGGGCCGGAATGGTCGGCGTCCCGCTCAATCCGCGGTCCTCCGACGCCGAGCTGGCCCACTTCCTCCAAGACAGCGGCGCCGCCCACGTCATCACCGACACCGCGCACCTCGCACAAGTGCGGCGCCTGGGACGGCCGTACGACGGGCTGGGTGTGCTGGTCACCGGGGGCGGCCCGACACCGGACGGCGACACCCAGCTGTTCGAGAGCGCGGCCGAGAGCGACGGCGGGTCCGCGGGGATCGACCTGCTCGGGCTCGATGATCCGGCCTGGATGCTGTACACGTCCGGCACCACCCACCGGCCCAAGGGTGTGCTGTCCACGCAGCGGGCGGCGCTGTGGTCCGTGGCCGCCTGCTACGCCCCGATCCTCGGCCTCTCGCCCGACGACCGGCTGCTCTGGCCGCTCCCGCTGTTCCACAGCTTCAGCCACTCGCTGGCCGTCCTCGGCGTGACGGCCGTCGGCGCGAGCGCCCGCATCGCCGGTGACCTGCTGCCGCCCGGCGGTCTGCGCCGGGAACTGGCCACGGCGCACGAGGGACTCGGCGGGCCCTTCACCCTGCTGGGCGGCGTGCCCACGACGTATCACCGGCTGCTCGACTCGCCCGGCGAGCCCCCGCAGGCCCTGCGCCTGTGCGTCGTGGCCGGTGCGCCGAGCGGTCCCGCGCTGCGCGCGGCCGTGGCGGACACGCTGGGGGCGCCGCTGCTCGACGCGTACGGCAGCACCGAGACCTGCGGCGTGATCGCGGTCAGCCGCCCCGACGGACCCGGGGGCGACGGTACCTGCGGGCCGCCCGTGCCCGGCGTGGACATACGGGTCGTCGAACCGGGCAGCGGCGAGGACACGCGGGACGGAGACGAGGGCGAGGTCTGGGTGCGTTCGCCGGGCCTGATGACCGGGTACCACCGGCAGCCCGAGGCGACGGCCGCCGCGCTGCGGGGCGGCTGGTACCGCACCGGCGACCTCGGCCGCCGCGTCGAGCACGGCCATCTCCGGCTCACCGGCCGGGTCAGCGAACTGATCATCCGCGGCGGCGAGAACATCCACCCGACGGAGATCGAACAGGTCCTGGCGGAGTGTCCCGGCGTGTCCGACGCCGTGGTCGTGGGCGTGCCGCACGACGAGCTCGGCGAGGTCCCCGTCGCCTTCCTCGTGCCGGGTCGGGACGGGATCGACGCGCGGCGGGTGCTCGCCGAGTGCCGTAGCCGGCTGGCCGACTACAAGGTGCCGGCCGAGATACACGAGATCGCCGCCGTTCCGCGCACAGCGTCCGGCAAGATCGCCCGACACGAGGTCGTCGTCCCCGCTCCGGCCGCCCCGGTCGCGGCCGCCACCACTCCCGCCGCCACCCCCCTGCGCGAGAGGCTCCTCGCCCTCTCTCCCGACGACCAGGAGCGCGCGCTGCGTGCGACGGTGCTCGCCGAGACCGCTGACGTCTGCCGGCACCCACCGGGCGATCAGCCGGACGCGGACAGCCCGTTCACCGATCTCGGCATGACCTCCGTCGGCGTGGTCGAACTGGTCGACCGGCTCGGCACGCTGACCGGCCTGACCCTCCCGGCGACGCTCGTCTTCGACCACCCGACACCGGCCGAGGCGGCCCGGCACCTGCGCGCCGCGCTCTTCGAGAGCGAGCCCGAGACCCGCCATCAGACCTGCGGCGGACCACACCGGCCGTCCGACGACGATCCGATCGTCATCGTCGCCATGGGCTGCCGGTATCCGGGCGACGTCAACTCCCCTGAAGACCTGTGGGAGTTGGTGTCGCGGGGCCGCGACGCGATCACCGAGTTCCCGACCGACCGCGGCTGGGACCTGGACGCCCTGTACGACCCCGATCCCGACCGGATCGGGACCTCGTACACGCGGCACGGCGGGTTCCTGCACCGGGCCGCGGAGTTCGACGCCGGGCTGTTCGGGATCTCCCCGCGCGAGGCGCTCGCGATGGATCCGCAGCAGCGGCTGCTCCTGGAGACGTCCTGGGAGGTGTGGGAACGGGCCGGGATCGACCCGGAGTCGGTGCGCGAGAGCGACACGGGCGTCTTCGTCGGCGTGATGTACGACGACTACGCCACCCGCATCACCCGCCCCCACGAACTGGAGGCGCATCTGGGCCTGGGCTCGACGGGCAGCGTGGCCTCCGGGCGGATCTCCTATGTGTACGGCCTGCGCGGTCCCGCGATCACCGTCGACACCGCCTGCTCGTCCTCGCTGGTGGCGCTGCACTGGGCGGCGCGGGCGCTGCGCTCGGGCGAGTGCTCGCTGGCGTTGGCCGGCGGGGTCACGGTGATGGCGACGCCCCAGTCGTTCCTCGCCTTCAGCCGGCAGCGCGGGCTGTCGGCGGACGGGCGCTGCAAGTCCTTCTCGGCGGCGGCCGACGGCACGGCCTGGGGCGAGGGCGTGGGACTCGTCCTGCTGGAGCGGTTGTCCGACGCGCGACGGTGCGGCCACCCGGTCCTGGCCGTACTGCGCGGCTCGGCCGTCAACTCCGACGGCGCCTCCAACGGGCTCACCGCGCCCCACGGACCGGCCCAGCAGCGGCTCATCACCCAGGCGCTGGCGGACGCGGGACTGCGCGCCGGTGACGTGGACGTGGTGGAGGCGCACGGCACGGGGACCCGGCTCGGCGACCCCATCGAGGCGCAGGCACTCCTGGCCACGTACGGGCAGGACCGCACCCGGCCGCTGTGGCTCGGGTCGGTCAAGTCCAACCTCGGGCACACGCAGGCGGCGGCCGGAGTCGCCGGCGTCATCAAGACGGTGCAGGCCATGCGGCACGGCGCCCTGCCCCGGACCCTGCACGCCGACCCGCCCACACCGCACGTCGACTGGTCCTCGGGCCGGGTCGAACTGCTCACCGAGCCCCGGCCCTGGCCGGCCACGGACCGGCCACGGCGAGCCGGGGTCTCGGCCTTCGGGATAGGCGGGACCAACGCTCATGTGATCCTGGAGGAGGCACCGGGGACCGACACGGGGACGGAGGCAGCCCCCCAGGACAGGGCCCCCGTCCCGCCCGTTCCGTGGCTGCTCTCCGCCGCCGACGAGTCCGCCCTGCGCGCCCAGGCCCGACGCCTGGCGGCCGAAGCGGCGAACGGGCCGCCCCTGTCGACCGCGTCGACCGCCGACATCGGGTACGCGCTCGCGGTGTCGCGCTCCGCCCTCGCCCACCGGGCGATGGTGCCGGCCGGCGACCGGATGCCGATGCTGGACGCGCTGACCGCGCTCGCGCAGGGCCGCGACGCGCCGGGAGTCGTCCGAGGACTGGCGGACCCGGCGATCCGTACGGCCTTCCTGTTCACCGGACAAGGCGCTCAGCGCCCCCGGATGGGCGCCGAACTGCACGCCGCCTTCCCCGTGTTCGCCGCGGCCTTCGACGAGGTCTGCCGGTACCTGGACGACCGTCTCCCACAGCCGCTCAGCGCGGTGCTGTCCGCCGAGCCGGGGTCACCGGACGCGGCACTCGTGGACCGTACGGACTTCACACAGGCCGCACTCTTCGCCTTCGAGGTCGCGCTCTTCCGGCTGCTGGAGTCGTGGGGCGTTCGGCCCGACCGGCTCGTGGGCCACTCCGTCGGCGAACTGGCCGCCGCCCACGTCGCCGGTGTACTCGACCTCCCCGACGCGGCCACGCTCGTCGCCGCCCGCGGCCGGCTGACGCGGGCACTGCCCGAGGGGGGCGCGATGGTGGCGCTGGACACGACCGAGGAAGAAGTCGCCGCCGCGCTCGCGGAGTTCGGGGCGCACGTGGCCCTCGCCGCCGTCAACGGCCCCCGCTCGGTGGTGATCTCGGGCGAGCGGGACGCGGTGCTCGGGGTCGCGGCACGCTTCGAGGCAGCCGGCCGCAGGGCCGTACGACTCCGCGTGAGTCACGCCTTCCACTCACCCCTGATGGAGCCGATGCTCGACGAACTCCTGGGAGTGGCGCGGCAGTTGACCTTCCGACCGCCGCGCATTCCCGTCGTCTCCACCGTGACGGGCAGACCCGCCGAGCCCGCCGAGCTCTGTTCACCCGAGTACTGGACGCGGCACGCCCGGTTCCCCGTACGCTTCGCCGACGCCGTGCGGCGGCTGGCGGACGACGGGATCTCCGCCTACCTGGAACTCGGCCCCGGGCCCGCGCTCACCGCCGCGGCCACCGACTCGCTGACCGACGCGCCCACGAGCGGCACCGTACTCGCGGCGGCCACACGAGGCGGTGCGTACGAACCGGAGACCGTCCTGGCGGCCGTGGCGCGGCTGCATGTGGCCGGGGCCGCGGTCGACTGGCGGGCGGTGTACGCCGGGTCCGGCGCGCGGCGCGTGGATCTGCCCACGTACGCCTTCCAGCGGCAGCGGTACTGGCTGGACGCACCGCCCCCGGCGGCCGACGCCGGTCCGCTGCTGGGCCCGGCGTTCCCGGTGCCGGACACCGAGCGGACCGTGCTGAGCGGGGTGCTGTCCCTCGCTGCGCACCCGTGGCTCGCGGATCATGTCGTCGCCGGAAGGGTGATCGTGCCGGCGACGGTGTTCGTGGAGATGGCCGTGCGGGCGGGCGACGAGGTGGACTGCGCCGCGGTCGACGAGCTCGTGATGCTGACGCCACTGGCCCTGCCCGGTTCCGCGGCGGTGCGGGCGCAGGTCGTGGTGGGTGCGCGGGACGATCGGGGACGACGGTCGCTCGACATCTACTCCCGGCCGGAGGATTCCGACGAGGACACCCCGTGGACCCGGAACGTCACCGGCCGACTCGGCCTCGGGCGTGCGACGGCGGAGAGCGGATCGGAACCCTGGCCGCCGCGGGACGCCGAAGCGGTGGACCTCACCGACGCGTACGCCGCGCTCGCCGATGCCGGGCTCACCTACGGGCCCGCGTTCCAAGGGGTCGGCGCCCTCTGGCGGCGCGGGGACGACGTCTTCGCGGAGGTCCGGCTGCCCGCCTCGCAGGCTTCGGATGCGAGCCGCTTCGGGCTCCACCCGGCGCTGTTCGACGCGGCCTTGCACGCACCTCTCCTGGCAGGCCCCGCTGACTTGAGCACGCTGCGAGTGCCGTTCGAATGGAGCGGTGTGAGCCTGTACGCCTCGGGGGCCGCTCGGTTGCGGGTCAGGGTGACGTCGACGGGCCCGGACACGCTCTCGGTGACGATGGCCGACCCGTCCGGCCGGCTCGTGGCACGCGTGGACTCGCTGGTCACGCGGGAACTCCCGGCCGGCCAGGCCGACACGACCGACAACGACGCGGACGACGTCGTACGAAGGGCTCTGCTGCGCCCTGACTGGGCCGCTCTCGAACTCCGGGGCGGTGCGGATGACCGCGCCTGGGCGGTGTGCGGCCCGGACGAGTTGAACCTCGCCGAGTTCCTGCCCGAGCCCGACGGGACGGCCCCCGAGTTCGTCGCTGTCACAGCCGTCACAGCCGTCACAGCCGTCACAGCCGCCGACTCCGCCACCGGCCGCGATCCACTGTCCGACGTGCACGAGTTGACCGGCGGCGTGCTTCAGGTGCTCCAGGACTGGCAGGACGATCCGGACACGGCGGGCTCACGGCTGGTCGTGGTCACGCGGGACGCCACCGGTCCGGTGCCGGATCTGGCCGGTGCGGCGGTCTGGGGGCTGGTGCGGGCGGCGCAGTCGGAGCTGCCCGGCCGGGTCGTGCTGGTGGATGTGGACGGGCGGCCGGAGTCGCTGCGGGTCCTCACGGCGGCCGTCGCCACCGGGGAGCCGCAACTGCGCGTACGGGACGGGCGGGTGACGGTTCCGCGACTTGCCTTGGCCGGCGACACCCCGGACACCGAGGTCGCCTTCGGCGCGAACGGCACGGTGCTGGTCACCGGAGGCACCGGTGCGCTGGGCGCGGAACTGGCCCGTCACCTGGTCCTCGAACACGGCGTACGGCATCTGCTGCTGACCGGTCGCCGTGGGCCACAGGCACCCGGAGCCCGGGAACTGCGCGGCGAGCTGGAGGAGTTGGGCGCGCGGGTCGGCATCGTCGCCTGTGACGCCGCCGACCGAGCCGCGCTGACCGAGGTCGTCCGGGGCTGCGAGCCGCCGCTGAGCGCGGTGGTGCACGCCGCCGGGGCGCTCGACGACGGAGTGCTGGACTCGCTGACGCCCGAACGGATGGCGGCCGTGCTGCGGCCGAAGGCCGACGCGGCGTGGCATCTGCATGACCTGACCCGTGACATGGATCTTACGGCGTTCGTCGTGTTCTCCTCAGTCTCCGGCCTGCTGGGCCGGGCGGGCCAGGGCAACTACGCGGCCGCGAACTCCTTTCTCGACGCCCTCGCCCACCGCCGCGCCGCCGAAGGACTGCCCACGCTGTCGCTGGCGTGGGGGCCGTGGGAGCACAGCGGCGGCATGGCGGCCGGGCAGTCCCGACAGCGCTCACAGGGAAGGGAGTTGTTCCTGCCGCTGTCCACCCGGCAGGGGCTGGCCCTGTTCGACGCGGCCGTGCGTTCGAGGGAGCCGGTCCTCGCGCCGCTTCTGCTGGACCGGGCTGCGCTGCGTTCCGGTGCCGAGCACCTGCCGGCACCGTTGCGCGGCCTCGTCCGTCCCAGCAGGCCGAGCGCCACGGCCACCGCCTCCGGCTCCGCCGGTTCTCCCGGGCAGACGGCCGAGCCGGGGGAGTGGCGGAAGCGGCTGGCCCGGACACCACCGGGTGAGCGGGAGGCGGCGCTCGTGACGCTGCTGCGGGCCGACGTGGCCGCGGTGCTCGGCTATCCGCACGCCGACGCGCTTCCGGCCGGCAAGAGCCTCGCCGACCTGGGGTTCGACTCCCTCACCGCCGTACAGATCCGCAATCAGCTGAGCATGGGGCTGGGGCTCCGGCTGTCGGCGGCGGTCGTGTTCGAGCATCGCACGGCCGAGGGACTGGCCCGCCATCTGCTCGGCCTGCTGGACGACGAACCGGCGGCCACGGACGCCCCTGGGACGACCGAGGCGGAGCGGCAGGCGTACACCCTCTCCTCGCTGTTCCGCACGGTCAGTGCCTCCGGAAACCCGGTGGCGGCGATGCACCTCCTCGTCACGGCGTCCTGGGCGCTGCCCACCTTCCCGGCCGTCCGAGGCCGCGAGCACGCACTGCCCCCGATCCGCCGCTGCCACGGCCGGCCCGGCTCCAAGAGCCCGACCATCGTGTACTTCCCGGCCTACCATCCGTCGCTCGCCTCGGACGGCGGAGAGTACCCGCGGTTCCACCGCGCCTTCGCGAAGGACCCCGACCCCCTGGAGGTCCTGGAGTTCCCGCACCCGGGCATCGGCGCCGGCGCCGCCGTCCCGGAGGACCGTGCGGCGCTGGCGCGGACGCAGGCCGAGTGCGTGCTGCGGCACGTCGGGGACGGGCCCTTCGTGGTCGTGGGGCGGTCGGCAGGCGGCAATGTGGCGCACCTGGTGGCGCGGGAACTGGAGGGTATGGGTCGGCCGCCGACGGGACTGGTGCTGCTGGACACCTACCACATCACGCCCGACAACAGCGGCAAGGACTGGCTGTTGTCCCTCGCCGCCCCACTGCCGCAGGACACCGGACGGCCCGTCCTCACCGGGGACGACGACACCGCCCTGGCCGCGCTGGGCGCCTACAACCGCATCTTCCTGGGCTGGGATCCCGAGCCGGTCCGCACGCCCACGCTCCTGGTGCGCGCGCTACGGCCCACGCCCGCGATGGCGGCCTGCGCGGACGCGGACGACTGGCGGACGTCCTGGCCCACGGAGCACGACGTCGTCGACGTCCCCGGCGACCATCTGACGATGATGCGGGAACACGGCGAGACGACGGCATCGGCGGTCCGTGCCTGGATCGGGACGATCACGAAGGGTGAGGCCGGCGTGATGGCCGAGTCTTAACTTACTCCAGAGTCAGGGGTGTTGACGGTGTCCTGATATCACCGGACTGTAGTGGACATGCCGAACATCCGGACGCGTCTGCTCGTTGTCCTGGTCGTCCTCTTCGGATCCCTGTCGGTGGCGGGCCCCTCTCCCGCCACCGCCGCCGCACTCCCCGACTCCCTCTGGTTCGACGAAACGCCCCTCACCGTCCACAACGGCCGCTTCACCGACGGAAACGGCCGTGAGGTCGTCCTGCGCGGCTACAACGTCTCCGGTGAGACCAAACTGGCCGAGAACAAGGGCCTGCCCTTCGCCTCGGTCGCCGACGCGAAGAAGTCCGCGACCGCGCTGCGCGCCCTCGGCGGCGGCAACTCGATCCGCTTCCTGCTCTCCTGGGCCTACGCGGAACCCGTACGCGGCCAGGTCGACACCGCGTACCTGGCCGCCGCCACCGCCCAGATGCGCGCCTTCCTCGACGCGGGCGTCCGCGTCTACCCCGACTTCCACCAGGACCTCTACTCCCGCCACCTGTTCGACCCGGACAGCTGGTACACGGGCGACGGCGCCCCCAAGTGGGCCGTGGACCTCGGTGACTACCCGGACGAGAACTGCGGGATCTGCCTGTTCTGGGGCCAGAACATCACCCAGAACGAGGCCGTGAAGCAGGCGTCGTACGACTTCTGGCACGACGAGTACGGCCTTCAGGACGCCTTCCTGACCACCGCCCAGAAGACGATGGCGTACGTCAAACAGAACCTGAGTGCCGCCGCGTTCGCGGGCGTCGTCGGCTTCGACCCCTACAACGAGCCGCACGCCGGCGTCTACGACTCCGGCCAGACCAGCCGCACCTGGGAACGCGACGTGCTGTGGCCGTTCTACGAGAAGTTCCGCTCCCGCATGGACGCGGCCGGCTGGCAGGACAAGCCGCTCTTCGCCGAACCGAACCTGTTCTGGAACGCCAACCTCGACTTCCAGAAGCAGGAGGGCGGCCTGCTCGACGCGGGCACCCTCGGGCCCCGCTACGTCTTCAACACCCACTTCTACGACCAGAAGGCCATCTCGGGCGTCTTCATGTGGGGCAAGGCCGAGGACGGCCAGTACGCCGGTGACTTCGGCACCGTCCGCGACCGCGCCGCGGCCACGAACACCCCCGCGATCATCAGCGAGTTCGGGCACCCGCTCGCCGGATCGGTCTCCGACAAGGCACCCACCGTGCTCAAGGCGATGTACCAGGCCCTGGACTCCCGTGTGCCGGGCAGGAGCTGGTGGTCGAACCCGGCCGGCTCCGGACCGGTGCTCTCCGGCTCGCAGTGGCAGTGGGACATCTACAACGGACGCCACCGCGAGCTGATGAACGGCAACTCCGACAAGGTCCTCACCGCCGGTGACGCCTGGAACGACGAGGACCTGTCAGCCGTACGCCTCGACGACTCGGGAACCCCGGTGCTGCGCCAGGACGCCCGACTGCTCGACCGGATCTACCCGAGCGCCACGTCCGGCACGACGGTCGCCTTCACCTACGAGGACCGCTCCCGTGACGGCGACACGACCCTGACCTGGAACCCGGTGCCCAGCTCGCTGCCGAACGTGGCGCAGCTGGTGGGCTCGGGACAGTACGGGCTGCTGATGTGGCGCTCGAACAGCGGCACGGCACCGACCGAACTGCACCTGCCCGCGTCGTTCCCGACCGGGTCCAACACGGTCGTCTCCGACCTGGGCACGGCGTACGCCCCGCCCTCGTACACGGCGGCCACCCCGATCGGCGTGGCCGCGGAACCGGGCGGCACGGGCAGCCGCCGCCTGCTGCTCACGGACTCGGACTCCGGCGTCCTGCACTACGCGCTGGTGACGAACGGGGCGAGCAGCCCCACGGCCGCCGTGCTGAACGCCGCACGGTCCGAGCTCTCCGCGTGGGCCGCGCGGACGGTCGGCCAGTAGCCGGGCCGGACATCTGGTTTGACCCTGCCCTTACGTCAGGCTGCACGCTGTACCCCGACGAAAGGGCAGGTGAATGAGCTACTCCGTGGGGCAGGTCTCGGCCTTCGCCGGGGTGACCGTGCGCACGCTGCACCACTACGACCGGGCGGGCCTGCTCTCGCCCAGTGGCCGCAGCGGCGCCGGTTACCGGCTGTACAGCGACACCGACCTGGTCAGGCTCCAGCAGATCCTCTTCTACCGCGAACTCGGCTTCTCCCTCGACGAGATCGCCGAGATCCTCAAGGACCCGCAGGCCAACGCCTTGGAACAGCTCCGGGCCCGGCTGCGGGAGTTGAGCGAGGAGATCGGCCGGCTCCAGCGGCTGGCCGAGGTCGCCGAACAGGCCATCGAGGTCCGGCAGACCGGCGTGGAACTGACGCCCGCCGAACGCTTCGAGGTCTTCGGCGAGATCGGCTTCGACCTCAGCTACGCCACCGAGGCCCAGCTCAAGTGGCAGGACTCGCCGGGGCAGAAGGAGTCCATGGCACGGGCCGCCGCGCACACCAAGGAGGACTGGCGCCAGCTCATGGGCGAGGCCGCCGCCTGGCGCGCGGAACTGCTGGCGGCCTTCGACGACGGGGAGCCCGTCGACGGCGAGCGCGCCATGGACCTCGCCGAGGAGCACCGGTTGCACATCGCCCGCTGGTTCACCACCTGTCCGCCCGACATGCACCGGCGCATCGCGGAGGACTTCGCCACCGATCCGCGCGCCTTCGCGCTCGTCGTACCGCCGTCGCAGCAGCGGCCGGGCCTGGCCGCCTACCTCTGCAAGGCCGTCCACGCGAACGCGGCCCGCCGGGCATACCCCGAGGAGGACAGATGAGGATCCTGATCGCCGCCGCCGGATCACGCGGCGACGTCGCGCCGTACGCCGGCCTGGGGGCGGGCCTGCACGAGGCCGGGCACGACGTCACCTTGGCCACGACCGACGCCTTCGCGCCCCTGGTGAGGGAAGCGGGCCTGGCGTTCCGGAGCCTGCCGACGCGCCCGCAGGCCCGGGGTGGGGTCGCGAACCGACGTGAACTGTTGCGCACCGCGGCCGAGTTCGTCACCGAGCTCGGCCGGGGCTTCGCCGACGCGGTGAGTCAGGACACGGACACGGATCTGTTCCTGCTGTCGACGACCACGGCCCCGCTCGGCCTGCACGTCGCGGAGGCCATGGGCATCCCGACGGTCGGCGTCCCTCTCCAGCCCACCGCCCCGACCGGCGACTTCCCGCCCACCGTCATGGGCACCCGCTCCCTCGGCCGGCTCGGCAACCGCGTCGCCGGACGCTTCGCCCTGCGTATGGCCGACCGTGTCTACGCCGAGGCCGTCACAGACCTGCGTCACCGACTCGACCTGCCACCCATGACGCCGTCCGAGACCCGTCGGCGACAGGAGCGCGTGAACCGGCCGGTCCTGCACGGCTTCAGCACGGCGCTGGTGCCGCGCCCCTCCGACTGGCGCGCGGGACTCGACGTCGTCGGGACCTGGTGGCCGTACCTCGCCCCCGACCGTCGGCTGCCCGCCGAGGTGGAGGACTTCCTCGCGGCCGGAGCGCGCCCGGTGTTCATCGGCTTCGGCAGCATGGCGGGCGGTCACGGGGAGCGGCTGAGCGGGATCGCCGTCGAGGCGCTGCGCCGGGCCGGGCTGCGCGGCATCCTGCAGGCGGGCAGCGCCGGGCTCGCGGCCGACGGCGACGACATCCTGACCATCGGTGACCTGCCGCACGCGCTGCTCTTCCCGAGGGTGGCCGCGGTGGTGCAGCACGCCGGGGCCGGCACCGCGGCCGCCGCCCTGCGTGCCGGGGCGCCCTCGATCCCGGTGCCGGTGACGGCCGACCAGCCGTTCTGGGCGGGACGTCTGGCCGCGATCGGCGCGGCCACCGACCCGATCCCCTTCGCGTCCCTCACCGCCGAGCGGCTCGCCGACGCGGTGGGGCAGGCCGTGCGGCAGCAGACGTACGCCCGTGCCGCCTCGGTCGCCGCGCGGCACATGGCGACCGAGGACGGGGTGGGCGCGGTGCTGAAGGCACTGGGCTGATCAGCCGGTGGCCGGACTCGTCCAGCCGGCCTCCACGTGGCCGAGGCGGACCCGCTGCGGGTGGTCGCCGACCGGGACGGACACCTGCTTGCGACCGGTCGCGAAGTCGATGGCCGTGACCTGGTCGGTGCCGCTCTCGGAGATTACGCAGGACTTGCCGTCACCGCTGACCGTGGCCCAGTAGGGCTTGGCGGCGGTGACGAGCGGGCCCTCCTGGAGGGTGGTGCGGTTGACGACGGTCGCGTAGTCGTCCATCGTGCCCGCGACACACAGCTTGCTGCCGTCGGGGCTCATCGAAATGCCGTGATGGCGTGAGTCGTTGACGAAGGTGGTGCGGTCGTCGCTGGTCGCCGGGTTCTTCGGCAGGGTCTTCGTGCGGGTGATCTTCTCGCTCGCCAGGTCGTACTCGAAGAAGCCGTTGAAGAACGACACCTGGAAGTACAGCTTCGACTCGTCCGGCGAGAGCACCGCCGGCCGGACCGCGTCGGAGTAGTCCTTCAATCCGAGCGCGTCCAGCTTCGGGCGCATGTCGATGACCTTGACCTGCTGGTATGTGTTCGCGTCGACGACGGTGATCCGCCGGTCGCCCTTCGTCCAGTCCAGCCAGGGGGCGTCGGTCTGTGTGTTCACGTCGCCGATCGCCATGTTGTAGATGTACTTGCCGTCCTGGGTGAAGATGTTCTCGTGCGGCTTGTCGCCGGTGGCGAACTTGCCGAGTTCCCTCCCTGTGTCGATGTCCAGCACATGCACGGTGTTGGAGGTCGAGGCCGACACCGCGACCCGCCTGCCGTCGGGGGAGACCGCCATGTGGTCGGCGCGGTAACCGGACACCGGGAAGCGCCAGTTGACGTCCCCGGTGGCGAGGTCGAGGGACACGACGTCCGCGAAGCTGGGGCGCGAGACGACCACGGACCTGCCGTCCGGCGTGGAGTACATGTCGTCGACGAACTGGTCGTGGCCCTCACCGACGCTGTTGCGGATCGCCATGAAGTAGATCCACTTGATCGGATCGGCGTTGATCTCCGCCATCCGCTCGTCCTTGTCGGGGATGACGTCGATACGGCCGATCTTCCCGAAGTCCCCGGCGGACTTGATGACATCGGCGGTGCCGTCCCAGTTGTTCCCGACGAACATCACTTCGCGCAGGGCGGCGGCGGAGGGGTCGGCGGCGGTGGCGGTGGTCGCGGGGACGGCGGCGGTCAGGGCGAGGGCGGCGGCCACGGAGCACAGGTGCCTGGGGCTGATGGCAGGCATGACTGCTCTCTTCCTCTGAGATGGGAGTCCTCCGAGAGGGGAGGGGGAATCTGAACACGCGTGCTTTCAGAATCAACTTACTGAAAAGTAAGGAGGGGGTGCCCTTCTTCACAAGACTGCGTACACGACAAAATTGGCCGTCGGGTCGGCAAGGTGCTGGGAGGACAGCGTGACGGGCAGGATCAAGGCGCCCACCGGCCGCTACGGCGGCAAGTCGGCCGAGCAGCGACAGGCCGAGCGGCGGCGACGCTTCCTGGACGCGGCGCTCCGGCTCTTCGGCGACGCTCCCGGCTACCGGGGCACGACCGTCGCGGCACTGAGCGAGGCCGCGGGTCTGTCGACCCGTCAGTTCTACGAGGAGTTCCGCGCTCTGGAGGACGTGCTGGCCGCCCTCCACCTCGAAGTCAACGCATGGGCCGAGGCGGCCATGCTGAGCGCCGTGGCCGAGGCGCAGCACCTCCCGCTCGCCGAACGCGCCACCGCGATCTTCCGCGCGTACGCCGCGAACGTCACCGCCGACCCGCGCCGCATCCGCATCGCCTTCGTCGAGATCATCGGCGTCAGTCCACGGCTGGAGGAACAGCGCCTCGCGCGCCGTGCCCGCTGGGTCGAGCTGGTCTGCGCCGAGGTGGCGTCCGCCGTGGCGCGGGGAGAGGCGGCGCCGCGCGACTACCGGATCGCCGTGACCGCGTTCATCGGCAGCGTCAACGGGCTGCTGCACGACTGGAGTGCCGGGTGGGTGGACGCCACCCTCGACGAGGTCGTCGACGAACTGGTCCGCATCCTCCTCGGCATCCTCCAGCCGAGGGACGCAGGGCTGGCCGGAGCCTGAGGCGAAACCGCCGGTGACGTCGCCGCCCCGTGCGGTTCAGCCGCCGAGCCGGTTCACCGCGTCGAGGACGGGCGCGAAGCCGTCCTCGGCCCGCAGCCCGTCGGCGATGTCCCGGGCGCGGCGGCCGTAGGACGGGTTGGTCGTCGCCCGCCGTACGGCGTCGGCCAGTGCGTCGGCAGTGAACTTCCGCAGTGGCACGGCTCGCGGCGCCACGCCCAGGGCGACCAGTCGGCCGGCCCAGAAGCCCTCGTCGAACTGGATCGGCACGGGCACCGCCGGCACCCCGGCACGCAGCCCGGCCGCCGTCGTGCCCGCACCGCAGTGGTGGATCACGGCGGCCATCCGCGGGAACAGCGCGGAGTGCGGCACCTCGTCGATGGTCAGGACGTCGTCCCCGGCCGCCTCCAGGCCGCCCCAGCCCCGCTGGATCACCGTGCGCAGCCCGGCCCGGCGCAGAGCGCGCACGACCTCGCCGCTCAGCCGCGCCGGATCCGGTACGGTCGCGCTGCCCATGCCCACGAAGACCGGCGGCGGGCCCGCATCGAGGAACTCCCGCAGGTCGGCCGGAAGTCGGGTGTCACCGTCGTACGGCCACCAGTACCCCGTCACTTCCAGGTGCGGCGGCCAGTCGCGCGGCCTGGGTACCACCAGGGAGCTGTAGCCGTGCAGCGCGCGGGCCTTGCGCGGGGTGCGTGACCTGCCGCGCGGGAGTCCGAGGCGGGCCCGCGCGTCCGGTACGGCCGCCGAGAAGACACGGTGGATGGCGAGGCTCACGCCGTGTCCGGCGACCCGGTTGCCGACGGGTCCCCAGGAGCCGCCCCCGAGCATCGGCGGCCCGAACTCCCGGGTGGGCGCGAGTGGTTGCAGAGGGACATCGATGGTCGGGAGAGAGAGGCCGTCGGCGATGGCGTGGCCCAGCGGTGTGGTGGCGCCTGCCAGGAGCAGGACGTCGCTGTTGCGTGCCGCGGCCAGCATGTCTTCCGTCAGATGGCCGGCCAGCGCCCGCGCCATCCCCACCACGCGGACGAGCTTGCCCAGACCGGTCGCGCTGCGGTGCAGGTTCCGACCGCGCTCGGACTCCAGTTCCGCCCGCGGATCCAGCGGCATCGGATGGAAGCGCACACCGGACCCCTCGACCAGCCGCTCGAAGCAGCCGTGCGTGACCAGGGTGACCTCGTGTCCGGCCCGGGACAGGGCGTGCCCGAGTCCGGTGTAGGGGGCGACGTCGCCCCGGGAGCCCGCCGTCATGATCGCTACGCGCACCTTGTCAGTATGGCGGCCCATGGCTGTCGCGGCCGTCAACCGGCCGCATGAACCAGCGACTTCAGGTCTGTCCCATCCGTTGACTTCCCCCTCGCGTGGCTCTAATTTCAGCGCGCACGTTCGGATTTCCGAATGTCGTTCGACATTACGAACCTCATGTCTTCCCCGCATGAAGGAGCCACATGTACCCCCCTCCCCGCAGGAACTTCCTGCGCCGCCGCAGATCCACCGTCACCCGCGCCCTGGTCCTGGCGTTGGCCGCGACAACCGCCCTGCTGTTCGCGGGACCCGCTCCCGCCCAGGCGGTCACGACCCGTCATACAGCGGTGCCCGGTGCGCCCATGGGCTGGGCGTCCTGGAACGCGTTCGCCGCGAGGGTCGACCACGACGTCATCAAGCGGCAGGTCGACGCGTTCGTGGCGGCGGGGCTGCCCGAGGCGGGCTACGAGTACATCAACATCGACGAGGGCTGGTGGCAGGGCACCCGGGACAGCGCCGGCAACATCACCGTCGACGAGACGGAGTGGCCGGGCGGCATGAAGGCCATCGCCGACTACATCCACAGCAAGGGCCTCAAAGCCGGCATCTACACCGACGCCGGCAAGGACGGCTGCGGCTACTACTTCCCCACCGGCCGCCCCGCCGCGCCCGGCTCGGGCAGCGAGGGCCACTACGAGCAGGACATGACGCAGTTCTCGAAGTGGGGCTTCGACTTCGTGAAGGTCGACTGGTGCGGCGGTGACGCCGAGGGCCTGGACCCCAAGGCGACCTACCAGGCGATCAGCGACGCCGTGGCCGCCGCGACCGCCACCACGGGCCGCCCGCTCGCCCTCTCCCTGTGCAACTGGGGCTACTCCAACCCCTGGAACTGGGCCCCGGGCATGGGCCCGATGTGGCGGACGAACACCGACATCTTCTTCCACGGCGGCACACCGTCGTACAACAACGTCCTGACCGCCTTCGACCGCAACCTCCACCCCACGGCCCAGCACACCGGCTACTACAACGACCCCGACATGATGGTCGTCGGCATGAACGGCCTCACCGCCGCCCAGAGCCGCTCCCACATGAGCCTGTGGGCGATCTCCGGCGCCCCGCTGCTCGCCGGCCTCGACCTCACCACCCTCACCCCCGAGACGACGAGCATCCTCACCAACCCCGAGGTCATCGCCGTCGACCAGGACTCGCGCGGCCTCCAGGGCGTCAAGGTCGCCGAGGACACCAGCGGCCTCCAGGTGTACGGCAAGGTCCTGGCCGGCAGCGGCAATCGTGCCGTCGTCCTGCTCAACCGCACGTCGACCCCGCGGAACATGACCGTCCGCTGGTCCGACCTCGGCCTGACGAACGCCTCCGCGACCGTCCGTGACCTGTGGGCCCGCCAGAACGTCGCCACCACCGGCACGAGTCACACCACCGGCGTCCCGGCGAACGGCTCGGTGATGCTCACGGTCACCGGCGGCACCGAACAGTCCGCGAGCACCTACAGCGGCACATCGAACTTCTCCGGCGTGGTCGCCGGAAGCGCCGGCCTGAAGACGGTCGAGGTCTCCTACACCAACAACACGTCCACCGCCCGGACCGCCACCCTCACCGTCAACGGCCAGACCTCCACCAAGGTCTCCTTCCCGCCGACCGGGGCCGGCGCGGGCAACATCTCCGTCCACGTCTCCCTCGCCAAGGGCAGCACCAACACGATCTCCTTCTCCGGCGCCCCGACCCTCGACGGCATCGTCGTACGGCCGCTGCCTGGACGGAACGGCACGCTGATCACCGGTAGCGGGTCCGGCCGATGCGCCGACATCAACGACAACACCATCGCCAACGGCACCGACGTCCAACTGTGGGACTGCACCGCCGGCCAGAACCAGGTCTGGCAGTACGACAGCACCCGCAAGGAACTCGTGGCCTACGGCAACAAGTGCCTCGACGCCTACAACCGCGGCACCGCCAACGGCACCCGGGTCGTCATCTGGGACTGCAACGGCCAGACCAACCAGCAGTGGAACATCAACGGCGACGGCACCCTCACCAACGTCAACGCCGGGCTCTGCCTCGACGCGTACGGCGCGGCCACGGCCAATGGCACGAAGCTGGTGCTCTGGACGTGCAACGGCCAGAACAACCAGAAGTGGACGGTGAGCTAGCCAGGCCCGCTGATCGGCCGTCAGCCAGTACGACGGCGCGCTGAACCTGATCACGGCCCCGGTCACCGGGGCCGTCACACCCCGAGTTGCCGGGCGGCCGCGTCCACCGCCTGCTCCAGCAGCGTGGCGATCGTCATCGGACCGACGCCGCCCGGCACCGGCGTCGACGACGACGGCTCCGGGCTTGATGTCCTGTCCCCGGATCAGTCGGGCCCGGCCCACGGCGGTGACCACGATGTCCGCCTCACGCACGGCCACGGGCAGGTCCGCGGTACGGGAGCTTCATACGGACGTGCGTCACGGAGGCGGGGGCCTCGCCGACCAGCACGGAGGCGGCGCAGGCCGCGGACAGCGCCTTGCGTACGTCCGCCGTCATCGGCCTCTCAGGCGGCGCCGGTCCTGTTCGTCCCAGGCGCGGGTGTCGCGCGGTGTCGCATAGGGCTCGTCGTCGGGTGGGTGGCCGCCGGCGATGGCCCGCTGTCGTGCGGCTTCGGCGTCGAACTCCAGGCCGAGCAGGATGGCGAGGTTGCCGACCCACAGCCAGACCAGGAAGACGATCACGCCCGCCATGGTGCCGTAGGTCTTGTTGTAGGAGGCGAAGTTGGCGACGTAGAACGCGAACCCGGCGGAGGCGAGCAGCCAGATCACCAGGGCGAGGCAACTGCCCGGGGTGATCCACCGGAAGCCGCGCACCTTGGCGTTCGGGGCCGCCCAGTACAGGATCGCGATCATGGTGGTCACCAGGACGGCCAGGACCGGCCACTTGGCGATGGACCAGACCGTCAGGGCCGTGTCGCCGATGCCCAGGGTGGAGCCGACCTGCCGGGCCAGGGAGCCGGTGAAGACGACGATCAGCGCGCTGAGCAGGGCCAGCACCATGAGGGCGACGGTCACCCCGAGCCGGATCGGCAGGATCTTCCACGTCGGGCGTCCCTCGGGGATGTCGTAGACGGCGTTCGAGGTGCGGATGAAGGCCGCGACATAGCCGGAGGCCGACCACACCGCGAGAACCAGGCCGACGAGGGCCATGACGGAGCCGAGACCGCCGTTGCCCTGCAACTGCTCCACCGCGCGCGTGAGGATGTCCCGCGCCGAGCCGGGCGCGAGTTCGTTGATGTTCTCCAGGACCTTGTCGGTGGCCGACCGGCCGACCAGACCCAGTACGGACACCAGCACCAGCAGGGCCGGGAACAGTGACAGCACGCTGTAGTAGGTCAGTGCCGCCGCGCGGTCGGTCAGCTCGTCGTCCTTGAACTCCCGCAGCGTGCCCTTCAGCGCCGCCCACCACGATCGTTTCGGCAACTCGGTCGGCGTGTCCGGCGCCTGCCGCTCCACCTGCGGATCCGGGCCGAAGCCCGGGGACGCCGGATCGTGCGGCGCCGGTTGATCCTTGTGCCTGGATCTGAGTAGTCGGGTCATGGCCCCCGGGTATCCCGGCCCCGGCCCGCTCAAGCGCGATCCGCACATGCGTCCGGGGCGGCGGAAAACCAGCCGACGGTTTCGACGCGGACTGTTACCGTCGAGCCCATGAAGGTCATCAGGCACAGTCACACCGCAGCCGCGCGAGCGCCCCGCTCGACGGCTGCCGACGCCTGATCCCACCCCTCCCCGGCGGCCGGAAACGGACCGCCGGTGTACGTGCGCCTTCTCCCTCCCGGTCGCACCCGTCCCGCGGCTCTTTCCGGTCCCACGACCGAAGGAACCCGCGATGGACACGATGAGCACGATGGACACCGACCGGATCGTCCGCACCTTCACCGACTACTTCCGTGAGCGCGGACACGAACTCCTCACCGGCGCCACCCTCCTGCCCCCACCCGCCGACCCCGTGCTCTTCACCACCTCGGGCATGCACCCGCTCACGCCCCATCTGGAAGGCCGCCCGCATCCACAGGGACGACGCCTGGCCGGTGTCCAGCGCTGTCTGCGCACGACCGATCTCGACGAGGTCGGCGACCGCACCCATCTGACCGTGTTCGAGATGCTCGGCTCCTGGTCCCTGGGCGACTACGGCCATACCCGCAGCCTGCGCCTGGGCCACGAGCTGCTGCGCGACGGATTCGGCATCCCGCCGGAGCGGATGTACGCCACCGTCTTCGGCGGAGACGACCAAGTGGGCCCCGACGACGAGTCGTCGGACACCTGGCGCGAGCTGGGCGTGCCCGTGGAGCCGACGACCGGCGACGAGAACTGGTGGTCGCACGCTCCGGTCGGCCTGTGCGGCCCCGACTCGGAGATCTTCGTATGGACCGGCGACCCGGGCACCCCGCCCCAGGGCAGCCCGACCACCGATCCACGGTGGGTGGAGGTGTGGAACCACGTGAGCATGCGCTACCTGCGCCTGGAGGACGGCGGCCTCCGCCCCCTCCGCCGGCCCAACGTCGACACGGGCATGGGACTCGAACGCCTCGCCATGGTCCTCCAGGGCCACGACTGCGTCTACGACAGCGACCTCTTCGAACCGTGGATGCGGCTGGTGCCACCGCTGTGGAAGCTCGACGAGCCGTCGCTGCGCCTGGTCTGCGACCACCTGCGCTCCGGCATCGCCGTGATCGGCGACGGCGTACGACCGTCCCACACCGGCCGCGGTTACGTCCTGCGCCGGCTGACCCGCCGCGTCCTCACCACGCTCTGGCGCGACGACCCCTCACGCACCCTGTCCGACCTGCCGGCCGAACTCCTCGGGCACACCCTGGACCGCTTCCGGCAACCCGGCGGGACAGAGCTGGTGCACCAGGTGCTGCTGGACGAGGAGCGGCGGTTCGGCAAGCTCCTGGAGCGAGGGCGCCGTGTGCTGGGCAGGTCGCGGTTCGACGGCCCGTTGAGCGACGAGGACTACCGGTACCTCCATGACACCCACGGACTGCCCCGCGACCTGGTCATGACGCTCCGCACGCCCTGACACCGGGAAGGTCCAGGCCCGCCACCGCCGGCCTGGACCTTCGGCTGCTTCCTCTCCTCCTGGTCCCTTCCTGCTCGTGCTCTCCTGCTCCGCTACTCGTCCCATGCCTCGATGATGATCTGCTGGGAGATCTTGCCGTCGCGCAGCGTGATCATGGACTCGGACAGTACGCGCACCCCGTCCGCGTACTCACAGGACTCGCTGTAGGCCGCGCGGTCACCCTGGACCACGCATCCCTCCAGCTTGTGCGTCATGTCGCGGCTGTAGACATCGGTGAGCATGTCGGCGATCTCGTCGCGGCCGTGCAGCACCTTCGGATGGCTGGGCTGGGCGTTGCGGTTCACGACGCGGATCTCCGCGTCGTCCGTGTACAGCGACAGAAGTGTCTCCGGGGTGCGTCCTTCCACGGCCCGGCGCAGTATGTCGGTGCCGAACGAGGGGCGTGCGGCAGTGCCCATGGTGACCTCCTTCGAGGCCCGCGGCAGGAAGAGGGGCGGCCGCGAGGGCCTCACCTTCGAGAGTCCTCCGCCGCGCCGGAGCAGGCAAGCGCAGCGGGAGCGCTGGGCCTGGTGGGTGAGCGCCACCGCACAGCCGTGTCCGGCGGCGGACGCCCGCGTTGCTGAGGACATGATCTCAACACGACGTATCGTCGCGGCCGTTGGTCTCGCCGCCGGTCTCACCGGCCTCACCGCACCCGTGGCGCGGGCCGCCGAAGTGGACGCCCCGATCGCCGGCCGGATCGATCCGGTCGGCACGCTCGACTCGCTCGCCGCGAGCGGCATCCCCGAGCGGCACAAGCACCGGGTTCCGCCCGTCTCCCAGCACCTGGACCACCTCGACCAGGTCAAGAGCCTGAGCCGGCTCGGCTAGGCCGCTTCCCTCGCTCCCGCGAGTGTTGCTCCAAGGGCCGCCGGATCGATCCGGCGGCCCTTGCGCGTGTACCGAGAGTGACGTGCCGTCTACCCGGTGGTGTCCAGGAAGTGGAAGCCGGGCCGGGGGTGCATCAGGAAGTCGTGGTGCGAGATGTTCCACGCGTACGCCCCCGCCAGCGCGAACGCCACCCGGTCCCCGGCCCTCAGCCCGGGTGCCGGGACCCGGCGGGCCAGGAGGTCCTTCGGGGTGCACAGCTGTCCGGCCAGCGTGACCTGCTCACTCTCGGCGACCGGCCGCGCCCAGGGGTGCGGCCAGGTGTCCACCGGCAGGACGGAGCACGGCTGGTCGTGCCCCTTGGTCGCCGGTGTCCGCAGATGGTGCGTGCCGCCCCGGACGACGGCGAACTCCTCGCCGTGGCTGTGCTTCACATCCAGCACCTCGGTGGCGTACCAGCCGCAGTACGCCGTGAGCGCCCGGCCCGGCTCGATGCGCAGGGTCAGCTCCGGGTGCCGCTCGGTGAGCCGGGCGAGCCCCTCGCCGTAGGCCGCCCAGTCGAAACGGCGCTCCGGGTCGGCGTAGTCGACGTGCATGCCGCCGCCGACGTTCACCTCCTCAAGCCGGACCCCGAGGCCCGTCGCCCAGGCGACGACGGACTCGGCGACCGCCACCTGCGCCGGGGCTTCCAGGCCGCTGGCCAAGTGGGCGTGCACACCGCGCAGTTCGAGCTGCGGATACGTGCCGTCCGTGAGCGCCGCGAACACCGGCCCGACCCGCCCCGGATCCATGCCGAACGGGGTCGGCCGGCCCCCCATCGCGAGCGAGCTGCCCGCCAACGACCCGTCGGCCACCGGCACGTCGACGCGCGGCAGCACCGCCACCCGCCGCTCCGGCGCCACCCGCCGCGCCAGCTCGGCCAGCATCCGCAGCTCGTACTCGCTCTCCACGTGGAAACGCTCGGTGCCCGCAGCCAGCGCGGCCGTCACCTCCTCCGGAGTCTTGCCAGGACCGCCGAAGGCGAGCGGGCGCCCCGGCACCGCCCGCGCGACATGGGCGAGTTCGCCGCCCGAGGAGACCTCGTAGCCGTCGACGTACGGGCCCAGCGCGGCGAGGATCTCCGGTTCCGGGTTGGCCTTGGCGGCGTAGTACAGCTCCACCCGCTCGGGCAGGGCGTCCCGGACGGCACAGGCGTGGTCGCGCAGCGCCGCCAAGTCGTAGACGTACGCGGGCAGTCCGGTCGAGGACAGGGACAGGACCCGGTCGCGGACCGCGGGTGTCGGCCGGGTCATCGGGTGCCTCCGGTCGTGTCACGCTGGATGTCCTCGGCGAGCGGCGACGGCAGCCGGACGTAGCCCGCCTCCCGGTCGGCCTTGCGTTCCCAGCGGGTGAGGAGGTTGGCCTTGGCCGGCAGCGGCACCCCGGCGAGCAGGGCGGCCAGCCGCGGCGGGCAGCCGAACCGCTCGGAGTACGCCCGCAGCGTGTCACGCACCCGGCCCCACAGCGCGGCCTCCGCCCGGGGGTGCAGGTCGGCGAGGGCGGCCAGCATCTCGGCGACATGGTTGACCAGCAGGCAGTACACGACGCGGTCCCAGCCGCGCTGCGCGTCGTACGTCATGGGGCCCGCGACCTCGGGCGGCAGCGCGCCGAGGGTGTCCTCGTGGTGGTCGGGGACCAGCTTGGTGCCCTCCAGGTCGCGGAAGAGCACCTGGACGGGCCGGCCCGAGCCGTCGACGCAGATCAGGACGTTCTGGAGGTGGGGTTCCAGGACCAGTCCGTGGTCGAAGTAGGCGGCCAGGACTGGTGGGAGCAGCAGGTCGAGATAGGCCGCCCACCAGTCGAGGGCCGTCTGTTCGTCCGCCCCGGCGAGGAGACGCGAGAGGTGCGCGGGACCGGTCGGGTACTCGTCGGCGACGGCCGCCGCCAGCAGGGCAGTGGTGCCCGGTGCCAGCCGCCGGGGCAGGCCCTCGCGGACGATGACGCCGAAGCCCTCGAACAGCGCGCGGTCAGGGGTGCCGTCGGGGCCGGGGAGGGCGAGCGTGCGGTAGGCGGGCTCGCGCAGCATGTCGTTGCCGGGGAAGCGCTCGGCCAGGTCGGCCAGTGCCGGGGCCAGGACGCGGGTCAGGGCGACGGCGCCGGACAGCTCGTAACTGCTGTTCTTGCGCAGGCAGTTGGTGATCCGCACATTCAGGCTGAACTTCAGGAACGTCTCCCCGTCGTACAGCGTGCGCACCGAGGCGGTGGCGGCGAACGGCTGTCCGCCCGGGCCGAGGTCAAGGACGTCACCGCGCTCCAGCGCGGCGCGCAGCAGCGGGTGCTCGCGGAGCGTCTCGTACTGCCAGGGGTGGGCGGGCAGCAGGCGGTAGCCGTCCGGCACGTCCGTGCGCTGCCGGTCCAGCGGGGCGAGGGCCGACGGGTCGGCGTACTCCTCGGCGATCAGGTCGGCGCGGACGGCGAGATGCCGCAGCGGGAAGGAGGCGGCGGCCTCGGGGGCGTACGCGGACCAGGCGCGCGGGTCGCCCGTGCGGGCCTTCGGCGTGGGGTGGAAGCGGTGGCCGAAGAGGAGGGACTGCTCCGACCTCATGTAGGTGGAGAGACGGTCGTCGGTGGGTCCCGTCGGGCGCGGGGCGGCGAGGGCCGTGTCGACGGCCTCGTGGCTGGAGGCGATCTGCTCCAGGAACTCCTCGTTGCGCACCCCCGTGCGCAGCGCCAGCTCGTCGTGGGTGTACTCGGCGAGGCGCCGCCAGTCCACCTCGGCCCACGCGCCGCCGCGCTGTTCCTCCACCGGACCGGTGAACCGGTGCGCGCCGAGCAGCGACGTACGGCGCAGGGCGACCCGCAGCAGTACCCCGCGGCGGGGCAGCCGCAGCAGCAGCCGGCCGTCCGCTACGACGGACTGGTGCTCGGGCGCCGACACCTCGCGCAGCAGACAGTTGAGGAGGGTGTGGGCCACCGCCTCGTCGGCGGTGGGCAGGCCGGCGCGGGTGGCGGGGGTACGGCCCTGCTCATGGAGCGAGTCGGTCAGGGAGGGCATCAGTGGCTCCAGCGGGTGCGCAAGTGCAGTGTGGGAAGGAGGGCGGCGGTGACGGCGGCGGCCGCACCGCCGATCAGCACGGGTGCGGCCGGACCGTAGCGGGCAGTGCCCGCCGCCGCGGTCACGCCGGCGGCGACCGCGCCGGCCTTGGAGAAGAGCTCCAGCGACCCGAACATCCGGCCGGGGGAGCGGCCCTTGGCACAGTCGGCGGCCAGCACCGACAGACAGACCAGGCCGAGGGTGAGCCCCGCACCCAGCAGCAGTCGTACGGCGATCAGCGTGGGCAGCGAGTCGGCGATCCCGTGCCCGGCGAGTCCGAGCGCGATACAGGCGAAGCCGAGCGCGAGCCCGGCCCGCGGACGGTCCCGGAAGCCGGAGTGCACCGTGAGCGCGGACACCAGGTAGCACAGGTGGGGCAGGGCGAAGAGGACGCCGGTCACGGTCGGCGAGGTGCCGGGCAGACGGTCGTCGACGAGCTCGATGAGATAGGGGAAGGAGATGACCGTGGAGAACACGAAAGCGAACTCCAGCGCGAACAGACCCCTGAGCGACACCCGCGCGGGCGCCTCGCTCACCGCGGTCTCGGGCTCGCGGCGCGGCTGCCGGGCCGGGGCCGGTTCCGGCAGCGCGGCCAGCAGCAGGGCCGCCGTCAACGGCAGTACGGCGAGCAGCGCGTACTGCCGGTGCGGGGACAGCCAGCCCGACAGCGAGCCCACCACGATCGGTGCGGCCACCAGCGCCGCCCGTGCGCTGCCCTGCATCAGGGTGAGCGCCTTCGACAGGGCCGGGCCCTCCAGGGCCGCGCCCAGATAGCCGTTGGAGGCGGCGAACGTGCCGCCCAGGATGCCCTGGAGGACCAGCGCCACCGTGAAGGTGGCCAGCGAGTCCGCCCAGCCCGCCAGCAGGAACGACACCGCGAGCCCCAACTGGGCGCGCAGCAGCAGCCGTTTTCGGCCGAAGCGGTCCGCGAGCCGCCCCCACAGCGGCGCCCCGAGCGCACCGAACACCGTCGGCACGACATAGAGCACACCGGCCCAGCGGGCGTCCCGGTCGCCGAGCTCCGGCAGGATCTCGGTGAGATACGGCGGCAGCCCCAGCGCGGCGAACGACGCCACGAAGTAGCAGCCCGCCACCGCGTGCACATGCCCGCGCCCGAACTCCGACCTCGGTATCCGCAGTGCCTGCGCGCTCATGCCGAACTCCAAGTAGCCAGAAGGTAGTTGGGGCCGCTCGTGTAGTGCTTGTTGATGTCGGCGGCGCCCGACCGCTCCTTGGACAGCAGCGTCCCGGCCGACACCATCGCCTTCACCGGCAGCTCCGCCGCCTCCAGCACGCGGGCCCGCAGCACGTCCGCCGCGTCACCGCCGAGCCGGTCGACGGCCTCCGTCAGCCGGGCCCGGACGAGATCCAGCAGCGCCCGCCGGTACTGGGGGAGCCCGAACGCGTAGGCGCCCGCGCACAGATGCACGGTGATGGTGGTGAACACGTCGGTGACCGGACCGTCGTCCGTACCGAGGATCCGCGCGTCGTCGAAGGCCCAGGGGCCCGGCAGCCGGGCGTCCAGCCGTGCGGTGTTGACGCGCGGCCCGTCGTTGTCCTTGAACAGCAACCGCAGACTGCCGGGCCGCAGCACCAGCGAGACGTTCTGCTGGTGCGACTCCAGGGCGATGCCGTAGCCGAACAGTGTGGTCTGCCAGTCGAAGAGCAGGGTGAGGGCCGCGTCCAGCAGGGCGAGCGGGTCACCGCCGTAGAAGCGGTCGGCGAGCCCGTCGATCACCGGGCGTCCGTCCGGCGCCTCGGCCAGCAGCGCCGCCAGCGGCACCACCGTGCTGTCGTCGAGCCCGGCCGGGTAGCGGCGGCACAGCACGGCCAGCAGCTCGTGCCCGGCGTGGGCGTACGTCGTCTCGTCGGCGTGCAGGACCGTCTCCCGGAAGCGGGGCTCGCGGGCGATCACCGCCTCCAGCAGTCGCTGGCCCACCGCTCCGTCGACCAGCGTGCCCGGCTTGACGGTCCGCTTGTTGCGCAGCCCCAACGTCGCGGTGGCCAGCGGGAGCTTGAGGTGCACGGAAGGGTCGGCGACCGTGGCCACGGTCCGCATGGACAGCGTCGGTACGACGTCCAGACAGGCGCGGTCGGCCACTACGGTGCCGGCGGGCAGGGCGTCGACGGTGAGCGGATGCACGGGCAGCGTGACATGCGTGTCCCGCAGACCGGACAGGCCCAGCGTGTCGGGCGTCGGCCAGAACTCCGGCAGCTTGCCCGCGAGGACGACCTCGTCCCGGGGCACGGCGAGCCAGCGCAGCGCGAAGCGCGGGCGGAACTCCGGTGCGTACGCACGCAGTTGATTCTCCGTCAGCCCCGAGCGGCCGCGCGCCGTCGGGTAGACGGGATGGTCGTGGCGGGCGGCGAGCGTGTCGTACACCAGGCCGCCGCCGAGACCGGGCTCGTCCGTGAGCCGGGTCAGGACCTCCGCCCGTGTCGCCGCGTGCAACCGCACGGTCGCCAGCGTCTGCCGGCACTCCTCGGCGAACGCGTCGAAGCCGCCCCGGTCCTCGGGATCGGCGAGCTCACGCAGGGCGCCCAGCACGCTCTCGTACGAGGTCAGCTCCGCGCCGTCCGACTCGCGCACGAGGACGGGCCACCGGGCGGCGTACACGCACTGGAAGCCGTCCTCGGTGACCGGCAGCAGCAGGGCGTCCCGTCCCGTGGAGAGCCGCAGCCAGGGACCGTCCGCTTCGTGGACCGGTGTGCTCCGGGTGCGCAGGCCGACCACGTCCTCGCGCAGGAGAGCGCTCAGCACACGGGTGAGGAGTTCCGCCTCGGAGATGTCCGGCGCGGTCACGGCTGGATCTCCCAGCGCCGCTCGGCCAGGAAGTCGGCCACCACGCGGTCCACGGTCGGCTGGTCGTCGCCGGTGGCCCGCAGGACGCCGAGGTAGTCCCGGTTGGTGCGGTACAGCTCGTGCCGCTCGCCCACCGAGCGCAGCGGACGGTACGTCAGACGCACACCGTCGATGACGAGGTCCGTGGCCTCGGGCGCGCCCACGAGCGTGCCGGCGCGTTCGGCGCACGGGTACTCCAGACGGGCCGCGCCGTCCACGCGGGCGCCCAGGTCGGCCGGGAGCGGCTCGCCGAGGTGCGTGCGCAGGATGTGCTCGAAGAGCGGGATCCGAAGCAGCCGGGCGAGCAGCAGGTCGCACTGGTCGCCGATGGCACGGTAGTTGACCTCGATGATCCGTGCCCGCCCCTCGTGCACCACGAACTCGGTGTGACACGCCCCGAACCCGACGCCCAGCGCGTCCAGCTGCTCCAGGACCTGCGCGACGACCGGCTCGGGGTGGGCGGGGACGAAGGTGAGACGTTCCTCGATGAAGTACGGCGGCGGCGACAGCTCGGTGTGGAAGCCGCCGAGGACATGGCGGGCCTGTCCGTCGCCGAGGGTCTCCAGGGTGAAGAGGTCGCCGGGCAGGTACTCCTCGACGACGAGGACCGCTCCCGGGCGCCGGTCCAGGATGTCCTTGGCGTGCGCGACCAGCTCTTCGGGGCCGTGGACGAGGACGACGTCCTCGCTGGCCACGCCCTCGCGGGGTTTGACGACACACGGGTACGGCGCGTCGCCGGGCGCGACCGGCTCGGTCAGCTCGGCCGACCACACGCTGTCCACGCCGGCCGCGGCGAGCCGGCGGCGCATCTCGGCCTTGTCCTTGCAGCGCAGGGTGGCCCGCCAGTCCTTGCCTGGGAGGCCGAAGTAGGCGGCGGCCAGGGCGGCCTGGGTCTGGAGGTGGTCGCTGTTGGTGAAGACGGCGTCGGGCCGGTGGTGGGTCGAGACGCGGGTGATCACGGCCCGGAAGTCACGGACGTCGCACTGAATGATCTCGACGTCCGGGTAGCGGCCGCGGTGGGCGTCGGGCTGGTCGGTGAGGACGGTGACGTCCAGGCCGAGCCGGGCCGCGGCGGGCAGGAAGCCCTCGGTGACGGCGTCGGTCGGGTTGAGGGCGAGCAGGTACAGGCGCATGCCGGATGAGCAACTTCCGCTAGCGGATGGGGGGTTGAGGGGCGGGCCGGCCCGGTCGGGCACGGCCCGCCCTCTGAAGGGTCAGCGGCCGCTACTTCGCCGGGAGCTCCACGCCGGTGGCCTTCGCCACGTCCTTGAGCATCTCCTCGGCGGCCTGGACGCCGATGCCGGACATCCACGTCTCGTCCGGGACCTCGAAGACCTTGCCGTCCTTCACGGCCGGGAGGTCCTTCCACACCGGGTTGGAGACGACCTGCTTCTTCTGGGTCTTGTCCTCGGCGTCGGCGGCGGTGACGAAGATCAGGTCGGCGTCGGCCTGGTCGATCTCCTCGGGGCTGACGTCCTTCATCGTGACCTCGGGGTCGTTCGAGATCTGCGACTTGGGCCGCTGGAAGCCGATGTCGTCCAGGACGACGCCGCTGTAGGAGTTGGTCTGGTACAGGCGGGTCGGGCCGGCGATGAAGCGGACCACGGACACGGTCGGCATGGCGTTGCCGTCCTTCTTCCTGACGGCCTCACCGAGCGCCTTGGCCTGCGTCTCGTACGCCTTGAGCTTGGCCGCGGCCTCCTTCTCCAGGCCCAGCGCCTCGGCGTGAACCTTCAGGTTCTCCTTCCACACACCGCCCGTGGTCTCGGTGAACACGGTCGGGGCGATGGCGCTGAGCTTGTCGTAGACCTTCTCGTGCCGGACCTTGGACGACAGGATCAGGTCGGGCTTGAGGGAGGCGATCTTCTCCAGGTTCGGCTCCAGCAGCGGGCCGACGTCGACGGTGTCCTTCAACTCGCCGTCCAGGTACGTCGGGAAGCCGCCCGACGTCTTGAAGTGCGGGGCGACCGCGCCGACGGGGTCGATGCCGAGCAGGGTGACGTCGTCCAGCTCACCGGTGTCGAGCACGACGACCCGCTTGGGCTGGGACGGGATCTTCACCTCGCCCATGACGGTCTTGAGCGTGCGAGGGAAGGCGGAGCTGTCGCCCGCGGCCTTGGCCGTGTCGCTCTCGGCGGAGGAGGAGTCCTCGCTGCCGCAGGCGGCCAGGACGGCCGTACCGAGCACGACGGCGAGCAGCACGGCGATCAGCCGGCCGATTCCGCGCAGGGGAGATCGGTTGAACATGAGGGGTCTTTCTGTTGGAGGGGACTGATCAGGCGGTCGCGGCGGATGGTCGCCGTGCCGCGCTGCTCTTGGGGACGACCAGCGGGGTGCCGGTCTCCGGGTCGGGAATCACCCGGCAGTCCACGTCGAACACGGACTTCACCAGCTCCGCGTCCAGGACGTCGGCCGGGGCGCCGGCGGCGGCGAGGCGGCCGTCCTTGAGGACCACCATGTGGTCCGCGTAGCGGGCGGCCTGTCCGAGGTCGTGCAGCACCATCACCACGGTGCGGCCCGCCTCGGCGTGCAGGGCGGCGACCAGGTCGAGTACGTCGAGCTGGTGCCGCAGGTCGAGGAAGGTGGTGGGCTCGTCGAGCAGCAGCAGCTCGGTGTCCTGCGCCAGCGCCAGCGCGATCCAGGCGCGTTGCCGCTGACCGCCGGAGAGCTGGTCGACGGGGTGGTCGCGCAGGGCAGCGGTGCCGGTGCGGTCCAGGGCCTCGTCGACGGCCTTCTGGTCGGCGGCCGACCAGGGGCTCAGCAGCCGCTGGTGCGGATACCGGCCCAGCCGGACCAGCGCCTCGACGGTGATCGCCTCCGGCGTCACCGGCTGCTGCGGCAGCAGACCCATCCGCAGCGCCAGCGACCGCGCGGACATACGGTGGATGTCCGCACCGTCGAGGGTCACGCTGCCGGCGGCCGGAGCGAGCAGCCGGCTCAGCCCGCGCAACAGGGTCGACTTCCCACAGGCGTTGGGCCCGACGATCGCGGTCACGGCTCCGCCGGGGAGCGTCAGATCGAGCCCGCCGACCACGAGACGGTCGCCGTAGCGCAGATCGAGGCCTTGAGTGGAGAGCTGGTTGGTGGTCGCGGTCATGTGCGGTTCCTGAAGGCCGGGGAGTGTTCGTACGGGGTGCTGAGCGGGCTGGATGAAGTGGGCGCCGGTGCGGCAGCGCCGCCCAGGGGCGCGGGGCCGTATTGCACATGCGGCTTCCGCCGCGCGGGCGCGGCCAGCCACGACGGCGCGACGGACTCACGACAACACGACGCGGCACTACCAGCGGAGCGCATCGTCATCCACCGCCCCTCTGAACAGGCGAGCTCTGCCGCAGCATCAACACCAGCAGCCAGGGCGCGCCCAACGTGGCCGTAACAGCCCCGACGGGCAGTCCCTCGACCGGCAGCAGGTGCTGTACCACCAAGTCAGAAGCCAGCAACAGCACGGCCCCGGTGAGCCCGGCCAACGCAAGCGACGCGGCGGTCGGCGGCCCAGTGACGAAACGCACGACATGCGGCACGGCAAGCGCCACGAACGTCACCGGCCCGGCAAGCGCCGCCGCCAGCGAGGCCAACGTGACGGCGACAAAGAGCAGTTGGAGCCGTGCGGAGGACGTGCGCAGCCCCAGCGCCCCCGCCGAGTCGTCCCCGAGGTCGAGCACGGCCAGCCGCCGGTGCATGAGGAGCGCGGCGGCGAACGCGAGCACCATGGCTCCGCCGGCGCCCCACACCTCGGTCCACGTCCGCCCGTACACGGAACCCGTGGTCCACTGCAACGCCGACCCGGCGAGCTCCGCGGGAAACCGCACGATCATCAGGTTCACCGCCGCCGCCAGACCCGCCTGCACGGCGAGTCCGGTGAGCACCAGCCGGGTCACCGCGAGCCCCGAGCGCCAGGCGAACACGCCGAGCAGCAGGGCCGAGAGCAGCCCACCGCCCAGCGCCCCGACGGGGATCAGCGCCTGCGTCGCACCGGCCGCGATCAGCGCGACCGCGCCCAGCGAGGCCCCGCCGGTCACGCCCATGACGTCGGGGGAGGCCAGGGGGTTGCGGAACAGGCGTTGCAGCACGCACCCCGCAGCGCCGAGCCCGGCGCCGGCGACGATCGCCGCCACCGACCGCGGCGCCCGGAACTGCTGCACCACCAGCACGTCACCGGGATCCCCGAGCCCGACCAGCGCGCGCAGCGCCGTGCCCGCCGGCATCGGCATCTCACCCGTCGTCAGGGACACGGTGAGCAGTACGAACAGCAGGGCCAGACCGGTCCCGGCGAACAGCAGGACGCGGCGCCGGACCCGGGCACGGGACGTGGACTTCGTACGCATGGAGACGACCGCGGCGCTCATCGGGCCGCCCTCCGGGCCAGCAACGCCAGCAGGGGCGCGCCCAGGAACGCGGTCACGATGCCGACCTCCAGTTCCGAGGGCCGGATCACCATCCGGCCGAGCACATCGGCGGAGAGCAGCAGCAGGGGACCGGCGATCAGGCAGCCGGGGACCAGCAACCGGTGGTCGCCGCCGAGCAGCGGCCGTACGAGATGGGGGGCGGCCAGTCCGATGAAGGCGACCGGGCCGGCCACCGCCACCGCCGATCCGGCGAGCAGGACGACCGCGATGCCGCCCGCCAGCCGGATCCGGGCGACCGGCACACCGAGCGCCTGGGCCGAATCGTCGCCAAGGGCAAGGGCGTTGAGTGCGGGGGAGACGGCCAGTGCGACGACCAGACCGAGCAGCAGGGTCGGCAGGACCGGCCACAGGACGTCGAGGGTGCGCCCGGACAGGGACCCGGCCAGCCAGAAGCGGGCCTCGTCCAGGGTGCGCTGGTTCATCAGCATCACGGCCGATGTCCAGGACAGCAGCACGAGTTGGAGCACGGTGCCGCCGAGCGCCAGCCGTACCGGGTCGATGTCCCCGGCGCGGCGGGCCAGCGCCTGCGCGAACAGGGCTGCTGCGGCCGCGCCGGCGAACGCGAACCACACGTACTGGACGGGGCTGTTGAGCTTCAGCGCGAAGATGGCGACGACGACCGCGAAACCGGCGCCCGCGTTGATGCCGAGCGTGGTCGGCGAGGCGAGGGGGTTGCGGGTGATGCCCTGGGCGACGGCACCGGCGACCCCGAGCGCGGCGCCGACCGCGAGGCCGATGACGGTGCGCGGCAGACGCAGCCCGGTCACCACCAGGGCCTCGCGCCCGTGAACATTGCCGAGGAGCGCGTCCACCACCGTGCCCAGCGGTACGGAGCGGGCGCCGAGGGCGAGGCTCAGCGCGGTGCACAGAGCCAGGGCGGCGAGGCCGGTGAGGAAGAGCGGTATGTGCCGGAGGGCACGGAAGGGCACACCGATGGGTGCGCCCCGTTGGGTCGCAGTCACAAGCCGTGAGCTTAGGTTAGGCTTGCTTTATGTTTCAACTGCTGTGAGATCACTGTGATGAGCGCGATAGTGGATCACTGGTGCCGAGCCCACCTGGCATTTTCACTTGATCGCGAGTGTAAGGTAAGCCTTACCTGTCTGGCCTTTCGCTGCAACCCCGCCCAGGAGCGCCGATGCCCGTGGCCCTCACGACCCCGCCGCCCGGCGCCGTCGCGCGTACGCTCCGTCACGACTTCACACGGCTGACCGACCTCTGCGACGTACTGGCCGTGCGGGTCACCGCGCCAGGTGCCGAGGAGACCGGTGCGGGCGTGTCGGCGGCGGAACTGGTGAAGGACGCGGCCGTGCTCGACGCGTTCGTGTCGGCGGAGGCGGCCCGGATTCACGATCGCCACGGGACCGTTCCGCGTCGCGACGTCGCCGCCTCCCGTGCGCTGCACGACTACGCCTGGTCCGTCGCGCTCCTCATGAGCGGACCCTGGTACCTGGCGCGCCGTGTACCCCGGATCCGGCCCGAGGACCTGCGTCTCGACCTCGCCACGGCCGAGTTCAGCCTGACGCCCGGCAGCGACCTCGCCTGTCTGGCCGACGACCCGGCCGCCACGCTCCCCGGTGTGCTGACGGTGCCTCACGAGGAGGCCCTGCGCGCGGAGTTGCGTACCGCCGTCGCCGATCACATGGGTCCGCTCCTGGACGCGATCGGCCCGGTCGCGCGACGCCGCTCACGCGCCCTGTGGGGCATGGTCGCCGACGACCTGGTCTCCGGCATCTGGTACCTCGGCCGGACGCTGGGCCGCGAGGACGACGCCGTACGGGCGGCCACCGAACTGCTGCCGAAGAGTGTCGCCCCCTACCCGGGCGGCGCCGACTTCCGCCACCTGACGACGGCCGACGGCCACCGGCACCCCACCCGCACCCGTGCCGGCTGCTGCATGTACTACACGATCCGCCCGGCCGAGGCATGCTCCACCTGCCCCCGCACCTGCGACACGGAACGGCTGCGCAGGCTCCAGGGCTGAACCGGCCGATCGGCAGCGCCGCCCCAGGGGGCGCGGGGCTGTATCGATATGCGGCTCCGCCGCGTGGGCGCGACCAGCCACGAAGGCGCCGCGGACGAAAGACGACTCATCGCGGCACTACCAGCGGAGCGCTCAGTCGGCCGTCGCCAGGAACTGAGTCGCCGCCAGCTCCGCGTAGAGCGGGTCGGCTGCCACGAGTTCGCGATGCGTGCCCACGGCGCGCACCCGGCCCGCGTCCATCACCACGATCCGGTCGGCCATCGTCACCGTCGACAGCCGGTGCGCGACGACCAGAACCGTGGTCGTACGGGCGACGTCGGCGACGGTGTCGCGCAGCGCCGCCTCGTTCACCGCGTCCAGCTGCGAGGTGGCCTCGTCGAGGAGCAGCAGCCGGGGGCGGCGCAGCAGGGCGCGGGCGATGGCGACACGCTGACGCTCGCCGCCGGACAGCTTGGTGCCGCGATGTCCGACGAGTGTGTCCAGACCGTCGGGCAGCCGCGCGACCAGGCCGTCGAGGCGGGTCGTCTTCAGCACGCGCGTGAGGGCTTCGTCGTCCGCCTCGGGGTTGCCGAGCAGCAGGTTGTCCCGCAGCGAACCCGACAGGACCGGGGCGTCCTGCTCCACATAGCCGATCGCGGACCGCAGCTGCGGCAGCTCCCAGTCCGCGAGGTCCCGCCCGTCGAGGGTGATGGTGCCGGCCTCGGGGTCGTAGAACCGCTCGATGAGGGAGAAGACGGTGGTCTTGCCCGCGCCCGACGGCCCGACGAACGCGGTCATGCCCTGTGCGGGCACGGCGAACGTCACCCCGTGGTGGACGTACGGCAGATCGTCGGCGTACCGGAAGCGGACGTCCTCGAAGGCCAGCGCGGCCGGCTCCGCCCCGGTGGCGGGCAACGGCGCGGGCGCGGCGGCCGGTTCGGCGGGCAGCCGCAGCGCCTCCTGGATCCGGGCGAGCGCCGCCGAACCCGTCTGGTACTGCGTGATCGCGCCGACCACCTGCTGGATCGGCGACATCAGATAGAAGACGTACAGCAGGAAGGCGACCAGCGTGCCGACGTCGATCGCCCCGGTCGCCACCCGCGCCCCGCCCACCGCGAGCACCGTGATGAACGCGATCTGCATGGCGAGCCCGGCCGTGTTGCCCGCGGCGGCCGACCACTTGGCGGCCCGCACGCTCTGCCGCCACGACTCCTCGGCCGCCTCGTGCAGCGTCCGTTCCTCCCGGTGCTCGGCGCCCGACGCCTTCACCGTGCGCAGCGCGCCGAGGATCCGCTCCAGCGAGGCGCCCATCACGCCGACCGCGTCCTGCGCCTGCCGGCTGGCCCGGTTGATGCGCGGCACGATCACGCCGAGGATGGTGCCGGCCGCCAGGATCACACCGAGTGTGACCAGCAGCAGCACCGGATCCACCAGGCCCATCATCGCCACCGTCGCCACGAGCGTGAGCCCTCCGGTGCCGAGCCCCACGAGCGAGTCGGTGGTGACCTCGCGCAGCAGCGTCGTGTCCGAGGTGATGCGGGCCATCAGGTCGCCCGGCTCGCTGCGGTCCACGGCGGTGATGCGCAGCCGCAGCAGATACGACGACAGGGCGCGCCGCGCGCCGAGCACCACCGACTCGGCGGTGCGCCGCAGCACGTACGAACCCAGCGCACCGAGCGCCGCGTTCGCCACGACCAGCCCGGACATGATCAGCAGCGCCCCGGTGATGGCCCGGTCGTGGGACAGGTCGTCGATCAACTCCCGGGCCACCAGCGGCAGCAGCAGTCCGGTCGCGCCCGTGACCAGGGAGAGCACGGCACCCGCCAGCAGGGTCCACCGATGCGGGCGCACGTAGCCCAGGAGCAGCCGCCAGGTGGGCGGGGCCGGTTCGGTCGCTGCGATGCTCACGGGGCTCCTCCGAGGTGGTAAGGAGCCTTCAGGCTACGTCGGCCTCCTCCCGCGGAGCCCGCCAGTTCCGTGCCACGGCGAGCGTCAGGGGCCGTTCGGCCCCCTCGGGCAGACACTCGTCCAGCATGCGGGTCAGGACGTCACCCGGGCCGAGCTCCACACAGACCGTCACACCGTCGCGCCCGAGGAGGATTCTCCATGCACCCCGACATGCTCCGGGCCGCCACCGAGTCCCTGCCCGCCGCCCGCCCCGACGCCCCCGCCGGGCACGGCAGCGGCACCGTCCTCGTCGGCTACGGCGCCGTGGAGGAACTGGCCCGCTTCGCCACCGACCCACGCTGGACCGTCCATGTCCCCGGTCATCCGGACGAGGTGCGGCGCGCGATCCGGTCCGCGGTGGGGCGCGGCGAGCGGGCCTTCGTGCATCTGTCCGGCGACCGCAACGCCGAACCGCACGGCCTGTCCGAGGGCTTCGAACTCGTCCGGGAAGGCCTCGACGGCATTGTCCTCGCCGTCGGCGCCACCCTCGCCCCGGTGCTGCGCGCCACGGCAGGCCTCGACCCGACCGTGCTCTACGCCGCCACCGTCCGGCCCTTCGACGAGGTCGGCCTGCGCACCGCCGTCCTGGCCGCCGCCCACGCCGACGTCGTGCTCGTCGAACCCGGGCTGCCCGGCCTGTCGGCCCGGCACGTCGCCGAGACCCTGGTCCACGTACCGCACCGGCTGCTGCCGTTGGGCGGCGCGGACGGCCTGGACGAGGACGTCGTCGCCCGGGCCGTCCGGGACTTCCTCAGGTGACCGGCGCCTGACCGCGCCGTGCCAGGGCGTCCAGGGTCGCGTCGAGGTCGGCGGCGCGCGGGCGGTTGTGCGGCAGCTTCGACAGCAGGGCGGCCATGCCGCAGGTGTTGCTGAGCGCCGAGAAGACGAGGCCGCCCGCGACGCCGGCGGACAGCAACTGCCCGGCCGGGTGCAGGAGTCCGACTCCGAGACCCACCAGGACGATCGAGCCCGCGGTGAAACGGACCTGGCGCTCCATGGACCAGGTCGCGCGCGGGCTCGACGCCGGCCGGTGCAACTCGTGCCCGCGCTGCGCCCAGCCCTGGGTGCCGCCCGTGAGGGTCATGGCCTGGATCCCGTGCTCGGCGAGGACACGGCAGGCGTTCTCCGAGCGGGCCCCGGAGGCGCACACCACCAGGAGCTGCCCGTCGGGCATCCTGCGGAGCGCCGGCAGGGCGCTGTCGAGACGGTCCAGCGGGACGTTCAGTGCGCCGGGCAGATGACCGGCGGCGTACTCGCCCGGCGTGCGGACGTCGACGACGGTCAGCTGGGCCGACTCGGTCGATCCAGCCGACTCGATCGAATCGGTCACCCGGGCGTGGGCCTCCTCGACGTCGAGCGCCAGGGAGCTGTGGGGCGGTGTCATGGGGAATGAGATCCTTTCCGGAGTGGAGGTAAAATACCCCCAAGGGTATGCAGTGGTGTAGCGGGGTAGGCAGGGAGTGATCGTGGAGTTGCAGTTCGAGGGCGACGACCTCAAGTCGGTGCTGAACCGGTTGCGCCGGGCGCAGGGGCAGATCTCCGGAGTGATCAAGATGATCGAGGAGGGCCGCGACTGCGAGGACGTCGTCACTCAGCTCGCCGCCGCCTCCCGCGCCCTGGACCGGGCCGGCTTCGCGATCATCGCGACCGGGTTGCAGCAGTGCCTCACCGACGTCGAGCAGGGCCGGCGCGACGGCGAGACGGTGGGCCAGATGAAGGCACGACTGGAGAAGCTGTTCCTGTCGCTGGCGTAGCGGGCCGGACCGGGCGTCCCGGGGGCGTCCGGCCGTCATACGACGGCGTCGGCCAGCATGAAGACGGCCACCGCCAGCAGGACGTATGCGAAGGTCCGCTGCAGCGTTCCGCCGGAGATCTTCCCGGCGAGCCGCTTGCCGTCCCACGCGCCGAGCACGGCGGCCGCGGCGAACGGTCCGACGGCGGCCCAGTCGACGCTCGCGGCCGAACCGGCCCGGGCCGCCAGTGCCACCAGCGAGTTGACGGTGATCACCAGCAGGCTGGTGCCCACGGCGACCCGCATCCGCAGCCCCACCACGCTCACCAGCGCCGGTACGGCCAGGAATCCGCCACCCACGCCCAGCACCCCGGTCACGGCACCGAGCCCGGCCCCGACCCGGACGACCCGCCCCGGACGCACCGGCACGTCCGCGCGCCGTACGGTGGCCGAAGGACGGAGCATGCGCAGCGCGGCGACAGCCGCGGTCACCGCGAACGCCCCGGTGAGCACCCCCGCGGGCAGCCGCCCGGACAGCGCGCCACCGGCCGCCGCCGGCAGCAGACCCGCCGCCGCGAACAGCGCCCCGGCACGCCAGCGCACCGTGCCCGCACGGGCGTGCGCGCCGAGCGCGGTGACCGAGGTGACGGCGACGACGACCAGACTCGCCGTGGCAGCCGCCGCGGGCGTGAAACCGAGCAGGTACATCAGCGCCGGTACGGCCAGCACACTGCCGCCGCCGCCCAGCGCACCGAGCGAGAGCCCCGTGACGCCACCGGCGAACAGGCCCAGGACGAGGGCGCTCACGTGGGGTCACTGGGGGTGGTACAGGACTCGGCCACCACCGGAAGCCCCGCCTGGGCCCAGGCCCGCATGCCGCCGATGACGTCCACCGCATCCGCTCCGCGTGCCGTGAGCAGCGCCGCGGCCTCGCGGGAGCGCCTGCCGGAGCGGCAGATCGCGACGACCGGGCGGCCCTGCGCGGTCTTGGGAAGCGTCTGACCGGACGTCAGCGCGGAGAGCGGCGCGAGGACCGCGCCCGGGGCGTGCCCCGCGGCCCATTCGTCGGGCTCGCGGACGTCCACGAGGACGGCGTCGGCGTCCGCCCGCGCCCGGGCCTCGGCCGGGGTGACACGGGCCATCGGGAGACCGGCGTCGCGCGCAGCCGCGAACCCGTCGTCGACCGCGACGACGTCACGTCCCACCGCGTCGAGCAGAGAGGCGGCGATGGCCGCCCGCATCCCGCCGGCACAGTGCACCCACACGGTGCCGTCCGGTATCTCCGCGAGACGGTCGCGCAGTTGGTGCACCGGTATGTGCACCGAACCCCTGATGTGTCCGATGCCACGCTCGGAGTCCCGCCGCACGTCCAGGATCACCACGCCGTCCTGCGCGGCCAGTTCGGCGAAGGTGCCACGCGGGAAGGAGCGGGACCGCTCACCCGGGCGGATCCAGTCGGCGGGGGAGCCGGTCGCCGCTGCGGCCGGCCGGTCGATGCCGACGCGGACGAGTTCCCGCTGGGCGGCGGCCAGTTGGGCGGGTGTCTCGGCGAGCAGCGTGACCGGCTTGCCCCACGGCAGCAGCCAGGCCAGATAGGCGGCGAGCTGCCCCTCCGCCTCGAAGTTGAACGACCCGGCGACATGCCCTTCGGCGAACGCGACCCGGTTGCGCAGATCCACCACCCACTCCCCGGCGGCCAGCCGCGCCGCGATCTCCTCGGCGTCGGCCGGTCGGGGCGGCGTCAGGTCCACGGGGGCCGGGCCCTCGACGTTCACCGGGCCCATGTGGGTGTAGTACGCCGGGATGTCGTCGAGGCCGGCCAGCAGGTCGGCGACGAACGCGTCGACGTCCTTCACCAGGGCCTCGTTGACGACGCGCTCACGCCCGATCGTCGTCGTGTCCCCGCCCGCGGCCTGGGTGGCGGAGCAGAAGCTGCCGAAGCCGTGCGTCGGCAGGACCGCCGTCTCGTCCGGCAGCTCCGCGGCCAGCCGGCGCGCGGAGTCGTACTGCGCCCGCGCCAGGTGATCCGTCAGCCGGGGCTCCACCAGGTCTGGCCGCCCCACCGTGCCGATCAGCAGCGAACCGCCGGTGAACACGGCCACGGCGCGTCCCGCCTCCTCCAGGACGTACGACGTGTGGTGCGGGGTGTGCCCGGGAGTGGCCAGGGCGCGCAGCACCAGGCCGTCGTCGATCTCCGTACGGTCCCCGTCGGCGACCGGCACCCGCTCGTAGCCGACCCGCGCCGCGGCCGGCACCAGATAGGCGGCCCCGGTGAGCCGGGCGAGTTCCAGGCCGCCGGTCACGTAGTCGTTGTGCACATGGGTCTCGACGACCTGGGTGATCCGCACGCCCCGCAGCGCCGCGGCCGTGATCACCCGGTCGATGTCCCTGGGCGGATCGACCACCACGGCGCTGTGCGCACCGCCCGCCAGATAGCCGCGGTTGCCCAGCCCCGGCACGTCGATGGTGTCGACGAAGTACACGGCGGCACTCCTCTCCTGGTGAAGCCTGTGGGTACCCACGGGAGGAAATTACCCCCGGGGGTATGCGAACCACACTATCAGGTACCCCCGGGGGTATTTTTGGAAGGTGACCGGAAGCCGATGTGAAGGCCGTCGCTCCGTGCCTTTACCGATCAGTCACGTCTAGGGTCGGAAGTGGACGGAGCCGCCGAGGAGAGGGTTCAGCACCATGGCGCAGGAAGTACGGGGCGTGATCGCACCGGGCAAGGACGAGGCCGTGCGCGTGGAGAGGATCGTCGTGCCGGACCCGGGGCCGGGCGAGGCCGTCGTACAGATCCAGGCCTGCGGGGTGTGTCACACCGACCTGCACTACAAGCAGGGCGGCATCAGCGACGACTTCCCCTTCCTGCTGGGGCACGAGGCGGCCGGGGTGGTGGAGTCGGTCGGTGAAGGGGTCACGGAGGTCGCTCCCGGCGACTTCGTGATCCTCAACTGGCGTGCGGTGTGCGGGAACTGCCGGGCCTGTCTGCGCGGCCGGCCCTGGTACTGCTTCGACACCCACAACGCGAAGCAGAAGATGACCTTGGCCTCGACCGGTCAGGAACTCTCCCCGGCGCTCGGCATCGGCGCCTTCGCGGAGAAGACGCTGGTCGCGGCCGGACAGTGCACCAAGGTCGACGCGTCGGTCGCCCCGCAGGTGGCCGGTCTGCTGGGCTGCGGCGTGATGGCCGGAATCGGCGCCGCGATCAACACCGGCAACGTCGGCCGGGGCGACACGGTCGCGGTGATCGGCTGCGGCGGCGTCGGCGACGCGGCGATCGCCGGGTCGAACCTGGCAGGGGCGGCGAAGATCATCGCCGTGGACATCGACGACCGCAAGCTGGACAAGGCCCGCACCATGGGCGCCACCCACACCGTCAACTCCCGCGAGACCGACCCCGTCGCGGCGATCCGCGAGCTGACCGGCGGGTTCGGCGCGGACGTGGTGATCGAGGCGGTGGGCCGCCCGGAGACGTACAAGCAGGCCTTCTACGCCCGCGACCTGGCCGGCACGGTCGTCCTGGTCGGTGTGCCCACCCCGGAGATGAAGCTGGAGCTGCCGCTGCTCGACGTCTTCGGCCGCGGCGGCGCGCTGAAGTCGTCCTGGTACGGCGACTGCCTGCCGAGCCGCGACTTCCCGATGCTCATCGACCTGCATCTGCAGGGCCGCCTGGACCTGGAGGCGTTCGTGACCGAGACCATCCAGCTCGACGAGGTGGAGAAGGCGTTCGAGCGCATGCACCACGGCGACGTCCTGCGCTCGGTGGTGCTGCTCTGATGGCCACCCGCATCGAACGCCTCGTCACCTCCGGGCAGTTCACGCTCGACGGCGGCACCTGGGACGTCGACAACAACGTGTGGCTCGTCGGCGACGACCACGAGGTCGTCGTCATCGACGCCGCCCATGACGCCGACGCCATCGCCGAGGCCGTCGGCGACCGCCGCCTCACCGCGATCGTGTGCACCCACGCCCACAACGACCACATCGACGCCGCGCCCGCCCTGGCCGACCGCACCGGCGCCACGATCTGGCTCCACCCCGACGACCTGCCGCTGTGGAAGCAGACCCATCCGGACCGCGACCCCGACGCCCACCTCGTGGACGGCCAGATCATCGAGGCCGCGGGCGCCGACCTCACGGTCCTGCACACCCCGGGACACGCTCCGGGCGCGGTGTGCCTGCACGACCCCGGCCTCGGCGTCGTCTTCACCGGAGACACCCTCTTCCAGGGCGGCCCCGGCGCCACCGGCCGCTCCTACTCCCACTTCCCGACGATCATCGACTCCATCCGCACCCGCCTCCTCGCCCTCCCGTCCGACACCAAGGTCCTCACCGGCCACGGCGACCCGACGACCGTCGGCGCCGAGGCGCCCCACCTCCAGGAGTGGATCGACCGCGGCCACTGAAGCCGGCCGGGTGACGGACCGGCAGGATCAGTAAAAGGCGACAGAAGATGTCCGGCTTACCCGGCACCCTCAAGAGCGACAGTGCTCGCAGAGGGTCGGGAGGCCGGACATGTCACAACCGCTCAAGGACAAGGTCGCACTGGTCGCCGGGGCGACACGAGGAGCCGGACGCGGCATCGCCGTGGAGCTCGGGGCGGCCGGGGCCACGGTCTACGTGACGGGACGCAGCACGCGTGCCCGACGCTCGGAGTACGACCGGCCCGAGACGATCGAGGGCACCGCCGACCTGGTCACCGAGGCGGGCGGCAACGGCATCGCCGTACCCACCGACCACCTCGAACCGGCCCAGGTCCGCACTCTCGTCGACCGCATCGCGGACGAACAGGGCCGCCTGGACGTCCTCGTCAACGACGTCTGGGGCGGCGAGAAGCTCTTCGCCTGGGACAGCCCCGTCTGGGAGCACGACCTCGACAAGGGGCTGCGGCTGCTCCGGCTCGCCGTCGAGACCCACGCCATCACCAGCCACCACGCCCTGCCCCTGCTTCTGCGCCACCCGGGCGGACTGGTCGTCGAGATGACCGACGGCACAGCGGACTACAACCGCGTCAACTACCGCGCCTCCTTCTTCTACGACCTCGCCAAGGCCTCCGTCCTGCGCATGGCCTTCTCCCTCGGCCATGAACTCGGACCGCGCGGCGCCACCGCCGTCGCCCTGACGCCCGGCTGGCTGCGCTCGGAGATGATGCTCGACGGCTTCGAGGTGCGCGAGGACAACTGGCGCGACGCCCTCGAACGCCTCCCGCACTTCGCCATCTCCGAGACCCCGCGCTACGTGGGCCGCGCCGTCGCCGCCCTGGCCGCCGACCCCGACGTGTCCCGCTGGAACGGCGAGTCCCTCTCCAGCGGGCAGCTCGCCCAGGTCTACGGCTTCACGGACCTCGACGGCAGCCGGCCCGACGCCTGGCGCTACCTCGTCGAGGTCCAGGACGCGGGGAAGCCGGCGGACCCGAGCGGTTATCGCTGAGGCGGCACCGGGTCGGCAGGGAGGATCGGCCAGCGCGCCGAGTGGCCGGGCGGCAGGCCGAGGTCCTCCCGCACGGCCGCGTAGTAGGCATCGCGTCCGGCGCGCTGCCTCTCCAGCAGCGCGCGCCAGGTCGCCGTGTCCTGCTCGGACTCGCGGACGAACCGCTCCATCTCCATCGCGGTCACGACCCAGGCCCGTCCCTTCTCCACCACAGTGCGGCTGCCCAGCATGATCAGCGCCTCACCCGACGGATCCCTCGTGACGTTCGCCTCGGCGAGCAGAGGTCTGGCCTCGTCGGGGGTGAGGGGATCCGGGTGCGTCCCGTGGCCGAGCTGTGCGGCGACCCGGTACGTCAGCGTGATCGTCTGCTTCACCGACCGCGCGTAGTCGGCGTACACCGCCAGCCGCCGCTCCTCCCAACGCGCCGCCTGATCCCGCCGGAACCTCGCCTGATCGCCCCGCACGACCACCACATACGAACCGAGCGCGCCGATCACGACGCCTATGAGCGCGGGGAGTTGCTGTATGAACGCGGACATGGACGCACGCTATCTGCCCGGATGATCGTCCCGGCACTACCGTTCGGCCCATGACGGACACAACGCGCTTCGCAGGTCACGGAGTCCTGATCACCGGCGCGGCCCGCGGTATCGGCGCGGCCACCGCACGCCGGTTCGCGGAGGAGGGAGCGAGCGTCCTGGTGACCGACCGGGACGTCCCCGAGGCCGAGCGGACGGCGGCCCGGCTCCGCGGGCACGGGCTGGCGGCGGAGGCGCTGGCCTGCGACGTCGCCGACCGCGAGTCCGTCGAGGCGGCCGTCGCCCACGCCGTCGACACCTTCGGCTCCCTCGACGTCCTGGTCAACAGCGCCGCCTCCTGCACGCCGGACACCCCGTTCTTCGAGGACGGCCCCGACGAGGCCTGGGCCCGCGACCTCGACATCACCCTGACCGGCAGCTACCGCTGCTGCCGCGCCGCCCTGCCGCACCTCGCCGCCACCGGCCACGGCGCCATCGTGAACATCGGCTCCGTCAACGCCCTCCAGGACTTCGGCAACCACGCCTACAGCGCCGCCAAGGCCGGCCTCGGCTCCCTCACCCGCACCCTCGCCGGGCACGCCGCCGCCCGCGGGGTCCGGGTGAACCTGGTGACGCCGGGCACGGTGCGAACCTCGGCGTGGGAGGGACGGGACGCGGAACTCGACGCGATCCGCCCGCTGTACCCCCTGGGCCGGGTCGGCGAACCCGAGGACATCGCCGCCGCGGTCGCCTTCCTGGCCTCCCGCGACGCGGCCTGGATCACCGGCACCACCCTCACCGTCGACGGCGGCCTGACGGCGGTCAACACGGGGTTCCGCAGGGGGACACGGGTTCGGGGAAGCGCATGAACGCCACATGACACAGGACGGCTCCCCGCCCAGGTGGCGGGGAGCCTGGAAAGCCGTAGGGCAGTCGCGGTGACTACCGGGGCGTGACCTCTTCCTTGGTGCCGCTACGCCGGATCCGCTCCCGTACCACTGAGATCGCGATCACCAGGGCGGCGACGAGTACGGAGAGCAGGACCTGACTCCGTCCACCGCCCTCGCTGTCGTCGGTGAGCATGTAGACGAGCACGAACGAGATCATCCCGATCGTCGCCCACGTCAGATAGGGGAACAGCCACATCCGGACCACGAGCTTCTCCGGGCTCTCGCGCAGGATGATTCCCCGCATCCGCAGTTGCGAGAAGCAGATGACCAGCCACACGAAGAGCGCGATCGCGCCCGAGGAGTTCAGCAGGAACTGGAAGACGGTGTCCTTCCACAGGTAGTTGAAGACGACCGCGACGAAGCCGAAGGCCACCGAGGCCAGGATCGCCGCCTGCGGGACACCGCGGGAGTTCGTGCGGACGAAGGCCTGCGGCGCGTCGCCACGCTGGCCGAGGGAGAAGGCCATGCGGGAGGCGGTGTAGAGGCCGGAGTTGAGACAGGACAGCACCGCCGTCAGCACGACGACGTTCATGATCTGCCCGGCGTGCGGGATGCCGATCGAGTCCAGGGCAGCCACGTACGAACCGTGCTTGGCGATCGAGGGGTCGTTCCACGGCAGCAGCGAGACCACGACGAGGATCGAGCCGACGTAGAACACGCCGACCCGCCAGATGACGCTCCTGGTGGCCTTGGCGACCGCCCGGCGCGCGTCCGGGGACTCACCGGCGGCGAGGGTGACGATCTCGCTGCCCATGAAGGAGAAGACGACCAGCAGGATGCCGGTGAGGATCGCGCCGGGCCCGTTGGGCAGGAAGCCGCCGTGCTCGGTGAGATTGCCGAAGCCGGTCGCGGCGTGGTCGGAGCCGGGCAGCACCCCGAAGATCGCCAGGCCGCCGAGGACGATGAAGCCCGCGATGGCGACGACCTTGATGCCGGCGAACCAGAACTCGAACTCGCCGAAGGAGCCGACCGAGGCCAGGTTCGTGGCGGTGAGCACCACCATCACGATCAGCGCCCACGCCCACTGCGGTACGGCCGGCACCCACCCCTCCAGGATCACGGCACCCGCGGTCGCCTCCACGGCGAGCACGACGACCCAGAAGAACCAGTACAGCCAGCCGATGGAGAACCCGGCCCAGCGACCGAGCGCCCGGTCCGCGTAGGCGGAGAAGGAGCCCGAGGACGGATTGGCCGCGGCCATCTCGCCGAGCATCCGCATCACGAAGACGACCAGGGCGCCGACCAGCACGTACGACACCAGGATGCCGGGTCCGGCGGCGGCGATACCGGAGGCGGAGCCCACGAAGAGACCGGCGCCGATCACCCCGCCGATGGCGATCATCGACAGATGGCGGTTCTTGAGACCGGCCCGCAGACCTGCCTGCTCCGGGGGCCGACCACCGGTGGGCGGAGCGGTGTCAGGGGCCAGGGAATCAGGGGGACGTGTAGTCATGTCGACATCCGTTGTGTGGTGGGGAGGAACCAGATGTGGGGAGGACCATGGGGGGGCGAGCATGCCGGGACGTCCGCGGGCCGCCCTGTCTCCTTGTGGGAGGTGAGCCGCATCACTTGCGGATAAGGATTTGCGTCAGCGTACGGGGGGCCACGGGGCGAGGTGTTTGTTCCCGCGGACAGATTCGCCCACGATGCCTGTCCGGTCGGCCAATGCGGAGTCGGGGTCAGCCGGTGCGTGGCAGCCGCAGCTGCAGCATGGCCAGCAGACGCTGATCGGGACGGCTCAGGTCGAGACCGGTCAGCTCCTCGGCCCGGCGAAGGCGGTAGCGCAGCGTGTTGGGGTGCACGTGCAGTTGGGCGGCGGCCTCCCGGACGTCACCGAAGGCATTCAGGTAGGCCAGCAGGGACTCGGCCATGCGGCCCTGGTGCCGGCCGTCGTGTGCCACCAGGGCGGTCAGCCGTGGATCCCGGATGTCGGGGTGGGCGGCGAGCAGCGTCAGCAACTCGCTGACCAGCACTTCCGCCTGGATGTCGGGCAGGGCGGCGACCGCGGTGGGAAGGCCGGCGCCCAGCATGGCGTCGAGGATGCGGTCGGCCTCGCGGCGGGACTCGGGGACGTCGCCGAGCCCGGACACCAGGCAGCCGACCGAGCCGCGCAGCGGCAGGCCCAGGTGGCGGCGCGCCGCGTCGGTGATCTCCTGGCACCAGCCGCGCAGCGTGTCCGTGTCGATGCTGCGCGGCAGCTGGGGCAGGAGCACGTAGATGCGGGGGTCCAGCTGGGTGACCAGCGCGCTGCGGTGCCGAGCGGCGATGTGCACCGAGATCAGGTTGGTGACCTCGGTGTGGGTGAGCTCCGGCGCGGCGCCGACATGGCTCGTCTCCGGCGCGGCGACGACCTCACCGGTTCCGTACGAGAACCCCAGGACGGCGGCCGGGAGGCCGGCGTCGTATCCCAGGTGGGTGGCGAGCGGCTGCGGCCCGGTGCTCCCCTCCAGAAGTCCGGCCAGCAGGGTCCGGGTGAGCGTCAGGCCCTCGGAGAGTTCCCGGCGGCGGCGTACCAGGTGGTGCGCGGCGACCCGGGCGGCGCCCAGAAGTGCCTGCTCCGAGTGGCCGGACAGGGGCGTCGAGCCCTCTTGCACCCAGATGGTGCCCAGCTGCCGGTCCCCGGACCGTATCGCCACCGCGAGCCGGCGGCGGATCCCCAGCTCCGGGTGGCTGTCAATACCGATGACCTGGTCACTGGAGTGCAGGTGCTGGAACACGCCCCACGCGCGCAGCTTCGCCAGATACGCCTCCGGCCCCTGCCAGCCGAGGATGGAACGCCGCCGCAGGTCGTCGATCTCGTCGGAGTCGGTGGAACGGGAGTAGGCCAGCACCCGGTTGGCCGCGTCCTCGATGCTGACGATGCCATGGGTGAGGACGGCGGTGGTCTGGGCGAGCGAGAAGAGGTCGCCTTCCTCGGCCCCTTCGCCGGGGTGGCCCGGAGAAGCGTCGTCGAGGGCGGCGCGGGCCAACGCGTTCACCTGCTCCCAGCGCGCTTCGCTGCGCAGCGAGAGCAGGGCCACCCCGGCCTCGGCGGCGGTCTCGCCGAGGGCCGCGGCCTGACCGGGACCGTCCAGTTTGATCACGGCGGCGGCGGCTCCGTCGCGGGCGGCGGCCCGCAGCGCGGGAAGGGCGGCGCGGCCCCGGGCGCCGATGACGAGGACCAGCTCGCCGGGCTGGGCCGTCGGAGGGTCCTCGGGGTCGAGCAGGGCGACGCCCCGGATCTCGACGTCGAGCCCGGCGGGAGCGGCCTGCACCTCTACCAGGGTGTCGCCCAGGGCCATCAGCAGGTGGCGCAGGCTGATGCCGACTGGGGGCGGAGACGCTGCGGCCGGATCCATGAACGGGGATCGTACTGGGGCACGGCGGTCGGCCCGCAAGCAGCGTCCAGGCATCGTCGCGGGCTGTCCGCCTGTCAGGGCCTCTCGACGCCCCGCACGCTGTCGAGCCCGGAAGCGATCGCGGCGAGCACGCGGTCCGTGTCGGTTTCGGACGTACGCCAGTTGCTGAACGCCGCCCGCAGCGCGGGAGTGCCGTCGTACACGGTCGGTGTGAGGAACGTCTCGCCGGACGCGGCGACGGCCTGGGCCAGCGCGTCGACCCGCTCCCGGGTCGGCTCCTCGGCGAGCGTGAAGCAGACGACGTTGAGCCGGACCGGCGCGAGCAGAGTGAGCCCGGGGAGGCCGGCGATGCGCTCGCCGAGGCGCCGGGCGAGAGCGACGGTGCGCTCGATGATCTCGCGGTGCCCGGCACGGCCGTATGCCATCAGTGAGAACCAGGCGGGCAGCGCCCGCAGCCGGCGTGAGCTCTCCGGCGTGAGGTGGAGGAAGTCGGGGTCCTTCGTGGGCAGCCCGATGTACGGCGACGCGTTGTGGAAGACGTTCACCTGGAGGTCCTGTCGGCGGGTGAACTGGACCGCCGCGTCGTAGGGCACGTTGAGCCATTTGTGCAGGTCGACGCAGATCGAGTCGGCCGCGTCGAGGCCGTCGACGAGGTGCGCGTACAGAGGGGAGAGGGCGGCGAAACCGCCGAAGGCGGCGTCGACGTGGAGCCAGAAGTCGTAGCGCTCCTTGAGCGCGGCCACGGCCCGCAGGTCGTCGAAGTCCACGGTGTTCACGGTCCCGGCGTTGGCCACGACGATCGCCGGGCGGCCCTGAAGCGCGTCGAGGGCGTCGGCAAGCCGGTCGACGTCCACGGCCTCGCGGTTGCCGGCCAGCACCGGCACGCGCCGGAGCCGGTCCCGGCCGATGCCGAGCACGGCCAGCGCCTTGAGGACGGTGGAGTGGGCGCTGCCGGACAGCACGTCGACCGGGCCGAGGGCCGCGAGCCCGTCCCGGGCGACGCAGACGCCGCCGCGCTCGCCCAGCCACTCCCGGGCGATGGCGAGCCCCACGGTGTTGGACGCGGTCGCACCGGTCACGAACGCCCCGCTGTGCGCATCGCTCAGCCCGAACAGCTCCCGCAGCCAGCTCACCGTCTCCCGTTCCAGTGCCGTCGCCCAGGAGTCGGCAGCGTTGATCACGTTCTGGTCGTACGTGCTCGTCAGCCAGTCCCCGGCGAGCGCGGCCGGTGTGGCACCGCCGGTGACGAAGCCGAGGTAGCGCGGACCGGCCGAGCCGGAGAAGCCGGGCGCCCACCGTTCGGCGAACCGCGTGAGGGCACCCCCGGCCCCGACACCCTCGGCCGGGAGGTCCTCGCGATCCGGAGCGCTGTCCAGGCGTACGACCGGCCGCTCGGCCAGGCCGGCCAGCTCCCGCGCGGCGAGGTCGCGGGCGGACCGCAGGATCTCGGGGAGGCGGGAGAGATCGTCGGCGAGTGTGGAGTGCATGAGCAGCAGCGTAGGCACAACTTCACCGTTCGGTCACAGACCTGCCGGCTCGCACAACCGAGCTCCCGGCGCACCGGTCTAGCCAGCAGAGACCACACGAACGCAAGGGAGAGGCCCGGCCATGGGGGACATACGCAGACGGCGCGCCGTCGCACTCGGCATCACGTCAGGACTCGTCGCACCGCTCGCGCTGACGCTCGGCGCCGCACCGGCGCAGGCCGCGCCGAGCTGCACGACCCAGACCGGGCCGTATCAGAAGAAGGTCGAGAAGTTCCTCGGCCGGCCGGTCGACGGCAAGCAGTCCAGCGCCGACTGCAAGGCCGTCCGGGCCTTCCAGACAAAGCACGGCATCACCCCGAACGTCGGCTACGCGGGCCCGGTGACCTGGGGCGTGATGGACCTGATGCTGAAGCAGAAGGCCGTCGGCAAGAACCCCAACAAGGACGGCAAGTGCCCTGTCAACAAGGGCCGCATCGCCTGTGTGAACCTCACGCTCCAGCTGAGCTGGATCCAGGACGGCAAGAAGCTGGTCTACGGCCCGGTCCCGGTCCGCACCGGCCGTAACGGCTACGAGACGCGCACCGGCCTGAAGAAGATCTACTGGCGCAACATCGACCACGTGTCGAGCATCTACCACGTGCCGATGCCGTACTCCCAGTTCTTCGACGGCGGCCAGGCGTTCCACTCGGTCGGCGTCAGCATGTGGAACCCGCCGGGCTCGCACGGCTGCGTCAACATGACCAAGACCGACGCGAAGAAGTACTGGTCGCTGCTGAAGAACGGCGACGACGTCTACGTGTACGGCCGCAAGCCGGGCACCTGAGTCAGGACAGGCACCCGGCTCGCGGGTCGAGGTCGGGGAGACGTCACGCCTCGGGCGCGTCCCCGAAGTCCGGGATCTCCAGCCTGACCCCGCCCTGCCGCGCCGACTCGTGCGCGACGATGCCCGGCAGGGTGTAGCGGGCCGCCACCCACGCGTTCACGGACGGCAGGGTGCGGCTGTTGACCGCGGTCACGAAGTCGTCCACCAGGAAGTGGTGGCTGCCCTCGTGACCGTTGTGCAGGTTGTCGAACTCCCGGGGCAGCCGGGAGCGGTCGTGCACCGGCGCCGAACCCGAGGTGAAGGCGGCCCGCAGCTCCGGCGCGATGTGCTGGAGCGACGGGTCGTCCGGGGACAGGGTCGGCTTGGGCTCCAGCAGCTCGCTGATGTCCTTGACGCCCTTCTTGTCCTGCCACAGGGCCACGGTGGCCAGCTGCTCCATGCTCGCCTCGGTGCCGAAGAACCGGAACCGTGACTCCCGTATGTGCGACGGGTAACCCACCCGCCGGAACTCGTTCGTACGGAACGAGCCGCCGCCCGCGACCTCGAACAACGCCGTCGCGTTGGACACGTCGTTGCCGAACTGGCTGACGGACTTGTCGAAGACGCCGTCGCCGCGGTCGTCCACGACCCCGATCGCCGACACGCTCACCGCGTGCGTCCGCCACGCCCCCAGCACCCCGCCCACCGCGTGGGTCGGGTAGAGCAGCGGGGGATAGCTGGCGGTCGCCTTCCAGTTCTCGCCGCCGCTGTACTGGTACGCCTCGTAGAACCCCAGGTCCATGTCGTGGACGTAGTCGCCCTCGGCGTAGAACAGCCGCCCGAAGGCGCCCTCGGCGATCTGGTTGCGGGCGTGCACCGTCGCCGGGTTGTACTCGCTGGTCTCACCCATCATGTAGGTCAGTCCGGTCGCCTTGACGGCGTCGATGATCGCCGCGATCTCCTCGGTGGTGATCGCCATGGGGACCGCGGAGTAGACGTGCTTGCCGGCGTTCAGGCCCTGGAGGACCAGCGGGCCGTGGGTCCAGCGCTGAGTGAAGATCGCGACCGCGTCCACGGCCTTCGACTCCAGCATCGCCTCGTACGAGGGGAAGGTGCCGGCCAGTCCCTGTGCGTCGGCGAGCTGCTCGGCCCGCTCGGGCAGCAGATCGGTGACGTACACGTCGCTGACACCGGGGTGGGCCTGGAACAGCGTGGCGAACTGGCCGGAGAACTGGCCGGCGCCGACGATGCCGAGGGAGAACGTCATGGAGGGTGTGCCTTTCACTGGCCGAGGATCAGGTTGATCTGGTCGTTGGTCTTCTGGAGGCTGCTCACGGGTTTTCCGTTGCCGTAGATGTCCTCCATCGCGGGCGTCATGAGCGCCGTCATGTCCGCCGAGTAGCTGGCGATCGGATAGGAGAAGGTCCGGAAGCGCTTCTTGTCGGCCACGGGTTCGGTGAAGGCCGACACGTCGATGCCCTTCTTGTCGTAGGCGGCGACGGCGGCCCTGGTCCCGGCCGGAGTGGCGGGGAAGACGACGCCGTACCTGCCGACGACGGTCTGGCACTCGTCGGAGGCCAGATACGCCACCCACTTGCGGGCGCCCGCCTTGTTCTTGGCGGCCTTGGTGATCGAGTCGGCGAGACCGTTCATCATGGTGGCCCGTTTGCCGGTCGGGCCGACCGGTGTGAGCGCGGTCTTCATGTTCATGCCCTTGAAGCCCGCGTAGGTGGAGATCATCCAGGCACCGTCGAACGCGGCGGCGGCCTTCCCCGCGGCGACCTGGGTGTTGGCCTGGTTGGACTGGATGTTGTAGTCGGACAGCGGGGGCATGTAGCCCTTCTTCGCCAGCCCGAAGTACCACTGGATGACCGACTGGAAGGTCTTGCTGCCGTACTGGTACTTGGTGCCCCAGCGCGGCTTGTCCAGATAGCTCCAGCCGGCGGAGGCCGCGAAGTTGCTCCACTGGGTCTGGCCGTCGCCGAAGCCGCCGCCGTTGCTGGCCAGGCCGTACACCTCGACGTTGTTCTTGTCGAAGCCGGGCTCGTCGCCGCGCCTGCCGTTCTTGTCGATCGTCAGACGGGCGACGGCCTTCTCGAAGGTGCCGCCGTCCTTCGGGTTCCAGGCCAGGTTGTTCAGCTGCTCGGCGGTCAGCCCGGCGTCGTTGGCCATCTTCTCGTTGTAGAAGAGCGCGACGGTGTCCCAGTCCTTGGGAGCGCCGTACCGGTGGCCGTCCTGGCCGATCCAGTTGGCTGCGAGCCCCGGCTGGTAGTCGGAGTCCTCGATGCCGAGGTCGTCCAGCGGTTCGAGGACCTTGAGATCGGTGAACTGGCCGAAGTTCTGGATGTGGTCGGTGAACACGTCCGGCTGGGTGCCCGCGATGAAGCCGGCGGTCAGCTTGGTCCAGTAGTCGCTCCAGCCCAACTGGGTGATCTTCACCTTGAGTCCGGGGTTCTCCTTCTCGAACCCCTTGGCGCAGGCCTGGTAGGCGGGCAGCTGGTTGGCGTCCCACAGCCAGTACGTCACCGTGTTCGCGGACGTTCCGGCCGAGCCGCCGTTCGCGCAGCCGGTCACCAGGGACAGTGCCAGCGCTCCGGCGAGCGCGGTCAGCGTACGAAGTCGCATGCTCGTTCCCTCACTTGATCCCGGTGAAGCCGATGGAGCTGACGATGCGGCGGGCGAAGCAGGCGAACAGCACCAGCATCGGCAGCGCGGCGATGAGCGTCGCCGCCATGAGCCCCGACCAGTCGACGCCGGTCGCCGGCGTCTGTGCCCGGAAGACCGCCAGCGCCACGGTCAGCACGCGCGAGCTGTCGCTGTAGGAGACCATCAGCGGCCAGAAGTAGTCGTTCCAGGAGGTGATGTACGTCAGCACGCCCAGCGTGGTGATCGGCGTGGACGCCATCGGGAGGACGACCCGGAAGAAGATCCTCACCTTCCCGGCGCCGTCGAGCAGAGCGGCCTCCTCGACCTCGCCGGGGATGTTCATGAAGAACTGCCGCAGGAAGAACACCGCGAACGGGGTCATGAACAGGCTCGGCAGCGCGATGCCCAAGAGGGTGTCCACCAGGTGGAGTTGCTTGATGAGCACGAAGTTGGGCAGCAGCGTGAAGATGGTCGGCACCATCAGCCCGGCCAGGAACAGACCGAACACCTTGTCGCGCCCGCGCCAGCGCAGTCGGGAGAAGGCGTACGCGGCCATCGCGGAGAAGAAGAGCTGGCAGCCCGTGATCAGGGTCGAGACGATCACCGAGTTGAGCAGATAGCGCCAGAAGTCGAGCCCGCCGCCCGCACCGCCCTGCGCGACCGCCTCCTCGGCCGACTGCAGGCCGAGGGCCCGCTGGAAGCCGGTGCCGGTGACATCGACGGGCAGCGGGTCGGTGGGGTCGGCGCTCAGACCGGCGTTGGTGGAGAGCGCGGTGCGCAGGATCCAGTAGAACGGCAGCAGGGTGATGAGGACGATGAGACCCATCAAGGTCCAGGCGGCGGCCCGCCCCGGGGAGAACCTGCGCCTGACCGGCCGTACGGTCTTCGTGGTCGTGGTCGTGGTCGTGGTCGTGGTCGTGGTCGTTGTCACGGCAGCCATGTCGGTGTCTCCCTTCCGTCAGCCGAGGTCGGTCTGGCCGGCCCTGGTGAGCCGGTACTGCAGGACGGTGATCGCGCTGAGCACGATGAGCAGGGCGACGGACATCGCCGAGGCGTAGCCGAACTGGAAGCGGCCGAAGGCGGAACCGTAGATGTAGTACTGGAGCACGTTCGTCGCGTTCGCCGGACCGCCCGCGGTCGTCACCGCGACCGTGTCGAACACCTGGAACGAACCGATCACCGTCATGATCAGAACGACCGCGAGGACCGGACGCAGCAGCGGCATCGTGATCCGCCAGAACATGCGCCACTCGCTCGCGCCGTCCACCTTCGCGGCCTCGTACATGTCGTTCGGGATCGCCTGAAGACCGGCGAAGAGCAACAGGGCGGTGTAGCCGACGTGCCGCCAGACGTTGATCAGGGCGATGGTGGGGATCGCCCAGGTCTCGTCGGCGAGGAACGGTATGCGGTCCACACCGACGGCGCTGATGATCTCGTTGCCGATGCCGAGCTGCGTGTCGAGGATCCACAGCCAGACCAGGCCGGCCACGACGTTCGACATCAGGTACGGGGTGAGCACGATGCCCCGCAGCAGTGCCGACTGGGTCAGCCGCTGGAGCAGGACGGCGATGGCGAGCGCCGCGACCGTCTGGACGCCGATGTTGATGAAGACGTACTCGACGGTGACCGTCAACGAGTTCCAGAAGATCGGGTCGTTGACCATGCGGACGTAGTTGTCGAACCCCACCCACTCCGCCGGTGTGAGCAGGTTGAACCGGGTGAAGCTCAGATAGATGCCCCGCAGCGTCGGCCAGAGCAGGAAGACCAGGAAGCCCAGCAGCGCCGGAGCGATGAACACCGCGGCGAGCCGCCCGTCCCCCTGGTTCTCGCGGGAGCGGGCCCGCCGTGTCCTCGACTTGGTCCCTGCCCCCTGCGCGCCGCCGAGCGGCAGACGCGACGGAGGGCTGCTGGAGGCGATGGTCATCGGGAGACTCCCTCGTCTGCGGCGGCTCATCCTCGGGAACTTACTTTTGTGGCGAAAGAATCCAGCCGTCAAGAGGCAGGCGAACATCTTCTTCGAGCCGGTCCTGTGGCCCTAGAATGACCGTGTTGGTTTCATGAAGAAAAAAAATCATGTGGGAGTCTGACGACCATGACCCCAGTAGCCGCCAGCTGGCTTCCGCTCAGCCCCGGTGAACGCTCGGTGGCGATCGAGGTGCTCCTCGGTGGTCCCCTGTCCCGCACCGAACTCGCCCGGCGCCTCGACCTGTCCGCGGGCAGCCTCACCCGGCTGACCAAACCGCTGATCGAGTCGGGTCTCCTGGTCGAGGTCACCGAAGCGGGGGTCCAGGCGGAGACGCGTCAGGGCCGGCCCTCCCAGCCGCTGGACGTCGTCGCGGAATCCCGCTCCTTCATCGGCTTCAAGGTCACCGAGGACATGGTCTACGGCGTCGTCACCACCCTCAGGAGCGAGATCGTCGCCCGCTACGACCGTCCGCTCGCCAGCCGTGAGCCGGCCGCGGTGGTGGAGGTGCTGGGGGAGATGGCCGACACGCTCGCCGCCGCTCACCCGCGGCTCGCCGGGATCGGTATCGGCGTGGGCGGCCTGGTCGAGGACCGGTCCGTGGTCGCGGAGTCACCGTTCCTGAACTGGCGTGACGTACCGCTCGCCGACCTGGTCGAGGAGCGCACGGGAATGCCGGTCGTCGTGGAGAACGACGTCGCCGCCCTCGTCGAGGCGGAGACCTGGTTCGGCGCCGGCCGCGGCCTGGAGCGCTTCGTCGTCCTCACCATCGGCGCCGGCATCGGCTACGGGCTGGTGCTGGGCGGCAAGCGGGTGCCCTACGCCGAGGAGGACCGCGGCTTCGGCCGCCACTGGATCGTCGACCCCAACGGTCCGCTCACTCCGGACGGGGCGCGTGGCAGCGCCGTCTCCCTGCTGACCATCCCCAACATCCGCTACCAGGTCCATGCGGGCACCGGCCGCGACCGGACGTACGAGGAGATCCTCGAGCTCGCCGCGGCCGGCGAGCCGTTGCCGGCCCGCGTCATCGAGGAGGCCGCCCGGGCGCTGGGCACCCTGGTCGCACAGATCGGCAACTTCGTGCTGCCGCAGAAGATCCTTCTCGCCGGCGAAGGAGTGGGCCTCATGGACGTCGCCGGGAAGACCGTGACGGAGACCATCCGCGCCCGGCGGCACCCGCTGGCCGCTCCGATCGACCTGGAGACCAAGGTGTCCGACTTTCACGACTGGGCCCGTGGGGCGGCTGTTCTCGCGATCCAGGTCCTGGTGCTCGGGGCGGCGGACGCCTGAACTCCGCGATCTCCGTTGACAGATGGAAGTGATCAGCAACACGGTCCGTTTTGCCCGTATTGTGCGACCTTACTCACAGCGCCTTCACCTACGGAGCCGTATGCTTCACAGCATGTCCACCACTGTTGAATTCGCCTCCGAGCGATCGGCTGACGAGGTCAACGAGGAGATCCGAGCGCTGTGGCGCCGGGCGGGCGGGACACTGAGCGGCGAGCAGCGCGAGGAATACCAGCGCCTTGTCCTGGAGTGGGCCGCCGCGGCCCCCCAGCCGGCGAAGGCGGCCTGAACACTCGCCTCGGCGCAGCCCCGGGCATCCTCCTCCTCGACCCACCACTTCGTGACCGGCCCGGCACCCGGGCCGGTCGCTCCGCGCGGTCACAGCCGGCCCGGCGCCCAGCCCCGTCACCCCCAGGTCGCCGAGTAATACCGCCGATACGCCTTGCGGTCCTGTTCCGCGCGGATGAAGCGGGTCGCCGCCAGCGCGACCAGGCTGCCCGCGATGACCAGCAGGCCCGGCCCGACGTTCTTCGGGTCCGCCAGCCGGGACAGCAGCGTCACGGCGTCCGCGCCGGTCACCGGGGCCGACGAACCGGGCGACGCGTCACCGGGCGAGATCGCGCCCTGCGGTGCCGACGCCGACGGCGCCGGCGAGGCGCCCTGACCGGACCCGTTCTGAGCCGCCACGAGCAGCTTCACGTCCAGCGCGGCCAGCGCCTTGGTCACCGGCTGGAAGAACGTCGTACCCCCCGCGTTGCAGTCGCCGCTGCCGCCCGAGGTCACACCCAGCGCGACGCCCTCCGAGAACATCGGGCCGCCGCTGTCGCCGGGTTCGGCGCACACGTTCGTCTCGATGAGCCCCGTGACCGTGCCCTCCGGGTAGTTGACCGTGGCGTCCAGCGCCGTCACCTCGCCGTCGCGCAGCCCGCTCGTGCTGCCGCTGCGGAACACCCGCTGCCCGACCGCGGGATCGGCCGCACCGGTGATCCGTACGCCCTTGCCCTCACCGATCGACACGACGTCCGCACCGGCACCGGCATCCCCGCTCGCGTACTGGACCAGCGAGTAGTCGGCGCCCGGAAAGTTCTGCTTGATCGTCTGTCCGATCTGCTGCGTGCCGCGGTTGTCGGCGAACCACACGGAACCGTCGGGCCCGCAGTGTCCCGCCGTGAGGATGAAGTCACGCTGCCCGTCGGTGACGTTGAAACCGGCCGAGCAGCGCCCGACGGTCGACAGCAGCGGCAGCGCGCCGTTGAGCCGCGTCGTGAACGTGCCCTCGGTGCGCTCCATGCGCACAAAGCCGCCGATGCCGTCCGCGACCTCCGTCATCCGCGACCAGTCGGCCGCCGACACGGTGCTGTCACCCCGTACGACGACCTGGTTGGACCGGTAGTCCATCACCCACGCCGTACCGGTCACCCGGGGCGCCGAACGCAGCGTCGACGTCGCCGACTTCAGCTCGTCCATGCTGTGGTCGACCATCTTCGCCTCGGCACCGGCCTTGCGCACCTCGGCGGCCGCCTCCTCGTCGGTGACCGCGACGACCGGCTTCCCGTCGGCGCCGATCCAGCTGCCGGCCGTACGGGAAGCGCCCAGCCGGGCGAGGAGATCACTGCCGGTACCGGCGGCCGAGGCGGCGTAGGTACGGGGGACGGACGAGGTGTCGGGGGGTTCGCTCGCCACCGCGCGGGTGACCATCGTTCCTCCGAGGAGGAGTCCGCCGACGGCCGCCAGCCGTGTCACTCGCCGGACGAGACGTCGTCGTGCGTGCCTCATGCAGGGCTCCCGAACCAGTACAGCGCGGCATCAACGCCGCGGGGCCCTCCCGTAGTTGAGCACCCTCACTCCATACGTGGCCCGCTCCGCCCGTGTTCACCGCACAGCTGATCATTCCCACGCCGCCGCCCTCACCAGCAGTTCCCGCCCACCGTGCGGCCGCCTATCTTGTGGCCCATGACCACGAGCCCGCACACGACGTCCGGCGAACCGAATCCCCTGCACGCCCTCACCCTCGACCGTCTGCGATGCCGCACGAGCATGAAATGGCGCACCTACCCCGCCGACGTGCTGCCGATGTGGGTGGCCGAGATGGACGTCCCGCTGGCCGAACCCGTCGTCCACGCGCTCAACGAGGCCCTCGCGCTCGGCGACACCGGATACCCGGCGGGCACCGGATACGCCGAGGCGCTCGCCGGATTCGCCGCGAAGCGCTGGGGCTGGGACGGGCTCGCCGTGGAACGGACGGCGATCGTGCCCGATGTGATGCTCGGTGTGGTCGAAATGCTCAAACTGGTCACCGGACCGGGCGATCCGGTCGTGGTGAACCCACCCGTCTATCCGCCGTTCTACCAGTTCGTCGAGCACATGGACCGACAGGTGATCGAGGCCCCGCTCGGCGCGGACCTGCGCATCGACCTCCACACGCTGGACGAGAGCTTCCGGCACGCGGCCGCGGGCGGCAGGCGCGCCGCCTTCCTGCTGTGCAACCCCCACAACCCGACCGGCACCGTGCACACCGCCGACGAACTGGCCGCCGTCGCCGCCCTCGCCGACCGCCATGGCGTGCGGGTCGTCGCCGACGAGATCCACGCCCCGCTCACCGCGGCCGGCGCCGAGTTCGTGCCGTACCTGACCGTCCCGGGCGGCGAGAGCGGACTGTCGCTGATGTCGGCGTCGAAGGCCTGGAACCTGGCCGGCCTCAAGGCGGCCCTGGCCATAGCGGGCCCCGCGGCCGCCGCCGACCTGGCCCGGCTGCCCGAAGAGGTCAGCCACGGCCCCAGCCACCTCGGCATCGTCGCCCACAGCGCCGCCCTGCGCGACGGCACCGCCTGGCTCGACGCCCTGCTCGCCGGCCTCGACGACAACCGGCGCCTCCTCGCCGACCTCCTCGCCGAACATCTCCCCGCGATCACCTACCGCCCCGGCGACGCCACGTACCTCGCCTGGCTCGACTGCCGCGCCCTCGACCTCGGCGACGACCCGGCGGACGTCTTCCTGCGGCGCGGGCGGGTCGCGCTCAACTCCGGGATCCCGTTCGGCACCGGGGGAGCGGGGCACGTACGGCTGAACCTCGCGACCTCGCCCGAGCTGATCACGGAGGGCGTACGGCGGATGGCGGCGGCACTCGACTGAGCCGCGCGGTGGGGGCGCCCCTCGGCGCCCCCACCCACGCTGCCTACACTTCCGGCCATGGACGATTCGTCGCTGGAGACGCAGGAGCCGCTGGAGTCGCTCGGCGCGGGCAAGTACCTGCTCATCACCAGCTACCGCAAGAACGGCACCGGCGTCCCCACCCCGGTCTGGGTGGTTCGCGACGGAGACGCGCTTGGCGTGTGGACGGTCGCCGACTCATGGAAGGTCAAGCGCATCCGCGTCCGCGGTGACGTCCTCGTCGGCCCCTGCGACCTGCGGGGCAGGCCGACCGGCGACCAGATCCCCGCCACCGCCGAGATCTGCGACGAGCCGACCAGTGCCCGCTACCGCGGGCTCATCGCCCGCAAGTACGGCCTCACCGGCCGCCTCACCCTCCTCGGCAGCCGACTGCGCCGTGGCGCGAACGGCACGGTCGGCATCCGCGTGACCCTGACGCCGGCCGGCTGACCTTCACCTCGCCGCACAGGCGATGTTCGGCGCCCAACGCATGCGGTGTCCGCGGGCGACCGCGCCAGGCCCCGACTGCCCGCGCTTCGGGAGGGTTCCCGACCGGGTCGGGTGAGCATGGCCGGCGGGGCGTCCCGCGCACGGCGCGCCCCAGGCGTCACAGACGCCCATCGCGCACAGAAGGGGCGAGAGCTGGTGGCTGGGGAGCGGATCATCGCCGGGCGTTACCTGCTGCGGCAGCGGCTGGGCTCCGGGGGCGGCGGCAGCGTCTGGCTGGCCGAGGACGACAGGCTCCGGGCCCAGGTCGCCGTCAAGGAGATCGACGTACCGGACGAGCCGGACGGCGGACTCGGCGACGCCGCCGACCGGGGGCGCAACGAAGCGCTGAAGGCGGCGCAGCTGCGCGAGCACCCGAACGTGATCACGGTGTACGACGTCGTGGAGGACGACGACCGCCCGTGGATCGTCATGGAGTACCTGCCGGGCACCCGCGACCTGCACGCCGTGATCAAGGACCGCGGGCCGCTGTCGAGCGAGGAGACGGCCCGCATCGGAGCGGCCGCCCTCGACGGACTGCGCGCCGGGCACCGGCTCGGCATCGTCCACCGCGATGTGAAGCCCTCCAACATCCTGCTCGCGCCCGACCATTCGGGCACCGCGGACGGCCGGGTCCTGCTCACGGACTACGGCATCTCGCTGCGGCCCCGCGAGACCCGGATCACCCAGAGCGGCATGGTCGTCGGCACCCCGGGCTATGTGGCACCGGAGCGACTGGCCGGCGGCGAGGCGACCGCCGCCTCCGACCTGTTCTCGCTCGGCGTCACCCTCTACCTCGCGGTCGAGGGCACCGCCCCCTTCGAACGGGACACGCTCGACGCCAGCCTCCTGGCGGCGCTGAACACGGAACCCTCCGTACCGGAACGAGCCACCGCCCCGCTCACCCGCGCCATCATGGGACTGCTGACGAAGGATCCGCTGAAGCGGATGCAGGCGGCCCGGGCGGCCGAACTGCTCGCCGAGGCCGCGGCGGACAGCACGCCCGCCCCTTCGCCCGCCCGCTCCGCCCCGGCCCGGCACGGCAGCCCCACCGCCACCCGCCGTACCCCGCTCGACGCCCTCCCCGCGCCGGTCCGCCGACTGCCCGTGCTGCTCACCCTCGCCGCAGTGCTCGCCGGGGGCGGCGGCTTCGGGCTGGGCGCCCTCACCTTCGACGGCGCGGCCGAGGGCACGCGGAACCCGGAGGTCAGGGCGAAACCCGTGGCCACCCCGTCCGCCCTCCCGTCCCCGACCGTGACCCGCGGCGCGTACCCGTACGGCAGGCAGGTCGGCCTGCGTGACGGCCTCGGCGCCGGCCAGTGCGTCGACGCCGACTGGAAGGGCGAGGACTTCCAGGGACGGCCCGGCCTGAAGCTCGTCGACTGCCGCGACGACGACCCCCAGGGGCAGGTCATCGCGACCGTACCGGCCGAGCGGCACGCGTCGGCGACCGACGCGGACGCCGTACGGGCCGAGTGCACCCGGCGCACCGCCGCACTGCGGGCCACCATGCCCGACCCGGTGCTGTACGTCCTCACCCCCGAGTCCGGCCAGAGCGAGCCGCCCCCCTCGGCCTGTCTGCTCTTCCTCAAGCACGCCACGCTCGGCGGCCCGCTCGGCGACTTCCGCAGATTCGGCGACGAGGTCTACATCACCCAGCTCGGCCCGGGCGACTGCATCAACTCCGAGGAGGACGAGGACGGTTCGTCCACCGAGACCCTGGTGTCCTGCGACGAACCGCACGACGAGCAGGTCGCCGGCTGGACCTGGGCCTCGGGCGAGGGCTCCTCCGACAGCGTCGACACGGGAGGGCTCTGCGAGGAGAAGTACGGCGTCGACTGGGCTCGTGGCAAGGGGCACGAGATGTGGGGCTGGTCCTCCACGGACGAGGAGTGGGACGCCGGCTTCCGCCACGTGATGTGCAGCGTGGCCCGCGAGGACGGCAAGAAGCTGCCGGCGGGAGGAATGAAGCCGGCCTACTGACCGCAGGCTTGTGGTGGGGAGGGGTCCCGCGGCGGGTGCGGGATCCTGCTGACCGCGGCAACCATGAACAACCGAGGGAGACCAGCGATGCCCCTGTCCGCCAGCCTCGCGCGCGGTGTCGCGCCCACGACACCCGGAACCCTGCACGCCCGCACGGTGACCGGCGATCTCACGGCCCCGCCGCGGCCGGGCCTGACGGTGCGCTTCGGGCGGGGTGACCGGCCCGACGTGGACCTGGGGGTCGGCGTGGACGATCTGCGGGTGAGCCGCCGGCACGGCGAACTGACGTACCAGCAGGGGCAGTGGTGGCTGCGCAACACCGGACAGCAACTCGTCCGGCTGCCCCGTGGCCGGATGATGCACACGGCGACCGAACCGATGCCGCTCGCCACCGGCTACACCCCGTTGTTCGTGAAGGGCTCCGGCTACCGGGAACACCTGGTCGAGTTGTATGTGGCCGGACATGACGATCAGGGCCCGGTCGCCCGGCGCAGGGCGGAGACGGTCCGACCGGAGATGTGGCCGCTCGACGACGACGAACGGCTGCTGCTGGTCGTCCTGGGCCAGCGCTACCTGCTCTACGAGGAGGACCCCCGCCCCCTCAGCTACGCCATGGCCGCCCGGCAACTCGCCTACCTGCGGCCCGACGCGGGATGGAACGAGCGCAGGATCGAATACCGCGTCGAGGACGTACGCCGTCGGCTGGACCGCACCGGCTTCCGCTACCCCCTGCTGCACGACAAGTCGCAGGGCCGCCCCGGCGACAACCGCCTGCTGCACAACCTGCTGCGGGGCCTGGTGGAATCCACGACGCTCGTTCCGCCGGACCTGGACCTGTTGGAGGACGACGACACGATCTCCCCGGATCACGAACCGCGCTGACGCGAACGTGCCCTCGCGAGCGGGCATCCGGCATCCGGCGGCCGACAGCCGGGAACCCGCCCGCGAGGCGTGTCTCACGACGCGTCGACCACCGTGCCCGTCACCACCGGTGCACCCGGCACCGGCTCACCGGAGTCGTCGGCCAACCGCAGACGCACCGACTCGGCCGGCTCGGCCACCGCGTCCGTGCGCGTCGGCACCAACACCTCCGCGCTCGTCCGGCCCGCGGGGACGGACACCCACAGCGACAGCCCCTCCACCTCGGACAGCGGCCGCTCCGGATCCGGCGAGGCACCGGAGGCGTCCTGGAGCCAGGCCGGGTCGACGTCCTTGCTGGACAGCTCCCGGCCCTCCGTGACCGCAACCACGGCGAGCATGCCGCCGACTTCGACGTCGGCCGCGGCGGACAGGGTCACCCGCCACTTCAGCGGCATGCCCTCGGTCACCCGGTCCGCGACCGGGCTCACACCGATCGTGGGGACCGGGTCGTCGTTCTCCGCGGTCACGCCGCCGAGGTGCGAGCCGACCACGCTGCCGCGGACCGCCTTGACGAAGACGTGGTGCGCGAGGTCGTCGCCGTAGCGGGTGTTGCCCCGGACCTTCACCGGTACGTCGATGCCGTGCGCACCCGGCCGTACCGTCACCAGCCGGTCCGTGACCCGGTCCGTGGCCGGGTCGGTGACGAACAGCCGTACCTGGCCGCCGCCCCGGCCCGAGACCTGGACCGGAACCCGGTACGTCCGCTCGCCCGAGTCCCCCTCCTTGACCGTCAGCCGGCCCACGTCGACGCGGGCCAACGGAGCCTCCCGCACCGGCGGCGTACCCGGCCGCCAGGCCCAGGCGTCCATCAGCCAGGCCCGCCCGGACCTGGTGCGCGGCGTCAACTCCAGTGACTTGACGTGCCCCAGGTCGACCGCGGCCGCGTCGTCGGCGCCGATCGGCACCCGCACCTCGCGTGCCCAGTACGACGCGGTCCGGTCCGTCCCCGGCAGCCCGTCGACTTCGACGCGGCCCAGCGTCCGGCGCCGTCCGGCGGTGTCGGTGACGGAGACGTCCAGGCGCGTACCGGTGCTGTTAGGGGGCACGATGACGCGCAGCGCCAGCGCCTTGGCGCCGGCCAGGGACAGTGACCGCTCAGGACGTACCCGTACGGGAGAGCCCGCCGCGGACCAGCGCAGCGCGACCGCGCGGCGGCCGGGCTCGCGGTCGGTCTCCCAGCGTGCGAAGTGCGGTGACATACCGGCCGTCTCCGACGCCAGACAGGCGGCGGCCGACGACGGATGCACCGCCGAGCACAGCCGGCCCCCGCTCACGGTGACCTTGCCGTCCGGCAGGAAACCGGCGCCGCGCCGCGCGCCCACCGCATGGGTGAGGACACGCGCGGGATCGGCCGAGGGCGCGCGCCGGCCCGAGCCGTCGAGCAGCGGGCGGACCCGGTCGTCCCCGGCGACGAACAGCCGCGCCGCCGCCGCGATGTAGGTCGCGCCGGCCCGGTGCTGCTGGTCCGCGGTAAGCCGGGTACGGGTGCCGGGGGAGCAGACCGGGTCGGGCTCCTCGTCGTCGTGCCAGAAGTCGTCGTCGGCGGGCGCCACGGCCTGCCCCGGCGTCCACTCGGTGTTGAAGTAGTTGTGGTTGGCGCCGACCATGTACACGGCACTGTGCAGCGCGGCACCACGGCTGACCTGCCGGGTTCCGTCGACGTACACCTCGCCCTGGAGGTCGGAGACATCGCCGTCACAGCCCGGCAGGATCGTCATCGACGGCACGTCCGGCACCGGGTTCTGGCCGAAGATCGTCGGGCCGATGAGCACGGTGCCGCGAATGTGCCAGCGCACCGGGCCGCGATACCCGTCCTGCGGCGCGGGCGGCGGGTAGAGGCTGTCCATCGCCGCCCGGTTCACGCCCTCGCCACCCCGCGAATGCCCCACCAGCAGCACCCGGGACAGATCGGCCCGGGGCGCCTTGCGTACGACCGCCGGTGCCGTGCTCGGACGGGCGGACCAGCCGGCCCAGCGGGCGAGATGCTGCCGTACCAGCGAGGAGCGGGCCTGCGCGCCGCCGTCCTCGGCCCTCCAGTCCTGGCCGTTGATGCCGTTGGCGGAGATCGACACCGTCACATAGCCCTGGGACGCCAAAAGCCGCTGGTCGCGCAGATAGCCCCGATGGCTCGGGATGGGCCTGGCGCCGGTGGCGCAGGGCCACTCGCCGCCTGTCTCGCCCTGCGGGGTGTAGCAGGTGGAGTGGCGTCCGTGGAGGAACAGCGCGAGCGGACGGCGACCCTGAGCGCCTTTGGGCGCCACCACGACGGCCTTCATCTCGACCGGCTCGGCGAATCCGGGCAGCCGCACCGGGTCGAGGCCGTACTCGCCCGTCACGGTCCCGTACGCGCCCGGCTTGCCGGGGTCGACCGGGTTCGCGGGTAGCCGCCGCGGCACCGTCACCGGCGAGCGCGAGCCGCCGGACGCCGGCTCGGGCACGTCCAACCTGCGCCCCGCCGCCCGTACTTGCAGGTCCTGTGGGGAGTCCAGCGGGACACCGTCGAGACCGAGCCGGAACGTCCGCCCGTCCTTCGCCGGCGCCGGACGGCCGAGCAGCCGGTCACCGGCGTAGAACTCGACCCGGGCGTCTCCCATCGGGACGCGTTCGTCGGAGCGCCACACCAGCTTCCGCGCGGCCCCCTCGCCGGTGATGCTCCAGTCCGCCGGCAGAGAGTCACCGCCGTCGGCAGACTTCGCCAACGGCGGTAAGTCGGACGCCTGTCGGGCCTGAGCCCACCCTGGCGACGCCCCCGCCACCGTGAGCACCGCCAGCGCGGTGACCCATATTCTCCGGGCACGGATCACGTGCCCCTCCTTCCGTTCGCACCGGGACGGCCCCGGGCCCCTCACCCGGAGAGGACGGAAGGCGGGACTTGTGCGTTGCCTGTGCAGGGAGGGAAGAGCGAGGGCGCTTCTGCGCGCAGAGGACTGGGCGGACGTACGACGGGAAAGGCCACCCCAATGAGCCGAACTCCCCAGCACCGCACCGCCGTTGTCGGCACCGGCCACCGCGCCCAGACCTTCACCCGGGCCCTCGCCGAACGCCCCGGCCACCGCGTCGCCGCCCTGTGCGACCCCAGCCCCGCCCGCATGGCCTTCCACAACCGGCTGCTGGCCGAACGCGGCGAACCCACCGCCACCCAGTGGGAGCCGGGCCGCTTCACCGAGATGCTCGCCAAGGAGGACATCGACGAGGTCGTCGTCACCACCGTCGACGCCGAGCACGACCGCTACATCCTCCCCGCCCTGAAGGCGGGCTGCCGGGTGGTCACGGAGAAGCCGATGACGGTCGACGCGGACCGCTGCGCCCGCATCCTCGACACCGTCCGCGACACCGGCAACTCCCTCACCGTCGCCTTCAACTACCGCTTCAGCCCCGTGCACGAGACGGTCCGCGCGCTGCTCGCCGACGGCGCGATCGGCGAGATCCTCTCCGTCCACTTCGAGTGGCTGCTCGACGTACGCCACGGCGCCGACTACTTCCGCCGCTGGCACCGCGAGAAGGACCGCAGCGGCGGGCTCATGGTGCACAAGTCGGGCCACCACTTCGACCTGGTCAACTGGTGGCTCGCCGACGAGCCGAGGGACGTCTTCGGCTACGGACGGCTCGGCTTCTACGGCCGTGCGGCGGGCGAACGCCACGGGCTGCGCCGGGACTACGACCGCGCCCACGGCGCCGACCAGGCCGCCGACGACCCCTTCGCCCTGGACCTGGCCGCCGACGACACCCTGCGCGCCCTCTACCTCGACGCCGAACCGGACAACGGGTACGTCCGCGACCGCAACGTCTTCGACGGGCCCGTCACCATCGAGGACGACATGGCCGTCCTGGTGCGCTACGCGCGGGGCGCGACCATGACGTACCACCTCACCGCGTACTCACCGTGGGAGGGCTACCGGGTCATGTTCAACGGCAGCGCCGGACGACTGGAACTCGAGGTCGAGGAGAGCCGCTGGCAGCCGCCCCGGATCCGGATCGCGTCGAGCAGCGGGGCGCTGCACGGAGACACGGCCGCGGAACACGCGGGCGGCGCACGGCTCACGCTGCGCGCGCTGTGGCGGCCTCCCGTGGACGTCCCGCTCGTGGCCGCCCACGAGGCCCACGGCGGGGGAGACCCGCGCATGCTCGACGCCTTGTTCGGCCCCGTCGATCCCACGCGGGCGGCCGACGCGGGGACGGCAGTCCGTACGGCGGCGCATCCCACGGCCACGGAACGCGACGGCGCGCTGGCCCTGGCGGTCGGGCTGGCCGCCAACCGGTGCTTCGAGACGGGGCGGCCCGTGGAGGTCCGGGAACTGATCCCCGGGCTTACTCAGGTCCAGGCGCGGTAGGGCTCGTCCACCAACTGGAACACCGGCTCGCCGCGCACCGGGTCCTTGGCCGTGGACAGCCGGACCCGGTCCCCGCTGTGGATGCCGATGGGCGGGCCCATGACCCGGCCGCGCACGACGAATCCCTCTGCCATCTCGACGAGGGACACATTGCGCGCGGCGGGGGTGTTGCGGTGCACGATCGTGGAGTGCCGGACGGTCCCCAGACCCTCGCTGCGCTCCGTCCGCAGATCGCTGCCCTGACAGACCGGACACAGCAGCCGGTGGTACATGGCGGTGCCGCACCAGGTGCACCGCTGGAAATGGATGGCTTCCCGGTCGGCGGCCGTGGACGCCGCGGGGTCGAGGACGCCGACCGCGGAACCGGCGATCTGACGAGCAACGCTTCCTGAGTGGTGGTACACGCTGGTCAACTCCCTGCGCTGGGCCGGAATCCCACGTGCGCGGGTCACCCGTGCACGGACGTGCCCGGTTCACCGTGCCACCGCGCACGGCCTCAGCGTATGGCACTCAGTGCCACTCGTAAAGGCACTGCGTACCCCGAATATGAGTAGGGCGCAGAGTCAGTCGCGTCCGAGTGTCGTCTCGATCTCCTGCACCACCCGCCACAGTGGCGCGCCGCGCCGGGACACCACGACCACCACGTCCTCGGCCCGCTCGTCGGCAGGTTCGTCGGCGGGTTCCTCGGTGGGACGCGGGGGAGGGGCGACGCCGAACGCGGACTGCACATACCCGAGGGCGTGGTCCACCTCGGTGCTCGCATCGCCCTGGCCGTCCGAGCGCAGCCAGGAACGCAGCGCGTTGTTGTGCGCCGCGACCACGGCGGCGGCGATCACATCGGCCTGGAGGGTCCCGTCGCGTCGGCCGCGGAAGCGTCGGCGCAGGTACTCGGCGAGGGCGCGCTCGTACCGCCACACGACCGACAGTTCGTAGGCGCGCAGTCCCGGCACCTGCTTGGTGAGGCGGTAGCGCTGCACCGAGAAGGTCGGGTTCTCCGCGTACATGCGCAGCACCAGGCGGGCCGCGTCGCACACCCGGCGCACCGGCTCGGGCTCTTGTCCCTGTCCCCGTCCCTGTCCCCGTCCCGGCTCCTGCCCCTCCTCGCCGCTCGCGGCGAGGAACGCCGTCATGTCGGCCAGGCACCGCTCGTGGTCCGGGAAGACCACGTCCTCCTTGGACGGGAAGTAGCGGAAGAAGGAGCGCCGTCCGACACCGGCGAGCGTCACGATGTCGTCGACGGTCGTCTGCTCGTAGCCCCGCTCCAGGAACAACTGGAAGGCCGCGGCGACCAGCGCCTCCCGCATCGGGGGCTTCGCCGCCACGGCCTCTGCCTTCTCGCCGCGACCGGGCGTCGCACTGCTGGAGCTCATGAACGGGAACGTAGCACCAGAGCGAGGGCGATGGCACTCAGTGCGCTGCTCAGGGGGTACTGAGTGCTGTCCTGTGCTGTCCGTCGTGCGGTGGGTCGGGGGCGGCGGTCACGGCGAGCAGCTTGATGATCGTATCGATCGCAAACGATCGATACGATTGTGGGCGTAGAGTGTGCAGCTCGGGATCACGCTTCGCGTGAGCTCGTGGAACGTTCGACCGGCCTTGCCCCAGGGGGAACCGATGCGACTGCACGTCGACCAGCGTCATGAGCGGGTGCTCGAACTCGTCCGGGAGCGGGGCAGCCTCCGGGTCTCCGAGCTCGCCGCCGAACTCGGCGTCACGGCGGTCACCCTGAGGCGTGACGTGGAGTCCCTCGCCGCGCAGGGCCGGGTGCAGCGGTTGCACGGCGCCGTGGTCTGGCCGGGGGGCACGGCCGGCGAGGTGCGCGAGCGCCCGGAGAGCGCCGAGGGCGCGGTGGTCGGAATGATCGTCCCGACCACCAACTACATCTTCGCGAACATCGTGCGCGGCGCCCGCGAGGCCGTCGCGGCCCAGGGCGGCCGACTCGTCCTCGGCGTCTCCGGATACGTCGACACCGAGGACCCCGTCCAGGCCGAACACCTCCTCTCGGGCGGCGTCGAGGGTCTGCTCGTCGCCCCCAGTTGGTTCGGCGGGATCCCCGAGGACGGCCAGGAGAAGTGGCTGCTGGAGCACGACGTCCCCGCGGTCCTGGTCGAACGCTCCGCCCCGCCCGGCAACCCGGCCGCGGTGCTCGACCGGGTGCGCACCGACCGCGCCCACGGTGCCGCCGTCGCCGTCGGTCATTTCGCGGGCCTCGGACATCGCAAGATCACCGCCGTCCTGCAGGAAGGCCCGCACGCGGCCCAGATCACCGCCGGCTACCAGACGGCCGTGCGGGCGCTCGGGCTCGACGTCGACAAGGGCGCCCCGACCGTGCGGGAACACGGGGACTACGAGGCCGGCGTCGACTATCTCGTCGAGGCGGTGAAGAAGCGTGGCGTGACCGCGGCGCTGGTGCACAGCGACGAGGACGCGATCGTGCTGGTGCCGCGGCTCCAGGCGTGCGGCATCCGGGTCCCGGACGACCTGGCGCTGATCGCGTACGAGGACGAGGTCGCCGGTCTCTCCGACGTACCGCTCACCGCCGTGGCGCCGCCCACGCGCTCCGTGGGAGAACTGGCCGCCAAGCTGCTGCTGGAGCGCCTCGCGGAGCGCCGCGGGGGAAAGGAGCCCGGGCCGCGCCAACACCTGGACCTGCTCCCGGACTTGAGGGTTCGCTCGTCCTGCGGAGCTGAACCGATCACCGGATGAGCGATTAGCGATCGTTTTGATTGTTTCGCGCGAACACTCTTGACTCTGATCGTCTGTACACAAAAGATGCCCCGAAGCCTGGGAACACTGCGACGACCGCATCACCGACGTGGCGGTACGCGCGCTGGCCGACCCCGGCCACGACCCCGCCGACGACGCCGTGGCGTCGTTCGTCTACCTCGGCGCACCCGACGAGACAGCGCACGTCCTGGGCTGCGGCGCGACCTACGAGGCCGCGATCCGCCGCGCCGACGCCCGCCTCGGAGGCCTGCTCGCCGCCGTACGCTCCCGGGCCTCCTACGCCGACGAGCAGTGGACCTTCCTCGTCGTGACCGACCACGGCCATGTCGACGCGGGCGGCCACGGCGGCCGTACGCCCGAGGAGCGCACCGCGTGGGTGGCCGCGGCGGGCCCCGGCATCGGCCCGGCACCGCGTCCGCTGCGGCACGCCGACATCGCGGCCCAGGTGTTCGCCGTCCTCGGCCGCCACCCCGACCGGCACTGGACGCTGGACGGCCGCCCCTTCGCCGCCGCCCCGCACGCCGTACTCCTCGACATGGACGGCACGCTCGTCGACACCGAGTCACTGTGGCTGCGCACGGTCCGCGATGCCGTGCCCCGGATCGGCACCGACGACCTCTTCGACGTCCTCGGCCGCTCGGCCACCGAGACCGCCACCCGCCTCCGGCCCCTTACGGGCGGCGACCCCACACCCTGGCCACCGACCTGGAAGCCCGCTTCCTGGCGGCCGTCCAGCGCGAGACCGTGCCGCTCCCCGGCGCCCCTCGAACTCCTCGACCTGCTCCGGGAGTCGGGCATCCCGGCAGCGCTCGTGTCCGCGTCGTCGAGGCCGGTCTTGGACGCCGTACTGAAGACCCTGGGCGCCGACCGGTTCCGCACGACGGTCGCCGAGGGGGAGACACCCCGCACCAAGCCGGCCGCCGACCTCTACCTCGCCGCCGCCCGGGCCCTGGGGGTGGACCCCGCCGCCTGCCTGGCGGTCGAGGACTCGCCCACGGGGGTGGCGGCGGCCGAGGCGGCGGGCTGCCGCGTGCTCGCCGTCCCGTCGTACGCGCCCATCGAGCCCGGCCCCCGGCGCACCGTGCGCCGTGGCCTGGAGGGGATCGGCAGGCGGGAGCTGTGGTCGGCGGGGCTGTGACCTCGGCCTACCCGACGTTTGTTCGGTGAGCGGCGGTCCGCATACGATCGGCTGCCGCCGCAGCCGAGGAGCCCCGCATGCCGCCCGCCCGACCCCGCGTCCTGTACGTCACCGACCTGGCCTACCCGGCGCGCGGGCGGCGCTACTGCGACGAGGACATCTTCCTCACCTCGCGGCTGCGCGCCGACTTCGACCTCGCCCTGTGCCACCCCCGGGACGCGGTGGCGCTCATGGCCGCCTTCGACGCGGTCGTCGTCCGCAACAGCGGTCCCGTACTGGACTACCAGGACGCGTACGACGACTTCCGCCGCCGCGCGCTCGCCGACGGGACGCGCGTGTACAACCCGCTCACCGGCAGGGCCGACATGGCGGGCAAGCAGTACCTGATCGACCTGACCACGGCCGGACAACCGGTCATCCCCACCGTGGACAGCGCCGACGACCTGCACCTCCTGCCCGAGGCCGACCGGTATGTCGTCAAGCCCAAGACCGGCGCCGACTCCATAGGGCTGCGGATCGTTCCGGCGGACGGGGTGCGCGAGCCGGTCGACGGGGACGTCCTGATCCAGCCCTGCGTCGACTTCGCCTACGAGGTCTCCTTCTACTTCGTCGACCACGACTTCCAGTACGCCCTGTACGCGCCCCGCACCGACCGGCGCTGGCAGCTGGAGCCGTACCAACCCACCGACGGCGACCTGGAGTTCGCCCGGCGCTTCGTGGAATGGAACGGCATCAGGCACGGCATCCAGCGCGTAGACGCCTGCCGCGCACCGGGCGGTGAGCTGCTGCTGGTCGAGTTGGAGGACCTCAACCCGTACCTTTCGCTGGACGCTCTGGACGACACGGGCACGGACGCCTTCGTCGCCGCGCTGAAGGCGTCCCTGCACCGCTTCCTGGCCGCCGAGGCCTGAGCCCGACCGGAGCCGACGGCGGTGTCCGCGCGCTCACCCCAGCCGGACGGTGATCTTCTGTGTGGCGCCCATCGTCGTGCTCAGATCGCCGAAGGTGAGCCTCAGCGCGGAACCGGTCGTCGCCGACGTCACCGTGGACGGTTTGGAGATCACCGCGGACACGGCCCGGTTCCAGGTGAGCGTCAGGATCGTCTGCATCCGCATCGGATCGCTGACGCAGATCACCGCCGTACCGTCCGACCTTTCACTGATCATCACGCAGCACGGACTGCTCGCGACGAGAGGCCCGACCGTGCCGCCGAACCAGAAGTTGACGCCGGTGCGGCGGCACGGGCCTGCGTCTGAGCGGCCGTCGCACCCGGCATGAGCAGATAGGCGTAGGTGCCGTCCGTCGGGTTCGTGCCGTGGTCGACGTACATCGTCAGGTACTTGCGATTCAGTACCGTCGTGGAGCCGCCCTTGTTGATGTCGCTCCACCGGCCGTCCCGCGCGTCCCGCAGCGCCTTGACGGTCGCTCCGCCGGGGAACACATAGCCGCCGTGGCCGCCGATGTGCGCCCAGGCGGCACCGGTGAGCGTCGCCGACCAGGGGTAGCCGGCAGGCTTGGTGGCGCCGTCGACGACGAAGGGGGCGCCGCCGGTGGGGCCGAGGTTGCGGTTCTCGACCGTCGTCTCCACAGCCGTGCCGTCGGAGCACTTGATGCCCGCGCCGAGGCAGACGACGGTGGCGGGCTGTAGTAGTCACGTTGCAGCCACCCCTTGACCAGACCGCGCCAGCGCGCGTTCTCCGCGGCACTCGCGCCCTGGCCGAGCAGAACGATCGACGCGAGGATCGGATGACCTCGCAGGTGATCGTTCTGCTGGATCTGTTTCGTGTCGGGCGCCGACAGGCCCCGGCTGATCGCCCGGCCCGCCACACCGTCCATCACCAGCCCGTTGTAGAGGAACGGCTCCCACGCCTTCTCCACCGCGTCGAACACGATCTGCCGGTTCGCGTCCGTGACCTCCCAACCCGACCCGGCCAGCAGCGCGAACAGCATCCCGAGCCCGCCGAGCAGCACCGAACCGTAGGAGCCGGTGTACGGCACGGTGGTGTGCTGGATGAACGACCCGTCCGGGTAGAGCCCGTCGCCACTCGTCACATAGGGGAAGACGGGGGAGAGGGCATCCCGCGCCAGCGCCACCTAGGCGGAGTCCGCACCGACGATCCCGCGCAGCGCCAGGACCCGGCACAGGTCGACCCGGTTGGCCCCGGTGCTGGTCCCGCTGTAGTCGGCGACCGCCGAGTCGGGCACGAAGTGGTCAACGGCGGCGCAGTAGTCGTCGATCCGCTGCGCCGACAGCTGGTCGTACATCAGCACACAGACGTCCAGCAGGGCCTGCGGAGCGCCGATCTGCCAGCTGTAACCAGTTGCCGTAGCGGGCCTGGCCCGCGTGGTAGACCTCGGCGTGCAGGTGGTCCAGCCCGGTGAGGATCGCGTCCCGGAGGCCGGCGCTGCCCGTCAGCCCCGTGCCCTGCTGGCGGTACGCCTGCGCGAGCGTGTTGAGCCGGCTGTAGCTGGAGTTCAGGTTGCCGGAGTAGCCGTACGACTCCTGATCGGTGTCGGGCTCCGGATCGGCGTACACGAGATCCGGCCACAGCGAGCCGGCTGTCGGAGCCATGGAGGACTGCAACTGGCTCGCGGTACTGCCCAGTTCGGCGAGCCGGCTCTTGAAAGGTTCGGCGGTGGGGCTGAACCCCTCGCCCAGGATCAGCGTGCGCCACTTCGCCCGCAGGGTCGTGAACGCGTCCACCGCCGCGGCCGATACGGCGGACGGAGACGCGGCGCTCGCCCGCGGGGGCAGACCGAGCGCGACAGCGGTGCCGGTGCTTGCGGCCAGAAAGCCGCGACGTGACCAACGAGTTGTCATGACGGCGCTTTCTAGCAGGGGAACGCTCAAACGCTCGACATTTGATACCGAATTGATCGTATCGATCGATTCAGGGAGGCTGGTCGGCGGTGGCGACCGGGGTGCTCGCTGAACCGGAGGGACCGCAACCCCGTATCACTTCCCGGGGAATGGCGGATCCCGTGAAGACGGGACGGAAGGAGAGCGGCGTGCCCACACGGCCCGACCCCGAGCAGTCCGACGAAGGCCCGGCCCTGGAACCGATCCGCGTCCTGCGCCCGCGCCGCACCGACGCCCTCGCGGAACTCTTCAAGGAGTTGGAGCGGGACAGGAACGGCTACGAGGCCGTGCCCGTGCCCCCGTCCCTGTCCGGAACCGAGGACGCGACACAGGAACTCCCGCCCGTCGCCGACGGGACGAGGATCGCACCGCTCGGCAGCGGCGCCCGCCCCCGTCCGGCCGTGTCCGGCGGCCCCGGGTTTCGCAGGACCGCCATCGCGGTCGCCGTCACGGCGGCGGCGGTCGTGGGGTTCGGCGGGGCGCTCCTGCTCTCCGGCCGTGGCGACGACGCGGCGGCCGGAGCCCGGGACACGAACCCGACCGCGAGCGCCTCGGCATCGGCCGAGCCGGCCCCGAACGCACCGGGTGGACCTGGCGCCGACGACTCGGGTGACTCCGGTGACTCCCGTGGCGCCGGGGGCTCTTCCGCCTGCACCGCGTCATTCCGGACCGTCAACAGCTGGCAGGGCGGCTACCAGGGTGAGGTGACCGTCACCAACGCGCCCGCCACCTCCGTCTCCGGCTGGACCGCGACGGTCGTACCGGACGACGGCGCCCGCCTCACTCAGGTCTGGGACGGCACCCTCACCACGACGAGGGACGGCACCGCGACCGTCGCCAACGCCTCGTGGAACGGGAGGCTGGCGCCCGGTGCGAGCGTCACGTTCGGGTTCATCGCCGACACCTCGGAGTCCGGCGCGCCCTCGGCGCAGGTCACCTGCGCGGCGACGGCCGGCTCGTCCTGACGCCCGACTGGTCCGGTGACGCCCCATGGCGCCCTACGGCGCCCCATGACGCCGATAACGGCCGGTGGCGACCGGTCAGCGCCGGTCGACCAGCGCCTGGGACACCGCGCGCACACTGCGGGCGATGTGCTGCAACTGCATGACCTCCGCCGCGTACATCTTGATGGTGAGCTCGATGACCGACTCCGGCATACCGAGGGCCGGCAGGTCGGCCCTCGCGGTCTGAAGTGCGGTGCGTGCGACCCGGATCTCGTTCTGGACCTGGATCTGCGCATGGCGGGCGAGCAGCACGGGATGACGGATCAGTGCCGGATAGCTGGCGTAGCGGGCCGGCACCAGCTCACGCAGCCACTTGGCCGCCGAACGTTCCCAGTCGTAGGAGCCGGGGGTCTTGACCTGGCACGGCCAGTCCGGGCTGATGCGCGTCGTCGTCAGGGTCATGGTCATCGCTTCCGGGTGTGCGGCGTCGTCTGGGGTGTCCGACGGAGTCGGGGCGGCCCCGGCCTAGGGGATGACCGGGGCCGCCGCCACGGGCGCTCGCGCAGGCGATGCCCGACCGAACAGCGCGAGCGCCGACGCGGGTAGGAGACGGCGGCAACCGCTGTTCGTTGAGGAGCCCGCCGGGGCAGCCGACATGTGCACGACGGATGGGGTGAGGTGCGCATGAGCGGACCGGCTGCTTTCGGCGGGCGGATGGTGCGTGTGAAGTATTTATATATGCCGTCTGCTTTTCAAGGCGCATGAAAACATTCATGCGTGATTTGAATGGAAAGGCACCGTCCTGTGGCGGTTCGGCGGCCGGTTCCGGCGGGGTCAGTCCCGGAGGAAGAACTGGTGCTGGTCGGAGATGTGCTCGTAGTCCTCGAGCCGCGCCTGGGTGCGCTCCGGGTCGGCGTCGGTCATGGCCTGGAGCAGCGCGGCGGCCATCACGCCGGGCGCGGCGTAGGAGTCGAAGACCAGCCGGGACCCGGTGCCGGTGGCGAAGACGACGTCGGCGGTGTCGGCCACCGGCCCGAGCGCCAGGTCGGTGACCAGGGCGACCTTCAGACCGGCGCTGCGCGCGACCCGTACGGCGGTCAGGGTCTCCTGCGCGTGCCGCGGCATGGAGAACGCCAGCACCCAGGTGCCGCCGGCCTCGCGCGACTGGAGCAGTGCGTCGTAGGCGACGCTGCCGCCGCGGGTCACCAGCCGCACATCGGGGTGGATCCGGCGCGCAGCGTAGGCGAAGTACTCGGCGAGGGAGGCCGAGATACGCAGCCCGAGGATGGTCAGCGGGGTCGACCGCGACAGTTTGCGGCCGATGTCGATCACCTGGTCGGGGTCGGCGAAGTCGCGCCGCAGGTTCTCCAGGTTCTCGATCTCGGCGTCCACGGCGGACTGGAGCTCGTTGGCGCCGTTCTCCTCCGCAGCCGCGGGGCCCCCGGCAAGGCTGCCCAGGGCGATCGCCTGGAGCTTCTCCCGTAGCGCCGGGTAACCGCTGAAGCCCACCGCCCCGGCGAAACGCGTCACCGAGGGCTGGCTGACACCGACCCGCTCCGCGAGATCAGTGATCGAAAGGAACGCCGCTTCGGTGATGTGCTCGATCAGGTACTGCGCGATACGCCGCTGTCCGGGGGACAGACGGGGCTGGTCGAAGAGCGTCCTGAGCTGGGAAGTCGGGGATGCCTCCACTTCCGGAGCGGTTTTGCCCGAAGTGATCGCGGATGCCTGCGCGCGCGCCTGCTGCGGCGATGGCAGGGCGCCTCCTTTGTCTTCCACAGTGCTTCAACATAGCTCACACACCGTGGTGACCAGGGTTGGTGCGAGAGTTGCGAACGGTGCGCTCACCGCCGATAGATGGTGATCGAATGCCCGACCGTATCGATCGGACGACTGCTGTCGATCAATTCGGCCAGGCGGCCGGTCGCTTTGGCCGCCGCGGAGTCCGACACGACGAGCAGTCCGCGCACTTCACGCGCGGGCGCCCTGCGCGGATCGGCCGCGCGGAGTCCGTAGAAGGACGGCACACCGCTGCCCTTGTAGACGAGCCACACCCGCTCGCCCGGATACCGCTCGCGCAGCCGGTCCGCGAGCCGGCCCAGGTCCTGGCCCCAGTCCACGTTCGAGTCGTGCAGCCGCAGCCGCGTCTTCGCCGGACCGCCGAACGCCTCGTTGGAGTACGGCAGGTAGTAGGGATACGTTCGCAGCGAACTGACCGCGACGAACAGCACCAGTGCCCCCACCGCGACCGGAGCCCACCGCCACCGAACCGCGACCACACACCCCGCGGCCACTGCCAGGAACATCGGCACGAAGACGGCGTACCGCGTGCCGAAGTCCCGCGAGCCGAGCATGGCCGAGGCGAGCAGCACCGCGGTCGGCACCAGCAGATAGGGCGCCGCCGGCCGCAGCCGCCGCACGGCCACCAGCGCCACCGCACCCGCCGCCCACAGGACGAGCATGCCGAGAGGTGTCTTCACCAGCAGCGCGGCCGGCAGGTAGTACCAGACAGAGCCCGTGTAGAGCCGGCCGAACAGGAAGCCCTGCCACGGGTGGTTCTCGAAGCCGAACTGGATCCGCATCCCGTCCCGGTACGCCTCCGGCAACGGCAGCAGGTCCACCCCGAGTCCCCGCAGCCCGTGCACGACCGGCACATGCTGCTGCGGCGCCCACCGCAGCCGTGGATCGACCACCAGATACGTGGCCCATACGACGCCGACGGCGACCAACACGACGACGCAGGCGCCCGCGACCGCCCGTGCGAGAGTCCTGCGGCGGGGCTCGGAGGGCTCGGAGGACTCCGAGGGCCCGGCGGACGCCCTCGCACACCACACCGACCAGCCCGCCAGGGCCGCCACCACGGGGACCACCGCCAACGCGCTCATCTTCGTCGCCAGGGCCGCGCCGAGCGCCACCCCGGCGAGCGGTACGTGCCACCGCGGCCGGTGACGGGCCCGCCACAGCAGCCAGACCGACGCCAGCACGAACCCGGCCGCCGGAACGTCCAAAGTGGCCAGCGAGCCATGGGCGATGACGTCGGGGGAGAAGGCGTACAGGCCGAGCGCCGCCAACCCGCCCACGGGACCGGTTAGTTCACGAGCGAAGGCGAACACGATCAACCCGAACAACAGGGTCAGGACGATCACCGGGACCCGCGCGAACAGCATCAGCCGCCACGGGTCGTTCCCGGACTCGTACAGCAGATGCCGGCCCAAGCGGCCCTGATCGCCGGTGAAGGCGCGATCGACCTGCGGATCGGACAGCACCACGCCGGCCCCGATGACCAGCTTGCCCAGCGGCGGATGCTCGGGGTTGTGGACCAGACGGTGCTCGTACAGATACTCGGCAGCCGCCCCGACGTACACGGGTTCGTCGATCGTCGGAGTCTGCTGCACGGCGGTCGTCACCATCGCGACGGCCATCTGGCCCAGCAGCACGACCGCGAGGAGCGGGACCAGCCAGCGCCTCCGGGGCGATGCCGAGGGCGGTGCAAAGCGCCTGCGTTGCGCCGGCGGCGCGTCGGATGCGTCCGCAAGCGCAGGTGGTGCCGGGGCTGACAACCGTTCAGGTGTCGTGGCCGAGTGCCGTTCGAGCGCCATCATCCGCTCCGCGGCGCCGTCGGCCCCGCGGCGGCGGGAGCTGATCCGGAGCCGGCCCATGGGCCTACTCTGCACCAGCCCCCCGCCGGGGACGGCGTTACCGCCTCAGGAGTCGTACCGACAGACCGTCTGCCGTGTAGACGGGTACGGCTCGCAGCTTGTCCGAGTTCAGCTCGATCCGGTCGAACTGACCCCGCAGCCGCTGCGCCTCGATGACGGGAAGGATCGTCCCCGCGACCGGCGGCCGCTCGGTGTCGAGGCGCAGCGACAGCACACTGCCCCGGCCCAGCACCACCCGGCTCGACACCTCCAGCGCCGGACCGTGGTTCTTGCGCAGCGGCAACTCCAGGATCGCCCCGCCCTCCTGGACGTAGGAGCCGCGCACCCGCAGCACCTTGTCCGCGCGGAGCACGCCGCCCTTGACCCGCACGTCACCCTGCCCGAGAGCGTTGGCGGACCCGGCGACCAGCGTGCCCGCCTCGACGACCGTGCCACCGTGGTACCGGTTGTGCCCGGTCAGCGTGAGCGCGCCGGTACCGCGCTTGGTCAGGCCGCCCTCGCCGCGGATGTCGTTGCGCCAGATGTCTGCCGCGCCGAAGCCGCCGGCCGCCGCGTCGAGCGTGACGGTCACGTCGGAGTCGAAGGCGCCGTAGCCGTCCGCCGCCGTGAACAGGTCGAGCCGCCCCCACTGCTCGAAGCCGTCCAGCAGGACGTACCCGGCGGGCAGCGCGGTCGTGCGCAGCACCTCACGGCGCTGGGCCGCGCTCAGGTACGGCTGGCGCGTCTCCAGCAGCACCTCGGCGCCCTTCGGCACGGTCAGGGACTCGTCACGGCCGCGCCGGGTCAGCACATAGGTCAGCTTGGGCTTGACGGTGCGGGCGTTGGCGTCGCGGTCGGCGTACGGGTCGCTGTCGGCGTCGGCCGAGTGGGCGTAGGCGTACAGCGTGTCGGCCGTCGTGCCGGTCCGCTCCGTGAAGTACGCGAGCGCCTGCGCCCGTGCGGCGGCCTTGAGGTCCGCGTTGGCCGGGTCGGCGAGCGCGGCGGCGGCCAGGGCGGTGGCCATGATGCGGCCGCCGAGGACGTCGACCGTGGAGTGCATGCCCGAAACGATGCGGGTGTGGCTGAGCTCGAAGGCGCGGGTCACCATCTCCTGGAAGCGCTCCGGTACGGCGTAGGCGTACGCCAGGGCCGCCAGGTGCAGGGCGTTGGTGTGGCCGCTGGGGAAGCCGCCGTCCTCGGCAGCGTTCTCGCTGCGCTGGCGCAGCAGCTGCGGGGCGACGGCCACCTTGGAGTCGTAGACGGGAAAGCCGAACTCGTCCTTCTCGCCGGTGTCGACGACCTCGCTGTCCTCGTTCATCCGCCATGGACGCGGGTACTGGAAGGCGAACTTGGCCGGGTTGCCGGAGGCGAACGGGCCACGCACGGTGTCGACCAGCCTGGCCACCTGGCCGAGGTCGGAGTCGTACGACCCGGCGCCGATCGCGGAACCCGCGGGCGCGTTGGCCGGCAGGGCGTCGCTGATCTTCCCGGCAGGGGTCCCGTCCGGCGCGCTGGTGATCGAGGTGACCGCCTTGGCGCCCGACTTGTACAGGTCGGTCAGCGGACCCAGCCCGGCGATCACCGAGTAGCTCTGGTGCTGACGGTCGACGATGAACGATTCCTTCGCCTGAGCGTCCGTGCGCATGGCGGTGATCCGGGCGCAGTAGCGCATGTTGGCGCGCAGCACCTCGGGGGCGAGCGGCGTGCCGGTGTTCCAGGCGCCACCCGTCTTCCACACCTTCGCGAAGCCGCCGAGGATCCGGACGACCGCGTTGGTCTCGGGTGTCTGGTTCGCCACGACGTTCGTCTTGTAGTCATCGACGAACGCGGCGGGGTGCACGGCCGCCTTGGCGTCCGCGGCGGGCAGCCAACCGGCGAGGGCGGGAACGGCCACCAGTGCCGCCCCGCCGCCGACGGAGGCCGTCAGAAAGCGCCTTCGGTCAAGGGACGGGGTGGCGTGGCCGGCGGATGACGGCATATGGGCCTCTCTCGAGTTCTTCGGCCGTACGGCCGGAAAGGAGATCGAAATGATCGACTCGACCGTCTGGCGCACGAGACGCCCAGGAGACGCACCCGCGGTGCAGGAGGTGCGGGGGATCGAGTCTTACGAGCGAAGATCTACGGGCGAGTTGTGTCGGACTCGGGATCGTCCGGAGTCGGGCAGGTGTCACACAAGTGAACGAGCGAGCGCCAAGGCGCCGTCGACCGGCGGCACCCGGAGGTGCTGCGGCCGGGCCCCCGGCACCCTGTCGGCCAGCGCGGAGACGAACGCCTCGTACAGGACGGGCTGGGCGAGAATGGTGCTGCCGGCGACGACGACGTCGTCCACGGCGACCCCGCGCGAGGCGAGTTGTCCGACCAGCGCGGCCAGCGACCGGCCGCCCTCGTCGATCACGGCACGGGCGAGCGGCGAACCGGCCGTGGCGGCCGCGAACACCACCGGCGCGTGCCGGCCCCACTCCGCCGAGGCGCTCTGGGCCCCCTCCAACGCCGCACCCAGCCCGGGCACTTCGGTGACACCGAACGCGTCGAGGAGCCCGCGCGCCAGTGCGTCGGGCTCCTCGCCGAGGTCGTGCGCCGCCCAGACGGCCCGCGCCGCCTCGCGGACGAGACCGGCCGAGCCGCCCTCGTCGCCGAGGACCGCGCCCCATCCGCCGACCTGGACGGGCGTGCCGTCGGCCAGCCGGCCGACCGCCACGGACCCCGTACCGGCGACCAGGCCGACCCCCTTGTCCAACCCGGCGGCGGGGACGAGCAGCTCGGCGTCACCGACCACCAATGCGGGGGCGTCGAAGTGGAGTTGGAGCGCGGTGCGGATCTGTGTGCACTGGCGAGGCGTCTCGCACGCGTGCCCGCCCACGGCAAGGGCGGACGGCCGCACACCCGCGGGCAGGGCGCCGGCGACCAGTGTGGCCAGCCAGCCTGCGGCGGCCACCGGATCGTGCGGCCGCCAGCCGCTGCTCGGGCGGACGTGATCGGCGACCAGGACGTCCCCCGCACGGGCGCGGAGATGTGTCTTGGTGCCGCCGACGTCGATGCCGACCATCAGCGGGCCGGACAAAGGGGTGACCTGCACGGATTCTCTTTCGTCGGTGCGCTGTGTGTGCTGCGACGGCGGGCGAACCGTGCCGGAGGGCAAGACAGTTCAAAAGCTAGGGAAGCCCCGGGACGGGCCTCTGGACGGACCACGGCAGGCGAGTACCGTGACGTTCGTTAGGAAGTTAACTAACGAAGTACAGTGCCTGTCAATAGGCGTCGCGCAGTCGGCTTCCGGGACCCTCGCCCCGGGGTGAGAACGCGCGCCGCCAGGGCAACCCATCGCCGCCTCCCGCCGAGCCGATCGGCCCGGGAGAGCAGCCTGTCACCTGGGGGAACTGTGGAGAACGACGTGGTAAGAGCCCCCCGTCTGACCGAGAGCGCGAGGCACGTATTCGTGGTGCTGGCCCAGGCCGGCACCGCGACCCGGCCGCAGCTCGCCAGCCTTGCGCGGCTGTCCAAACCGACGGTCTCCGCCGCCGTCGCCGAACTGGAGGGCGTCCGACTGGCCGCCCACTCCGGCACCGCCTCCAGCGGCACGGGCCGCAACGCGGCCGTCTACCGGCTCGGCCCGGCCGCCGGTGCCGTACTCGCCGTCGACCTCGGCCCCGCGCTCACCCGGGTCCGCGGCTGCGGCCTGGACGGCACCCTGCTCGCCGAGGCCACCGGACCCCGGGCCGAGGCGGCCGACGTGGTGCGCGACGCGCTCCGTGCGCTGCCCGCCGACGCTCCGCTCCGCAGCATCGTCGTGGCCGTCGGTGATGTCACCGCCCGGGCCGAGGAGGGTATGCGCCCGGCGACCGCCAAGGCCGGACCCGTCTTCGACGCGGTGACCGTGGCGCTGCCGCCCGGGGTGCCGGTCCACCTCGAGAACAACGTCAACTGCGCCGCGCTCGCCGAACTGCACGAGGGCGCGGCACGTGGCCGGCACACCTTCGGCTACCTGCGGATCGGCGTCGGTATCGGTCTCGGCATCGTCGTGGGGGGCCAGGTGCTGGCCGGGGCCAACGGGGCGGCCGGAGAGCTCGCCCGGCTGCCCTACCCCTGGGACGACGACCTGGAGCCCCGCCACGAGGCCCTGGAGGAGTACATCGGCGCCCGCTCCCTGCTGCGCCGGGCCGCCGAGGCCTGGCCGGCATCCGACGGTTCCTGCCCCCGTACCGCCGAACGGTTGTTCTCTCTGGCCGGCGAGGGCAGCGCCGCGGCCCGTGCGATCGTCGACCGGCACGCCGTGGACGTGGGCCGGCTGGCCGCCGCCGTGACCGCCGTACTGGACCCCGGGCTGCTCGTCCTGGGCGGCAGCACCGGCGCGTTTCCGCAGCTCCTGCCCGGTGTGCGGGCCGAGCTGGAGCGGCTGAGCTGGCCCACCGAGGTGGTCAGCAGCCAGGTCGGTGATCTCGGCACCGTCGTGGGCGCGGCACGGCTCGCGGTCGCCAGAGGAGTCCAAAACGTGACCGAGGCGGCGCGGATGAAGGATTGACGGTTTCGGACCCGGTCTGCCAATGTCCGGACAAGCGCTTTCTAAGTCGGCCGGGACGCCGGCTTGGGGCGAGCGTCCCGCCCGTACTCGACGTACGGCAACCGCACGAGGGCGTGCCCGTGCGGTGACGGCCTGGACGGCCGGGGATCTCGCCCCGCGTGGATGACGCGGCCGGGCGAGGCCGCGCCCCCGGAAAGCGAACTTTCCTGCAAAATGCACCAGTGCCGCCTCGGTCGGCGCCGTGCTCCGTCCCCTACGACGAAAAGGGATCGAAGATGACCACTGTGGGTGTGCGGCGCTCCCGCCGACTCGGCCGCGGCGGCATAGGCCGCCTGGTCCCCCTCGCTGCCGTGGCCACGGCAGGTGCCCTGCTGCTCTCGGCCTGCGGGTCGGGATCCGACTCCGGCGGGACCTCCAAGTCGCTGACGTTCTGGATCTCCACGGTTCCGGGGCAGGACGCGGGCTGGAAGAAGATGGTGGCGCAGTACAAGAAGGAAACCGGCGTCAACCTCAAGCTCGTCAACATCCCCTATGACGGCTACACGACGAAGCTGCACAACGCCGCGCAGGCGAACTCCCTGCCCGACGTGGCCGCCGTGCCGGCGCTGGACCCGATCTGGTCGAACAAGCTGATCGACCTCAGCGACATCGCCAACAACAAGAGCAACAAGATCAACGCCAACTTCGTCGCCAAGGACTCGTCCGGGAAGGTGCTGGCCATCCCCTCGGACGTCACCGCGTCCGGCCTGTTCATCAACAAGTCGCTCTTCGAGAAGGCCGGCGTCTCCTTCCCGACCTCGCCCCAGAAGACCTGGACCTGGACCGACTTCATCAAGGCCGCGAACGAGGTCCGGGAGAAGACCGACGCCAAGTACTCCCTGACCTTCGACCAGTCGCCGTCCCGGCTGCGCGCCATGGTGTACGAGATGGGCGGCAAGTACGTCCACGCCGACGACTCCGGCAAGTTCTCGGTGGACGCGGCGACCAAGAAGGCCGTGAACACCTTCGTCGGATGGAACGACGACAAGACCATGCCGAAGTCGGTGTGGACCAGCGGCGCCGACCCGTCGGCCATGTTCCAGAGCGGCGACGTGGTCGCCTACTGGTCCGGCGTGTGGCAGGTTCCCGCCTTCGCGGAGAGCATCAAGAAGTTCGAGTGGGCGAGCGTCCCGACTCCCGCCCAGCCCGTGCAGGCCAGCGACGTCAACAGCGGCGGCATGACGGTCGGCTTCAACAACAACGCCGACGCGGCCACCGCCGCGACGAAGTTCCTGACCTGGCTGTACGAGCCGGCCCACTACCAGGAGCTGTGTGAGACGTCCGGGTTCCTGCCGGTCGAGAGCGGGCTGAACCCGAAGTACCCCTTCACCTCCGAGGCGGCGCAGGCGGCGTTCAAGCTGTACAACGAGTCGATCCCGCTCTACGCCCCGATCTCCGGCTACTTCAACACCGCGCAGACGAACTGGGTGCTGAAGGGCAAGAGCCTCACCGAGGACCCGACCAAGACGGAGCTCGGCAAGGCGATCAACGGCCAGCAGTCGGCCGACAAGGCCCTGGAGAACATCGTGGCCGGCTACAACCAGCAGGTCGGCGGCTGAGCGTAGGCCCACAGGCCCGGGCGGCGGTGTCCCGACCCCGCCGCCCGGCCTCGGGCCCACGGCATGCCGGGCTCACGGCCTGAGCCCACAGGAACCCATTCCACCAGCACGGAGTCAGGAAGATGACCAAACGCGCCTCGGACGTGTCCGTGAGCCCGCCCAGGAGACGCAGTAAGTACACCCTTGCGCCGCTCGTCCTCATCGCGGCCAACGTCGTGCTCTTCGCGCTGTTCTTCGTCTGGCCGGCGGTGATCGGGCTCGTCTACTCCTTCACGAACTACACGGGTGTGGGGGCGTTCCAGTTCGTCGGACTGGACAACTACAGCAACCTGTTCGGGGACTCCACCTTCTTCGACGCGCTGACCCGCACGCTGCTGTACACCGTGCTCTTCGTTCCGCTGAACTTCGTGTTCTCGCTGCTCATCGCCAATGTGCTGGTGAGCAAGCACGCCAAGGGCGTGTCGGTCGCCCGCGTCTTCTTCTTCATCCCGTGGCTTCTGTCGCCCATCGTCGTGGGCGTCCTGTGGCGGTGGCTGTTCGGTGAGAACTTCGGCCTGGTCAACTACCTCATCGAGAAGGTCGGCGGCAGTGCCGTTCCGTGGCAGTCGAACGCGGACCTGTCGCTGCTGGTGGTCGTGGTGGCGGCATCCTGGGCCTGGACGGGCTTCTCGATGCTGCTGTTCATCGCGGCGATCAAGAACGTACCGCAGTCGTACTACGAGGCGGCCGCGCTCGACGGCGCCGGTCCGTGGCGCCAGTTCATCAGCATCACACTGCCGAGCATCGCGCCGACTTCCTTCATCGTCATCCTGCTCAACACGATCCACGCGATGAAGGAGTATCCGCTGTTCGCCTCCCTCAACAACGGCGGACCCGGAACCTCGAACAACCTGCTTGTCCAGTACATCTACCAGACCGGCTTCAAAACGGGCCAGATCGGCTACGCGAGCGCCGCGTCGTTCGTGCTCATGCTCATCCTGATGGCCGTCGCGATCGTCCAGATGATGGTCAACCGGCGGGTGGAGAACCGATGACAACCACAGACATGCCACGCAAGGTCGACGCCGGGCCGGGACGGGCTGCCCGCAAGAAGCGGCCCAGCGGCGCGGCCAGTGGAGGGCTCCGGCGCGCGGTGCCCGCGACGACACTGCTGTGGGTCCTGGCGGCCCTCTACGGAGTGCCGGTGCTGTGGTTCGTCCTCAGCTCCTTCAAACCGGCGGGAGACCTGTTCTCCCTTCCGCTGACGCTGTTCCCGCACAACCCCACCGTGTCGGGTTACAAGGCGGCGTGGGAGAGCGCCAACTTCTCCCAGTACTTCATCAACACCACCATCGTGTGTGTGATCGCGACGATCCTCACGGTGGGAGTCAGCTGCTGCACGGGGTACGCGCTGGCCAAGTACGACAACAAATGGCTCAAGGTCTTCTTCGTCGGCATCCTGGCCACCACGATGCTGCCGTCCGAGGTCATGCTCGCCCCGCAGTTCCTGGTGGTCCGCGACCTCGGCCTCTACAACTCGCTCGCCGGCATCATCCTCCCGGCCGTGCTCACCGCGACCGGCTGCTTCATGTTCCGCCAGTTCTTCCTGACGGTTCCGGACGAGCTCATCGAGGCCGCCCGCATCGACGGGGCGCGTGAGCTGTCCATCTTCCTGCGGATCATGGTGCCGATCTCCCGGCCCATCATGCTGACGCTCGCCATCCTGTCGTTCCAGTGGCGGTGGAACGACTACATCTGGCCGCTGCTGATGCTGAACGACCCCGAGAAGTTCACCGTGCAGATCGGCATCCAGAGCCTCGTCGGGGCGCAGAACATCAACTGGTCGGTGCTGCTCGGCGGATCGGTCATCTCCATGATCCCGCTGATCGTCGTCTTCCTGGTGTTCCAGCGTTACGTCATGAACGCCGACATCAACGCCGGACTGAAGGACTGATCTTGCCCACCCCGCTCGACCACGAGTTCGTCCGCGCGGCGGCGCTCGCCGCCGACCGGTCGGCCGCCCCGCTCGCGGCCGACCCGGACGCGGAACCCACCGGCCTGCCACACCGTGTGCTGGCCCGCCGGGTGAAAACCCTGATCGCGGCGTACCGTTCCCCGGACTCGGCATTGCACGGCAGCGCACAGGCGGTCGCCGCCGCGATGACCCACCTGCGCGCCCTGCGGGCCGTGCAGACGCCCTCGGGCCTCTTCGCGGGCGGCGACAACGTCCAGTCACCGCCGGACTCCGCGTTCACCGTCAACGACGTGTGCGACGCGTACGTCCTCGCCGCCGCCGCGGGAGCGGAACTGGCCGAGGTGACGGCCGGGCTCGCCGAGATCGCTGGCGCCGCCACCGCCAGTCTCCTGACCGGCGGCGTGCACACCCCGAACCACCGCTGGGAGCTGAGCGCGGCCCTCGCCCGGCTGCACCGGTCCTTCCCCGACGACCGACTCCTCGACCGCGTCGAGGAGTGGCTCGCCGAGGGCGTCGACATCGACACGGACGGCCTGTACTCGGAACGCAGCGCCGTCTACGCGTCCATCGTGACCAACCCGGCGCTGCTCCTGCTGGCGGAGGCGCTCGGCCGGCCCGACCTGTCGGCCGCCGTCGAACGCAACCTCGCCACCACGCTGGACCTGATCAGACCGGACGGCACGGTGGAGACCCTCCACTCGCGACGGCAGGACCAGAAGCTCGCGTTCGCCCTGTGGCCCTACCTGCCGCACTACCGGCTCCTCGCGATCCGCACCGGCCGGGGCGACTTCGCCCGGGCGGCACGGCTGGCGGCCGTCGGCGGCATCGACGACCCCGACCTGCTCGCCCAGACCCTCCTCACCCCGGACCTGAGCCGCGAACTGCCGTCCCCGAACGCGGAGAAGCTCCCGCGCGAGCGGTACCTCAGCACCGCACGCCTCGCGCACCACGCCTCGGCCACCGCGCACACCGTGGTGTACGGCGGCTCCGACGTGCCCGAGCACCGGCGCATCCGCTCGGGTCTCGCCTGCAACCCCACCTTCCTGCGCCTGTTCGCCGGCGCCGCCGTCCTCGACGCGGTCCGCCTCTCGCGCGGCTTCTTCGACCTGGGCCCGTTCCGCGCCGCCGACATGGAACGGCTCGCCGACCACCGGTACCGGCTCACCCAGAGCCTCACAACCGCCTACTACCAGCCGCTCCCGAAGGACCACAGGCGCGACGACGGCGCCTACCGCCTGGTGGACGAGGGCCGCTTCTCCGCGGCGATGGCCTTCCCGGACCGCCCTCAGGACGAGGTCCTTCACACGACCCGAGTCGAGGTCGACCTGCGGGAGGACGGAGCCGACCTGCGGATCGACATCAGCGGCCCGCCGGTGCCGTGGGCCCTCGAACTGACCTTCCGGCCGGGCGGCGAGCCGCAGGGCGCCGTACCGCTCGGCGACGGACGCTGGTGCCTGACGACCGGGCCGATGACCTACCGCGTCGGCGACGACGAGATCCGGATCGAGACCGACGTGCAGGCGGGCGAACCGCTCGCCGGGCCCGACCGGAGCGAGGTACTGCGGTACGACCCGGGGCAGGACTACACCGTGGTGGGCGGCACCGACGCGACGACCGGGAACCGCGTCTACATCGGTGGACTCGGCCCGCACACACTGACCGTCGCCATCTCAGGCACGAAGGGCTGAACCCGTGCATCTCCCTCGCCAGCTCGGCGCCCTGCACGACCTCCCCGACACCCCGGAGGCGTACGACGCCGTCCTCGCCGACGTCGTCGAGCAGGCCCTGGCCCGGCTCACGCCGGAGGGCAACCTGGAGCATCCGGACTGCGTCGACGACATCGGCGACACGTCCCTCGGCATCACCTCACTCCTCGCCCTCGCCTGGCAGCGCGGCCGGGACCCGCGCCTGCCGGAGGCGGTGCGCCGCAGCCTCGCCTTCCATCTGCGCGAGCGGGTCTACACCGAGGACAACCCCGGCTACCCGAACCTGAAGGCCCGCCACTCGGCCCTGCCGTACGCCCGCTACACCCTCGCCTCCGGCGCCCACCCCATCGGCGACTGGCCGAGCACGGTGTGGGCGCTCCTGCAGGCCGTCAACGTCCTGGACCTGGCGGAGGGGCTCGTCGAGGGCGAGCAGCGCGCCGAACTGCTCGACGTGGCGCACGGCTACTGGCGCTGGCTGACCGAGGCGACCTTCTTCAATCCGCAGGAGGCCGGGAACCAGGCCATCGGCTGCGTCGTCGGCGGGCTGATGCTGGCCCGCCACCTCCCGCCGGGCAAGGGCGAGCAGGTGCGGGCGTGGGCCCTCGCCCTGTACGCCGACAAGATCCGCGCCCACCGCGTCGCGGACCGGGGCGCGCTGCTGCCGCCCGAGCACGGCGGCGCCTACGACAACAACTACGGCCCCATCTCCCTGTCCTTCCTCGCCCAGGCGCACCGGGTCAGCGGCGAGCGGATCTTCGCCGAGGACGGCGACGCGCTCGCCCGCTACATCGACGCCCGCCTCACCGGCGGCGGCTTCGACAACGGCGGCTCGCGCTACAGCGAACAGCACAGCGGCTTCGAGTCGGTCCTGGGCCTGCGCTACTTCAGCCGGCGCGTCCGCTGCGACCTCGGCCGCTACCGGGGCGACACCCGATGGGGCCGGCACGCGGTCAAGGCGGACGGCGCAGTCGACGGTCACTTCGCGTGGATGCTGGTCTGGCAGATCCAGGACACGACGCGCTGGCACCGGAGCCCGTCGCCGCTCCCGGCCCGCCACCAACTGCGCGCGGGCACGGTCTCGGTGGCCTTCGACGACCGTATGACCCCGTCGCTGGTCGAGGCGGCCGGCACGTACTACCTCGCGGCGGCGGTGAACCGGCAGCACGGCTTCGGCCCGGTGGCGGACGGCTTCCTGTTCTGCCGCCCGATGGGCGAGGTCCGCGTCCGGGACGTCCGCGCCGACGGCCTCACGGCCAAGCTCGTCACCAAGCCGGTCGTCGGCCGCGACCACGTCCTGCGCCATGTGCGGTCCCTGTACGTCACCGACGGCACGCGTCTGTGGCTGACCGTCGCCGTGGAACGGCTCCCCGGCACGCCGTACCTGCTCGCCGGGCTGCCGTACGCCGCCGACGACGGCGACCGCGTGCGCAGGACGGCGGACGGTGACGTCACCTCGGCCGGCGCACTGCGGCTGACGCACCCCGAGTCGGACGCCGTGGACCACTTCGACGCCCGCGCGCATCGGACCCAGGAGGAGGCGGCCTTCGCCCTGGCGGCCGACCCGCGCGGCTACGGCAACCCCGACGAGGGCTGGCGGCACCTGGTCGGCTCGACTGCCCTGGAAGCCGAACCGGCCCCCGGCGGCCCGGAGGACCTGCACGTCTTCGCCGTACGCTACGGAGATTCCGGGCCGTTCGGCGCACTGACCGTCGAACACGACGGTCCGCGGCTGAAGGTCCGCACCGAGGCCTTTACCGCCGTGCTCGGCGAGGCGGCGGGCGACGCACACGGGGAGCCGGAGCTCACGCTCAAGGCGTCATAGGCGCTCACGGCTCACCACGGCGAGGCCGAGCGGCTCCCACCTCCGCTGCTCGGCCTCGCCGCTCTTCACCAGCCCTGTCCGGCCATGTTCCCGCGCGAGCGGCCGGCGGCTTCTGCGGGACGGGCAGGGCGGAGGCCGGCACCACAAGGTCGGCCCGGTCCCGGGTCGCGGCGACCAGTTCCGCGTTGCGCTGGTCGGAGCCCAGCACCCAGGCCACCGCCTGGTCGTGCGGCTTGCCGAACTCCTCGTGACGGGCGATCAGCCGCCGGACCCGCTCCTGCTCGTCGGCCTCGCAGAACCACACCTCGTCCAGCTGCGGCCGCACCCGGGCCCACGGCCCCGTGTCCAGCAGCAGATAGTTCCCCTCGGTCACCACCAGCCGGGCGGCCGGCTCCACCGGGACGGCACCGGCGATCGGCTGCTCCAGCACCCGCTCGAAGCCGGGCGCGTACACGATGTCGCCGTCGGCCTTCTCACGCAGACGCCGCAGCAGTGCCGCGTACCCCGCCGCGTCGAAGGTGTCCGGCGCGCCCTTGCGGTCCCGGCGTCCGAGCCGGTCCAACTCGACGTCGGCGAGATGGAAGCCGTCCATCGGCACATGCGCGACCCACGGGTCCCCGGAACCGTTCAGTTCCCGCACGAGACGCTCCGCGAGCGTCGTCTTTCCCGCGCCGGGGCTGCCGGCGACACCGAGGACGGCACGACGGCCGTCGCGGGGGAGGGACCGGGCGCGGGCGAGGAGATCGTCGAAGGTCAGGGCCACCCGCAGAGTGTGTCACCCCTCGGTCAGGCACCTGGCCGAACATCACACTGCACGCCTGTCCCATGCGGGTTAGCTTGTCCGTGTTTTCAATCTTTTCATCGCTTTCTTGGGTTCCCAGAGGGGCGGACGATGGCGCACGGCACGAAGCCCATGATCGTGAGCATGGGCCGGCGCGACGAGACGTTCCTGTCCGGCCGGTCGTGGCAGGCGCGCGGCCACGGCCTGCTCGCGGCGGTGGCCGGCGCCTTCACGCTCGCCCAACTCCTGCTCGTGAGGCCTTCCATCGGCCTCGGCTGGGACGAGGTGGTGTACGTCAGCCAGGTCGGCGGCGACGCTCCGGCCGCGTTCTTCAGCGCACCACGCGCGCGTGGCGTCCCGCTGCTGGTGTGGCCCGTCGCCTCCTGGTCGTCCTCCACGCCGCTGCTGCGCGTCTATCTCGCCGTCCTGTCCGGACTCGGCCTGTACCTGGCCCTGCGCGCCTGGCGCGGACTGTTCCCGCCCCGCGTCCTGGCCGGCGCGGCAGCCCTCTTCGCCACCCTGTGGGTGACCCTCTTCTACGGCCCGCAGGCCATGCCCAACCTCTGGGTCGCCTTCGGCGCCCTGATCTGCGTCGCCTGCTCCCTGCGGGCTCGCAGGGACCGCTTCGACCGACGGGCCCTGTGGGGTGTCCTGGCGGGGGCCGCGCTGATGGCCTGGATGCGGCCCACCGACGCCGTCTGGGTGGCGCTGCCGCTGCTCGTGCTCGCGGTGGCGGGACGGCACCGGCGGCTCGGGGGCGCCCTCGCGGCGGGCCTGGTGGCCGGTGGCGTCCAGTGGGTGATCGAGGCGTTCGTCAGCTACGGCGGACTGCGTGAGCGGCTGAACCAGGCTTCCCGTATCCAGGGCGACCTGGGCTGGAACTTCGCCGTCGACGACCAACTGCGCAGCCTGGTCGGCAGCACCCTGTGCCGGCCCTGCGACGGGGAGATGCCGCCCCCGGTCGTATACGCCTGGTGGTTCGTGCTCCCGCTGCTCGCCGTCTACGGACTGGCGGTCGCGGTCCTGGCCGGCCGCACCACCCGCACCCTGGTCACCCTGGCCTGCGCCGCCACGGCCGCCTTCCCGTACCTGTTCATGATCGGATACGCGGCGCCCCGCTTCCTCCTGCCCGCCTACGCACTCCTCGCCATCCCCGTCGCGGACGCGCTGCTCCACCTGGCCACCAGGCCGAACGGCCGCTGGCGCCCGGTGCCGGCCGCCGTGATCGCGCTCGGCCTGGCCGGACACCTCGCCGTGCAGTACGTCGTCCTGGACCGCACAGTGGACCGCACCACCGCCAACCGCGAGGCCTGGTCGCGCTCCGCCGCCGCACTCCACCGCCTCGGCGTGCGCCCGCCCTGCCTGCTCACCGGGCACGAGGCCATCCCCGTCGGCTACTACACCGGCTGCGACTCCGGCGCGGTCAGCGGCCACAACGCCAACACCACCAAGGCTGACATCCTGCGCACCGCCCGCACGATTCCGGTCGGCGCCCTCACCGACCCCGGCGGCACACCGCCCCGGTACGCCCGCGACTGGCAACTCCACCGCCTCGACGGCCTAGAGGTCCGCATCGCCCCGGCGCCGGGCGCGGGCGGACCGGAATGACGTCGGAGCACCTCCTCGACGGACCCCAGCGCCGACGGGCGTACTGGCATGGCGCGCTCACCCTCGTCGTCCTGACAGCCGTGGTCTGCCTGGCCCGGCGGCACTGGCCGGTGCTGGAGACCGGCGCGGTGCGGCTCGCCGTCGCCGACCGGGGCTGGCTGCTCGCGGCCGCGCTGGCCACGCTCGCCACCTGGCCCTGCTCGGCGCTCGCCCAACAGGGCGCGGTGCCCCGCCGGCTGCCGCCCGTCCGGCTCGTGGCCGGGCAGTTCGCCGGCTCCGCCGCCAACCACGTGCTGCCCGCCGGTCTCGGCGCCGGCGCGGTCAGCCTGCGCTTCCTCATACGCTGCGGCATACCGGTCGCCGACGCGGCCACCGCGGTCGTGGTCAAGGGCACGGTCGGCGCGCTCGTGCGCGGCGCCCTGATCGTCGTACTCTTCGCCGCCTGCCCGGGCATCCTGCACGTCCCGCGCATCGGCGGGGGATTCCTGCTCGCCTCGTGCGCGCTGACCGTCGGCGCGCTCGTGCTGGTGGCCGGCCCGCCGCGGGTCTGGTGCCGACGGGCCCTGGTGGCCGTTCGGGCGTATGTCGGAGCCCTCCACGCGCGACCGGCGCGGGCCGCCGCCCTATGGGGCGGATCGCTGGCCTACGTGACGCTGCACTGCGCCGTGCTGATCGCGGTGACCCGGGCGGTCGTCCTGCCCCTCCCGCCGGCCCGGGTCGCTCTGCTCTACATCGCCGCGAGCACCGTGGCCGCCCTGCTGCCCACCCCGGGAGGCCTCGGATCCCTCGACGCCGTCCTCGCCTTCGCGCTCACCACGGCCGGCGCACCGGCCACGGCGGCCGCCTCCGCCGTGCTCGGCTACCGGCTGCTCACGGTGTGGCTGCCGCTGGTTCCCGGACTGGTCGTGCTCGGGATCCTCGTACGGCGCCGGGCGCTGTGAGCGTGAAAGGCGTTTCCCCGCCGCCCGGTTCAGGTAGGAGTCCGGTTGTCGGCCGCACGCAGGAGGGGGAGCGCCATGACGAGCAGTGAGCACGACGGGCGGTTGGGTGAGGAGTTCTTCACTCCGGGATCCTCGTCCTTCACCGAGTTCCTGACGGCACACCGGCCAGCCCTGCTGCCCATGCGCCGCCCCTTTCCCGACGGCGTCCGCGCGGCCCCCCATCGCTTCCCGCACGGTACGACGGTCCTGGCCCTCACCTACCGCGACGGCGTACTGATCGCCGGCGACCGCAGGGCCACCATGGGCAACCTCATCGCCCAGCGCGACCTGGAGAAGGTCCACCCCGCGGACGAGTACACCGCGGTCGCCTTCGCGGGCACCGTCGGCCTCGCCCTGGACATGGTGAAGCTGTACCAGGTCGAGCTGAAGCACTTCGAGAAGATCGAGGGCATCCCCATGACCCTCAAGGCGAAGGCGAGCCGTTTGGCCGGCATGATCCGCCAGAACCTCGGCCAGGCCATGCAGGGCCTCGCCGTCGTACCGCTCCTCGTCGGCTACGACGCCAAGGCACCCGAGGGCGCACGCGGACGCATCTTCGACTTCGAGGTCACCGGCGGACCGTACGAGAAGTACGACTTCCACGCCGAGGGTTCCGGCTCGCCCTACGCCCGCGGCGCCCTCAAGAAGCTGTTCCGCGCGGGAATGCCCCGGCACGAGGCGGTGCTGGCCGCGCTGCACGCGCTGTACGACGCGGCCGACGACGACTCGGCGACCGGCGGACCGGACATCAACCGCCGTATCTTCCCGACCGTCTCGGTCATCACCGAGGACGGCTTCGAGCGGCTGCCAGAGTCGGAGACCGAGGAACTGAGCCGCGAGATGGTCGCACAGCGCCGCAGCCGGCCGGACGGACCGAACGCCGTGCCGTGATCAGCCGTGCACCCCCACCTCCTTGCGCCACCTGACGAACTGCTTGTCCGGATCGCCGGTGTAGGCCCACGGAGCCCGTGTGGCCCGGCGTCCCATCATCCGGAAGAGTGCCGCGGCGATGTCGTGGGCCCCCGCGTAACAGGCCGCGTGCGCCAGGTGGTTGACGTCGCGCAGCTCGCCCGGGGCGATGCCGTCGTCCGTGCGGCCGGCGATCCAGCGCTCCCAGGTGCGGCGGACGTCGCTGACGGCGCCGTCGTTGCTCCAGTGCTGGCCCAGCCCCATCGAGGCGTGCCGGCCCCTGGCCGCGTCCAGGGCGTAGCGGAACTCCTCGACCCGGGCGTACTGCACGAGCACCGGCAGCGGGCAGCCCGACGGTGCCACGCCGGCCGTGTCGCGGGCGAAGTCGTACATCAGACCGTGCGTGCCGTGCCAGCGCGCCGAATAGTAGTGCAGCACCTGCAGATGGCCCTCGACGCTGTACGGGTCACGCTGGTGCAACTCGTCCCACCAGCGGGCCAGTTCCTGTCGCCGTACGCCCGACGGGTACAGCCGGGCGACGGAGATCAACGAGATCCACGGGGTCGGGTCGTCCGGGTAGGAGTCGGCGGCCCTGAGACACGACAGCACCGCGCTGTCGATGCGCTGCCGGTCGATCGGCACGCCCCGGCCCGCGGTGATCGCCAGGTTGAACGCCCGGGCCGTCTCCGTGGCCGCCCGCAGCACCAGCGCGTCGGCGCTGTGCGGCTCGGCGGCCAGCCACGACTCCGACGTCGAACTGCTCGCACAGGCCTGGGCGAGCAGCCGGGTCCGGTGCCCGCGGACCAGCCAGTTGGGACCGGTGACCCGCAGCAGATCCCGCACCCCCTGCCAGCGGCCGATGACGATGTCCTGCCGGGCGCAGGTCAGCGCGGCGTCACCGCAGTCCGGGTCGAAGTCGGGAGCGAAGCGCTCTTTCGCCATCGAGGGCTCCCTCAGAAGTCGGTGGGAAGACCCTCGTGGACAAGGGAGTTGCTGCCGCCCGAGCCGGCCGGCACGTAGTCGGCCTCGACGGTCCGGGCCGCGTCCAGCTTCGCCGGCCGGTAGTAGTCGCTGCCCTGCCGCCAGTACCAGAACATCGGGATCAGCCCGGCCGCGAGACCACCGACCCCGATCGCGATGGCGGAAGCGCTCAGCTCGCCCAGTGACTCGACGAAGATCCAGAACATGAACAAGGCCCCGAACAACGGCCACAGACCGCCGAAGACGAAGTTCGCCACCGACTTCAGCAGCATCCTGCGGTAGGCGACGACCACCGCGAGCCCCGTCAGCCCGTAGTAGACGGCGATCTGGAGCCCCATCGCGGAGATGGCGTCGGAGAGGATGTCGCCCACCGTGCCCAGGAAGTTGGAGGCGAGGAGCATCGCCAGCGCCACCACGCCGACCACCGCGACGGCCACCCACGGCGTGTTCCACCGGCGGTGCACCCGGCCCAGCGCGGACGGCATCGTACGGTCCCGGCCCATCGCGAACAGCGAACGCGTGACCTGGATGAGCGTGGTCTCCAGGGTGGCGATCGTGGACAGCATCACCGCCACGATCAGCAACTTGCCGCCCCAGCCCGGCCAGATCTCCGCACCGAGCACGGCCAGCACGTTGGCGTCGTTGTCCTGGATCTGCTTCGTGGACAGGATGACGTTCACCGCGATCGTGAACACCTCGAAGAGAAGGAACACGATGCCCACCCCGATGAGCCCCGCGAGGCCGGTCGTACGACGGCTGTTGCGGGTCTCCTCACTCAGGTTGCTCGTGACGTCCCAGCCCCAGTAGTAGAACGCCGCGATCAGCGCTCCGGACGCGAACCCCGACACCCCGTCGAAGTGCCCGAAGCCGAGCCAGGACCAGTCGAACGCCCGGGCGTTGTCGGAGTGGAGAAGGGCGAGGACGGCGAACAGGGCCAGTATCGCCAGCTCCACACCGGACATCACCAGCTGCGCCCGCACGGTGAGCCGTGCGCCGCCCAGCACCACCGCCAGCATGATCAGGAACCAGCCGGCGCCGACCAGCGTCGACAGCGCCGTGTCGTCGGCGAGTTCCTCGTCGAACAGGGAGAGCGTCATCGCCCCGGCCGGCAGCGAACCCGCCACCATGAAGATGGTCGCCGAGATCACCAGCGCCCAGCCGCTGATGAACCCCAGAAAGGGATGCAGCGTACGCCCCACCCAGGAGTAACTGGCGCCCGCGTTCACGTCGATACGGCTGAGATAGCTGAAGGCCAGTGCGATGCCCAGCATCGGTATCGCGCAGTACAGCAGCGTGGCCGGACTGGCCAGTCCGACCGCCGAGACGAGCACCGCCGTGGTCGCGGTGATCGAGTACGCGGGGGCGCTGCCCGCGACCGCCATCACCACCGTGTCGAACGTACCGAGGGCGTTGGCCTGCAGCCCTCTGCCCCTGTTCTTGCTCATGGATGCGCTGCTTTCCGTCTTGCACGACGCGGGACCGGCCCCGACGACGTAAGGAGGGGTGGGGGGTGAAACAACGCCACGAACCGGGGAGGGATGACCTCGGGTCAGGGGCGGCGGAGCGGAACGGGTGGCGGACACTGTACGCCGTTGTGTTGTCGTGCAGTCACACCGTGTGTGCGAGTGATGATAGCCACACTCCTTGATGCTTCAAGAGCCGCACGATCTTCCGGGGTTGGACCACGCGCAACGGGAAACGCGGTTCAGGACACGCAGCAGCGCAACCAGCCGACCGCGCGAGCGAGGGAGGCAGTCATGGGCACCGAACACACGCCCGCAGAGCCGATGGCCGACGACGCGTACCAGCCCACCGGAAGCAACGAGGAACAGCAGGACGCGGCGCCGCTCGACCTTCAGGACGCCGTGGACGAGCGGACCTACGACGACACCCTCGACGAGGGCTACTCCCCGCCGGAGAAGCCGCTCGGCGTGACCAAGCACGGCACCACGGCCGCCGAACAGCACGACGGCGAGACCCTCGACCAACGGCTCACCCAGGAGGTCCCCGACGTGACCGGGCCCGTCGGCGACGGCGTCGGCGACCTGCCGGGCGGCGAGGGCGAACCCCTCGACCCCGAGGCGGGCACCGAGCGCGCGGGCCGCCTGGTCGCCCCGGACCAGGGGACCGGCCCGGACACCACGAAGGAGGAGATCGCCTTCGACCAGGGCATCGACGGCGGAGCGGCCGGCGCGGAGGAGGCCGCGATGCACGTCGTCGAGGACGACTCCCGGCTGCCGGAGGGCGGCCAGGAGACCCCCTGACACGCGAGATCGGGTCCCGCCGCCTCAGTCCCCGATGTGGTCGATCTGCCGCAGCCGGTTCGTGGCGTCCAGGGCCGCGACTTTGTACGACTCCGCGAGCGTCGGGTAGTTGAACACCGCGTCGACCAGATAGTCGACCGTGCCGCCGCACCCCATCACCGACTGCCCGATGTGGATGAGTTCCGTCGCCCCCGTACCGAAGCAGTGCACCCCGAGCAGCGTGCGGTCCTGCGGCGAGACCAGCAGCTTCAGCATGCCGTGGGAGTCACCGATGATCTGTCCCCGGGCCAGCTCGCGATAGCGCGAGACGCCCACCTCGAACGGCACCCGGTCCTCGGTCAGCTGGTCCTCGGTCCGGCCCACGAAGCTGATCTCCGGGATGGTGTAGATGCCGATCGGCTGGAGGTTGTGCATCCGGCCGACGGGCTCCCCGAAGGCGTGGTACGCCGCCGCCCGGCCCTGTTCCATCGACGTCGCGGCCAGCGCCGGGAAGCCGATGACGTCGCCGACGGCGTAGATGTGCGGCACCTCGGTGCGGTAGTGCTCGTCGACCGTGATCCGCCCGCGCGCGTCCGCCGTGAGCCCGGCCTTGTCCAGGTCCAGCTCGTCGGTGAGCCCCTGCCGGCCCGCGGAGTACATCACCGCCTCGGCCGGGATCTTCTTGCCGCTCTCCAGAACGGTCAGCGTGCCCCGGGGGTGCTGTTCGACCGCGGCGACCGTCTCCCCGAAGCGGAACGTCACGGCCAGGTCCCGCAGGTGGTACTTGAGCGACTCGATCACCTCGACGTCGCACATGTCCAGCATCCCGGCGCGCTTCTCCACCACGGTGATCTTGCTGCCGAGCGCGGCGAACATCGAGGCGTACTCCATGCCGATGACCCCGGCACCGACGATGACCATGGAGCGCGGCACCCGCTCCAGCGCCAGGACGTTGTCCGAGTCCATGATCGTCCGCCCGTCGAACTCCACACTGGCGGGCCGCGCGGGCCGGGTGCCGGTGGCGATGACGACGTGCTCGGCGGTCAGCAGCCGTTCATGGCCGGTGACCTCGCGCAACGCGACCGTGTGTGGATCGACGAAGCGGCCGGTCCCGGCGTACAGGTTGACGTGGTTGCGGGAGAGCTGGCTGCGGATGACGTCCACCTCACGCCCGACCACGTGCTGGGTGCGGGCGGTCAGGTCGGCGACGGTGATGTCCTCCTTGAGCCGGTAGCTCTGGCCGTACAGATCGCGCTGGGTGAGGCCGGTCAGGTACAGCACCGCCTCACGCAGGGTCTTGGAGGGGATGGTCCCGGTGTGGATGGAGACGCCGCCCACCATGTCGGGGCGGTCGACGACGGCGACCCGGCGGCCCAGCTTGGCCGCGGCGATGGCGGCCTTCTGGCCACCCGGACCGGATCCGATGACGAGCATGTCGAAGTCGGGCACCTTCAGGAGTCTGACAGCCGTGCGCCCCCTTTCGAAAGGGTGAGCCGGAAACCATTGCCCGGGTGAAGTGACCGAGCGGGAGCGGAAGTTGTGCCGTCCGCAGAGGAGGTCGAGACCGCCCGGCGCGGAGCGGTGCATATGGGTCGATAATGCCGGTATGGGGCATAGGTATCGACTCGTCGACGCGAGTGCGCCGGCCCGGCTGGCCGCCCCCGACGAGGGCATCGGCCGGGACGAACTGGCGCTCGCCACCCGCAACCACGGCCTGCCGCTCGAGGCCCTGCGCTACGACCTCACCCCGCCAGGACTGCACTACGTCCTGACCCACTACGACATCCCGTACGTCCCCGACGACACCCCCTGGCATCTGACCCTCGGCGGCCACGTCCACCGCCCGCTGCGTCTCGGCCTGGCCGACCTGAGAGCGTTCCCGCAGGTCACCACCAGGGTCACGCTGGAATGCGCGGGCAACGGCCGGGCCCTGCTGACACCCCGGCCGGTCAGCCAGCCCTGGCTCGTCGAGGCGGTCGGCACCGCGGAGTGGACGGGCGTACCGCTACGGCTGCTGCTCGCCGAGGCAGGAGTCGGGGCGGACGCGGTCGACGTCGTCTTCACCGGCGCCGACCACGGGGTCGAACGCGGCGTCGAGCAGGACTACCGGCGCGCGCTCCCCGTGGACGTGGCCACGGACGACGACCCCGAGGTGCTGGTGGCCTACGCGATGAACGGCGCCCCGCTGCCCCCGCAGCACGGCCGGCCGCTGCGGCTGATCGTGCCCGGCTGGTACGGCATGGCGCACGTGAAGTGGCTGCGCGAGATCACCGTCGCCGACGAGCCGTTCCGGGGGTTCCAGCAGGCCGTGGCGTACCGGCTGCGCCAGGATCCCGAGGACGAGGGCGAGCCGGTCACCCGCATCGCCCCCCGCGCCCTGCTCGTCCCGCCGGGCTTCCCCGACTTCATGTCCCGGGCCCGCGTCGTGCGGCCCGGCCCGGTGGCCCTGGAGGGACGTGCCTGGTCCGGGCGGGCTCCGGTGGCACGCGTCGAGGTCAGCACAGACGCGGGGCGCGCCTGGCAGGAGGCCGCGCTGGAGCCGGACGGCGGGCACCGGTGGGCGTGGCGCCGGTGGCGGCACAGTTGGACGGCGGTGCCCGGCGAGTACCTCCTGAGCGCCCGGGCCACCGACGCCGAGGGCCGGACGCAGCCCCTGGAGCCGCCCTGGAACCGCGGTGGCTTCGCCAACAACCTCGTACAGCGGGTTCCGGTGCTGTGCGTGGAGGCGCGCACGGCCGCCCCGGGTGCCGACACGCACCCCGGGGCGACTCGTGCGGATTCCGGACGGTGAGGCCGGGCTAGGGCAGCAGCTTGTCGAGGGCGGACGGACCCTCGTCCGCCAGCTTGCGCTTGGCCCATTCCAAATTGCGGGGGGTGAGATCCTTGCCTGAGGCAAGCACTATGTCCTCGGGCGACACATCGGTGCCGGTGCGGGCATGGAGCAGGTCGTCCGGGGTCACGCGCTCCCCGGACGGCCCGGACGCTTCGGGCTGGGACGTCGGCATCATCTCTGCTCCTCGGATCCGGGTGACTTCCTTCGGGCCCGGTGCGGTCATCGGGTCTGTTAACACCATTCAACGCCGGAGCGGACCCTGCATCCGGAGGCGCCGAAAGCCCGTTGAACACCTGCCGGTCCCTGGACACCCGGAGTACCTCTCCGGCCTCGCGGCGAAACCGCCAGCCCCTGTCCTCGACGCGGCCCGAGGCCAGGGGTCAGCTCTCGAACGGCGTGAGCGTCAACCGGATCCCCGTCGGTGCCGTGTCCTGGATGTACGAGGCGAAGTCGGCCACGTCGTCGAAGGCGAAGCCGTACGCCTTGCCGTCCTCGGTGGCCGAGTGCATCGCCTTGGCGTAGTGGTTGGTCAGGTCGGTCCGGTAGAAGGTGGCGGCGTCGGTCGTCGGCTGGGCGGGATGGCTGAGCAGCGTCGAGCGGTTGAAGCCGGCGCCGAGGACGGCGGCGACCGGGCCGGTCGTGCCGTCGTTGGGGGCGGCGAGATTCCCGTCGCAGAACAGCACGTCCCGGGTCGACGGCTTGGCGAAGGACACCTGCGCGGGCCCGTCGAAGGTGAACCGTTCACCGCGCACCCGCCCGGTGAACGTCCCCGCGTTGGTGGTGACGGTGAGGTCCCGTCCGGTGTACGTGCTCCACACCTCGTCGATGTACGGCGCGAAATAGTCCTTGGCGAACAGTCCCGCGTCCAGGCCGTGTCCCGGGGCGATCACGCGCGTGTCGTCCACGACGAGTCGCGCGAACTCCGCGACCTGCCGCACCGCCGCGAACGCGGCCGCGCGCCCGCCGGCCCGCAGCCGGCCCGCCGTCTGGTCCTTGGCGCCGGTCAGCCGGATGCTCAGCGGCACGCTGAACATGTCGACCATGGTGGTGTTGCAGAACATGCCGGCGGCGTTGTACGTGAACTCGGCACAGTCGTGCAGCACCGGGTAGTTGGGGTCCGACGTCACCCAGCCGGCCGGGTACTGGAGCGCGGCGTTGCCGTTGCCGTCCGTGACGGCCTTGAACTTGAGCTTCTCGCCGAGCGACACATAGATCCGGCCGGACATCTGCGGCAGCGACAGCCGGGTCTCGCCGCTGCCGGCCAGGCTGATCGCGTAGTCGGTGAAGCCGTCGGGTCCATTGTCCGACAGTGCGATCGGCGCGAGGGCGCCGTCGGGCGTGACGCGCACCTGGCGGCCGTCCTGGTTGCCGACGATGTAGACATGGACGTTCGCGTTGCCGAAGGAACCACTCTCGTTGACGATCGTCAGCGGCAGCGCGGCCGCCGCCGCGGCACGGGCGTCGCCGTCCTCGGGAGTGCCCGCGAGGGCGTACGGAGCAACGGCGGCCGCGGCGGGGACGGCCACCGCCGTGCCGCCGAGGGCGAGAAGAAGCCTGCGTCGACCGAGTTGGCGCTGATGGCGGGAAGTCATGTGGGGGTCTCCCGAGTACGTGGTGTGTGGGGGACTGGGCTGCACCAGCGGCGGTAACGTCGACCATCGCTCTGAGAGCGCTCTCGAACTGTGCGTCACAGCCGCCGATGGGCCCTGATGGTACGCACCAGCCCGGCAGGGGCCAATGGGTCTGCACCAAGTCCAAACTCCCTGAAACCGCGGGAACTTGAAGGACCACACAATGCGCGCGACGGCTTAACCCTCTTTAAGCCACGTCGGGACATGAGAGCGCTCTCCGACATCCGCAGGAACTCGCCCAGGACCTGCGAGAAACCCGTGGACGGCGCTGACGAAGATCGCGTACGGTGTGGCTCCACGCCCTGAGACGGACGGAAGGAGGCGAGTGCCGTGCGGTTCACCCCGATCCAGCGCTCCTTTTCCCGTTGCCCCGGCGTGTCGCGTCAGATCTGACCGGGAGCGCTCCAAGCAGCCCTCATCCCGGAGGAATCCGTGACCGATCCGGTCATCCGCGCGCTCTCCGCGAGCGACGCCCATCTCTTCGACGCCCACCCCGACCCGCTCGGCGCCCGTGAGGGCCACCGACGGACCCGGTTCCGCCCCGACTGGAAGCGCGTCGCCCTGCGCGACGGCACGGTCGTCGCTCGCGGCGCCTGGTGGGGCGGCCCCGACGACTCGGAGCCCGTCAACATCAACTGGTTCGACGTGGCCGAGGGCGAGGAGGAGGCCGGTGCCGAACTCCTGCGCTCCGCCCCCTGGCAGGTCGAACTCGAGATCAACCTGCCCGGCGGTTGGCGGGACGAGCCCGCCCTGAAGGCGGCCGCGGACGCCCGCTTCAACGCAGCCCGCGCGGCGGGCTACGAACCCCTGGTGGAACGCTTCCTCTACCGCTGGACCCCCGAACTCGGCCTGCCCGAGCGCCCCGGACGCCTGCGCTTCGGCCCCGAACCCGACGACGCGGTCTTCTTCGACGCGCTGCGCCGCATCCACTCCGCCACCCTCGACGCCCACGCGCTGCGGGCCGTCGAGGAGGGCGGCCTCGACCAAGCCGCCCAGGAGGAGCTGGACTTCTTCCACTGGTGCCCCTCGCCACGCGAGTGGTGGCAGGTCGCGCACACACCCGAGGGCGACCTGGCCGGCATCCACATCCCGGCCCACAACCCCTCCGGCCCGACCATCGGCTTCATCGGAGTCGTCCCGGAACAGCGCGGCCACGGCTACGCGTACGACCTGCTCGCCGAGTGCGCCCACTTCCTCGCCGAGCAGGGCGCGGAGTTCATCAGCGGCGCGACGGACCAGGGCAACTTCCCCATGGCCGCGAACTTCGCCAAGGCGGGCTTCCCCGTTGTGAGCGAGCGCATCAACTTCCGTGCGCCGAAGCCGGCGTAGCGAGGTTCGGGCGTGCGGCGGGCAGAACCTGCCTATAAGGTTGCAGGTTCCCCGTGGTTCACCGCACTGCTTGGGTGGTTGCGTCACAACGTGACGGATTGTTCGCACGGGGAAGGTTTCCGCACATGTCCTTGATCAAGAAGACCGGTGTCGTGGGGACGGCACTGTTCGTCGCCATGCTGTCCTCCGTAGCCACCGCCCCCGCCGCGCAGGCGGCGACCACGGCACCCGCCTGTATCGACCGGTACTACAACTACGACGGGGGCAGCCTGTACGTGAACCTGACGAACGAGTGCAGCACGACCAAGAAGGTCAAGGTCGACATCAAGTTCGGCAACGACAGCCCGTGTTGGACCATCAAGCCGGGGAAGAGCAAGTACTGGTTCTACGACGGCATCGGCAGCTACCGCAAGACCGTGCTGTGCTGACCTGAAGCCGTCATGCAGGAACCACCGGGCGAGGCGCGCGCCGTAATCCTCGGCGCGCGCCTTCCGTCGAGGCACCTTCGGGGCCGGTCCCGCCCGACCCCGGTGGCGAGTCAGGCGTCGCCGCTCAACAGGGCCTCGGCCGCCGCGAGAATCTCGGTGACCCGCAGACCGAACGCCGCGTCGCACGCATGCGGCCGCCCCGTACGGGAGGCCGTCAGCAGGGCGTCCGCGGCCCGGACCAGGGCGGACACCGCGCTCTCGGTGCTCTCCGGCAGCAGCGTCACCCCGGCCGAGCCCCGCAGCTCCACCGCGGCACCCGCCGCGGCGGGCGGTGCCGTGAGGCTCAGGGCCAGGGTGCTCGACGCGCCGCCGAGGTGGTCGAGGACCAGGTGGACGGTGTCGCCGGGGCCGGGCGCGGCCGCCGTCACGCGTCTCATGTCACCCAGGATCGGCAGCAGCACCGACAGCGCGTGCGGGCCCACGTCCCACAGGGCGCCCTTCTCCCGCCGCCACGGCGTGGCGAACGGGTTGGCGTCCTCGCTGAACACCGCGCCGAGCCACTGCGCCCGCCCCGTGAACCAGCCTTCCACCGCGGCCTGTTCGGTGATCCACGCCTCGGTCTCCGGCTGGAAACGCGCGGTGAAGAAGACGACCGAGGCCACACCGGTCTCCTCGACGGCCTCGGCGACCGCCCTCGCCTGCTCCACCGTCGGCGCGAGCGGCTTGTCGAGCAGCAGATGGCGGCCCGCCCGCGCGGCCCGGACCGCCAAGTCGGCCTGGACGGCAGGAGGCAGCGCCACGGCGACCGCGTCCACGTCGGCGAGCAGCGCGTCGACCTCGTCGTAGGCACGCACGCCGTAGCTGTCGGCCAACTCCTTGGTGGGGGCCGTACGGCGGCCCCACACGCCCACGAAGTCCAGTTCGCCGTGCCGGCTCAGGGCGGGGGCGTGGGCCATCTGGGCCCACGGGCCGGTGCCGAGCAGTCCGATGCGCATGCTGCCGCCTTTCATGGTGCCGAGCCGTACCGAGCTGTGCCGAACATCGCCGAACGTTGTTCAGCGGGTCGGTCGAGGGTGAGCGTGTCACACCGACCAGGAGGCCACGCAAGCGGTCCGGCGGCCGATCTCGGCAACGGAGATTCAGCGGCGCCGTCACTGAATGCGTTCTCTTTCTTCTATTGGACCTTGCGCGACGCGGCGGCCAGGCTGGTGTCGCTCCGGTTCCCGCACGACAGCCGAGAACACGACAGCCGAGAAGAGGGGTCACGAGCCCATGCACACCCGCCGCATCGGGGACGTCGAGGTCAGCGCGATCGGGCTGGGCGCGATGCCCATGTCCATCGAGGGCCGCCCGGACGAGGCACGCTCCCTCGCCACCATCCACGCCGCGCTCGACGCCGGCGTGACCCTGATCGACACCGCGGACGCCTACCACCGGGACGCCGCGGAGGTCGGTCACAACGAGACCCTGATCGCCAAGGCCCTCGCCTCCCACGACCTGGGCAAGGACGTCCTGGTCGCCACGAAGGGCGGCCATCTGCGCCCCGGCGACGGAAGCTGGACGCTCGACGGCAGCCCCCGGCACCTCAAGGAGGCCTGCGAGCAGTCCCTGCGCCGGCTCGGCGTCGAGGCCATCGGGCTCTACCAGTTCCACCGCCCCGACCCCCGGGTGCCGTACGCCGAGTCGGTCGGCGCCGTACGCGACCTGCTCGACGAGGGCAAGATCCGGATGGCCGGGATCTCCAACGCGAACCCGGACCAGATCAGGCAGGCGAACGACATCCTCGGCGGCCGGCTGGTCTCCGTGCAGAACCAGTTCTCCCCGGCGTTCCGCTCCAGCGAGCCGGAGCTGCGCCTGTGCGACGAACTCGGTGTCGCCTTCCTGCCCTGGAGCCCGCTCGGCGGCATCTCCCGGGCCCGTGAACTGGGCTCCGCCTACGCCCCGTTCGCGCGGGTCGCCGAGGCCCACGGGGTGAGCCCGCAGCGGGTGTGCCTGGCCTGGATGCTCGCCAAGTCGCCCGTCGTCGTGCCGATTCCCGGATCGAGCCGGCCGCAGACCGTCCTGGACTCGCTCGCCGCGACCGAACTCGTGCTGACCGCCGAGGAGCTCGCGGAGCTGGACGCCGTCTGAACCATCCCCGGGATCCGTTCCAAATGCGCTTGTACTCCCCTTCGGGACGAGGTAGGAAAGCGCTTGCTATGCAGGTTTCTGCATCTCATCCGGAACCCTGGGAAGGACAACGCCGATGGCGTCGTCACACGAGAGGCCGCTCGAGCACCGCTACCGCGGTGAACACCCCGTACGCACCCTCGCCTACCTCTTCCGCGCCGACCGCCACCGCCTCGCGGCGGCGGTCGCCGTGTTCACCGTCAAGCACAGCCCGGTCTGGCTGCTGCCGCTGATCACCGCGTCCATCATCGACACCGTCGTCCAGCACCAGCCGATCAGCAGGCTCTGGCTGAGCACCGGCGTCATCATGCTCATCCTGCTGGTCAACTACCCCCTGCACGTGCTGTACGTCCGTCTGCTCTACGGCAGCGTGCGCCGGATGGGCACCGGCCTGCGCTCCGTGCTGTGCACCCGTATGCAGCAGCTCTCGATCGGCTACCACTCGCGCGTCAGCGCCGGTGTGCTCCAGGCCAAGGTCGTGCGCGACGTGGAGACCGTTGAGCAGATGGTCCAGCAGACGGCGGAGACAGGGCTCGGCGCGGGCACCGTGCTCATCGGCGGCCTCGTCATCATCGCGATCCGCACACCGGAGTTCGTGCCCGTCTTCCTCGTGATCGTGCCCGCCGCCGCACTCGTCGTCGCCCGCCTGAGGGCTCGCCTGCGCACCCACAACGAGCACTTCCGCCACGAGGTCGAGACCCTGTCCTCCCGGGTGACGGAGATGACCCGCCTCATCCCGGTCACCCGCGCCCACGGCCTGGAGGGCAAGGCGCTGCGCCGCATGGACGGCACCCTGCACCGGCTGCTGACCTCCGGCATGCGCCTCGACCTGGTCAACGGCCGCTTCGGCTCGCTCGCCTGGGTCGTGCTGAACGTCGTCGGCGTCCTCGTCCTCGCCGGCGCCGCGCTGATCTCGTACTACGACGTCTGGGGCGTGACCGCCGGTGACGTCGTGATGCTGAGCGCGTTCCTGACCACCCTCACCAACTCCACGACGACGTTGGCGGGCCTGGCCCCGGTCATCACCAAGGGCCTGGAGTCCGTCCGTTCCGTAGGCGAGGTGCTCCAGGCCCCCGAACTGGAGGACAACGACGGCAAGGCGGAACTCACCTCGCTGCGCGGCGCGGTGACCTTCGACAACGTCGGGTTCGCGTACGAGGAGAACGGCCGGCCCGCCGTTCGGGACTTCAGCCTCTCCGTCACCCCGGGGGAGACCATCGCCCTGGTCGGCGCGTCCGGGGCCGGCAAGTCCACCGTGCTGAACCTCGTCATCGGCTTCATCCGCCCGACCTCCGGCCGGCTGGAACTCGACGGCACCGACATGAACACCCTCGACCTGCGCACCTACCGCCGCTTCGTCTCGGTCGTGCCGCAGGAGTCGATCCTCTTCGACGGCACCGTCCGGGAGAACGTCGCCTACGGCATGGACGACGCCGACGAGGAGACGGTGCGCGCGGCGCTGCGCGACGCCAACGCGCTGGAGTTCGTCGACCGGCTCCCGCAGGGCCTCGACACCCTGGTCGGCGAGCGCGGGGCCCGGCTGTCCGGCGGACAGCGGCAGCGGCTGGCCATCGCCCGGGCCCTGATCCGGGACCCGAGGGTGCTCGTCCTCGACGAGGCGACCTCGGCCCTGGACACCCGGTCCGAGGCGCTGGTCCAGCAGGCCCTCGCCCGCCTCCTGCACGGTCGTACCACCTTCGTGGTGGCACACCGGCTGTCCACCGTGCGCGGCGCGGACCGGATCGTGGTCATGGGGGAGGGCCGGATCCAGGAGATCGGCACCCACGAGGAACTCCTGCGCCGCAAGGGGGCGTACACGGCCCTGCACAGCGGGCAGGTCGCCTGACGCATGTGTGCCGCCCGCTCCACCTTGCGAGGGAGCGGGCGGCACCGCGCGGCTACCGCCGGTCGGTCACCCGGCCCAGCTCGATCCGGTCGATGTCCGGCGCCCAGGCCGTCGCGTTGCCGAACGTCACCTTGTTGGAACCCTTCTCCAGGTCGACGGGGACGCCCAGCGTCCAGTAGTCGTCCGAGCTCCACGTGTTCTTGAAGGTGACCTTCACCGGCGCCGCGTTCCCCACGGTGATGTCCGCGGTGCGGGACATGATGTCCGTGTTGTAGGCGTGGCCGTTGTCCCGCCGGTCGTTGTGCGCGTAGTGGACGACCAGCAGATAGCGGCCGGAGCTGGGCGCCCGCACGGTGAACTCGGCGGTGCTGGACGGGCTGTTGCCGAGCTTGCCGATGTAGGAACCGGCCGAGGCGTGGACGGAGTCGACCAGTTCGGCCCCGCCCTTGAGGACGGCCGCCCGTCCCTCGTAGGAGAGGGTGCCGGAGCTCGATCCGGCGCCCGAGACCTCCAGCGAGCGGACGGCGGCGTGCCGGGCGGTCACCGTGACGCGGTTGTTGCCCGCCATGAGGTACAGCCGCAACGGCCGGCCCGGCGCGGCCGCCACCGTCTCACCGTGCAGGGAGAGGTTCACCGCCGCCGACGCCCGCGGCACCACCGTGAAGTAGCCGTCGCGCGGCGCGTACACGTCGAAGACCGCCTTGTCGCCGGAGCCCAGTACGAGGGCGCCCGTGCCCACTCCCGCCGAGGACGAGTAGTCGTACGACGGACTGCCGCCGATGTCCGCCAGCGTGGCCTCGTACGACGCCGAGGGCGCCCCCTTGCGGGCCGTCAGGTCGATCCGGTCGAGAGTGACCTCGGCGTCGCCCTTCGCCAGCGTCAGCACATGGGTGCCCGCCTTGAGCCTGACCGTGACATCCCGCTTGGCGCGGTAGGTCCAGTTCTCCGTTGAGGGGTAGGTGACGGTGGCCGCCTCCGCGCCGTCGATCGACAGCTTCTGGGTGGCCGGGCCGCCGGACTGGTTGCCGTACAGGATCGCCAGGTCGTACGCCCCGTCGCGCGGCACCGTGACCGTGAAGTCGACCCTGCTGGTGGCCTGGTTGAGCGAGCCGACGTCCTTCGTGCCGGAAGCCGCGTAGCCGTTGGCGTTCTCGACGGTGCCCTGGGTGTAGACCTTGCCGTCGGTGATGGCGGCCGACTCGGCCTCGTACGACGCCGACCAGGGGACGGAGACGGGGGAGGGGCTGCCCGTGCCGCCGGGCGTCAGGACGATCCGATACGCGGACATCTTCCGCATGCCGCGCAGCGGGACGGTCACCGAACCGTCCTCCGCCACCTTCACCTTCGTACGGGCGAGGACCTGCGGCGTCGCGTGCTGCCCCTCGTAACCGGACCAGGCGGCCTCGGCGACGGTCGCGGTGACCGTGCGGCCGAAGACGGAACGGGGCACGTTGCGGACGACGACGTCGGAGTCGCCCGCCGAACCGCCGAGGAGCACCTGCGCCTGGCGCCGGCCCGGGTCCACGGAGGCCAGGCCCTGGAGGGTGTCGATGGTGTTCGGCCGCGCCGGGGTCACCTTCACGGTGTCACCGGTCATCCCGGCGTACCAGCGGAAGAACCACCAGCCGCCGTTGGGGATGTTGGAGCGCACGACCTGACCGCTGAGGTTGCCGGCCGCGTCCCAGTACGCCATGTTCGCGTACACCTTGTTCCGCTCGAACATCGAGACCCACTGGACGAGCTGGCCCGGGACGGAGAGGTCGCGGCGGTTGGCGTACTCGTCGATGTTGATCTTCAGCGGGGCGATGCCCGCTTCGCGTTCGAGCTTGCGGTAGTCGTCGTAGTGCGCCTGGAAGTCGCGCAGCGAGCCGGAGCCCAGCTCGTGCCAGGTCATCACCTGCGGCAGGACGTTCTCCCGCTTGGCGAAGGCGAGGAAGTCCTTGAGCAGCCGGGAGTGGTACGCGGCCTCGTTCGGGCCCGCGATCCTCGCGTCCGGGTCGATCGCGCGGATGCGCTCGTACACCGTCTTCCAGTCCTTGAAGAACCGGTCCCGGTTGGCCTCGTACTGGGCCTGGTCGGCGACGCCGAGCTTGTACCAGATCTGATCGGGCTCGTTGAACGGGATGTACACGAACCGCTCGCTGTTCGGGTCCGCCGCCACCTCCTTGGCGATCTTGTCGACCTTGGGGAGGTAGTCGTCGATGCCGAGGTCCTCGTACGGCCACTTGGCGTAGATGTCCTGCATCATCACGTTGATCTCGCCGCCGCCGTTGCGGAAGAACGACTTCGAGACGGTGAGCGCGTCGCCGTTGGGATGCTGGGCGCCGCCCTCCGGCTTCTGCGAGACGCTGGTGACCTTCAGCGGTGCCAGCGCGGCGTCGCTGGGCACCCCGTCGTCGCTCAGCCCGTACAGCGCGCCGTTGGCGCCGAGCATCACCGGCCCCTCGGAGGCCGACAGGTCGACGGTGAGGCGCTGCGGGTCGGCAGCGGCCGCTGGGCCCGCGGCGGGGAGAGTGGCTGCCATGGTGGCTGCTCCAAGTGCGGCTGATATCAAGGCGGTTCTGGCACGCGATCCCGTACGGAATCTCGTACGGGGTCGGGTACGGAGTCGGTCGAGGGTTCGTGTGCGGGCGGGGGTGATCACTCTGCTGGACCTCCGGTCACTTGACGGCTCCACTGGTGATTCCGGACACGATCTTTCGCTGGCCGACGAGGAACACGACGACCATGGGCAGGCTCATCACCACGACGTACGCGAAGACGAGATGCCAGTTGTTGAGGTAGAGCTGGGCGGAGGCGACCTGGTAGAGGTTGAGCGGGAGGGTGGCACGCTCGCCGCCGCCGAGGACGAAGAAGGCGTAGAAGACGTCGCTCCAGGCGTACAGCATCACCATGATCGTCGCGGTGGCGATCACCGGGCGCAGCAGCGGCAGGACGATCCGCCAGAAGATCCGCGACGGCGTCGCCCCGTCCATCCGGGCCGCCTCCTCCAGCTCCAGCGGGATGGCACGGATGAAGCCGGTCATGAAGAAGATCGACGTCGACAGGTACATGCCGGTGTAGACGGCGATCATGCCGGGCCGGGTGTTGGACAGGCCCAGCTGCCGCAGCTCCATCACGATGGTGATGACGGCGGGCGGCAGCAGCAGTCCGCTGATGCAGAGCGCGTACGCCGCCGACACCAGCTTCGACTTGCGGCGCGCGAAGACCCAGGCGGCACCCGCCCCGAGGAGCAGGACGAGGAGGACCGAAGGCAGCACGACCAGCAGGGAGTTGAAGAAGCCGCGGAGCATCTCGCCCTGGCTGACGGCGTCGGCGTAGTTGTCGGCGGGCTGCCATTGGCGCGGCAGGTCGAGGTTGGGCCTGATGGCCTCCGCCTGCGGCTTGGCGGAGGTGACGACGACCAGCCACAGCGGTACGCCGACGGCGAGCCCGGCGAGCAGCAGCACCAGGGCAGGGCGGCCGTACCGCCACGCGACGGACGGGTTCACAGCAGCTGCTCCCTTCGCCGCAACCCGACGACCAGCGGGATCGCCACCGCGACCACGACCAGGAAGAGGACGAGGCTCATCGCGGAGGCCTGGGCGTACAGGCCCTGTCCGAAGATCCGGAACATGTAGATGTTGAAGACCTCGGTGGAGGCGGCGGGCCCGCCGCCGGTCGTGGCCTGCACGATGTCGAAGGTGTTCATCGAACCGATCAGCGCGGTGGTCACGTTGAAGGTGACGGCCGGCGCGAGCATCGGCCAGCGCACCGACCAGAACGTCCGCCACGGCCCGGCGCCGTCCATCCGGGCGGCTTCGAGCATGTCGCCGGGGATGCCCTTGAGCCCGGCCAGATAGATCAGCATGGACAGGCCCATCCACTTCCAGCCGTGGATGAGGGTGACGACGACCAGCGTCCAGGTCGTCGAGCCCAGCCACGGAATGTCCGTCCCGAGCACGGAGTTGACGGCTCCGTCCTGGTCGAGGAGCGCCTGGAAGACGTAGCCGGTGGCGAGCGCCGAGATCAGCACCGGCAGGAAGAACACCGCGCGGAAGAACCGGTTGAAGCGGCTGTCGGCCTCCAGCAGCAGCGCGAGCCCCAGCCCGAAGCCGTTCTGGAACAGCGCCGCCAGCAGGGCGTACAGCAGGGTCGTCCGGATCGCGCGGAGCAGTGAGCCGTCGTCGGCGATCGTCTTGAAGTTGTCCAGGCCGGTGAAGGCGATGTCCGCGTGGTACGAGGACCAGTCGGTGAACGGGTAGTAGAAGTTCAGCAGGTTCGGCACCAGGAAGAAGCCCGCGAAGACGACGATCGCGGGGAGCGCGAACCACCAGGGGTGGTGCACGGCGGCGCGCGGCAGCCGCCCCACCTTCCTCGGCGGGCCCGCCGCCGACTTGGGCTCGGCTCGTACGGCTGTGTGAGTCATCGTCAGAACCCGGACGCACCCTGGGCCTTGGCGACCTGCGCGAACTGGTCCTGGATCGCCTGGGCGACCTGCTGCGGGTCCTTCTTGTCGAAGATCATGTCAGCGAGGTAGAGGTGGGTGTCCGGTGCGACGATCGCCTTGGCCTGGAAGACACCGATGGCGGTGGGCAGCGCCGCGACCTGCGCCTTGGACGTCTGCGGCAGCCCGTCGGGGGTGGGCACGGACGGCTGCACGGACGGGATCTTCATCGCCTTGATGTAGTCGGCGTAGTCCGGGCCGAGCCAGAAGGCGAGGAACTGCCGGGCCGCGTTCTGCCGCTTCTCGTCACCCGTCTTGAAGGCGACCACACCGTTGGTCTGGTCGGGCGAGTACATGCCGGTGGCGGCCGAGTTGGCGATCGGGAACCAGCCGATCCTCTCGTCGATCTCGGCGGTGGAGTACTTGGCCTGCAACTGGCTCTGGAAGGAGGTGACGTTGAGGACCATGCCGGCCTCGCCCTTCCACAGTGCGTCGGCCTGTCCGGTGAAGGTGCCGGTCCGGTAATTCTTCTGGGCGAGCCCGGCGTCGAGCAGCTTCTCCTTGTACTTCTTGATCGCGCCTACGACGACCGGGTCGGTCCACTTCTCCTGATTCTTGTTCAGCCCGTCCCACCACTGCTGGTCGAGGTCGGTGAGCTGGACCTGCATCTGCCACTGAAGGGGCCACTTGTCGCCGCCGGCCTCGTAGAAGGCGGCCGCGTCCGACTTGTCGACCACCTTGTGGCCGAGGGCGAGCAGCTCGTCGTACGACTTCGGGAAGTCCTTCTCGGAGAGCCCGGCACGCTTGAAGACGTCCTTGTTGTAGTAGACGCCGAGCATGGCGGGGCTGGTGACGATCGCCGCGTACCGCTTGCCGTCGATCATTCCGAGTGACTTCTCGGTGTCGCCGAGCTTGGCCTCCCACGGCTCGCCGTCCAGGGTGAGGAGGTTCCGCTGCGGCTGGACGAACGGCAGCGTGGAGATGGACGGCTGCCAGAACATCAGGTCCGGGCGGTCGCCGGAGGCCAGCTTGGTCGGCACGTTCTGCTCGTACAGGTCAGGGATCGCCTGGGTCTCCACCTTCGCGCCGGTCGCCTTCTCGAAGGCGTCGATGACCTGCTTCGGCGCGTTGACCGTGTTCTGCGCGGTCCACATCGTCAGCTTCACGCCGTCCAGCCGGGCGGTCGGGTCGACGGCCGTCCGCTTCCCGTCCGTGCCGGAGTCACCGGAACCGCCGGCCGTGGGGTCGCTGCACGCGGTGGCGGCGAGGCCGAGGGCACATATCAGCGCCAGGGCGGGGAGAGCTCTTGTCTTCATCACGTGCCTTTCGCGAACGGGTGGTTCAGGAAGCAGGAATCAGAACAGCGGTGCTCGTGCGATGCGTTCGGGACCGTCCGGCGCGAGGGCGGACCGTGCGACGCGGTCAGGGGGCGTGCGATGAGTCGAGGGGGTGTACGGCAACTTGTGGGGCCGTGCGGCGAGTCGACGGGCTGGGCGGCGAGTCGTTGGACCGCGGCGGCGCGTTCAGGCGCTCCCCGGTGGCGGCCCCGAGCTCTCCCGCACCACCAGCTCCGGCACGGACACGGGATGCGGGGCGATCTGCGCGGCCTCTTCCAGCACCCCGTGCAGCAGGGCGAACGCCGCCCGACCGAGCCCGGTGAAATCCAGCCGTACCGTCGTCAGGGACGGCGTCAGATACGCGGAGTGCGGCGCGTCGTCGAACCCCGCCACGCTCACCTCGCCGGGGACGGCGCGACCCGCCTCGTGCAGCGCCCGCAGCACGCCCAGCGCGAGGTCGTCGTTGCCGCACAGGATCGCCGAGACCGCCGGGTCCCGTGCGAGCTTCCGGCCCGCCGCATGACCCTCCGCCGGACCCCAACTGCCCTGCACCGGCCGGGGTTCGGGCGCTCCGGCCTCGCGCAGCGCCTGCCGCCAGCCGCTGGTACGGGCGCTGGTGCGCCGGGTGCTGGACGGGATGGCGACGTAGTGCACGGTCTCGTGGCCGAGGGAGAGCAGATGGCGGGTCGCCTGGTAGGCGGCCTCGCGGTCGTCGGTCCACACCCAGGGCCGGCCGGGGTCGGGGGTGCTCGCGGGGGTCTCGACCACGCCGACGACCGGCAGTTCGGCGGGGACGGCGCCGAGTGCCTTCACTCCGGCCGGGTCGTAGGCGATCACGATCAGTCCGCCGCCCGCGTCCGCCGCCCGCCGCACCTCGGCGGCGACGGCCGCCTCGTCCGCCGACTCCAGCACGCCGATCCCGACCGCGTAGGACTCGGCTCGGGCGGCCTCCTCGATGCCCTGGAGGATCGAGGCGTAGCCGTAGTGCGTGGTGTTCGCGGTCAGCACGGTCACGGCCCTGCTGCGTCCGCTGGCCAGGGCGAGCGCGGTGGCGCTGCGCCGGAAGCCCAGCTCGTCGATGGCGGCGAGCACGCGCTCCCGGGTGGTCGGCCTGACGCTGGGATGGCCGTTGATCACCCGGGAGACGGTCTGGTACGAGACGCCGGCGGCCGTCGCGACGTCCCTGATGCTCGCCGGGCGCCTTGTGTGACCGGTCACATTCATGCCAGGATTGTGACCGGTCACATGGGGACCGTCAAGAGACCGTAACGAGGGATTCACTAAGGGGAGCACCTTGACCGGTACGGCCGGCGCGGAACTCAACGGCACACAAGGCACCTTCACTTGGGGGCACGTGGCCCTGGAGGCCGAGTTCGCCACAGCGTCCGACGGGAGCCTGCGGCTGGTCCGGCTCGGTGACGGCGAGCCAGTCCATCCGGAATCCGCCCTCCCCCTCGTCGAGCTCACGGCCTTCGGGCACGGCAGTGCCTGGTCCGGCCCGCGCTTCACCGGTTCGGCCCTCGGCGCGCGGCTGAAGTACCGGGACCGGCACAGTGGGCTACGGGGCGATCAGGAGTGGCTGACGCTCGAACTCCACGACCCCACCACCGGGTTGACGGCGTTCGTCGAGTTGACGTCCCCCGGTGGACTGCCGGTGCTGCGCTCGCGCGTCCGGCTCCGCAACGACGGCCGGGAGCCCCTCGTCGTGCAGTCCGTCAGCAGCCTGCTCCTCGGGGGTCTGCCCGCACCGGACGCCCTCGACGTGCACCGGGCCCGCAACGACTGGCTCGCGGAGTGCCGTTGGTACAGCGAGCCGCTGCGGGACACCGTCGCCGACATCAACGTCGGCGCCCATCAGCACGACAGCCGGGCCGCCCTCGTGCTCGCCGGGCGCGGCAGCTGGCCCACCGACGGTCACCTGGCGATGGGGGCGCTGACGGAGCGGGGGAGCGGCCGGACCTGGCTGTGGCAGATCGAGTCCCCGGCCGGCTGGCGCTGGGACCTGGGCGAGAGCGGCGGCGGCACCTGCCTGGCGCTGAACGGCCCCACGGACGCGGCGCACCAGTGGCGGGTCCGGCTGGCGCCGGGCGAGGAGTTCACCACCGTGCCGGGGGTCCTGGCCCTGGGCGCCGGGTTCGACGAGGCCGTGGGCGCGCTGACCGCGTACCGCCGCGCCGTACGCCGCCCGCACCCCGACCACACCACGCTCCCGGTCGTCTTCAACGACTACATGAACACGCTCATGGGCGACCCGACCACCGAGAAGCTGTTCCCGCTGATCGACGCGGCGGCCCGGGCCGGCGCGGAGTACTTCTGTGTGGACGCCGGCTGGTACGACGACTCCAAGGACGGCGACTGGTGGGACACCGTCGGTGCCTGGCTGCCCTCGGCGCGGCGCTTCCCCGACGGCGGTATCCGGGCGGTCCTGGACCGGATCCGGGAGCGCGGCATGGTGCCCGGGCTGTGGCTGGAGCCGGAGGTCGTCGGAGTGCGCAGCCCGGTCGCCGCGGCCCTGCCGCCGGACGCCTTCTTCCGGCGCGACGGCGTACGCCTCACCGAACAGGGCCGCCACCAGCTCGACCTGCGCCATCCGGCGGCCCGCGCACACCTCGACAAGGCGGTGGACCGCATCGTCGGCGACTGGGGCGTGGGCTACCTCAAGCTGGACTACAACATCGTGATCGATCCCGGCACCCTCGCCCCCGGGGACCTCGCGCCGGGCGCCGGGCTGCTCGGCCACGCCCACGCCTACCTGGACTGGCTCTCCGAGGTACTGGACCGGCACCCCGACCTGGTGATCGAGAACTGCGCCTCGGGCGGCATGCGAATGGACGGGGCCACCCTCGCGGTCACCCAGCTCCAGTCCACCAGCGACCAACAGGACCCCCTGCGCTACCCGCCCATCGCCGCCGCGGCGCCCACCGCCGTACCGCCCGAGCAGGGCGCGGTCTGGGCCTACCCGCAACCCGGCTACGACGACGACCTGATCGCCTTCACCCTGGGCGGGGCCCTCCTCGGGCGGATCCATCTGTCCGGCCATCTGGACCGGATGTCACAGCGTCAACTCGGCCTCGTGCGGGACGCGGTGACCACGTACCAGGCGATCCGCCCGGAGCTGGCGCGTAGCGTGCCGTTCTGGCCGCTCGGATTGCCCGGGTGGACGGACGAGTGGCTGGCGCTCGGGATGCGGTCGTCCGACGACCGTACGTCGTACCTCACCGTCTGGCGGCGCGGCGGCGAGCCCGAACTGCGGCTACCGGTAGGGCACTTGGCGGGCCGGGAGGTCCATGCGGAGATCCTGCACCCGTCGCCGGCGCCCGGTGCGGCGGCCGGTTCGGCCCTCTGGGACGGGGACGGCCTGCGGGTGTCGCTGCCGCGCACGCCCGCCGCAGTGCTGGTCCGTCTCGTCGCGTGCTCGCCGAGCGGGGCGTGACCCGCAAGACAACAGAGATATAACAACAGGCAACTAAGAGCTCGTAACACGATCTTGTGATGGGGTGCTGGCGGGCGTGTCCGGTGTGACCGTTCGGCCGTTCGTGGGTGTGTGAGCAACAAGCCGTGGATC
>NZ_JBVHVE010000010.1:0-393464 GCF_055564995.1 Streptomyces sp. NPDC028907
TCGTAGCTGTCCATCGTCCAAGTATCACGGGGAGGTGCGCAGCCCGGCATCAGCGGTCCAGCCTCCGAGAGCACAAGATCGTGTTACAAGCTCTAAAGGGGGATTGGCGCTGTCTAGTCCGCCATGAAGATCTCTTTCCTGCTGCACGACGCCTATGGGATCGGAGGCACGATCGCCACCACCTTCAACCTGGCGCGGGCACTGGCCGAGCGGCACGAAGTGGAGATCGTCTCGGTGCTGCGGCCCCGCGAACACCCGAACCTCGCCCTGGACCCGAGAGTGTCCATACGGCCGCTGGTCGACCTGCGGCAGGAGAAGGAACACCCCCTGCATCTCAGACCGGCGAAAGTGTTCCCCGTCGCCGAATACCGCTACCGGCAGTACAGCGAGTTGACCGACCAGCGGATCGGCGCATGCCTGGCGGCGACCGACGCCGACGTCGTCATCGGCACCCGCCCCGGCCTCAACGTGCACCTCGCGCTCCAGGCACCGGAGCACGTCGTCCGCGTCGGGCAGGAGCACCTCACCCTCGACAACCATCCGCCCCGCCTGCGCACCACGCTGCGCCGTGCCTACCGCCGGCTCGACGTGCTCACCACGGTCACCGAGGCGGACGCCGCCGCCTACCGGCGCAAGATGCGGCTGCCGGGGGTCCGGGTGGAGGCCCTGCCGAACAGCGTGCCCGATCCGGTGCTGCCCGCCGCGGACGGCACCGCGAAGGTGGTCGTCGCGGCCAGCCGGCTGGTCCCGGTGAAGCGCTACGACCTGCTCATCGAGGCCTTCGCGCCGGTCGCCGCCGCACACCCGGACTGGCAACTGCGCATCTACGGCAGGGGGGAGGAGCAGGCCCGGCTGCGACAGCTCATCCAGCGCCTGGGCCTGTCCGACAAGGCTCTGCTGATGGGCGCGGCGGCCCCAATGGAGGCCGAGTGGGTCAAGGGCTCGATCGCCGCGTGCGCGTCCGACTTCGAGCCGTTCGGCATGACCATCGTCGAGGCCATGCGCTGCGGCCTGCCCGTGGTGAGCACCGACTGCCCCTACGGCCCCGGCGAGATCATCGAGGACGGCGTCGACGGCCTGCTGGTACCGGTCGGGGACCCCGACGCCCTGGGCGCCGCACTCCTGGACCTCGTCCGCGACGACGAACGGCGCCGGCGGATGGGCCGTACGGCCATGGCGAACGCCCGGCGCTTCGCCCCCGTCCCCGTCGTGGAGCAGGCCGAGCGGCTGATCGACGAGGCGCGGTCGGCGCGCGGGACGGGACGACCGGGCGCTCCCCCGGAAGGCGGCCGAATACAACGCGCCCTGGTCAGCCAGGGCTTCGCCGCACGCGACGCCGCGTACACCGTGGCCTCCGGCGCGCTGCGCACCGTACGGAGGGGACGGCGTTGAACACCGAACCCGACACGAAACCCGACACGACGCGGGGCACGCATCTGCGCGTCGACTGCACGGCCGACGCGGACGGCCGGATCGTCTTCGCCCTCCCGCCGACAGCGGCCGACGGTGCCTGCTCGGCCCGGTTGCTGCTGTGCCCCGAGAAGGGCCAACCGGAGGAGACCGTCCACCTCCTCGACCTGGAACCCGCCGCCGACGGCCGCCTCCTCGCCGTCCTCGAACGACAGCCCGCTCTCACCGAGGGCCGCTGGGACGTCTGCCTCCTGCCCGAACCCGACGCGCCCCGACGACGTCTGCGTCCTGGCCTGCGTGACCTGCGGGCCCTCGTCGACGGCCACACCCGTGACCGGTCGTCGCCGGTGGCGGTGCGCGTCCCGTACGGCACCAAGGACGGCTACCTCGCGGTGCGGGCCTGGCTGCGCACCGCTCACGCGGAGGTCGAGGGCATCGATGTCACCGACCGCTCGATGACGGTCCGAGCCCGACTGCACGGTGCCTCGCTCGCCGAAGGGGCCGCCGTGCGGCTGCGCTTGCGGGGCGACGGCACCGTACGGGTCGTGGAGTTGCGGGGTGGGGGCGACGGGCGGGCGTTCTCCTTCGTCGTGGACTACGCGAACCTGGTCGGCGACGGCGGCACCCGCGATCGGATCTGGGACCTGAGCGTCCAGGCATCCTCCGATGAGGGAGCGGCTCCGATCCGGATCGGCCGCCTCCTGGACGACGTGGCGGACCGCAAGGATGTCTTCGTCTATCCCACGGCCGTGGTCGCCGGTGGCGTCGCGCGTCCCTACTTCACCCTCGACAACGACCTCTCGGTGGAGGTGAAGTGACGCGCGGCCGAGGCTCGCGGACAGAAGCTGACCGCAAGTCTTCCTACGGTCGTTCCATGACGCAGACGCAGAAGATCCTTGTCACCGGTGCCACCGGAACCGTCGGCCGCCAAGTCGTCGCCGAACTCCTGGCCCGCGGCCACGCGGTCCGCGCACTCACCCGGGACGCCGCGCGGGCCGACCTCCCGGCCGGTGTCGAGGTGGTCCAGGGCGACCTGACCGAACCCGAGACCCTGATCCCGGCTCTCGAAGGCGTGAGCGGGCTCCATCTGATCACCTTCGGCGGGGCCTACTTCGCCCCGCTGGAGACGGGCCCCCGCATCCTGGAGGCGGCCCGCGCGGCCGGTGCGCGGCGGGTCACCGTGCTGCACGGCGGCGGGCCGTCCCCGCTGGAGGACGCCGTGCGGGTGGACGACGTCGTGGACTGGACCGTCCTCATGCCGGTCGAGTTCATGGGCAACGCCCTGGAGTGGGCCGACGGCATCGTGGCCGCGGACGAGGTGCGCGAGCCGTTCGTCTCGCGGCTGAGCGCCATGGTCCACGAGGGCGACATAGGGGCTGTCGCCGCGGTTGCGCTCACCGAGGAGGGGCACGGCGGTCAGGAGTACGTGATCACCGGACCCGAACTGCTCACCGTGACCGACAAGGTGGCCGCCGTCGCGGCCGCCCGCGGCCGGGAGATCGCCCTGGTCGAGCTGACCGAGGAACAGGCCGTCGCCCAGTGGCGGGCGGCCGGTCACCCGGAGGACGTGATCGGCTTCCTGCTGGAGGCGTACGGCAACACCCCGGAGGTGGGCCGTACCGTCGTCGACACCGTGGAGAAGGTCACCGGTCGCCAGGCCCGCACCTTCGCCCAGTGGGCCGCCGAGCACGCGGACGTCTTCACGCCGCGGCCGGGCGAGGCGGTGTCGTAGCCCACGCCCCTCGTCCCTGGTCCTGTGTGGCGGCGGCCCCTACCGGTCCGCCGCCATACGGGCCGCCGCGTCATGGACCAGCTGTGCGTGCAGCTCGAACAACGCCACGAGGTCGACGGAGTCGCCGCCCACCTCGCGGTGCACGAACAGGCCGTCGGCGCCTGCGATGGCGTAGGTGGTCAGGGTGTTCACCGCGGCCTCGTCCAGGCTGGGGAACAGGGTCCTCGTCACCTCGGCGATCTTCTGGTGGGTGATCTCACGGACCTGGAGGAAAACCGTGCGGCCCCGTGGCTCGGTGGGGCGCCGCTCCAGGGCGAGCATGAGGCCGAGGCGGAGGAAGTCGGGGGCGTCGACGAGCGACTTCGCCACGTTGGCGGCCATGGCGGTGACCCGCTCCAGGGGCGTACCGACCTTCTCGTCCGGCAGCTGGACGGCCGTGAGCCAGGTCTCGAAGCTGCGCTCGATGACCGCCGCGATCAGGTCGTCCTTGTCCTTGAAGTGCCAGTAGATGGAGCTGGCGGGCAGCCCGCACTTGGCGCTGACGGCCGCGATCGACGTGCCGTCGTAACCGCGCTCACCGGCGATCTCCACAGCGGCGTCGAGGATCCGCTGGCGTGACTCCACCCCGTTCGCCCGCTTCCGGCGCGGCGCCTGTGGCCTGGTCATGGATGCCTCGTGTCTCCCGGTCGGACAAGGGCCGTCGACCCGGACGGGGACGATCGGCCTTCTGAAGCATCCACTCTAATTGGAGCATCCCCTACAGCAGCAGCGGTGCCCTCACCGCGGCGGCGCTCAGCCGACCATGGTGTCCACGACATCGAGGTCCGGCAGCTCCAGCGCGCAGATCCGGGCGGCCTCGTCGGCGGGGATGCCGAACTGCCGCAGCAGACTGACGGCCACCAGGTCCGAGGACGTCGCGTCGTCACGGTCCGGCTGGGCGTGCAGCAGCCAGCCGAGCGCCAGCGCGGCCGCCGCCGTCATCGCGAGGGCCAGGTCCAGGTCCTCCACCTCGAAGCGCCCGGCGTCCACGGCGGTGCGGATGTCGTGGAACGCCCGGGGCGCCAGGCCCTGGTCGGAGTGGGCCAGTTCGGGCCCCTGGCTCAGCAGGACGCGGCTCAGCTCGGGGTGGCGGCGGTGCAGCCGGCCGGTCATCCGGAAGCTCTGGGCGTAGGCCACCGCCGGGTCGTCGATGTCCGCGGTGAGACGGTCCATGAGGTTCCCCCACCACTCCAGCGCGTCCTCGACCGCCGCGCGGAAGAGCTCCTCCTTGCTGTCGAAGTGGTTGTAGAACGACCCCACGCCGATGTCGGCGAGCTCGGTGATCTCCAGGATGGGGACGTCGGTCCGCCCTTCGGCCAGCAGCCGCTGGGCCGCGCCCACCAGGGCTGTGCGCGTGCGTGCCCTGCGTCGGTCGACTCGTCTCGGTGCGGTCCGCTCGGTCATCCCGCCATCCTCCCTCACGCCCCGGGCCCCACTTCACCCCGCACTCTAGTCGGCTCGACTTGTTTCTTGAAGATTTCTTCAGTTCTATTGACTGACGTCAGATTCGGAAGTGAACATTTCTTCAGGAGGTGGTGGCCATGGGCGGCACGCACAACGACCTGCACTCCGAGCAGGGCGCACTCCGGGGCGAGCATCCGGGCCGGGCGGTGAACCCGGTGATCAAGGTCCACGACATCGCGTGGCTGGAGTTCTTCAAGCCCGACCTGGACCGCGCCGAGGCCTTCGCCCAGGCGTTCGGCTTCGTCACGTCGTACCGGGACGGCCGTGAGCTGCACCTGCGGGGCACCCAGGCCGGCGCACCGTGCGTGATCATCCGCAGGGGGCGAAAGTCACGGTTCCTCGGCCCCGCCTTCCGCGCCGCCGAGGCCGGCGACCTGCTGCGGCTGGCCGACGCCACCGGCACCCGGGTGCACCCGCTGCCCCAGCCGGTCGGCGGGTCGGCCGTGGACCTGCTCGACCCCAGCGGCCTGCGGGTCCGCGTCGTCGCCGGCACGGACGAACTGCCCCCGGTGGTGGGCCGGTCGCCGCGGAAGTTCAACTTCGGCGGCGCCCTCGACCGGGCCAACGCCACGCAGCGTCCGCCCCGGGAGCCGGCCGGCGTACGGCGCCTCGGGCACGTGGTCCTGCAGACCACCGGCTATCTGCGCACGCTGAACTGGTACCTGGAGCATCTAGGCCTGATCGTCAGCGACTTCCTCTACTACGAGGGTCAGCGCGAGCGCGGTCCGACGATGAGCTTCATCCGCTGCGACCGCGGCAGCACCCTGACCGACCACCACACCCTGGCCCTGACGCTGGGACCCTCCAACCGGTATGTGCACTCGGCGTACGAGGTCACCGACCTCGACGCGCTCGCCGCCGGCGGCCGGCACCTGCTCGAAGAGGGGTACCGCCGGTCCTGGGGCATCGGCCGGCACATCCAGGGCAGCCAGATCTTCGACTACTGGCGCGACCCCGACGGCTTCCTGGTCGAGCACTTCACGGACAGCGACATGTTCGACTCCACCCTGGAGCCCGGCTGGGCGCCGATGACGGCCTCCGGCCTGGCGCAGTGGGGCCCGCCCGCCACCAAGGACTTCCTGGGCGTGGCACCCGGCCGCGAGTCGCTGGCCGAGCTGCGCTCGATGATCACCGCCCTCCGATCCGACGACAACGAGTTCGACTTCGAACGCCTGCGCGGCCTGTTGAAAGTGGCTACCTCATGACCATCTCCGTCCTTCGTACCCCCGACGCGTGGTGGGTCGCGCTCGACGCACACCGTGCCGTCCCGGTCGAGACCTCCGCGACGACGACCGCCGAACTCCTCGACGACGTGGTCACGATCCACATGGCCCTGGCCGAGGCCCGCTCGGGCACCCTCGCGGCCGAGCCGAGCCGTATCGCCGGACTCCCGCTCGTCTCCCCGGTCACCGCGCCGTGCCGGGTGGTCGCGCAGATGACCAACTACGTCTCCCACGTCCATGACTCGGGCATGAACCCCGAGACCGTCCCGCTGACCTTCTTCCGCAAGACCTCCGGCTCGATCTGCGGCCCGTACGACGAGATCGTCAAGCCGACCCATGTCCGCTTCCTCGACTACGAGATCGAGCTCGGCCTCGTCATCGGACGCCCCCTCGACGTCGGCGCCACCGTGACGGCCGCCAACTGGAAGGACCACGTCGCCGCCTTGGTCGTCACCAACGACCTCTCCGCACGCGACGTACAGCTCCCCAAGACCCAGTTCTACGAGGCCAAGTCCTACCCGACCTTCACCCCGGTCGGCCCCGCCCTGGTCCTGCTCGACGCCGAGGAACTCGACCGGCTCGCCGAGCTCAGGCTGGTCCTCACGGTCAACGGCGAGATCCGCCAGAACAGCGACCTGACCGACATGATCCACCACCCGCTCCAGGCCCTCCAGGAGCTCTCCCGCTTCCAGGCCCTCGCCCCCGGCGACCTCGTCCTCACCGGCACCCCTGGCGGTACGGCCCTCAAGGCGCCGCCCAAGCCGGTCGAGATCATCGGCTCGCTCCTGCCGCCCGCGCTGAAGTGGAAGGCGTTCTTCAACTCCCAGGCGAGGAACCAGAAGTACCTGCGGGACGGCGACGTGGTGGAGCTGTCCATCCGCACCCCCGACGGAGCCCTCGACCTCGGCACCCAGCAGAACAAGGTGAGGTACGCGTGACCACCGAGACCCGCAGCGCCTGGCCGCGCTACGACCACCCCGACGACCTGGCCGTCATCGAGGCGACCCCGCTCACCGACCGCGGACTGCCAGGCACCTCGTACGACCTGCTGCGCCGAGCGGCCGAGCAGTGGCCCGGGCGGACCGCGCTCACCGTCCTGCCCGACGCCGCGTCCTGGCGCACGCCCAGCAGCCGCACCTACGCCGGCCTGCTCGCCGACGTGCACCGCGCGGCCAACGCCCTGCACCGGCTCGGCGTGCGCCGCACCGACGCCGTCGCGCTGCTCTCCCCGAACTGCGAGGAACTGGTCACCGCGCTCCTGGCCGCCCAGCTCGCCGGGATTGCCACACCCGTCAACCCGGCGCTCGCCCGCGACCACGTCGGCGAGCTGATCCGCCGGGCCGGCGCCCGCGTGGTCGTCACCGCCTCCCCGGAACTGGACCCCGAGGCCTTCGCGACCAGTGCCGAACTGGCCCGGCAGGGCCTGGTCGACCACGTGCTCCTCCTGCGCCCCACCGGGGCCGGGCAGGACCACGCGGAGCTGCCGACGGTGGAGAACGCCTCCGTGGCCCGCCTCGCCGACGCCGCGGCCGACTGCCCGCACGAAGAGTTCCTCGGCGAGCCGCCCACCGCCACCGGTCTCGCCGCCTTCTTCCACACCGGCGGCACCACGGGAGCCCCCAGACTCGCCGCGCACACGCACGCCAACGAGATCACCGACGCCTGGATGATCGCGGCCAACTCCGTACTCGACGAGGACTCGGTCGTGTTCGCCGCGCTGCCGCTGTTCCACGTCAACGCCCTCGTCGTCACGCTGCTCGCGCCGCTGCTGCGCGGCCGGCAGGTCGTCTGGGCCGGGCCGCTGGGCTATCGCGACCTCACGCTGTACGCGGAGTTCTGGCGGATCGTCGAGCACTACCGGATCGCCGCGATGAGCGCGGTGCCCACGGTGTACGCGGTGCTGGCCACCTGTCCCGTCGACGGAGCGGACATCGGCTCGATGCGCTGCGCCATGGTCGGCGCCTCCGCGCTGCCGGAAGGCGTGCGGACCGACTTCGAGACGGCCACCGGGATCCCGCTGCTGGAGGGGTACGGCCTGACCGAGGCGACCTGCGCCAGTGTGCGCGGCTTCCTCGACGTCCGCAGGCCCGGCTCGGTCGGCCAGCGGCTGCCGTACCAGGACATCAGGATCGTCGACCCGGACTCGGGCGAGGAACGGGCGCCCGGCGAGGTGGGCGCCATCCTCATCAGCGGCCCCACCGTCTTCCCCGGCTACGTCCAGGGCCGGGACGCCGACGGCTTCCTGATCAGCGATCAGGGCAAGGTGGCCGACGGCTGGCTGGACACCGGCGACCTCGGCCACCTCGACAAGGACGGCTTCCTCCACCTCACCGGGCGGGCCAAGGACCTGATCATCCGCGGCGGCCACAACATCGACCCCGCGGTGATCGAGGACGCCCTGCTCGCGCACCCCGCGGTCACCGGGGCCCAGGCCGTCGGACAGCCGGACCGGCGGGCGGGCGAGGTCCCGGTGGCGTATGTGACGGTCACCGACCCCGCCGTGACCGAGGACGACCTCCGGGCCTGGGCCGCGGCCCACGTCAGTGAGGCGGCCGCCGCCCCCAAGGCCGTCCGCGTCCTCGACGCCCTCCCCGTCACCGCGGTCGGCAAGCCGTACAAGCTTCCGCTCCGAGCCGACGCCGCCCGCCGTGTGCTGACCGACGTCCTCGCCGACCTCGATCACGTGGAAGGCGTCAGCGCCGAGGCCGACTCCGGGTCCGTGACGGTCACCGTCACCCTGCGCCCCTCGACGCCGGCCGGCACAAGGGCCGAAGTCGAGCGCCGGGTCGCCGGCTTCGCCGTGCCCTGCCGGATCGTCGGGCGGCACGGAGGGGACGACTGAGGTGCTCCCCCGAATCGAGGACGCCCCGAGGCCCGGGACGGTCGAGAAACACCGGGTCGCCTCGCGGGTGCGTTGTGCTCCACGCCGTGCGGGGCGGCACGCTGACGTTCACGCGGCACTGCTGCTGCGGGGCATTCCGTGCCGGCACGTCACGTCGTGCTCGCTGCCGAGGCTCGTCCACCAGCGTTCGCAGCACGCCGAGTCGATCTCCGCACGGATGATCGCCTCGGCGGCATCGCCCCCGCGCCCGGCCCGCGCGGCCAGCTCCAGCAGCCAGCGCCGCTGTTCGCCGATCACGGTCTCCCGTACGACGGCGATCACCGGCACGAGGCTGGCGGCGGCGAACAGGCACGCGGCCCAGGCGGGGCCGTAGCGGACTTCGAGGACCGTGGTCCACGCGAGCCCCGCGCTCGTGGCGATGTAGAGGGCGCAGAGGAAACGGCTGGAGCAGTTCATGGGCGTACACCGTCCTTGGGGAGGATCGATACCCCTTGTCCAACTGCTAACGGCCCGTGTGGACTCGGGTGATTTATCCCACCGTGACTGACGCGTCCGTCTTCCCCTGGAACGCGGCGCGATAGGCGTGCGGCGTGGTGCCCACCACCCGGCGGAAGCGCTCACGGAAAGCCGTCGGCGACCCGAACCCGGCCTGCCGTGCGATCCGTTCGATCGGGTGGTCGCTGTTCTCCAGCAGATACTGGGCCCGCCGCACCCGCGCCCGCAGCAGCCACTGGAGGGGAGTGGTCCCGGTCTGCTCACGGAACCGGCGGCTGAAGGTGCGCTCGCTCATCCCCGACCGCCCCGCCATCGCCCCCAGGGTGATCTCCCCGGCCAGATTGTCCTCGAGCCACTCCAGCAGGGGTTCGAGCGCCGAACCGCGTGGCACGGGCGGGTGCTCGTGCACGATGAACTGCGCCTGCCCGCCCTCCCGTTCCAGCGGTACGACGGACATGCGCGCGGTGTGCGCGGCCACGGCCGAGCCCAGGTCCCGCCGGATCATGTGCAGGCACATGTCCAGTCCCGCGGCGGCTCCGGCGGAGGTGAGGATCCGCCCGTTGTCGACGTACAGCACGTCCGGCTCGACATGGACGTCAGGGAAGCGACGCGCCAGGTCGTCCGTGGCCATCCAGTGGGTGGTGGCGCGCAGCCCGTCCAGCAGTCCGGCCTCGGCCAGGACGAAGGCGCCCACGCACACGGAAGCGATCCGGGTACCGGCCTGCGCCGCCTGCCGCAGGGCCGTCACGACCTGGGGGGAGGGCGGCCCGGTGTCGTCGCAGCCCGGCACGATGATCGTGTCCGCGTCCGCCAGCCCGTCGAGGCCACGCTCGATCCGCAGGGCGAAGCCTTCCGTGGGCACCTCAGGCGACTCGGCGCACAGCCGGACCCGGTAGGGGCGGCGGCCGTCCGGCAGCCGGGTCCAGCTGAACATCTGGAAGGGGGCCGCCATGTCGAACGGCACCACGCTGTCGAGAACCAGGATCGCCACGGTGTGCATGTCGGACACCCTAGGCGGATTCCCGCCAGGGGTATAAGGCCAGGTCATGTGAGTGGGCTGGGCCGATGGTGCGGGCAGGGGCGTTGGCGGGAACCCGTTGGAGGCTGTCGTTTCAGCCTCTGTCCGATCATCCGTGACATCCCTAGCGTGGGGCGGGTGACCAAGATCCTCCTCACCCTTCACGTCCTGGCCGCCATCGTCGCCGTCGGCCCCGTCACCGTCGCGGCCAGCATGTTCCCGCCGGCCGCGCGCCGCGTCCCGGCGACGGACGGGGCCGTGGCGGTGGGCACCGTCCGGCTGCTGCACCGCATCTGCCGCGTCTACGCGGCCGTCGGGGTCTCGGTCCCCGTCCTCGGCCTGGCCACGGCACTGGCGATGGGCGTGCTCGGCAGCGGCTGGCTCATCACGTCCATCGCCCTCACCGCCGCGGCCGCCGGCGTCCTGGTCGCCTTCGTTCTGCCCCGCCAGGAGGAACTCCTCGAGCAACTGGGTGCCGAGAGGGCCGTGGAGCACGTGGCCACGGTGCGACTCGCCATGTTCACCGGCGTCTTCAACCTGCTCTGGGCGACAGTCACCGTCCTGATGATCGTCCGGCCCGGTTCGACGACGGGTGCCTGAGGCGACCGTCGGGAGGTGCCTCGACGACGCCGTAGTGCCCGTGCGGCGGCCGTCAAGCGCTCTGGCAGAATTCGTACTTCAGTGTGCGTCGGCGCCTAGACTCGACAGCCGTGCCCAAATGCACACGGGGCCACGACATGAAAGGCGCGTTGACGGGTGTTCCAGGATTCCCCCATTTACGACCGGCTCATCGCGGAGCGCGGCGACATCCCCCTCCAGGTGCGCAGGGAGGCCGAACGCGTCAGCAGGGAAGTCGAGTTCGCCATGCAGCCGCTGCTCCAGTCCGGGCAGTCGCTGCTGCCGCCCGGCGGCCCGGCGGCGGCCCCCGGACGCCCGACGCAACCGGCCCCGACCTGGCAGCGCAGTGCCCTGCCGCCCGGGCCGCAGCAGCGCTGAGCCCGGTCAGGGAACCTTCGCGCCGGCCCCGTTGGCGTGCGGCTGTTCCCCCGAGGCGGGCCGGGCGAGCCACTCGGCGATGCTCAGCGATATCGGCTGGCCCGTGTCCACCTCGATGAACCCGAACTGCCCCGACTGGTTGCACTCCAGGAACCACCACGTGCCGTCGGCGTCCTCGACGAAGTCGAAGGCGCCGTAGGCGAGTTCGGCCTCCCGCATATAGGCGCGGACCGTTTTGGCGACGCGCGGCGCCACCTCGACGGGCTGCCACGGCGCGTTCGAGGCGGCGAAGCGGACGTCCACCTCGGCCTCGGCGTCGGCCACCTTCGCGGCGGCCAGCATTCGCTCGCCCACCACGGTCAGCCGGATGTCGGCCCGCTTGGCGACACGGCGTTGCAGCAGGGTGGGCCCGAACGCGACGGCGGAGAAGTCGGCGTCCGGGGCCACCCTGCTGGTCGGCACCGCGCGGGGCGGATCCTGTGGATGGGAGCCGGAGACCGGCTTGACCACCAGATCCGGATAGCGCGCGGCGAACTCACGGGCGGCCTGCGGGAACGTCGTGATCAACGTGGCCGGAACGGGCAGGCCGCAGCGCTGGGCCAGCCTCAGCTGCCACGGCTTGTAGCGCGCCCGGCGGGCCGCGTCGGGATGGTTCATCCAGCGCACGTCACAGCCGCGCAGCATGCCGTACAGCGCCTGCCCCGCCTCCTCCGTCAGCCAGGGCGACGGCGCGGCCGCGCGCGCCGCCGCCGCTCCCGGCCTGCGCATCCATATCGACCGCAGCCCGTCGACGCTCACCAGGCGTCCCGCGGACGACAGATGGCCGCGGAAGGCACCGTGCACGAACTCACCCGACAGGGCGACCCCGCCGGTCAGGTCGGCGGGATCGAGTCGGACCACCGGGACACCGGACGCGTTCAGGTGCACGACCACCATGTCCGCCGTCACGTCCTCTTCGTTGGTCACAATCAAGACGGTCATCGTCGGCGACCTGCGTTCAGTCGTCGAAGTGGGTCTTCGAGCCCGCCGTGGACGTCGTGGTTCCCAACTCCCGCAAGAGCGCGTGATCACGGGCGGCTATCCGCCCGTCACGCAGCACGTTCAACTGCAGACCGGAGTCGTAGACGTACGCAGCGGTGACCTCCAACTCCGCTGCCGGCCGTGCATAGTTGAGCGCGAACGGTTGCATCGTCTCTCCCTCACAGGTGCTGCTCCGATCGAGCTGGTCGCCCACTGGCGTCACTCACCGCGCCGGCGCTTTTGGGCTCCCTCTTACTTAAACGAATCGAACGAGTGATTGGTTTCCTTACTTTCTGTAACCAGCGGCGTCCGGGGGCCCCGCCTCGGGAGAGCGGCGCAGGGTACGCAGTGCCAGCAAGAGCACGCCGATGTCGTCCAGATACACCGGATCGGGCACCAGATCGGCGGGCAGTACGAAGTACAGGACGGCACCCCAGAACACCCAGCGCGGCCCGGTCGGCAGCCCGGCGCGCCGCATCAGGCGGCGGGTTCGCACGAGCCGCACCAGCAACCGGACGGCCACGGCGAGCACGACGGCCGCCAGGACCACGGCGACGACGATCACCTCGGTGGTCGACCCCACGGACCCTCCTCCTGCCGACGGCGCGCACCGATGCGCACCTGCCGGTCGGATTCCCCCTTGCGGCGGGTGCATTGCATGGCGGCCGTCACTCGGCCGCACACCATCACTCGTCAGGACGGAAGACGCACAATCGGCCCGGTCACCTGCTCGGGCAGGCGCCCGAGCCGTCCACCCACGCACCGATGCGCGCCCGCTCGACGCAGTACGCCCCACTCACGGATACGGCGCAGCCGCACTACGTCCACTGAGGCGGCACGCGGTGCCGCCTCATGCCGGACCGCCCGGGGTCAACGGTCAGCAGACTTCGGCTGCGCCTCGACGGCCTTGCCTTCCTCTGTCTCGCCCGCGTCGGAGGAGGGGGTGGGGGCGGGCGAGGGGGAGGGCCTGCGGGTCCGGGCTGAGCCCTTGAGGCGTTCGAAGGTCCGCGTCAGCTGCTGAAGCGGGGACGCGGCAGGGGAGGCGGGCGACTGGGGCCGGGGCTCGGGTGCGGCGTCGGCGGACTCGCGGAAGGCGGCCAGCGCCGCATGGGCCTGTTCGGCGGCCTCCCGGTACAGGTCGCGGGACTTCGTCATCGCGTCGAGCGCCTCGGCGTACATCGCCACGAGCTTGCGTTCCCGGTCGAGTTCCTCCTCCAGGGTCAGCAGCCGCCAGTCCTCACGCAGCGCGGTGACGGCGTCCTCGGCACCGTCCGGCAACGGACGCGGCAGCGCCGCGAACCGCGTCACGGCGTGGATGAGCTCGGCCGGCTCGGAGCCGTCCAGGAAGACCGTGCGCACGGCGAATTCGTCCGCGTCGTAGCCTTCCGGCACCGGAGACCCGGGCAGCACCACGGCACCGCCGCGCGGCACCTCCACCCCGAACTCCCGCAGCGCCCAGTTCACGACGCGCAGTTGGCTCGGCGCGGCGCGATGCTCGACCACCCGGTGCCGCAGACTCGTCGGCAGCATCCCGGCCAGGGGCGTCAGGCCGCGTTCGTCGGTGGTCATGGCCTCGTGGACGACGACGTGGACGCACCAGCCGTCGCGCGCGGCGTCCCGCAGTATGCGCCGTACCGCCTTGTCGTCCGAAGGCAGGGGGTTGATGTCCGTCAGGCGCAGGCCCGCGACCGCCTCGTGGTCCCAGCCCGCGTCCGGTCCCTGCGGCCAGAACATGGCCACCGGGGACGGCCAGCGCGGATCCCACGGCGCTTCGGCCTCGGCGACCAGCGTCCACTCCTGCCCGTCGCCGAGGTCGCGCCCGACGGTCAGCCGGGCGCGCACGGTCACCGACCCCGCGACACGCCAGCGTGCCTCGAAGACCGAAGCCTGGGCGCCCTCGGTCTCGGGCAGTTCCATGTGGTCGTCGATGGTCCGGCTGTCCTTGAGCTGCTGGAGAGCGGGCCGGAGTACGTCTTCGGCGGCGGGCCCGAGGTGGCGGCCACGGGCCGACCACACCGAGGCGGGAGCGGTGGGGCGGGTGCTGGAGGAGCTGGGCATGGGTCCATCTGCTGGCCGGGGGCACACGTACGCGTACCAGTATCGTCGCCGCAGGAGGATGCCGACGGAGCGGGGGGTGCGCACACGGGGTGTGTGCGGTCCGCACCGGCCGGCCGTCGCTCACTCGTGGTCCGCGCCGCGCCCGGTCATGAGAATGACCCGGTGAGCAGGACCCGCCCACCATCCGCATCGGGGCGGGTCCTGCTCATCGCCGCGATCCCGCTCAGTTGTGGTACGTGATGTAGCCGTTGCCGTCCCGGTCGTTGCCGCTCTTGGTGTAGGAGTGCGAATCCGCCCCGGCGCCCGAGGGCTTGTACAGGTAGATCGAGTCCTTGTCGTTGTTCCACATGAAGTTGCAGTTGTCGCGGTAGACGACGTTGCGCGTGTCGGAGTCCGTGCCGTTGCCGCCCCGGAGCTTCACGTAGTCGCCGGGCTGGAGGTAGTGGTTGGCGGTGAACCTGAACCGGTTGCCGGCCTTGTCCTTCACCACGTAGCCCTTGAGGTTGACCGTGGTGCCGGACGAGTAGTTCTTGAGCGTCAGGTACTCCTCGTCCGTGTTGCCGGTGCGGCAGTTGTTGGAGTCGCGGCCGGGCGCGTCGTACTGGATGCCCTTGATCTTCAGCGCGGACGAGTACTCGGTGGCCTGGGCCGGAACGGCCGACAGCGCGGCGAGGGTGCCGGCCGCGACAGCGGTTGTGGCGAAGATGCGTATGCGCATGGAGAAATACCCCCCTGTATGGAGCTTCTGTGAAGATCAGGAGTGTATGTGGGTCGCGAGCCGACTGGGGCGACTTCACCGGAATGTGAGACAAAAGCGCGTCAGTGCGGGTACGCCCGCGGTGGCCGCTGGCGCGGGAGTTCGTCGCGGAACTCCGCGATGACCGAGCTGACCTGGCGCATCAGCGCGGTGTTCGCGAGCCGGTCGAGATAGAGGTTGCGCCGGGCCAGGGCGGGCGCGTCGACGCAGAAGTACAGGGCCATCAGCGGATTGATGAACAGCTCGCTGTCCTTGGTGCGCTCGGTGAACCGGACGTCGCCGAAGTCGCCGCGTACGGCCGCCGCCACGGAACCCTGGACGATGCTCGGGTGGTCCGGCGTGCACCGCCGGGCGTGCTCGACCGCGTCGAGGAACAGGCTGCCCTCGCGGCTGTGGCGAGGCAGCGAGAAGGTGCCGAGGTAGCCGCCCTCGCGCTCCAGCGCGGCGAGGTTCTCCAGCACGAGGGAGTGGTTGACCCCGTGGTAGGAGTCCACGCCGAACCCGAGACAGGCCACGAGTCGTACCGGGACCTCATCGAGTCCGGACACGGCGGCGAGGCTCGCCATGTCCTCCTCCGGTGTGCCCAGCCCGTGCTCGTCGCCGCGCATCAGGATGTCGGTCCCGCCGTCCACCAGCACGATGGCGTCCACGCCGCCCAGGTGCTCCAGCAGGGCCCGGTAGGCGTCCCTGAGGGGCCGGACGCCGGTGAGCGGGAAGGCGTACACCGTGTCGGGCAGGTCCTGGAGGGCGAGCCAGCCGGCGAGAGCCCGTTCGGGGAAGTAGTCGCCGCGGATGGTGGTGTCCGGGCGTATCGCCGCGACGTCGTGGTCCACCCACACGTCGAGGTCCAGCCCGTACAGATCCGAGAAGGACAGGTTGGCCAGGTGGACCTCCTTGCCGGCCGCCCGCAGCGCGAGGGCCAGCGGCACACCGGCGTACACGTCGAAACCGCCGCCCGCGCCGGCGACGAGAACCCGGCGCGCGTCACGCAGCCGGGTGAAGAAGGGGGGCTCCAGTAGTGAGAACACCGGGGGACGTTAACAGGTGGCGATCACCGCGCAGCCCGTGAAGCCCGTGAGAAGCCGGAGAGGGCCGGGGACGAACCCCCGGCCCTCTCCGGCGTCGTGTCACCGCACGCGACTCACGCGCCGCTCTCGCGCAGCATGTCCTCGCGCTCGACGAGCTTCACGCGCTCGCGGCCCTGCGGCTCGCCCAGTGCCTTCTCGGCGGCGTCGAGCTTGTACCAGCCCTCCCACGTGGTGAAGCGGACCTCGCGCTCGGCGAGGAAGGCGTCCACGGCCTCCGGCTCGGGCGAGACAGGCGTCTGCAGACGGCCGTTCGCGAAGTCGTCCAGGAGGTTGGCCACCGTCTCGTTGGCGTCGCCCTTGGTGTGGCCGATCAGACCCACCGGGCCGCGCCGGATCCAGCCGGTGACATACGTCGACTGAAGGTGCTCGCCGCTCTCCTGTATGACGCGGCCGCCCGCGTCCGGGACCGTGCCCGACTCGATGTCCCAGGGCAGCTTGGGGAGTTTGTCGGAGAGGTAGCCGACGGCGCGGTAGATCGCGGTGACGTCCCAGTCCTTGAACTCGCCGGTGCCCTTGACGTTGCCGGTGCCGTCGAGGGTGGTGCGCTCGGTGCGCAGGCCGACGACCTTGCCGTCCTCGCCGAGGATCTCCGAGGGCGACTCGAAGAAGTGCAGGAAGAGCTTGTGCGGCCGGTTGCCGACGTCGCGGATCGCCCAGTTCTCCAGGGTCTTGGCGACCATGTCGGCCTGCTTGTTGCCGCGCCGGGTCTCGATCGAGCCCTCGTCGTAGTCGATGTCCTCGGGGTCGACGATGACCTCGATGTTGGGGGAGTGGTCCAGCTCCCGCAGCTCCATCGGGGAGAACTTCGCCTGCGCCGGGCCACGGCGGCCGAACACGTGGACCTCCAAGGCCTTGTTGGCCTTCAGTCCGTCGTAGACGTTCGGCGGGATCTCCGTGGGCAGCAGCTCGTCCGCCGTCTTGGCGAGGATGCGGGCCACGTCGAGGGCGACGTTGCCGACGCCGAGGACGGCGACCTTCTCGGCCTGAAGCGGCCAGGTGCGCGGCACGTCCGGGTGGCCGTCGTACCAGGAGACGAAGTCCGCGGCGCCGTACGATCCGTCGAGGTCGATGCCGGGGATCGGCAGCGCCCGGTCGGCCGTCGCGCCGGTGGAGAAGATCACGGCGTCGTAGAACGCGCGCAGGTCGTCCAGGTTGAGGTCCGTCGGGTAGTCGACGTTGCCGAAGAGGCGGATCTGCGGCTTGTCGAGCACCTGGTGGAGGGCCGTGATGATGCCCTTGATGCGCGGGTGGTCGGGCGCCACGCCGTAACGGATCAGGCCGAACGGCGCCGGCATGCGCTCGAAGAGGTCGATGGACACGCCGGGTTCGGCGGCCACGTCGGACTTGAGCAGAGCGTCGGCGGCGTAGATCCCGGCGGGGCCGGCTCCGACGATGGCTACCCGCAGGGGGCGGGGCATGATCAGGGTCCCTTCGAGTGGTGACAAGCGATCTCGTCGGGAAGCCTAAACTAAGGCAAGCCTAAGTCGGTACGCGGGTCCAACCTATGAGCTCATAAATCGATTCTATGGGTAATTCCGGGGTTGCCGTACCACGCGGCGGAACGACAACCCCGGGTCGCCGTCAGCCTATGTGGTAGCTGTCCCCGTACACCTTCCAGTCGAGCGGCGGATCGAGGTCGAGGTTGCCCTCGCGCAGGAAGACCCGCTGGGCCGTGTCGACCCTGCTGGTGTCGCTGTGCGCCTCCTCCTGCTTCATGGCCCACACCCGCGCGTCCAGGAAGGCGTGCAGATAGGTCACCTCGTCGCCGCCCTGCGCCGGCGGCTTGGCCCGGTTCAGGGCGCGCTTACGGATGTTGCGGAAGCCGGCCGGGTCGCTGCCGTCGCCGTGCATGACGATGGCGTCGTAGTACGCGAACTGCCCGAGCACGCGCAGCCCGTCGGTCTTGCCCTGTCGCACGGCCGGGTCGAAGTACACCCGGTCCCGTTCGTCGTTCTGCGCCCGCCGGAACTCCTGGTCCTGCGCGGCCCGGGCCCAGTCGCGGGGGAAGTCCGGGTCGAGTCCGTCGTGCGAGTCGGAGCCGTTCACCCGGCGCAGGGCCGGCAGGTACCGGGCTAGGGCGTTGCCGGGGCGGCGGTGGGCGTACAGCTCGACCAGGTCGAGCATGTCGCCCGTGCCGGAGCAGAAGCCGATGATCCCGGCCGTGTAGCCGCGGCCGTCGCCGATGTCCTCGATGTACTTGTACTGCGCCTTCCAGTCGAGCGAGGAGTTCTCCGCGCTCGACACCAGTTGCATGGCGATCTCCTTCTTCGCCGGGTCGTCGAGGCCCGCGGCGGTGGCGCACAGCGCGGCGGCATGCGGGGAGTTGAGGAGCGGGACCGACGCCAGCGACGCCCCGGACAGGGCGAGGAGGGCGCGGCGGCGCGAGAGGTGCGAGGGGTGCTTCACGGCGGCTCCAAGTGATGGTGGGGGGTGGGGAGTTGGCCGTTGGATACTGATAGGAAAGTTTCCTACCAGAAGCGGAGTGCGAGGGGCACCGGTCGCGTCAAAGGTTCGTACCTATGCACAAACAGCCGCGGGACTACGGCAGCGGCTGCTCCGCCCAGATCACCTTGCCCGCGGGCAGATAACGCGTGCCCCAGCGGTCGGCCAGCTGCGCGACCAGGAACAGTCCGCGCCCGCCCTCGTCCGTCATGGTCGCGTACCGCAGATGCGGCGAGGTGCTGCTGCTGTCGAAGACCTCGCAGATCAGACTGCGGTCGCGCAGCATCCGCACCCGGATCGGCTCACCGCCGTACCGGATCGCGTTGGTGACCAGCTCGCTCAGGATGAGTTCCGTGGTGAACGACAGCTCCTCCAGGCCCCACACCTGAAGAGTCCGGGTCACGGCCGAGCGCACCTGGCCCACGGCCGCCGGATCGGACGGCACCTGCCACTCGGCGACCAGGTCCGTCCCGAGCGCCCGGGTACGCGCCACGATCAGTGCGATGTCGTCGCTCGCCCGGCCCGGCTGCCGGGCCTCCAGTACGGCCTGGCAGGTCTCCTCCGGTGACCGGCCGGCCCGGGCCAGCGCGGCGCGCAGCAGCTCCAGACCCTCGTCGATGTCCCGCCCCCGGTCCTCCACGAGCCCGTCCGTGTAGAGCACCAGCCGGCTGTCCTCGGCCAGCTCCAGCTCGGCCGTCTCGAACGGCAGCCCGCCCAGACCGAGCGGCGGACCGGCGGGGACGTCCGGGAAGTCGACCGAGCCGTCCGGCTGGATCAGGGCCGGCGGCGGATGGCCGGCGCGGGCGATCGTGCACCGCTGGGACACCGGGTCGTACACCGCGTACAGACAGGTCGCTCCGGTCACCGGGGCGGTGTCGGCGTCCTCCTCCGTCTCGTCCTGGTCGATCCGGGCGACCAGCTCGTCCAGGAGCGCGAGCAGTTCGTCGGGCGGCAGGTCCAGGGCGGAGAAGTTGTGCACCGCCGTCCGCAGCCGGCCCATCGTGGCCGCCGCGTGCAGCCCGTGGCCCACGACGTCCCCCACCACCAGCGCGACCCGCGCACCGGACAGCGGCAGCACGTCGAACCAGTCCCCGCCGACACCGGCCTGCGCCGGCAGATACCGGTAGGCGATGTCGAGCGCGTTCTGCTCGGGCAGGCTGCGCGGCAGCAGACTGCGCTGGAGCGTCACCGCCATGCTGTGCTCGCGCGTGTACCGACGGGCGTTGTCGATGGACACCGCGGCCCGGGCGACCAGTTCCTCGGCGAGAGCCACCTCGTCGGCGTCGAACGGCTCGGCCTTCCGCGACCGCCAGAAGCTCACCACACCCAGCACCAGGGACCCCGCCCGGAGCGGCACCGCGACCAGCGAGTGGATGCCGAAGTCCACCACCTGCGCCGACCGCTCCGGATCCTGGGCACGCCAGCCCGGCGCCTCCTCCAGCCGCGGCTCGACGACGGCCTGCCCGTCCTTCAGCGCGCGTGCCTGCGGTGAGGAGTCCACGAACCGGATCTCCTCGCCCACCGGGTACAGCGGCGCGTCCTTGCGTATGCCGCCGCACGCCGTGCGGCGCAGCCGCGTCACGCCCTCCGGCTGCCCGCCGCCCAGCACGGCCTCGAACAGGTCGACGGTGGCGAAGTCCGCGAACCGGGGCACCGCCAGCTCCGCCAGTTCCTCGGCGGTCCGGGTGACGTCCAGGCTGGTGCCGATGCCCACACCGGCGTCGTACAGCATGTTCAGACGCTCGCGGGCCTCCTCGGCGCGGCCGGACAGGGCCCGCAGCTCGGTCGAGTCGCGCAGCGTGGCGACGCTGCCGGACGGGCGGCCCCGGAGCGTGGTGGGGCGCTGGTTGACCGCCAGCAGCCGGTCCTTGACCAGGTGCACCTCGTCGGTGGCCATTCGGCCTGAGTCCAGCAGTTCGGCGGTGTCCGGCGCGAGGCCGAGGTGCAGCACCCTGCGGCCCTCGGCGTCCGCGGGCAGATCGAGCAGCCGGTGCGCCTCGTCGTTGGCGAGCAGCAGCCGCCCTTCGGTGCCGACGATGATCACGCCCTCCCGGACGGCGTGCAGAACGGCGTCGTGGTGCTCGTACATCCGGGTCATCTCGTCCGGCCCCAGACCGTGCGTCTGCCGCAGCAGCCGCCTGCTGACCAGCGCCGTACCCGCCGTGGCCAGGGCGAGTGCCACCGCCGCGGCGGTGAGGACGAGCGGCAGCTGCCGGTCCGCCGTGCCGCCCACCGTCGCCGTCGTGATTCCGGCCGACACCAGCCCGACGACCTTCCCGTCGGGATCCTCGACCGGGACCACGGCCTGCACCAGCGGCCCGATGGTGCCGGTGATCTGCTCGGTCACGACCCGGCCCTGCAGAGCCGGTTCCAGGTTCCCGACGAACTTCTTCCCGATCCGGTCCGTCTTCGGGTGGGTGTAGCGGATGCCGTCGGTGTTCATGACGACGATGAAGTCCACGCCCGTCGCCTCGCGCGCCGCCTCCGCCCGTGGTTGCAGCACGGCCGTGGGGTCGGGGCCGTCCAGCGCCTCCCGGGTGCCGGGAGCGTTGGCGAACGACTCGGCGACCGCCACCGAACGGTTGCGGGCCTCCTCAGTGGTGTCGTACCGCACCTGGAGCACCAGGGCCACCACCGCGGCGACCACCAGCAGCAGCACGATCACCACTTGCAGCACGAACACCTGACCTGCGACGCTGCGCCCACCGAGCGTCGCCCGCACCCCGGGGAACCGTCCCTGGCGCTGCTCCTCGCGCGGCAGCACGCCCGCGGACACCCCGCGGACGCGGCCGGGCGCCTCCCCTGTGCGCACACCGCTCGGACGACGGGCCGACCGGGCCCCGGAGCGACCCCATAGTCGGACCATGTGCCCATGTCTACACTGCCGGGCCTTCGGAGGCGAGAGACGCAACAGCCCGTGACAGCGCATGCCGCGTCCCCCACACATCCGCCACAGGTGTGAAGCGCAGGATCCGCGCAACTCCCGCCCCCGCAACAGGGTTACGCCGCCGGATCCCGGCCGCTCGCGGGGTCACTTCCGGCGCGGGGCGGCGGCCCGTCGGGTGGCCAGCAGCAGCGCGATGTCGTCGGGGCGGTCGGCCGAGTGCCGGGCGGCCGCGGTCAGCCGGTCGGCGACGCCCGCCAGCGTCCGCCCGCCGGGCCGGGCACCGGGCGCACCGGCCTTGGCCAACGCCACCCGCAGCGCGCTGATCCCGTCGTCGATGTCGACCCCGGGCCGCTCCACCAGCCCGTCCGTGTAGAGCGCCAGGACGGCGCCCGGCTCCATCCGCAGCTCCGCCACCGGATAGGTGGCCTGCGGGTCCACGCCGAGCACCACCCCGCCGGGCAGGTCGACGACCTGCGTGCGGCCGTCCGGGCGGCGCAGCAGCGGCGGCGGATGCCCGGCCACGGCGGCCTGGGCGATGCCGGTCGCGGGGTCCAGCCGGATGTAGCAGCAGCTCGCGAACAGACCGGCGTCGAGGTCGATGAGCAGGTGATTGGTGCCGCTCATGACTTCGTCGGGCGGCCGGTCGCCGAGGGCGAAGGCCCGCACGGCGCTGCGCAGCTGGCCCATGGTGGCCGCCGCCTGCACCCCGTGCCCCTGCACATCGCCGATGACCAGGGCCAGCCCGTCGCCGGCGGCGACGACGTCGTACCAGTCGCCGCCGACCTCCATGCCCTGGGTGCCGGGGAGATAGCGTCCGGCGGTCTCCATCAGCGGGTGCTGCGACAGCCGCCGCGGAAGCAGCGCCTGCTGCAGCCCCCTGGCCAGCGCGGCCTCGCTCTCGTAGCGCTGCGCCTTCTCCATGGCGTGGGCGATCAGCCCGGCCATGGCGGTGAGCACCGTGCGTTCCTCGGTGCTGAAGCCGCGCGGCCGGTCGAAACCGAGGATGCAGGAGCCGACCGGACGCCCGGAGGCGATCAGCGGCAGGAAGGCGCGCGCGCCCTCCGTCGCGTCCAGCGCGATCCCCGGATAGGCGTCGGCGAGCTGCTGCATCGAGTCGAAGAACAGCGGGCGCCCGCTGGTCAGCGTCTCGACCCCCGGCAGCCGCTCGTCCAGCCCCACTCCGTCGAACGGGGCGAGGAACCCCTTGGGGAAGCCGGTCTCCCAGGCCAGGTACAGATGCCGCTCCTGGAGCAGATAGATGGCCAGCCGACGCCCGCCGAACGCGGGCAGCAGCTCCCGCATCACCACGGCGGACACCTGGCGGGCGGTGACCGCCTCGGTGAGTGCGATGGCGAGCACGATGGGCCGGTACAGGGGGCTGAGCGACGGAGCGCCGGCCGGTTCCGGCGCGCCGAGCGCATCGGGCAGGGCGGGGGCGGACGGGCTGTCCGCCACCCGGTGGCCCAGCCGGATCGTGCAGGTCAGCAGGTCCGGGCCGGGATAGACGGACAGGGCCAGCCAGTCGCCCGCGATGGCGGGCGCGGCGGGCTCACGTCCATGGGCGGACGGTCTGCGGACATGGAAGTGCACCGGGTCCGGGGACAGCAGCGCTCCACGCAGATGGTCCTCGAGGGTGGGCTGATTGAGCCACGGCACGCCCTCCCACAGGGGCCGGCCCAACAGCTCGGTGCGCGGCCGGCGCAGCAGCCGGGCCGCGTGCGGATTCGCGTAGACGACCGCCCCGAGCCGGTCCAGGCACAGCACCCCGTCCGGCAGCAGATCGGCCGCCGCGTCCGCCACCGTGCCGGGCCCCGGGTCCAGGACGACACCCCGTACGGTCGCCGCCCGGGGCAGGCCCGAGTCGTCGTACGGTCCCCAGACCTCGACCAGCCGGGGCGCACCGTCGGGGCCGCGCACGACCAGCGGCAGGGCGGGCGGACGGCCACCGGCCGCCTCCCGCAGCGCCGCCAGGATCCGCTCCGCGTCCCCCGGAGCGACCGCGTCCGCGAACCCTTCCGCGGTGCCGTGGGCCTCGGCCGCGGCCGAACCCAGTTCGACGTTCAGGCGCTCGTCCGCCGTCAGGAGACCGCTCACCGGATCCCAGGCGAACCGTCCGAGGTGCCCGGAGGGCGGGCGGCTCGCGGGCGGCCGGACACACAGGGGCCCGCCCTCCCAGGCCACCGCCGACGGGTCCTGGTCCTCCAGCTTCTCCAGGGCCGTGCCCAGCTCCTCGGCGAGCTGCGCCATGCGCTCGCGCACAGGCAGCAGCTCCGTGGCGTCCGCCGCCGACGGCAGCAGCGCCGTCAGCACTCCGTAGATGCTCGACCGGCCCGCGACGGGCGCGTACAGGGAGCCGAACGGGAAGGGCAGACCGGCCGCGTACTGCGGATAGCGGCGCATCGCCTCCGTGGCGTTCGGCAGCACGACCTCGACGCCGAGCCGGTAGGCGTCCGCCACGGGGAACGGCCGGTCCACGTGCACGCGCCACCATGGCCGGAACAGCGGGCCGGGCAACCCTTCCAGCACCGCCAGCCGCAGCAGCCCGGGCGTGCCGGAGCGCAGATATACCCCGCCGACGCGACCACCGGCCGCGCTGATCGCCTCCGCCGAGGCATCGATCAGCAGCGCCGCCAGCCTGCCGGGCGTGCGCTCTGCGCCTTCGGCGCTCCCAGTCATCGGCCCTACCTCGTCCGTACGCCTTCACGCGCGCGACACAGCAAGAATGCGCCACGAGCCCCCTCGCCCGCACCTGGGGCGGCCCACTTCGCCGCCTCGCCGAGCCGCCGCCGCACCGTGGGCCGGGTACCCAGCGGACCCGGACCGACGCCGTTCGGCCGCCGGCGCGCGCCGGCGGCCCCGGTCCGAAAAGCGCCCCGGGTGCGAGGCACCGTCTGAATTCTCCGGCGCCGGGACGCCCGGCCCGAAACCGCGCACGGGCCCGCCCCGTTGTCGGTGCGAGACCCGAGCTCCTCGGGAAGACTCGGGAACTGACCGCCGGGCGCAGCACAGGCAGGAGACCGACCATGGAGTACTACGACCTCGGCACCTACACCCGCTCCGTGACCACGTCCTCCGCCCAGGCGCAGCTCTGGTTCGACCGCGGTCTGACGTGGACGTACGCCTTCCACCACGAGGAGGCCGTCGCCTGCTTCGAGGCCGCAGCGCAGGCCGATCCGGACTGCGCCATGGCCCACTGGGGCATCGCCTACGCACTCGGCCCGAACTACAACAAACCCTGGGAGTTCTTCGACGAACAGGACCTCGTCCGCACCGTCGACCGTACCCACGCCGCCGTGGAGCTGGCGCACGAGAAGGCGGCGGCCGCCACCCCGGTGGAACAGGCTCTGATCGCCGCACTGCGCGCCCGCTACCCGCAGGCGAAGGCCGTCGAGGACTGCTCGGTCTGGAACGCCCCCTACGCCGACAGCATGCGCACGGTCTACGAGCACGCCCCGGACGACCCGGACATCGCGACCCTGTACGCCGACGCCCTGATGAACCTCACGCCCTGGCAGCTGTGGGACCTGAGGACGGGCGAACCGGCCGAGGGCGCCCGTACCGCGGAGGCCAAGGCCGTCCTCGACCGTGCTCTGGCCACCGACGCGGGACGCGAGCACACGGGGGTGGTCCACATGTACATCCACCTGATGGAGATGTCCCCGACCCCCGAGGCGGCCCTGGCCGTCGCGGACCGGCTGCGCGGCCTGGTTCCGGACGCCGGGCACCTGCTGCACATGCCCTCGCACCTGGAGGTGCTGTGCGGCGACTACCGACGGGTGGTCTCCGACAACACCGCGGCGATCGCGGCCGACGAGAAATACCACGCCCGGGCCGGGGCGATGAACTTCTACACCCTGTACCGCTCGCACAACTACCACTTCAAGATCTACGGCGCGATGTTCCTCGGCCAGAGCCAGGTCGCCCTCGACACCGCGGCGCAACTGGAGGCGTCCATCCCGGAAGACCTGCTGCGCGTGCCGAGCCCGCCCATGGCCGACTGGCTGGAGGCGTTCCTCGCCATGCGGGTGCACGTCCTGATCCGCTTCGGCCGCTGGGACGACATCCTGGACCTGCCGATGCCCGCCGACCCCGAGCTGTACTGCATGACGACGGCGATGCTCCACTACGCCCGGGGCGTCGCCCTCTCCGCCACCCACCGCGTCCCCGAGGCCGACGCCGAACGCCGGCTCTTCCACGCGGCCGTCGCCCGGGTCCCCGAGACCCGCATGCTCTTCAACAACACCTGCGCCGACATCCTCGCCGTCGCCTCGGCGATGCTCGACGGCGAACTGGAGTACCGCAAGGGCAACCACGACGCCGCCTTCGCCGCCCTGGAACGCTCCATCGACCTGGACGACAACCTCCCCTACGACGAGCCGTGGGGCTGGATGCAGCCCACCCGGCACGCCTATGGCGCCCTCCTGCTCGAACAGGGACGCGTCGAGGAGGCGGAAGCGGTCTACCGGGCCGACCTGGGCCTCGACGGGACTCTCCCGCGCCCGTTGCAGCACCCCGGGAACGTCTGGTCCCTGCACGGACTGCACGAGTGCCTGATGCGCCTTGGCCGGACGGGGGAGGCACAGATGCTGGCCCAGCAGCTGCGTCTGGCCGCCGCGCTGGCGGACGTACCGATCGAGGCCTCCTGCTTCTGCCGACTCGACACGACCACCCGGGCGGCCGCCCACGGGGACTGCTGCGCCGGTTGACTCACCGGTCCGGGGGTGGGCCGGGCAGGGGCTGCTCGAACCAGACGATCTTGCCCGTGCTCACCCTCGTCGCGCCCCAGCGCCGGGCCAGCTGGTCGACCAGGAACAACCCGCGGCCGCCCTCGTCGCTCAGCCGCGCGTGCCGCATCCTCGGCACCACGGGGGAGTCGTCACCCACTTCGCAGCGCAGTACGTCCGTGCAGAGCAGCCGCAGCGTGATCGGCCGGGACGCGAACCGTACGGCGTTGGCCACCACCTCGCTGACCATGAGCTCGGTGGTCTCCACGATCGAGTCCAGCCCCCAGTGGCCGAGCGTCCTGCGGGTCAGCCGCCGGGCCTGGCCGGCGGTCTGCGGGCGAGGCGCCATGTACCAGTAGGCGACGGTCTCCGGCAGCAGACCCTCGAAGCGGGCGGCGAGCAGCGCGACATCGTCGTCCCGGCCGTCCGGGCCGAGCGTGCCGAGGGCCTCGTCGCACAGTGTCTCCAAGGCGAGCGGCGTGGCGCCGGAGGCGGCGGCGCGCAGCCGTGCGCACAGCCGCTCCACCCCGGTCAGGACGTCCGAGTCACGGGACTCGACCAGGCCGTCGGTGTACAGCAGCAGCGCGGCCCCGGCTGGCGCGTGGGTCTCCACGGACTCGAATCCGCCGCTGCCGACGCCGATCGGCGCGCCGGGCGGGACCTGGAGGACCTCCACGCCGCCGTCGGGACGCAGCAGCACCGGCGGCAGATGGCCCGCGTTGGACAGCAGCAGCCGGTGCTGCACGGGGTCGTACAGGGCGTACAGGCAGGTCGCCGTGTGCTCGCTGCCGAGCCGGGCCGCCTGTTCGTCGAGGTGGTGGAGGACCTCGTCCGGGGGCAGGTCGAGCCCGGCCAGGGTCTGCACGCTGGTGCGCAGCTGACCCATGATCGCGGCCGACGTCATGGAGTGGCCCATCACATCGCCGATGACCAGAGCGACGCGGTTGCCGGGCAGGGGGATCGCGTCGTACCAGTCGCCGCCGACCTGCGCGGTCCGCGAGGACGGCAGATAGCGGCTGGCCAGTCGCACGCCGGGCGGCTCCGGGAGGGACGGCGGGAGCATCGTGCGCTGCAACGCGTCCGCGACGGACGCCTCCCGCTCGTACAGCATCGCCTTCTCCAGCCCGAGTGCGGTGTGCGTGGCGAGCTGCGAGGCCACGAGCAGGTCGTCGCCGGTGAAGTCCGGCCGGCCCGGGTCGCGCACGAGGACGACGCTGCCCAGGACATGGCTGCGGCCGTGCAGCGGGGCGATGACGAGCCGCCGTCCGGACGGTCCCGCCGGCGGCACGTTCGCCGTACCCAGCAGCTCGGCCGCCGCGGCCGCGGCGCCCCGGGTGTGTCCCAGCACCGGCCGCCCGTCCCGCAGCAGAGCGGCGAGCGGTCCGTCGCCGGCGGGGCGTACGGTGTCCGCCGCCCGGGCCGGGCCGGTGCCGGGCGGGGGAGGTCCGCAGCCCCGCGGGGCGGGGTCCCGGGGCGGTGCGCGGTCCACGGTGTGCAGGCGCAGTATGCCGGGGGCGGCGCCGGTCTCGTCGCCGACCGGGAGCGGGGCGTACAGATGGACGAACGCCGTGTCGGCGAAGGCCGGGACAGCCGCCCGGCACAGCTCGTCGAGGGTCTCGTCGAGGTCCATGCCGCGCGCGATCCGGCGGGTCGCCGCGTCGAGGTACCGGAGCCTGTCGGTCTGCGGTTCGGTGACGGCGGGACCGTCGCCGCGCGGGGATCCACGAACGGCTTCCGCGGGCCGGGGCGACGGGCCGGGCTGCTGCGGCCGGCAGGCGAGCGCGGCACGTTCGCGCACGCCGGGCGTCTGTCCCCGGATGTCCTCACCGGCCCCGGGCTGCTTCGTCATCCCTGTCCTTCCGGCCGTGCGGCCCGCGCGGGAGCGGACGGATCGGCAGTCGTCAGGCGTGCCGCCTGCACCGCAGGAAGATCTGCACCTCGGGCTGGATGTCGGCGGCCGCAGGGGCGTAGCTGTACGAGGACTCGTCGAGGATCTCGAAGTCCGCCGCCTCGACCACCTCGCGCAGCTCGTCCCGCAGATAGCCGGAGACGCGGATGCTGTTGCCGAGGAACGGGATCTCGAAGTCGTCCACGTCGGCCTCCACCATCGACAGCGCGAGAAGGCCCTGCGGGACCAGCAGATGGCGGATGGTCCGCAGGGCGACGGGAATCTCGTCGCGCGGCAGCATGAGCAGGGAGAAGAAGGCGGTCACCGCGTCGAAGCGGCCGAGGTCCAGCGCCCCGCCGGGCCGCAGATCGGCGATGTCCGCCTGGTGGAACACCCCGCCGGGCACGTTGGCGCGGGCCAGCGTGACCATCCCGTCCGACAGATCCACCCCGACGACCTCGACGCCGGCCGCCGCCAGCTGGCCCGCGGTCGGGAGCCCGGTGCCGCACCCGAGGTCCAGCGCCCGGGATCCCGCCGGCAGCGACCCGATGAGCCATTCGGCTGCCGCGACCTGCCCTTCCTTGTGCGGGAAGGCCTCGTCGTAACGCTCGCCGATGGCGTCGAAGGCCTCGGCCTGACCTGTGCGGTCGGGCCGTAGGGTCCCGTGGTCGAGCTCGTCGGCAGGGTTACTCACAAGGTGTCTCCTCTGAGGCATTATGGGGCATTTTTCGGATCCATACAGGAATCTATACGGACACCTGTACTGACGGACACGCTACGGCGCCACGTCCTCCAGCCGCCGCCCGGCCGTCTCCTCCGCGGCCACCCCTCGCCGTGACCGCCCCGACGAGGGCGACCGCAGCGAGCGTCACGAAGACGGTGCCGAGGGCGCCGCCCGCGTACACCGCGCCGACGACGATCGGGCCGAGGATGACGCCGAGGGCTCGCATCCGGGTCGGGAAGGGCTTGGGCGTGTACAGGTACAGGCAGATGTTGCCGCCGAAGAACAACACCGCTGACAGGGGCGTCCAGATCAGCACGCTGCCCGCCGAGTCGCCGCCGAACTGGCCCTCGGCGAAGACCTCGTCCCCCCTTCAGCCCGGCGTCGGTGAGTCGCGAGTAGACGACGCGCCGGTCGACCGCGTCGCGCTCGCGCACGTTCAGCCCGTCGTTCTCCAGCCGGTCGAGACGCAGCGTCACCCCCGCGGACGAGGTGAGGCCCGAGGCGGCCGGCAGTCCGGCGGTGAGCCGGTACGGGGCGCCTGCCCGGCGCAGCGCGGTGAGGACGTCGAACCGAACAACAGCGGGCGTACTCCCACCGAGGTCAGGGCAGCTCGGCCTGTGCGGGGGTGTCGTCGAGGAAGCCGCCCGACTGGTGCTTCCACAGCTTGGCGTAGGCACCGTCCAACGCGAGGAGCCCGTCGTGCGTGCCCTGCTCGACGATCTGCCCACGGTCGAGGACGACGAGCCGGTCCATGCCGGCGACCGTGCTCAGCCGGTGCGCCACCACCAGCGCCGTCCGCCCGTCCATGAGCCGCCACAGCGCTTCCTGGACCAGGACCTCGCTCTCGGAGTCCAGGGCGCTGGTCGCCTCGTCGAGCAGCAGGATCGGCGCGTCGCGCAGGATCGCCCGGGCGAGGGCGACCCGCTGGCGCTGACCGCCCGACAGCTTGACGCCGCGTTCGCCCACCATGGTGTCGAAGCCGTCCGGCAGGGCGTCGGCGAACTCCGTGACATGGGCCGCCTCGGCCGCGCGGCGGATCTCGGCATCGGTGGCGTCCGGCCGGGCGAAGGCGATGTTGTCCCGCAGGGTGCGGTGGAACATCGCCGGGTCCTGCGGCACGTACGCCATCAGGCCGCGCAGGTCCGCCTGGCGCAGTCGGCTGATGTCCTGACCGCCGACCAGGATGCGCCCGCTCTCGATGTCCGTCATCCGCAGCAGCAGCCGGGTGAGCGTGGTCTTGCCACCGCCCGACCGGCCGACCAGACCGATCTTCGCCCCGTCGGGCACCTCCAGCTCAAGTCCCTGGAACAGTGGCCGGCCCCCGGCGTGCGCGAAGGTCACCTTCTCGAAGCGGACATCGGCCGCACCGGGCAGCAGCGGCTCCGGCGACGGCGGGTCGAGCACGGTCGGCGGCCTCAGCAGCAACTCGGTGAACTGCGCGGCCTCCGTCATCGAGCTCTCCAGCCGACGGTAGATCTGGTTGAACTCGAACATGATCCGCGTCGCGTTGGTGTAGTAGGTGAACGCGACCACGATCGCCTCCACGCCGTGCGCGCCGCCGCCGAGCGTGACCGCGAGCAGCAGGCCCAGCGCGTTGGTCAACACCGACATCGGCGCGACCAGTGTGTCGATGCGCAGATTGCCGTAGTCCCACGACCGCAGCGTGAGCCGGCGCGACGCCGCGACGCGGGAGCGGTGCTCGGCGGCCTCGCGGCCTTCGGCGGCGAACGCCCGCACCGTGTCCATGTTCATCAGGCTGTCGGCGACATGCCCGGCCACCCGGGCGATGGCCTCCTCCCGCAGGTCGACGAGCGCCTGACGGCGCCGGATCAGGGGTACCACGCACAGCGCGGTCACCGCGATCATCGTCAGCAGCCCGACGACCAGCAGCGGTTCGTAGCGCCACAGCACCACCGCGCCGAACACCAACGGCACGAAGCTGCCCACGATCTGGAACGTCAGGGTGTCGACGAACTGCTCGAAACGGGACGCGAAGCTCAGCACGCGCTTGGTGAGCGACCCGGCGAAGTTGTCGTGGAAGAACGCGGCGTCCTTGGCGAACAGCTCGTCCATCCCGATGACGTACAGATGCTCGATGCCCAGGGCGTCCAGCCGGTTCAGACAGTGCAGGGCGACGCGCCACAGCGCTTCCGCGAGCAGCAGCACCCCGACGAAGCCGAGGACGTACGGCAGGGTCGAGCCGAGGGTGACGTCCTTGTCGCTCGCGATGCCGCCGACCAGCTTGGCGACGATCAGCGGCGCGATGTAGTTGATCCCGATGTTGCCCACGGCCGACAACAGCATCGCCGGTACCGTCAGCCATCGCAGACGGGCCAACTCCCGTCCGTAGTAACGAAGTGCGAGAAGCACCGAGCGTTTGCCCGGTAGGACCCTGCGTGATTCAGGCGTTCCCATCCCACCCCTGACGACTACTTGGAGTTACGGTTCGAGTACGCAGTGTCCCGTGTCGGCGGGCCGGGCGTCCAAGGGTTTTCCGGCCGGTGGCGGCGCGGCCGCGACTTCCCCGTACCACGAGTAACATGATCAACTTCTCTCTCGAGTGCCCCGTCGCGGTCACTCTCGGCGCCCGTCGGGCCCGCCCCCCTCCATGTCGTAGAACCCCGAGGACATCGATGTCAGCTCCGAACGAAGCCCTTCAGCAAGCGCTTGCCGACTACGAGCACCACATGCGGGCCTGCCGGCAGTGCCATGCGGACGCGGCCCCGTGCGCGGTCGCCAAGCACCTGCTACGCCTGTACAACAACGCCCGCAGAGGCGGCGCCCGACGCTGAGGGGCCGAGCCGCCGAGGGTTCGACTCCCCTGACCCGTGGAGGACTTCGTGCGACTTCTGCCCCGATCGGTGTCCGGCTGGACCATGGCCGTGTTCGGCGTCCTCGCCGCCGTCATGGGGGGTGTGGGACTGGTCGCGCCGGACGCCCTGCTCACGGTCATGGGTTTCGCCCCGGCCGAGGGTGCCCGGCGGGCGGAGGGCGACCACACCCTGGTCTTCCTGACCGCATCCTCCATGGCGGCGCTCAACATGGGCGTGTACTACGTGCTGGCCGCGCTCTCCGACTGGACGGCCTTCTTCCGCTGGACCGTCCCCTTCCGCCTGCTGACCTGCACCGTCTTCACTCTCGCGGTGATCACCGGCCGGGCTCCCGCAGGCTTGCTCGGCGTGGGCCTGTGGGAGGGGACCGGCGCGGTCGTCACCGGGGTGGCGCTGCGCCACGAGCGGCGAGCCGGGATACGGCCTGCCCAGGAGCGCCCCAGAAGCCCCTCTCTTCCGTGATGTCCCGGGGGCTCCTACCATTCCGGACGCGTAGCCGCGCTCAGCCTGGGAACCAGCAGCGTTGGAAGTACCAGAACGAGTCACCGCGGCCAACGGCAGACGGGCCCGAGAAGGTGTGATGGCGACCGAATCGCGTGGAGGCGGCAAACCGTCTTCCGAAGGGACACAGGACTGCGAGGTCAGGTTTGACGGGGGATTCGGTGATGTGACGAGAGCCCGCCTCAGCGCGGAGAAGTACCTGACGACGCTCGCGCGGTCCGCACCACCGCAGACGCCCGAGTACCGGGACGACATCGTGCTGGTGGTCACCGAACTCGCCGCCAACGCGATCCAGTACGCGCCCGGGCCGTTCGGACTGACGCTGCGCAAGGCGTTCGACGGTGTCCATGTGACGCTCAGCGACACGAGCACCACACCGCCCGCCCCGCGGCCCTTCCACCCCGGCACCGGAAGTGGCGGCGGCATCGGCTGGTATCTGATCCACACGCTCTGCGACCAGGTGAGCGTGGTGGTGCGGGAGGACGGCAAGGACGTGCACGCGTTCCTGCCCTGGTGACCTGATCCGGTGACGTTCCCCAGCGGGCTCGGGCGCGGACACTCAGGTCAGCGGCACCAGCACGGTGACCGTCTTGCCGCCCGTGCGGCGGCGCTCGATGTGGATCTCGCGGGACAGCCGGATGATCAGGGGCCATCCGTATCCGCTGCCCTCATGGGCGGGGGGGAGCGTGCCGGGTCCGTACGCGGCGGAGGGGACGGCGTCGCTGTAGTCGTGCACGCTCAGTCTCACCCCCTCCGGCAGCAGCGCCACCTCGAACCCCGCGAGGCCGCCGCCGTGCCGGATGGCGTTGGTGACCGCCTCCGACACGACGAGCAGCAGATCCATGACGGCTCGCTCACTCGCCGGGCCGGACGGAGCACCCCTGTGCTCTTCCACGACCGACCGCACGTAACTCCGTGCCGTCGCCGCGCTGGTGATCGGGACCGGCCGGGGACACACCGTGCGGCGGTCCCCGGCCGGACGGCGCTCGATCGGCTTCACGGTTGCTCGTGCGCCGCCCGCGAAGCGCTCATCACTCCCCGAGCGTCGCGGGCGGGCACCAAGATGTCTGCGGCTTCGGTCACTTCACCATTCCTCGCACGCTGTCGTCTCCGATCCTCGTTCGTCCGTCCGGGTTCCTGGGGCTGCGCCTACCCGTGCGCGGCCGAATCATGGGGCGCGGGTGCGCCACAGGTGCCGCCGGGGTCGTGCGCGGCGGCGGCGAGCAGCCGACGGGCCGCCTCCAGGGCCCGCCCCACCTCGCGTGTTCCGGTCGACACGCACAGTGTGTAGGCCAGATCCTGCGCGCGCGGGTCGCGCCGGCTCAGACCGTCCTGCGTGTCGCCCTGCTGGGCCATGAGAGTCTCGTACTCCTCGACGAGTCTGCGCAGCATCGTCGGATGGGGCATCAGCATGTGTGGGCTCCTGGGTGAGGCGAACTGGGGACGTCGGGCGTCGTGCGGCCCACCGCTACTCGAACCGGCCACTACGCGAACCGGCCACCACCGCTGCCGTTGCCGCCGCCGTCGTCGTCGCAGCAAGGTCCGTGGTGCGCCCCCTGGTCCAGCGCCTCGTCCCGGATCCGCGCGCAGCACCGGCTGATGAGACGGGAGACATGCATCTGGGAGATGCCAAGCTGCTCGGCGATGCGGCTCTGCGTCATGTCCTCGAAGAAGCGCATGTACAAAATGGCGCGTTCACGCTCGGGCAGGCGCCGTAGCCCCGCCTTCGCCGCCTCCCGGTCGACGACGACGTCGTACGCCTCGTCGCAGCCGCCGATCGTGTCGGCGAGGCTGAAGCCGTCGTCGCTGGCGGACATCTCGGCGTCGAGGGACAGGGTGCTGAAGCTCTCCAGGGCCTCCAGCCCGGTGTTGACCTCGTCCTCGGTGAGCCCCGCGTGGGCGGCGATCTCGGCGACCGACGGGTTGGCGCCGCCGGCGTTGTCGGTCAGGTCGCGGCGCGCGATCCGTACCTTGTTGCGCAGCTCCTGGACGCGACGGGGGACCCTGAGGGCCCACATCCGGTCCCGGAAGTGGCGCTTGATCTCCCCGGTGATGGTGGGCACGGCGTAGCTCTCGAAGGCGCCTCGGCCGGGTTCGTATCGGTCTATCGCCTTCACCAGTCCGAGGGCCGCGACCTGACGCAGATCCTCCAGCGACTCACCGCGGTTGCGGAATCGGCCGGCGATGCGGTGCGCCATGGGCAGCCACACCTTGGTCAGTTCGTCCCGCACCGCGTCTCGCTCGGCCCCCTCGGGCAGGTCGGCGAGGCGGGCGAAGTCGGACGCGGTGTCGGGGGCGTCGTCGTGGACGCGGCCACCGGACACGCGGGGACGGGCGGATCGGTCGGAACCGTGTGCGGACGTCTCAACCAGCATGCGGAACAGCTCCTGAACGGCTTCTCAGGGAATCTCCGTGGAAACGGTGCGGGTGCGGGTGCCCGGGCGGAACGGCCCTGGAGTGGTCACACCTGTCGCACCGGAGCGCCTCTGGTCCGAAGCACGAGATCCCGCATGCCCCGCAACTCCGTACGCAAACGAGTGCGGGTGGACGAAGGATGGGGGAAGGGGTGGTGGGCTGCGGTGTTGCGCAGCCGATGTGTCGGGGCCCATGGATCGGACTTCGCCAAAGGGTTGGCTTCACGCCAGAACTCGCCGTTGTGCCCTCGCGCGGCGAAGGAGGTCGTCGGAAGGCGCATGAGACGCGCGAGTTCGGGCACGCGGGGAAGGACAACTTGTTCCGGTGATGGGGAGGGCGGCATGGCAGCCGTGACGGTGGCGCAGGCAACGGCCACGGCAGAGGAGACGGTCACGACGGACGGGGCGGCGCTGCCGCAGATCGAGGACCCGACGAGGGTGAGCCCGCAGGACGCACGCGAGTTGTCGCGTCAGTTCTTCGACCGACTGGTCATGCTGGAAGAGGGCACGCACGACTACCAGTACGTGCGCAACACGCTGATCGAGATGAACCTGTCGCTCGTGCGGTACACGGCGTCGCGGTTCCGCGCCCGCGGGGACTCGCTGGAGGACATCGTCCAGGTCGGAACCATCGGGCTGATCAAGGCCATCGACCGCTTCGAGGTGTCCCGGGAGGTCGAGTTCACGACCTTCGCGGTGCCGTACATCGTCGGCGAGATCAAGCGCTTCTTCCGCGACACGAGCTGGGCCGTCCATGTGCCGCGCCGGCTCCAGGAGGCGCGTGCGGAGCTGGCCAAGGCGACGGAGGAGCTCGGCTCCCGGCTGGGCCGGACCCCGACCACGCGTGAGCTCTCGGAGCTGATGTCGCTGTCGGAGGAAGAGGTCATCGAGGCCCGCAAGGCCGCCAACTGCTACCAGTCCGCCTCCCTGGACGCGGCCGTCACCTCCGACGCCGAGAACAGCGAGTCCGTACTGGCTGCGTTCCTCGGCGAGGAGGATCCGTCGCTGGAACTCGTCGAGGACTTCCACTCGTTGGCGCCCCTCATCGCCGAACTGGGCGAACGTGAGCGCCGCATCATCCACCTGCGCTTCGTCGAGGAACTCACCCAGGCCCAGATCGCCGACCGCATCGGCGTCTCCCAGATGCACGTCTCCCGCCTCATCAGCCGCATCATCAAGCAACTGCGCGCCGGACTGCTGGAGCCCGGGGTCGCCTGAGGGGACCTACGGGGTCGCTCTCGCGGAGGAACGGCAGCGTCAGCGGGGCGGGACCGTCTGCGTATCGACGCGCGCGATGGCTAGGGCCAGGGCTGGCTGACGTTCCGGTTCAGCCGAGTTCACGGTCGCCGCGGTTGCTGCCGTTCTTGTGGGCCCGGGGCGTCAGCTGTGTGTTCCCGGCTGGTTGGAGCCGGACCAGGCCTGGAGGGGTGCGAAAGTCCCGCCTGCCGGCCGAGGGCTGGCTCCTCCGCCCGTCGGCTTGTGCGCCCCCGGCCTGGCGACCGTCGGCGTGGGCGACTTCCCGCCCTGCCCGCTTCCTGGTCTGTCCGAGGCCCAGCCTCACGGCCTGCGGACCTCACCGCTTCTGACCTGTCTGGCTCCCGGCCCCGCCGAGTCGGTCGCCGCGCCCGGGCCCCGCCCCCGAACATCGCCCGGTCCGGTGAGGTGACGCCGCCCCTCGACGCACTCGTCCAACCCCAATCGGCTCAGGGCCGAGCCCTCAGCCCTCCACCCCACACCCCGTCAAGCCCGATCAACAGCCCCCCTCCCCACCGCCCCCCTCAGGGGAATCACCGCAGTGACCCGCTTGCCCCCGGTCGGCAGGTCCGCGATCCGTACCGTGCGGGCGAGCCGGCACACGATCGGCCAGCCTCGGCCGCCGCAGCGGTGGCGACCGCGGGGGTCGGTCGGGTTGAGGGTGACCGGGTGGCGGCGTTCTCGGTCGCTGACGGACAGGTACAGGTTCTGGCCGACGACCTCGACGTCGAAGTCGGTGATGCCGCCGCCGTGCAGCATGGCGTTGGTCGTCAGTTCCGACGTCACCAGCAGTGCGTCCGAGAGCGTGTCCGGGGCGCAGATGGTGCCCTGGGCGCGGGTCTGTTCGGACAGGATCCGGCGTACGGTTCCGCGGGCCTCGGCCGGACTGCGCGGCCTGCCGTGCAGACGGCCCGTACCCGCCGAGGCGCTGGTGGGACCGGTCAGGTACTTCTCACTCATCCCTTCGCTCCCTGACTGACAGAGGCGGGAGGCGGACTCCGGCGCGTCGGCCCGAGGCCCCGTCCCTCCTCCACATCGCGTGATGCTTCTCTCCCATCGCGTGACCGTTCGATCGGCCACCAAACCGTTCAGGGCGCTGATGCACGCAAAAACAGCCAGAAAGGTGACGCGCACCGCTTGCTCGCACGAGCCCTGTGTGCTGCCGACATTCGGGGGTAGGCGGGCGAACGCATCGACGGACGGTCACCGCCCGCGCGGAACGCGATGCATCAAATCCGTTCGTCGGGGCACCCGTCCCGATCGTCAACGCCTGTGGGAGGTACTTGTGTCCGTTGCCCAGAATCCCCTGTCGATCAAGGTGGAAGTGCCCCGGGAAGACGCCGTACTGCTGACGGTCGAGGGCGACCTGGACATGGATACGGCCACCGAGTTGCAGCACCACCTCGCCAACCAGCTCCACCACGGTCGCCGGCACTTCCTGCTCGACATCGCCGGCGTCCCCTTCATGGACTCGTCCGGCATGAACATCGTCCTGAGGGCCTATCAGGAGGTGCGGGAGATCCCGGGAGGCGTGTACGTCATCTCCCCGACGCCCGCCGTCCGCCGGATCATGGATCTCACCGGTGTCAGCATCACCGTCCCGATCGTGGAGAGCGCCGAGGAAGCGCTCGCGACCGCTGACTCCCAGCCGGATCCAGGGCCCTCGTGCTCGACGGAGGAGTGAAGGCCGTTGCCCGGAAGGGCAGTTCAGCGAGCACGAGTGCACCCACACCCCTGACAGTTGCCGTTTGACAACTATGGCCATGAGGCAACAGAGTGAGCTAGTCAAGCGCGGGAGGGGTGTGGAACGTGCCGGTCAGCAACGAGGACGGACCGCGTCGCCGGGTTTCACGCGCTTCGCGCGTCTGTCGCGTCGGAGGCTTCGTCGCCCTCGTGGATCTCCGCGGACGCCGCCGCGCAGAACGCCTCCAGTCCCTCCAGCAGGGCGGTGCGCTTGGTGACGGGCATCTGCTCCAGCACGGACTGGAGCGCCGCCTCACGCCGGGCGCGCAACTCCGTCAGGAAGGTCCGTCCGTGCCGGCTCAGATGCAGGCGCAGTTCCCGGCGGCTGGCGGCGCTGGGCGCCCGCTCGACGAAGCCCACCGCCTGGAGGCGGTCGCAGAGCCGGCTGGTCGAGGGCGGCGTGGAGCCGAGGGCCTCGGCGAGCATGCGCAGGTTGATGCCGTCGCTGTGCTCCAGGATGAAGAGCACCCGGATCTGGGAGGCGGACACCGGCGCCGTCGAGGCCCGGCCCCACAGGACCTCCAGCAACTCGGCGGCCTCGGAGGTCACACGCGCCACCTCGTCCGGCCGCGGATGCGAGTAGGAGGAAGTCACGCCCCCACTCTTCCAGGCTTCACCGGCACTGTCAGCCCGCGGCTCCGGACAATACGTGCAGAACACTAGATACGGACAACAAGGACCGATGGGCGGCGTCCGCGGCAGCGCGGGTCCAGCGCCGTCACCGTGACAAGATTGGCGTATCCGACATCGTGAACAGATTCGTGGCAGCCGAGCGGGCGCTTCGCTCCGCCGCCCCGCACCAACTGGTGGACGCGGTCTGCGAAGTACTGTGCGACGAGTACGCGGCGACGACCGTCCAGCTCTTCCTGGCCGACTACGGCCTCGCCACCCTCCAGCCCGTGCCCACCGGCCACGGCACCGACCCCGGCCGACCCGGCGCCCCGGCGGCCGGTCCGCCCGAACCGGTGTCGGCGCACGGGAGCCCCGCCGGACGGGCCTTCGGCTCCCAGGAGCCCTTCGCCGAGAAGCTGTCCGACGGCCGGGTACGCCTGCACCTGCCGGTGACCGTACGCGGCGACCGGCTCGGCGTCCTGGCCGTCACCATGCCGTCCGCCGAGCAGGCCGAGGAGTGCCTGGACGAACTGGCCGACGTGGCACAGGTACTCGGGCACGAGGTGGTCGTCGCCGACCGGGACACCGACCTGTACCTGCGGGTACGCCGCACCGACCGGCTCACCCTGGCCGCGGAGATGCAGTGGCAACTCCTGCCGGGCCGCTCCTGCACCCGCGCCGAGTACGCGATCGGCGCCCAGCTCGAACCCGCCTACGCGATCTTCGGCGACAACTTCGACTGGTCCGCCGACGCCGACCGCCTGATGCTCTACATCACCAACGGCATGGGCGAAGGGATCGAGGCCTCCCTCCTGACCAACCTGGGCATCAACGCGCTGCGCAACGCACGGCGAGCCGGCCTGTCCATCGCGGACCAGGCCGCCCTCGCCGACCAGGCCGTCCACGCCCAGTACCGGGGCGACGCCCATCTGTCCGTGCTGCTGCTCGACCTCGACCTGCGCACGGGCCGGCTCCAGGTCGTCGACGCCGGATCACCGCAGATGCTGCGGCTGCGCGGCCGTACCGTCACCGCCTTCGCACTCGACGAGCAGCTTCCCCTGGGCATGTTCGAGGAGACGGACTACGTCGCCCAGGAACTCGACCTGGACCTCGAACCCGGCGACCGGCTCGTCTTCGCCAGCGACGGGGTGTACGCCGTCGCCGCGCCCGGCGGCGAGCGGTACGGGGAGCGCGCGCTGGCCCGCGCCATCGTGTCCACCAGCCTGCTGCCCGCGGCGGAGGTCCCCCGCGCCGTGCTGAGAGAACTGGCCGGTCACCGCGGCACACCCGTGCCCGACGACGACGCGCTCGTGGTCTGTCTCGACTGGTTCGGGCCGCGGCGCTCGCCCTGACCGAACCGTCCGGCGCTCCCCGTACCGTCGGGGCGGCGCACACCGTATGAGGAGGGAAGTACGTGCCGGAGCAGCAAACGGCAGAAGAGCAGACCAAGCCGACGCAGGAGGTCGGTACCTTCCTGCGACGGCGCCGGGAGCAGATCGCCCAGCGCTGGGCCGACGCGGCGCTGTTCCGCACCGTGTTCACCGTCTCCCGGGACGAGGCGGTGGAAGCCGGCCGGGCCGTGGTGGAGGCCCTCGCCGCCGTTGCCGCCGCAGGACGCCTGGAGGACGCGGAGGCCGACGGGTTCGCGGTCGTGCGCGAGCAGTTGGCGCGTACGGCGCATTCCCGGGCCCGCACCGGCGCGACCCTCGCGCAGATCTCGGCCGAGATGGACGCGCTGCGCCCGCCCGTCAACGACCTGCTGCTGGACGAGCTCTCCGAGGCACCCACCGAGCACGTGCGCAAGTGCACGACGGCACTGGCCGTGCTGATGGGCACCCTGCGGCTGGTCATGATGGAGACGGCGATGAGCGCCGGGCAGGAACTCATCAACCGCCAGCGCCTCGAACTCCTTGAGGTCGCCACCCCCGTCATCAAGCTGTGGGAAGGCATCGTCGCCGTACCGCTGATCGGCACGCTCGACAGCGCCCGCAGCCAGGTGGTGATGGAGACCCTCCTGGACGCCGTCGTCGAGCAGCACGCCCGCATCGCGATCCTGGACATCACCGGAGTGCCCACGGTCGACTCCCTGGTCGCGCAGCATCTGATGAAGACCGTGGCGGCGGCGCGGCTGATGGGGGCGGAGTGCATAGTCTCCGGGATCCGGCCCGCCATCGCGCAGACCATCGTCCACCTCGGCATCGACCTCAGCTCGGTGCTCACCCGCGCCAGCCTCGCGGACGCGCTCGCCTACGCTCTTCAGCAGCAGGGCGCCCACATCGTCCCCGCCCCGGCCGGGGAGCACCAGTGACCGGTGCCGCCACCTTCCCGCACGAAGGCCACGTCCCCGTCCTCAGGCTCGGCGGGGTCCTTCTGGTCACCCTCCAGGGCGACCTGCACGACAGCACGGCGGAACGACTGCGGCAGGACATCGGCGAGACCGTCTCCGACAGCGCGGTCAGCGGTGTGGTCATCGACCTCTCCGGTGTCGAGATCGTCGACTCCTTCATGGGGCGGGTGCTCAGCGACGTCGCGGCCATGACCCGGCTGCTGGCGGCCCAGACCGTGGTCGCCGGGATGCGCCCGGCGGTGGCCATCACACTGGTGGAACTCGGTTTGACCCTGCCGGGCCTGCGTACCGCCCTGACCACCGAGGACGCCCTGCGGCTGCTCGGGGCCGAGGTGTCGGTGCCGCCCCGTGGCGGGCGAGCCCGCGGGGAGCGCCCGTGACCCACAGCACCGGCAGTGTCTCCGCCTGCCTGCCGATCCACTCGGACCTCGATCTGGTGCGGGTACGGCAGCATGTGCGGCAGCTGACCGCCCAACTCGGGTTCGGTCTGGTGGAGCAGACCAAACTCGTCACCGCGGCCAGTGAACTGGCCCGCAACGCCCTCGTCCACGGCGGCGGCGGCCAGATGGAGTGCACGGCCGTGACCAGCGGCGGGGTGCGGGGAGTGCGGCTCGTCTTCAGCGACCAGGGCCCCGGCATCGGGGATCTGGACCAGGCCCTGAGCGACGGCTACACCTCCGGTGACGGACTGGGGATGGGCCTGGGCGGTGCCCGGCGCCTGGTCCACGACTTCTCCATCGACACTCGTCGCGGCGGCGGCACCACCGTTACGGTGACGTCATGGATCTCCCGGCCGCCCGGCCCGCGCGAGGCGCCCTGATGCCGCGCGTCTGGGAGGTGCCCGTGCACGACTCGACCCGGGTGCGTGACGTACGCGTGGCGGCCGGGGCCGCGGCCCGGCACGCCGGCCTTGGCGAGGACCGGGTCGCCGCCGCCGAGCTCGTGACCACCGAACTCGCCACCAATCTGCTCAAGCACGCCGGTGGCGGCCGGATCCTGCTCGACCTCGTCGGACCGGGCGCTCCGGCCTACGGCGACGAGCGCGGCGCCCTGGTGCAGATCGTGGCCGTCGACCACGGGCCCGGCATGCCCGACACCGCCGCGGCCCTGCGCGACGGCTACTCGACCACCGCCACCCTGGGCGCCGGCCTCGGCACCTGTCTGCGTACGGCCGACGACTTCGGTCTGCACAGCGCGCCCGGGCGGGGCACGATCGTCATGGCCAGGATCGCCTCCCGCCCGCCCCGTGACACCACGGGTCCCCATTGCGCGCCGCTCGCGGTGCGGGCCGGCGGAGTCAACATCCCCCTCGCGGGCGGGGAGTTCTCCGGCGACGCCTGGGCCTGCGTGCGGACGGCCGACCGCGTGACGCTGCTGCTGGCCGACGGCCTCGGCCACGGCCCCCTCGCGGCCCGCGCCTCCTCCGCCGCGGTGGAGGAACTGCGCCGCGTCCCCCACCTGACGCCGGCGGATCTGCTGCGGCGCCTGAACAGCGCCCTGCGCGACACCAGGGGAGCGGCCGTCTCCGTGGCTCAACTCGACATCACCGCCGGGCAGTTGTCCTTCGCGGGGGTCGGCAATGTGGGCGCCCGGCTGCGGCGCGGCGACAGCTGGCAGGGGCTGGTCTCCCGGCCCGGCATCGTCGGCGCACACCTCCCCACGCACCTCCCGCAGCACCGGGCCGACTGGACGGACGACAGCCTCCTGATCCTGCACAGCGACGGCCTGCCGAGCCGCTGGAGTCCCGGCCCGGCCGCCGGCGCCCCGGCGCCCCTCGATCCAGCGGTGATCGCCGCGACGATCGTGCGGGACGCCAGCAGCCCCGCCCGGCCGGTCCGCGACGACACCGCCGTCGCCGTTCTGAGCCCCTGGCCCCCGGACGGCACCTCATGACCCGCACCTGGTACGTCCGCACCATCACCGACGCCGCCCGGGCACGCATCGCCACGGCGCGGCTGGCCGCCGCGTGCGCCGTGCCGCCCGTCGAACGCACGCGTCTGGTGGCCGCGCTCACCGCACAGCTGCGACAGTGCCTCACCAAGGGCGGTGAGTGGCGGGTGGAAGCGGAGACGACCGTGTCGTCCGCCGGTGGCGTCCTCGGCATCGAGGTGGTCTCGGCGAAGCGGCGCCCGGACGACCGGCAACCCCCGTGGCGTGCCTCCGTCCCCTGCGCCGAGGACGCGCACCTCGCCGCCGTCGAGCCCGCCGCAGACGACCCGGCGACACTGGCCGAGGCCCTGTTCGGCGCCGACGAGGACGCGGCCCTGCTGCTGGACCGGCTCGACGAACAGGAAGGGCTGGTCGCCTTCCACCGCGAGGAACTCCACCAGACCAACCAGGGCGTACTGGCACTCCACGCCGAGCTGGACGCCGCGGGACGTGCCCAGCGCGAGCTCTTCGACGCCGAGCAGCAGGCCCGCAGGGAGGCGGAGAACGCCCGCGGCCGGCTGACCTTCCTGGCCGACGCCAGCGCCGCGCTGACGGCCTCCCTCAACCACGAGGCCATCGTGCGGCTGCTGCCCGCCCTGCTGGTGCCGAGATACGCGCGCAGCGTCGACGTCTGGCTGTTCGACGACGTGGACGACGCGCTGCGCGGCGGCCCGCACCCGGCCGCGGCCGTCCTCGCCGCCCGCCGCGGCCGGCCCCAGTACGCCGCCGACCACCCCGGCGGCCTGCCCGGCGTCGACGACCAGCCGCCCTCGGCCATCGCCCCCGGCCGGCCCCTGCTGTGCATCCCCCTGCTCTCCCGGCGGGCCTCGCAGGGCGTCCTCACCCTGTCGCCGCCCGACGAACGCTGGGACGCGGACGACGCCGTCATGCTGATCGAACTGACCCGACGGGCCAGCATCGCCCTGGAGAACGCCAGACGCTTCGAACACAACCGGGACATCGCCGAGACCCTGCAGCGCGCCCTGCTCACCGAACTGCCCACGACACCGGGCCTGACCCTGGCCGCCCGCTACCTCCCGGCCACCCGGGGTCTGAACATCGGCGGAGACTGGTACGACGCCTTCCGCCAGCCCGACGGCAGCCTGATCACCGTCATCGGGGACGTCACCGGACACGGGCTGCACGCCGCGGTGATGATGAGCCAACTGCGCACCGCCCTGCGCGCCTACGCCGTCGACGGCAGCAGCCCCGGCGAGCTCCTGACCCGACTGCATCTCTTCCTGCACCGGCTGCGTCTCGACCTCTACGCCACCGCCGTCATCGCGCGCTTCCACCCCCACGACCCCACGCTCACCTGGGCCGCCGCCGGCCATCCGCCGCCCGTGCTGCGCACCCCCGACGGCCAGGTGCACACCCTCGACGCCAAGCCCGGCGCCATGCTGGGCATCCCGCTGAAACAGGAGATCCGCGACCACACGGCGCCGCTCCCACCCGGATCGACACTGGCGCTCTACACCGACGGGCTGGTGGAACGCCGCGCCCAGGGGATCGACCCCGGTATCCACCGCCTCGCCGAGGAACTGGGCGGCTTTCGCCCGGCCGAACTCGCCGAGGAACTGGAGACGTCCGCCGACCGGCTCCTGCATCCGCTGCTGCACGACTCCGAACACGACGACGACGTGTGCCTCCTGCTGTGCCATGTGCACAGCAGCTATGGGTCGGCGGGAGGACCTCCCTCGTGAAAGGCGCGCAGCATCTGCGTCAGCCGCGCGCGTCGCGCGGGCGGCAGGTCGTCCAAGGCGACGGCCAGACGCAGGGAGACCCGCTCGGCGACGTCGGCCAGGCACCGCCGTCCCTCGGCCGTGACCTCCAGGTGCACCTCGCGCCGGTTGCCGGGGCGTGCACGGCGCCGTAGCAGTCCGGCGGCTTCGAGGCGGTCGCAGAGCCGGCTGGCGGTGGGCAGCCCGATGCGCAGCTGCTCGGCCAGGGCGGTCAGGTTGAGCGCGGGCCGACGGCTGACGGCACGCAAGGCGCGCAGCTGGCGCGGCGGCAGGCGCGGCCGGACCTCCTCGACTGCCGTGAACCAGAGCGTCACCAGGCTCTCCACGGCCTCGACGACCTGCGGGCCGACGTCGTCGGAGGCGAGGTCGGAGGGGATCTCGGGATCCGGTTCGCGGCACATGGCCCGACACTTCTCTCTCGGTCGACTCCGGCCTGGGGCCCATCAGTGCAAGGGCCTACCCGAAGCGACGGAGACTACACAGGCGCGACGAGCGCCGGCCCTTCCCCGGTCACTTCACGACCGTCTCCCAGGTGTCGACGGCGTAGTGGACCGTCATGCCGTGCCGGGCGTACAGGGCCGGAGCCCCCGTGGCGTTGGCGGTGTCCACCCCGAGTCCCACGGTGTCGCGTCCGCGCGCGGCGAAGGCGGCGAAGGCGTGCCGCAGCAGCAGACCACCGAGGCCCAGTCCGCGCCCCTCACGCACCACACCGATGCTGCGGATCCACCCCATCGCCTCCCGGTCGTCGCGGGCGAGCAGGAAACCGACGTCCCCCAGGTCCGCCGTGGCGGCGATCCACACCAGCGACCAGTCGAGCCGGTCCGCGTCGACGTCGTGCAGCCACTGCTCGTAGGTACGCGGCTGGAAGTCGAAGTGCTGGGCGAAGCTCGACTGGTACAGCGCGTGGACGCGCGCCCGGTCCGCCTCCTCGGTGCAGGGCCGCAGTCGTATGCCCGGCGGGACTGTCGGCGCGAGGTCCCGGGCGGCGTCCAGCGGCCGTCGCAGCACGTGATAGCGGCGTACGACGGACCAGCCGCGCTCCTCGATCAGCCGGGTGTCGAGCGTGGGCTCCGTGTTGAGGTGCAGATGCACCACCGCCCTGGACGCGCCGTTCGCACGGGCCTTGTCCAGGGCGCGGGCCTCGATCGCGTCGAAGACCAGCTCCCCGGCCCGCTGGTGGTCGGGCAGCACATAGTGGTCGACGTCGACGCGCTCACCGCCCGACTCGTCCCACAACAGGCCGTAGGCCACCAGCCGTTCGCCGTCGAAGGCCAGCCACGAGTCGAGGTCCAGCGCGATGTCGGGCCGCGACAGATCGGCCTCCACGGAGTGCAGGTCGGTCTCGGGCCGGCCGATCTCGATCCGGTCGACCTCGTTGAGCAGTTCGGTGACGGCGGCCGCGTCGGTGGGGCCGGCCGGGCGAAGGACGTAAGGCATGCGCCCAGGGTCCGGGGGAGGGCCACACGGCCGCAACGGGATTTCCGCTCAGCAGGTCAGGGCCACCGGGTCGGCGCCGGAGGCAACCGGGAGCGCCACGGGCTCGTCCTTGGGATCATGGTCACCGCAAGCATCCCCGGTCCCCTGGCGGCATCAGTGCGCCAGCTGTTCGATTTCGCGTGGACACAGACCCGGTCCTGCGCCTTCGCCATCGCCCTGATGGCCGGCGTGGCGGCCTCCACCCTGCTGCCCGGCCTGCCGGTGGCCCGCTATGACCTGCTCGTCGTCTACGGGGTCCTGCTGACGCTGCTGTTCTGGATGCGCGGCTGGGAGAACGGGCGGGACATAGCCGTCATCGCGGTCTGTCACGTCATCGGCCTGGCCTTCGAACTGGTGAAGGTGTCCCTCGGCTCGTGGAGCTATCCGGAACCCGCCGTACTGAAGTTCGCGGGCGTCCCGCTGTACGGCGGGTTCCTGTACGCCGCTGTCGGCAGCTACGTCTGCCGCGCCTGGCGCCTGTTCGACCTTGAGCTGGTCCGGTACCGGCCGCGGTCGACGGCCGTGGTCGCCGCCGCCATCTACGTGAACTTCTTCAGCCACCACTGGCTGCCCGACGCACGCTGGCTCCTGGCCGCAGTGCTCCTCGCCGTCACGGCGGGCTCGTCCGTGCGCTTCACGGTGCGCGGCGTGCGTCGGCGGATGCCCCTGGCGCTGTCGTTCGTCCTGATCGGCTTCTTCCTCTGGATCGCGGAGAACCTCGCCACCTATGTCGGCGCCTGGCGCTACCCCTACCAGCTCGACGGCTGGCAGCCCGTCGGCGTGGAGAAGTTCGGCGCCTGGTCCCTGCTGATCAGCGTCACGTTCGTCCTGGCGGCCGTCGCCCGGTCGCGTCGCACCGGGACCGAGTGAGCGGCGGGGGACGGGCCCCCGCCGCTCACCGCTACGCGCTCTTCGGTCCCGCCGACTGCACGACCTCGAACGACCACAGGGTCGACCCGCTCGCCGCCGGCTTGGGACGCTCGCCGGCGCCCTCGCCACCGCCCTGGTGGGCCGACTTCATCGGACCCTCCATCCAGGCCTGGAACGACTCCTCGTCACGCCACCGCGTGTACACGAGGTAGGTGTCGGTGCCCTCGACCGGACGCAGGAGTTCGAACCACTCGAACCCGTCGGAGCCCTCCACGGCGTGCGCACGCGAGGCGAAGCGCTTCTCCAGCGTCTCGCGCTGCTCGGCGGGCACGGTCAGTACGTTGATCTTGACTACGCTCATGGTGCTCATCCTGCCGCACGTCCGCCGGCCCACGCGCGGCGGCTCGTGCGAGGGAGCGGTCCGGCACCGGTCACCACCCGGACCGCCCCCGGTGCGCGGGTCAGGCCGTGTGCAGGGCCAGCCCGTAGCGGCCGAGGATCTCGTTGACGGGCTGGAACCACGTCTCGCCGCCGCCGGAGCAGTTGCCCCAGCCGCCCGAGGTGACCCCTTGCGCCTGGTCGCCGCTGATGAAGGAGCCCCCGGAGTCGCCGGGTTCGGCGCAGACGCTGGTCTTGGTCATCTGGTGCACCGCGCCCTGGCTGTAGTTGACCGTCTCGTTCTTGGCCAGCACGGTGCCGCAGTGCCAGTGCGTCGTGGAGCCGGACCGGCATATGGAGGCGCCGACTGGCGCCTCGGCAGAGCCGCGCACCAGGCGGTCGGGTACCGTGCCCCAGCCGAGGACCACCGGCACCGTCCACCAGCCGCTGCCGACGCTCACCCAGGCGTAGTCGTTGCCCGGGAACGAGGAGCCCTGGAACGTTCCGATGTGCGTGCCGTCCCAGCCCCGGACAGCGGCACCTTGCCCACCGCAGTGCCCGGCGGTGATGAAGCCGCCGTGCACCGAGAAGCCGATGGAGCAGCGGACGTTGCCGGTGTAGTAGGGGTCGCCGCCGACGGTTCCGGCGGCGAAGGTGCGCGGGGCGGCGGTGACCGTCCGTACGGTGACGGGACCGGCCGCTCGGGCGCCGGAGACGAAGCGTCGGACATCGTTGTCGGCGCGCCGGTCGTGGACGACGTTCACGACGACCGAGTTGGCCACCGGATCGACGTGCCAGCTGCTCACGCCCGACGGCGCGGGGAGCCGGTCGATGCGCGCCTTGGCCGTGTCCAGTTCACGCGCGCTGTGCTCGACGGTGCGCACGGTCGCTCCGGTGGCGCGGAGCTTTCGTACGGTCGCGGGCGGGGCGTCCGACGTGACCGCCACGGTGAGCCGCTCGCTGCGCGCGTCGAACCACGCGCCGCCGTAGGCGGATCCGGCGGCGTCGCGTGCCTGCGGGGCGAGTTCCGTGGCGGCGCGTTCCGCGGCCAGCCGTGCCTCGGCCTGCGGTTTCGTCAGGCCGAGGTCTCGCTGCATCGCGTGCAGCAGGCCGGCGGAGGCGGGTGGCGAGGCGGGGTCGCTGTCGCTCGCCGCGGCAGATCCGGTGCCGCCCGCGGTCCAGCCGCCGCACACGAGGAGCGCGGCGACAGCGGCGTACGTGAGTCTGATGCGCTTGCGTCTCAAGGGAGTTGCCCTTCGTCGTTCCAACAAGGTGGGGTGGAACAACCGCAATCTGAGAGCGCTCTCATTCGGGGTCGGGCAGAGCATAGCGACGACGGCGTGTCAGGTCCATACCAATACCGCGGGTGCCGTGACTGTCGATCTCGGCGAGTCGACGGCAATGCCATGTTTCTTTAAATTAGTAATTAATATTGACAGGGTTCCGGCCTCACGCAACAGTCTTCGCCGTGACGTCGAGGGCCCCGCCCGAGCGGCCCGCGTCACTCCTGATGCTTCCCAACCCTCCGGGAGAGGCACGTGACTTCACTCGCTCTCACGACCGCGATCTCCGTGGTCCTGACCGCGTCCGCGACCCCGGCCGCCCCGGTCGGCACCGCCGTGGACCAGGGTGCGCCGGCCTACTACGACAGCGGGCTCGCGCCGACGCCGTACATGGGCTGGAACACCTACTACGGGCTCGGCGCGCCCACCGAGAAGGAGGTCCGCGCCGTCGCCGACAAGCTCGTCGGCAGCGGCCTGCGGGACAGCGGCTACGACATCGTCTGGCTGGACGGCGGCTGGCAGGCCGACAACCCCCGTGACGCACAAGGGCGGTTGACGGCCCATCCCGACCGCTTCCCGTCCGGCATCCCGGCCCTGGTCTCCTACCTCCACCGGCGCGGACTCAAGGCCGGCATCTACACGGACGCCGGCGCCTATGACGGCGGGAAGACCTGCGGGCTCGGCAGCCGGGGCCACTACGACGAGGACGCACGGCAGTTCGCCGAGTGGAAGATCGACGCCATCAAGGTCGACTTCCTGTGCGGCATCGGCGCGAAGCTCGATCCGGGGCCCGCCTTCAAGGAGTTCAGTGATGCCGTCGCCAAGTCCGGCCGTCGGATGCTGCTCAACCTGTGCAACCCGCTCACCGACGACTGGGGCCTGCCGCACACGCCCGAGCAGGACGCGCACAACACCTACGCCTACGCCCCCACCATCGCGGACTCCTGGCGCACCGGGACCGACATCGCCTGGGGCACACCCAGCCCGGGCCAGTGGCCCAACGTACTGCGCAACATGGACGCCAACGCCTGGCACCCCGAGGCCCAGGGGCCCGGCCACTACAACGACCCCGACTACCTCATCCCCATGCGCCGCATGACCGACGGCGCGCTGGAGCTGACCGAGGAGGAGTCCACCACCCAGTTCGTGATGTGGGCCGAGATGGCCTCGCCGCTCGTCCTCGGCTCCGACCCCCGTACCCTGTCCGCGTCGATGATCAGGACCCTGCGCAACCCTGAGATCATCGCTGTCGACCAGGACCCGCTCGCCGTCCAGGGCGTCCGCGTGGCCACGGACTCCGAGGGCGACGTCTACAGCAAGGTCCTCTCGGGGCACGGCAGACGCGCGGTCGTCCTGCTCAACCGCTCCGACAAGCCGGTCCGGCGCACGGTGAACTTCGCCGACGCGGGCCTGGGCGGGCAGGTCGAGGTGCGCGACCTGCGGGCCCGCGCCGACCGGGGCACGCACACCGGGTCGTACACCGTCGAGGTCCCCGCCCACGGCACCGCGTTCCTGAAGCTCACCGGCGAGGACGCGTTGCCCGGCACGAGCCTGGGCGAGAGGGCCACCGCGAGCCCTGCCGTGGTGCGCGCCGGTGACACGCTCACCACGTTCTTCCGCGGCCCGCGCGGGAACCTTCTCCAGCACACGGCGGCCGCGGACGGCGGTGGCGCATCGCGTGCGAAGGACCTCGGCGGCCCGGTGGGGGGCCGGATCCTCGGCCAGCCCGCCGCCTACGCCTCCGACGGCGGCCGTATCGACGTCTTCGTGCGCGGCGCCGACTCCCGTGTCCACCGCCGGGTGTTCGCCGACGGGCGGTGGGGTCGCTGGCAGAGCCTGGGCGGGCAGGTCACCGACGCGCCGTCCGTGGCGTTCACGGACCCCGAGCACTGGACCCTCCTCGCGCGCGGGGCGGACGGACGGATCGTGCGGCGCGGGCCGGTGTCCGGCTGGACGTCGCTGGGGGCGCCGGGCGACCGGCCCACCTACGGCAGACCGTCCGCCGTCGTCGACGCGCAGGGGCGCGTGCATGTCGCCGTGCGCACCTCGGCGGACGACGTGTGGACGCGGGTGCGGGAGGCGTCGGGGGAGTGGTCGGGGTGGAGTTCGCTCGGCGGGACCGTGAGCGGCAGTCCGACGCTCGTCGCCGTGGGGGATGCCGTCGTGCTGTACGCGCGTGCCGGTGACTACACGCTCTGGCAGCAGCGCTACGAGGGCGGCGCCTGGCAGGGCTGGATGAAGCGGCATGAGTTCCCCGGTGCCGCCTTCGAGGGTGCGCTCGGGGCGGTCGCGGCGCACGGCGACGGGGTGGTCGATGTGGTGTTCCGCGGGGTTGACGGGGGCGTCCACCGGACCCAGTTCAAATAAATTAGTAATTAATCTTGACGTGGCGGGAGCGCCACGCGAACCTGGATCCGCCGCGCGGACCCACAGGGAGCCTCCATGACGAACCCTCAGCCCAGCCGACGGCGCTTCCTCGCGGGACTCGGCGCCGCCGGGACGACCGCGCTGCTCAGCGGCTGCGTCACCTCGACCTCCTCCTCGAAGACCTCCTCCGAGGGCGCGGTGACCCTCCAGTCCAACTTGTCCGCACCGCAGGCCAAGGCGGCGATGGAGGACATCGTCGCCGCCTACGGCAAGAAGGGCGGCGTCAGCCTCAACACGGTCGCCGCGGAGACCTTCCGCACCCAGCTGCCGACGTATCTGACCTCCGCCAACCCGCCGGACGTGTACACCTGGTACCCGGGCTCGGTCGCCGACGCCTACGCGAAGAAGGACCTGCTGCTCGACCTCGGCGAGCTCTGGGACGGGCCCGAACTGAAGGGCTACTCCAAGGCGCTGCACACGCTGTGCACCGCGAGCTCCGGCAAGAAGGTCTTCGTCCCCACCACCTACTACTGGTGGGGCATGTTCTACCGGAAGTCCGACTTCGCCAAGTGGGGCGTGCGCGAGCCGAAGAGCTGGGACGACTTCCTCGACCTGTGCGACAAGCTCAAGAGCAAGGGTGTCGCCCCGATCGGGCTGGGCGCCGGCGGCAACACCGCCTGGGTGGCCTCCGCCTGGTTCGACTACCTCGACATCCGGATCAACGGGGCCGAGTACCACCGTCAACTGCTCGCCGGACAGCACCGTTTCGACGACCCCGAGGTCCGCAAGGTCTTCGACCGCTGGCAGGAGGTGCTGCCGTACTTCGACCCGAACGGCACCGCCGGCGCCTTCCAGGACGCCACGACCGCGCTGCTCAACGGCCGCAGCGGCATGATGCTGATCGGCACCTTCTTCGCCGACGCCGCGCCCAAGGACGCCCTCGACGACATCGACTTCTTCCGCTTCCCGGTCATCGACGCCAAGGTGCCGCTCGCCGAGGAGGCCCCCACCGACGGCTACTTCGCCAGCGCCCGCACCGGGCGCCGTGACGGCGTGCTCGACCTGCTGGGCTACCTCGCCACCGCCGAGGCCCAGGAGATCTACATCAAGGGATCGTCCGGCACCGTCCTGCCCTGCCACCCGGACGCCGAGGACTCCGGCACCCCGCTGGTGAAGAAGGGCCGCCGGCACATCGAGGAGGCGGCCGAGATCACCCAGTTCTTCAACCGCGACTCCAGCGACGCCCTCCAGCCCACCGCCGACACCGCGCTGACCAAGTTCCTCGCCAGGCCCAAGGAGATCGGGAGCATCCTCACCGACTGGCAGCGCGACGCCGAGAAGATCTGGAAGGCCTGAGATGGCCGTCCTGACCACCACCCCGCACCGCAGGCTCCCGGTCCCGACGCCGTCCCGTGGCGGCCGGCGCCGGGGACGTGGCCGCACACCACCACTCGTGCTCGCCTTCGTCCTCGTCCCGCTGCTCGCCGAGACCGTATGGGTGTTCTGGCCGGCGCTCCAGGGCTTCTACCTCGCCCTGACCAGCTGGGACGGAGTCTCGGCCCCCAGGTTCGTCGGCCTGGACAACTTCCGGGAGATGGCGGGCGACGACGTCTTCCGCGGCGCGGTCGGCAACACGGTGGTGTGGCTGGTGCTGTTCGGCGGCCTGTCCGCCCTGCTCGGCCTCGCCACCGCGCTGCTGCTCCAGCAGGAGCGGCGCGGCGTCGGCATCTACCGCGCCGCGCTCTTCCTGCCCGTGGTGTTCTCCCTGGTCGCCACCGCCCTGGTCTGGCAGGCCGTCTACCAGCCCGACGGCGTCCTCAACCAACTCCTCGAATCGGTCGGCCTGGGCAGCCTGCGGCACGCCTGGCTGGCTGACCAGGACACCGCCCTGTACGCGGTCATCGTGCCCGCGCTGTGGCGGCAGATCGGCTATGTGATGGTCCTGTACCTCGCCGGACTGAAGGGCATCGACCCGGCCCTGTACGAGGCCGCCAAGGTCGACGGCGCGAGCGCCTGGCAACGCTTCCGGCATGTCACCCTGCCCCAACTCCGCAGCGTCAACGCGGTCGTCGTGTCGGTCATCGTCATCGACTCGCTGCGCTCCTTCGACGTCGTGTGGTCGCTGACCCGCGGCGGCCCCTACCACTCCTCCGAACTGCTGAGCACCTACATGTACTCGACCGCTTTCCAGTCCCTGCGGCTCGGATACGGCTCCGCCCTCGCCGTCGTCATCTTCCTGCTGGCGTTCGGCGTCATCGCCTCCTATCTGGTGCGTGCCTTCCGGGAGGCCGACTGATGTCGGCGAACTCCACGGCCGTGCGGCGCAGGCGGGCCGCGACCGCCGGATTCCATCTCGGCGCGGGCGCCCTGGCCGTGCTGTGGCTGCTGCCCATCGTCCTGGTCCTGGTGACCAGCCTGCGCTCCTTCGACGACATCGCCGCCAACGGGCTGGGCAGCCGGCCCCATTCCTTCACCCTCGACAACTTCCGGCTGGCCTGGGTCGACGGCGGCCAGCAGCGTGCCCTGATCAACAGTCTGATCGTCACCGTCCCGTGCGTCCTTGTCACCCTGGCCCTCGCCGCCATGGCCGCTTTCGCCCTCAGCCGCTACGAACTGCCCCTGCGCCGCTCCCTGTTGCTGCTCATGCTCGGCGGCAACCTGCTGCCGCCGCAGATCCTGCTCATCCCCGTCTCCAAGCTCAGCGAGCTCATGGGAGTCCACGACACCCTGCCCGCGCTGATCGGCGTACAGATCGGCTTCGGCGTCGGCTTCTACGTCTTCGTGCTCCACGGGTTCATGCGGGCCATCCCGGCGGAGATCCAGCAGGCGGCGGTCGTCGACGGCGCCGGACCGTGGCAGATCTTCCGGCGGATCATCCTGCCGCTGACCCGGCCCGCGCTCGCCGCGCTGAGCGCCCTGTCGTTCACCTGGATCTTCAACGACCTGCTGTGGGCGATCACCGTGCTGCGCAGCGACACCAAGATGCCGATCACGGCCGCGCTCATCGGACTTCAGGGGCAGTACGTGTCGATGTGGAACGTGATCGCCGCCGGATCGGTCATCGCCGCCGCCCCCACCGTGGCCGTGTTCCTCCGGTTCCAGCGGCACTTCGTGGCCGGGCTCAACCTGGGAGCGGTGAAATGACCCCGTACCGGCGCTGGACCCTGCGCACCGACCGCACCAGCTACACCGTCCGCCTCTCCCCGGACGGACCGTGGGCCGAACTCGACGCCTGGGGGCCGCTCGGCGTCGAGGACGGCCCCTCCGCCCTCGACTGGTCGCGGCGCACGCACTTCATCACGCCCGCGGACGCCGCGCCCGCCGAGTACCTGCCGTACGGGCTGCGGCCGTTCACCGGCTCCGAACTCGTCGTCTCGCGGCCGGGCGGCGAGCGGGGCGTGTGGTGGGAGTTCGACGGAGCCGAGGAGACAGCGGGCACCCTGCGGCTCGCCTTCACCGACGACGTGCTCGGCCTGCGCACGGTCCTCTGCTACGAGACGGTGCCGGGCACCGACGTGATCCTGCGCTGGACCGAGCACACCTCCACGGCGGAACTCCACCTGGAGCGGCTCGACTCGGCCGCCGTGAACGTTCCGGTCACCGGCGCCGCCCGGCTGACGTACCTGTGCGGACAGTGGTCGCAGGAGTTCCAGCGCACCCGGATCGACCTGGCCAGAGGCACGTTCGGCATCGGGAGCCTGCAAGGCGTCCCCGGACACGCCTACGTCCCCTGGCTCGCCGTGCAGGACGGCACGAGCGACGACGCCCCCGCCTACGGTGTCGCCCTGGAGTGGTCCGGCAACTGGCACATCACCGCCGAAGCGGAACCCGGCGGCGCGCTCCGGGTACGGGCCGGGCGGGTGCCGCACCAGGGCGCGGTGCTCCTGGCCCCCGGCACCGCCCTGACCACGCCCCGTCTCGCCTGCGCGTTCAGCCCGGACGGACTCGACGGGCTCTCCCGCGTCTGGCACCGCTACGACCGCCACCTCGCCGGCGACCGCCTGAACCGCACCCGCAAGGTCCTCTACAACTCCTGGGAGGCCACCGGCTTCGACGTCGAGGCCTCCGCACAGCTCGAACTGGCCAAGGCGGCCGCGGAGATCGGCGCCGAGCTGTTCGTCGTCGACGACGGCTGGTTCACCGGGCGCGGCGACGACACCGGGGGGCTGGGTGACTGGTACCCGGATCCGGCGGCCTTCCCGCAGGGCTTCGACCGGTTCACAGCCGACGTACGCGGCCTGGGCCTGGACTTCGGGCTATGGGTCGAGCCCGAGGCGGTCAGCCCCGGCAGCCGCCTGCACGCCGAGCACCCCGACTGGGTCTACCGCGTCGACGGCCGGCCCGCCCGCCTCGTCCGCAACCAGCTCCTGCTCGACCTCGGCCGCCCCGACGTCCAGGACTTCGTGATCGGCACGCTGGACCGGCTCCTCGGGACGTACGACATCGGCTACCTCAAGTGGGACATGAACCGGCCGCCCACCGAACGCGGCCGCCCCGGTGCGGGGCCCGTCGACCTGGACGCCGAGCACGTCGCCGGATACCTGCGCGTCCTGGACCACCTGCGCGCCGCCCACCCCGACGTCACCGTCGAGGGCTGCGCGGGCGGCGGCGCGCGCATCGACCACGCCACGCTGGCCCGCACCGACGTCGTCTGGCCCAGCGACAACACCGCCCCGCTGGACCGGCTCACCGTCCAGTACGGCTTCCTGCACGCCCACGCGCCGCACGTCATGAGCTCCTGGGTCACCGACGCCCCCGGCGTCTTCGACCCACGCCCGCGCAGTCTGGCCTTCCGCTTCGTGAACGCCATGTGCGGGGTGCTCGGCATCGGCGCCGACCTGCGCGTCTGGACGCCGGAGCAGCGGGCCGAGGCCGCGCGGTGGATCGCCCGCTACAAGGAGGTGCGCGAGGTCGTCCACCACGGTGAGGCCCGGCTGCTCGGCTCCCCGGCCGACACCACCTGCGGGGTGCAGTACGACGCCGGAGACCGCACGGTCGTCACCGCGCTGAGTACCGGACGCCTCGACGGCGCACCGCTCCTGCCCGGACGGCCCGACCGGCTCCGGCTGCGCGGGCTGGACCCGGCGGCGCGCTACCGGGACACGGCCACCGGGACGACGTACGGCGGAGCCCATCTGCTGCACCACGGGCTGCCGTTCGCCTGGAGCGCCGATCATGATGCGGACCTGGTGGTGCTGACACGTCAGTGACCCGCATATGTTGCCCGCACGGCCTGTCCCCGTCCGAGAACGACGCTCACGAAGGAGTCGACCCCACGATGGACCGCTTCACCGGCCGCACGGCCGTGGTCACCGGCGCGGCCTCCGGCATCGGCGCCGCCACCGCCGTACGCCTGGCCGAGGAGGGAGCCGCCGTCGTGCTCGCCGACCTGGCACAGGAGCACGGCACGGCCGTCGCCGAGCGGATCACGGCGGGCGGCGGCCGGGCGCGGTTCGTGCGGGCCGACGTGGCGGCCGAGGACGACTGGCGCCGGATCCTGGCCGCCGCCCGCGACTTCGGGCCCGTGGACGTCCTCGTCAGCAACGCCTACACCGTCGAGGTGGCTCCGGCGCACGAGCTGAGCCTGGAGTCCTGGCAACGGCAGCTCTCCGTCAACGTCACCGCCGCGTTCCTCGGCTTCCGCGCGGCGCTGGCCGATCTGCGCGCCCGGCGCGGCGCAGCGGTGCTGACCTCGTCCGTCCACGCCCGCGCGGGCATCCCCGGACACCCCGCCTACGCCGCGTCCAAGGGCGCCCTGCTGTCCCTGTGCGGGCAGCTCGCCGTCGAGTACGGACCCAAGGTCCGCGTCAACGCCGTGCTGCCGGGCCCCGTCCTCACCGCCGCGTGGGACGGAGTGCCGCCCGAGGAACGCGAGCGCAGCGTCGCCGGGACCGCGGCCCGCCGGTTCGGCACCCCCCAGGAGGTGGCCGCGGCGATCGCGTTCCTGAGCGCGGACGAGGCCGCCTTCATCACCGGTACGAGCCTGGTCGTGGACGGGGGCTGGAGCGTCGTGAAGGCCTCGGCATGACCCGCACCCCGCAACACCACCCTCAGCAGAAAGGCTGTACGACATGACGCCCTACGCCCGCCGCGGCGTGCACGGCCAGACCGTGGAGGCCCTCGCCCGCCGCATCCTGGGCGGCCGGATCCCCGAGGGCGCCACGCTCGACCTGGTGGCGCTCCAGAGCGAGCTGGACGTCAGTCTCACCGCCCTGCGCGAGTCCCTGAAGGTGCTCGCCGCCAAGGGCATGGTCGACGCCCGTCAGAAACGCGGCACCTTCGTCAGAGCCCGCGCCGACTGGAACCTGCTCGACGCCGACGTACTGCGCTGGCAGTTCGAGGGCGCCGACCTCGCCACCGACGCGGACCGCACCCTGCTGCGCAACCTCGCCGAAGTACGCGCCATCGTCGAACCGGCCGCCGTACGCCTGGCCGCCGAGCGCCGCACCGACACCGACCTGGCGGCCCTGGAAGCGGCACTGGAGGCGATGGGGGAGCAGGGCACCGACCCGGGGCAGGCCGTGGCGGCCGACCTCGCCTTCCACCGCGCCCTGCTGTCCGCCACCCACAACGAGCTGCTCCAGCGCATGGAGATGGTCATCGAGCCGGGCCTCGCCCACCGCGACCGCATCGTCCACAGCCACCCGCACAGCGAGGACCCCGTACCGGCCCACCGCGCCGTCCTGGACGCCGTGCGCGAACAGGACCCGCAGGCCGCGGAGACGGCGATGCGCGCCCTGCTCGTCCAGGCCGGACGCGACCTGGACCGGATCGACGGTCCGGACGTCCCGGGTTCCGACGATCCGAGCTCCGACGATCCGGGTTCCGACGACGCGAAAGGCACCGGCGGCAAGTGAAGATCACTCGCATAGAAACCTTCCTGGTTCCGCCGCGCTGGCTGTTCTGCCGGGTCGAGACCGACGACGGCGTGGTCGGCTGGGGCGAACCCGTCGTCGAGGGACGGGCCGAGGTGGTCCGCGCCGCCGTGGACGTGCTCGCCGAGTACCTCGTCGGCCAGGACCCGCTGCGCATCCAGGACCACTGGCAGGTGCTCACCAAGGGCGGCTTCTACCGCGGCGGCCCCGTCCTCTCCAGCGCCGTCGCCGGCCTCGACCAGGCCCTGTGGGACATCGCGGGCAAGACCTACGGCGCCCCGGTGCACGCCCTGCTGGGCGGACCCGTACGCGAACGCGTCCGCGTCTACGCCTGGGTCGGCGGCGACGAACCCGCCGAGCTCACCGAACAGATCGCCGCCCAGGTGGAGGCCGGTTTCACCGCGGTGAAGATGAACGCCGCCGGAGCCACGTCACCGATCGCCACCGCGGCCGAGTCGGAGGCCGTCGTCGCCCGCGTGGCCGCCGCCCGTGAGGTGCTGGGCCCGCACCGCGACGTCGCCGTCGACTTCCACGGCCGCTTCACCGCCGCGAGCGCCCGCCGCGTCCTGGCCGAACTGGCCCCGCTGCACCCGCTGTTCGTGGAGGAACCCGTCGTTCCCGAACACGGCCATCTGCTGCCCGGCCTGGTCGCCGCGAGCCCGGTGCCCCTCGCGACCGGCGAACGGCTGTACTCGCGCGCCGAGTTCCTGCCCGTCCTCGCCGCCGGTGTCGCCGTCGCCCAGCCCGACCTGTCCCACGCCGGCGGGATCTCCGAGGTCCACCGCATCGCCTCCCTCGCCGACACCTACGGCGCCCAGCTCGCCCCGCACTGCCCGCTCGGCCCGATCGCGCTGGCCGCCAGCCTCCAGATCGCGTTCGCCACCCCGAACTTCCTGATCCAGGAACAGAGCCGCGGCATCCACTACAACAAGGAAGCCGACCTGCTGTCCTACCTCGCCGACCCCGCCCCGTTCCGCTTCGTCGACGGCCACGCGCCTCGCAACGACGCCCCCGGCCTCGGTATCACCCTCGACGAGACGGCCGTACGCGCCGCCGACCGCGCCGGACACGCCTGGCGCAACCCGGTCTGGCGGCACACCGACGACTCCTTCGCCGAGTGGTGACGGCGGTGCCGCACATCACCACCGACCCCGCGCACGGCGGCCGTTGGACGTCCCTGCGCTCGGCGGGCCGCGAGTGGCTGTGGCACCGCCCGGCGCCGGAACGGGACACGGCCGTGCCGGGCGACGCGTTCGTGGACGCGGGCGGACTGGAGGAGTGCGTCCCCACCGTCCGCGGCCGCCCCGACCACGGAGAGGCCTGGTCACGCCCCTGGACCCGGGGGACCGACGGAACGGAACACGTCCGGGGAGAGTCCTTCACTCTCGCACGGTCCATCCGCACCACGGCCGACGACGCCCAGGTCGACTACACCCTCACCGCACGGCCCGGCTTCCGCTTCGTCTGGGCCGCGCACGCCCTGCTCGACCTCTCCCGGCACGCCACCCTGCACATGACCCCGGGCGCACCCACCCGTCTGTTCCCCGAGGCCGCCCCGCTCCTCGGCACGACCTGGCCCACCGGAGCGCCCTGGATCACCGGCCCGTGGCCCACGCCCCACGGACTGCCCCTCGACCGGCTCGGCCCCGACGACGGCACCGCGGTCGGCGCCGTCGTCGACACACCGCGGTGCTGCGTCCACGACGGCCGCGACCGACTGGCCCTGGAACTGCGGGCCGACGGACAACCTGTATCGACCGCCCTGTGGCGCAACCTCGGCGGCCACCCCCGCCCGCACCCCTACCGGAGCACGGGCGTGGAGCCCATGCTCGGCCGCGTCTTCGATCTCGCCGACGCGGGCCCCGACGACGCCGCGCGCGTACCGGCGTCCGGCGAGGTCCGCTGGCGGCTCGCCCTTACCGCGACCTGCCGCTGCCCCGCGCCCCCCGCACCGAAGGAGCACCGTCCGTGGACCTGACAGCCGCGCTGGCCACCCACCGCCTGGTCGCGATCGTGCGCGGCGACGACCCCGACGCCGCGCTGCGCACCGTGCTGGCCCTGGCCGAGGAGGGCATCGAACTGATCGAGGTGTCACTCGCCGCCCCCGACGCCCTCTCCGTCATCGAACGCGCCCGCCACGCTCTCGGCCCCGACCGCCCCCTCGGTGCCGGCACCGTACTGACCGCCGACGACGCCCGCGCCGCCCGGCGCGCCGGAGCCGACTTCGCGGTCACCCCGGGGCTCGGCGACGGCGTCACCACGGCGCAGGGGCTGGGCATGCCGGTCCTCGCCGGGGTGCTGACCCCGACCGAGATCATCGCGGCCCGCGCCCTGGGCGTCGCCGCGCTGAAGGTCTTCCCGATCGCCCAGGCCGGGGGAGCGGCCTACCTCAAGGCCCTGCGCGGCCCGTTCCCCGGCGCCCCGTTCGTCCCGGTCGGCGGCATCGACGCCGACGCGGCCCGCGCCTGCCTCGCGGCCGGAGCGCTCGCGGTCGGCGTCGGGTCCCCCCTCGTCGGCGACGCCGCGGACGGCGGCAGTGTCGCCGCCCTCAGGGAACGCGCCCGCCTGTTCCGCACGGTCGTCGCGGAGGCGACGCCGTGACCGCCGACCTGCGCCCGGTCCACCCCGACCGTCTCGAACTGGGCGAGGGCGTCCGCTGGACCGGCTCCGGCGTCGTCCTCGTCGACATCCTCGCCGGCCGGCTCCTGTCGGTGCCGGACGCCCCGGACGCACCCCTGACTACCCTGGCCCGGCTCTCCGTCCCGCTGGGCGCCGTGGCACCCCTGGCCGGTCACGCCGGCACCTGGGTCGCGGCCGCGGGCACCGGCATCTGCCTGCTGCGCTCCGACGGCACGGTCGACTGGCTGGCCCGGCCCGAGGAGGACGCCCCGACCCGGATGCGCATGAACGACGCCGTCGCCGACCCGTTCGGCCGGTTCTGGGCCGGCAGCATGGCCTACGACGCCGACGAAGGCGCGGGTTCCCTGTACCGCCTCGACCGGGACGGCGGCGTCGTACGCGTACTGGAGGGCGTCACCGTGCCCAACGGACCCGCGTTCACTCCCGACGGCGGCCACATGTATCTGGCCGACAGCGCCCGGGGCGTGGTCCGGCGCCATCCCGTCGACCCCGTGACCGCCGACCTCGGCGCACCCGAGGAGTTCGTGACGATCCGCGACGGCAGTCCCGACGGCATGGCGGTCGACGTCGAGGGCGCCGTGTGGATCGCCGTCTGGGGCACCGGCACCGTACGCCGCTACCGGGAGGACGGCACGCTCGACCGCACGCTGCGGCTGCCCGCACGGCAGCCCGCCGGGGTGTGCCTCGCCCACGACGTCCTGTACGTCACCAGCGCCCGCGTCGGGCAGGCCGTACCGGGCCCCGACGACGGCGCCCTGTTCACCGCCCGGGTGGACGTGCCGGGCACCCCGACGCCCGCCTGCCGGCTGGACGCCGCCCGGCGCTCCTCGTCCGTCGGAGCTCCGGCATGACCGGCCCCTGGCGCCCCGCGGCGGGCCCGGTCGTCTGCATCGGCGAGACCATGGCGGCCCTGGCCCCCGACCCACCGAGCACCCTGCTGAACGCGGCCCACCTGCGGCTGGCGGTGGCGGGAGCCGAGTCGAACGTCGCCATGTACCTCGCCGACCACGGCGTCCCCGTCGCCTGGCTCTCCGCGCTCGGCGACGACCCCCTGGGTCACCGTGTCCGCACCGCCGTCGCCGCCGCCGGAGTCGACGTGTCCCACGTGCGCACGGACCCCGGCCGTCCGACCGGCCTGCTGGTGAAGGACCCGGGCCCGGCCGGGACCCGCGTGCACTACTACAGGAGCGGCTCGGCCGCCTCCGCACTCGGCCCCGAGGCACTCGACGGGGAGCCCGTGAGCACGGCCGCGCTGCTGCACCTGACCGGCATCACGCCCGCGCTGTCCGAGTCGTGCCGTCGGCTGGTGACCCGGGCACTGACCGCCGAGACCGGCGCACGCCCGTACGCGGTGAGCTTCGACGTCAACCACCGTGCCGCGCTCTGGCCGGACGGATCGGCCCCGAGCGTGCTGCGGGAACTGGCGGACCGGGCCGACATCGCCTTCGTCGGCCTGGACGAGGCGCAGGCCCTGTGGGGCGGGAACCTGACGCCCGCGGACGTACGGGCACAGCTCCCCGGCCCACGCGTCCTCGTCGTCAAGGACGGGGCGAACGCCGCGACCGCGTTCAGCGACGAGGGCGTGCGCTCGGTGCCGGCTCCGCGCACGACCGTCGTGGAGCCCGTCGGCGCAGGCGACGCCTTCGCGGCCGGTTTCCTCGCCGGGCTGCTGCGGGGCGAACCCGCTGCCAGGGCCCTCCGTCTGGGCCACATCACCGCCGCCTCCGCCCTCCAAGTGACCGGAGACCACGGCCCGTTGCCGGGCCGACGGGAGCAGGAGGCACTGCTCGCGCTCCCGCCCCGGGAGTGGAGGGAGCGGGCTCGGTGAGGGCGGCCGTGCCGACATCGGCCCGAGCCCGCCGCCCACTCCGCGCGCGAGAGGTGATTTGCCCGCCTATGCTCCATTTGTGTGACGACTATCTTCGAAGAGCTGGTGCAGAAGGAGCGTGCCGCCGAACAGGCGCACACGCGCGTGGAGGATCTGCGACGCATGTACGGGTCGCCCACCCAGCGAGGCGGCTGGAGTGCGCGGCAGACCGAGACGTACAACACGGCCCTGCGCGCCTGGCGCGATCTCGCCCGGGAGGCACAGGTCGCGCTGGTCGAGTACGCGCGGACGCGGGGCGAGTCGCGCAGCGATGTCGAGGAGCAGGTGCGCAAGGCCGCCCGGCATGTCGAGACGGGTGGCGCCGGGGCGTAGCGGAGCGGACGGGAAGAGCCTGGTCCGGATCACCGGATCCGGTGCCGCTTCCAGAACGGACCGAGATCCTTCCCGGTCACGGACTGTGCGGCCTGCTTGAACGCGGCGGTGGTGGAGACGCCGTACCAGTGGTCCGCGGCGTACCGCTTCAGGAGCCGGGCCATGGTGCCCGCGCCGAGCGTGCGCTCCAGGTCCGCGAGGGCGCAGGGGCCGGCCGTGTAGATCAAGTGGTACTCGCCCGGGTGCGCGGCCCAGTAGGCCATGGAGGCGGTCAGCGCCGTACGGTCGCTCGGCCACTCGACCTCCGACCAGCACTCGCGGGTGTCCCAGCCGTAGAAGCGCGCGTTGGCGTACTGGGCGAAGCTCTCGTCCAGCCAGGGCGCGCCGTACTCGTCGTTGCCGACGATGCCGTACCACCACTGGTGGGCGACCTCGTGGACGACCGCACCGCCTTCCTCGGTGGTGCCGAGGAGGACCAGGCCGGGGTACTCCATGCCGCCGCCGAACCCGCTGGTCATCACCAGGTCGATCTCTCCGTACGGGTAGCGCCCGAACTCCTCGCCGAACCGGTCGACGGCGGCGGCGCCGTCCTGACGGGTGAGACGCACCCCGGCCGCGGACGTGTCCGGCGCCCAGTACGACCTCACCCGCACGCCGCCGGGCGTGGTCTCGGTGGCCGTTCGGAACGGACCCGCGGCCCAGGCGAAGTCCCTCACCCGGTGCGCGACGCTGAGCGTGCGGCTACGGCCGGGCGCGGCGGGCCGGGTCCAGGTGCGGCCGGTCGCCGGGACCTCGAGGGCGGCGGGGTGGTCGAGCGCCACCCGGAAGTCGCTCGCCAGCGCGTAGAAGCTCTCTCCGGTCGACACATACGGATCGAGGTGCCAGCCGGCGGCGTCGTGCACGGCGAGCACGGGCAGGGCGTTGCCCAGGAAGCGGAAGGCGCCCTCGCGGCCGAAGCGGCTGTTGCGCTGCGGCACCGTGAGGGACACGTCGAAGGCGACGGCGGACCGCTCACCCCGCGCGAGCGGCTTCGGCAGGGCGATCCGCAGCGCCGTGCAGTCGACGGTGAGCGGGCCAGCGGTGCCCCCGGCGACCTTGGACACCTTCACGGGCGGCGGCGTCCCGGGCGCGCCGCACTTGTCCGCACCGTTGCCCCACAGGCGTACGTACACCTCACGCAGCGGGTGATCGGAGGCGTTGCGGAACGACACACGCTGCCGGCCCGTCCAGCGAGAGCCGTCCGCGTCGCCGCGCAGCGTCACGTCGTAGCGCGGCCGGTCGGGTGTCGCGGCCGGGGCGGACGCGGCGCGGGCCGTCGGTGCCGAGACAGCGTCCGGACCGCCGGCGCTCTGCGCCAGGAGCACGGCGAGCAGGACAACCAGCAGACGCCTGACGGAACTTGACGACCATGCGGACAGTGACGGCATGACAGCGGATACTGCCACAACGGGTGGGGCGCGTTGGCAGAACGGCGGCCACGGCAAGGTACGGCGCCGGCGGAAAGCCACTGGAGCGGAACTACGCGGCCGGGTCAGGCGGGCAGTGGGGCCAGGGTCGCGGGGGTGGGTCCTGCGGGGCGGACCGTGATGCCGTACTCCGCCTTCGTGGGGGTGGCGGCGAACTCGGGGACGTGGAACGGCAGCAGGTGTTCCAGCAGGACGGTCGACTCGCGGAGCGCGAACTGGAGACCGAGGCAGGCGCGGGGGCCGATGCCGAAGGGGAAGTAGGCCCCCGGGTGTGCGGGCCGGCCGTCCGGGGCGGTGAAGCGCCGGGGGTCGAAGTGCTCGGGGTCCGGCCACAGTTCGGGGTCGCGATGCGTGAGGTACGGGCACACGAGGATGTCGGTGCCGGCCTCGACAAGGTACCCGGCCAGGGTGTCGTCCTCGGCGGCGTGGCGGGGCAGGATCCAGGCCGACGGGTAGAGGCGGAGCGTCTCGTGGATCAGTGCCTGGATCGCCTGGCGGCGTTCCGGTGAACCCTCGCCGCCGGCGGCGAGGGCCTGTTCGCGCGCGGTGGGATGCCGGTCGAGGAGCAGATGGAGCCAGGTCAGAGTGGTCGCACTGGTCTCGTGCCCGGCCGCGAGCAGCGTGACCAACTCGTCGCGGATCAGCCCGTCGGTGTACTCGGGGCGTTCGGTGGCGGCGTCGGTCAGAACATGCACCAGACCCGGGCCGTCCGGGCCGGCCACACCGCTGCGGGCCGCTTCGACGGCGCGCCGGGCGACCGCGTCGATCCGGGCGAGATCGGCGGCCACGGCGTCGCGGGCGTCGGCGACGTCGGCGGGCAGGGTCGGTACGGCCGCCGCCACAGCCTCCACAGCTGCCAGTTCATGCTCGGTCTCCTCGTCCAGGGGGTGCCCGGTCAGGGAGCGCCAGATGGCGTCGAGCGCGAAGCGGTGCATCTCCCGGCCGACGTCGAGAACCTGACCGGTGCGGGCGTACCCGTCCCAGCGCTCGGCGGTGGTGCGGGCGGCCGCCGTGATCCGCTGCTCGTAGCGACGCATCCCGGTACCGGTGAACTGCCCTTGCAGCAACCGGCGTTGCCGCTTCCACGCCGCACCGGTGGCCGCCATGACCCCGTCGCCGATCAGCAGCCGGGCACGGTGGGAGCGCTTGACGTACCGGTCCGGGAAGCGGGCGAGTACATGCTGGACGGCTGTCGGATCGGTGACGAGCACGGTGGGCACCGGCCCGAGTCGGAACGCGGCGACGCCGCCGACCGCAGCGCGCACCTGCGCCAGCAACTCCACCAGTTCGCCATCTCCCCCCGAACGCCATCGCGCCACGATCCCGGGCTCGGCTTCGGGAACCGGCCCTCCCGCGCCGGGAACGTGCGGGAGGGCGCCGAGGCCGGCTTCGGTGTCCATGTCTCTTCTCCAGGTGAGCCGTTGGGCTTGGCCGCGACCGGGCGCGGATGCCACGGACTGTACGGGAGAGGGCACACGGAGTCACTCTCGGCGACTGCGGCCGAGGATGTCATGATTTGTGGGAGGGTGCCTGGGCGCCGAGGACTCGAAGGAAGCTGATGTGGCGTGCAACGAACGCCGGTCGAGCTCGCGGGGAGCGCCGACGCATGACGCGAGCGCGCCGCCTCGGCATCATGACGATCGGCGTCTACGGCTTCGACCGCGAGTCCTTCCTGCGCGAGCTGCGGCACGCGGACGTCCGGCTCCTGCTCGACGTACGTCAGCGCCGCGGTGTCCGCGGTCCCGAGTACGCCTGGGCGAACTCACTGCGGTTGCAGCGGGCCCTCGACCAGGCCGCGATCGCCTACGAGCACCACCCCGAGCTCGCCCCGACCACCGAACTGCGCCGGCTCCAGTACGCCGAGGACGACCGCCAAGGGGTCGGCAAGCGCTCGCGCCGCGAGCTCGCCGCCGAGTACGCGCACCGCTACACCGCCGAGATCCTCGACGGCGCCGACCTCACGCCCATCGTGTCGGCGCTGCCGCGGGACGGGAACGCGGCGCTGTTCTGTGTCGAGCGTGACCCGGAGGCATGCCACCGCTCATTGATCGCCCGGCGGCTGGCCGAGGAGCACGGCGTCACGATCGAGCACCTGCGCCCCTCGTGACGGACGTATCGGAGACCGGGACGGGCAGCCCCGGTCTCACACCGGATAGGCGTGCGTCTGCGTGGCCTTCACCGTCGCCCAGACCTCGGCGCCCGGGTGCAGATCGAGTTCGGCGGCGGCGACCGTGGTCAGGTCCGCGGCGAGGGGGAGTTCGCCCGTGAGGTCGGCACGGATCTGGTCGCCGTGGGTCTCCAGGCCGGCCACCTCGCAGCGCCAGAGATTACGGGCGCTGGAGCCGGTGGGGCGCACCCGGTGGAGGGTGACAGCGCTGGGCGGGAACGCCACGTGGACCGGCCCCGACAGGTCCTCGGTCGTGGTGACGGCAGGGCCGCCGTCCAGCCGGACCTCGTGGCCGTCGGCCACGCCCCGGTACAGGTTCAGCCCGACCAGCTGGGCGATGTAGTCCGTACGGGGATGGCGGGCGATGTCGGACGGGCTGCCCTGCTGGACGACCCGGCCGTGCTCCACGACGACCAGGCGGTCGGCCAGGACCATGGCGTCCAGGGGATCGTGCGTGACGAGAACGGCTACCGCCTCGAACTCGGCCAGGTGGCGGCGCAGTTGGGCGCGGACCTCCAGACGGGTACGGGCGTCCAGCGCGGCCAGCGGTTCGTCGAGGAGCAGCAGACGCGGGCGGGTGGCCAGGGCGCGGGCGAGCGCGACGCGCTGGGCCTGGCCGCCGGACAGCCTGCGCGGCTTGGCGTTCGCGTGGTCCGTGAGCCCCAGCCGGTCCAGCCACTCGGCGGCCCGAGCTCGCGCCGCCGCCTTGGTCGCGCCCTGGCAGCGCGGCCCGAAGGCCACGTTGTCGAGGGCCGAAAGGTGCGGGAAGAGGAGATAGTCCTGGAAGACGACTCCGACCGGGCGGGACTCGGGCGGTGTACGGTCCAACTCCGCACCGTCCAGCCGCAGATGGCCGTCGGAGAGCGGGGTCAGCCCGGCGAGGGCGCGCAGGGCGGTGGTCTTGCCCGCGCCGTTCGGGCCGAGCAGCGCGACCACCTCGCCCGGTGTGACGGTCAGCGCCACGTCGAGGCGGAAGGCGCCGCGGTCCACCACGAGGCGGGCGTCGAGCCCTTCCGGGGCGGTGTCGGCGTCGTCGGCGCGGACGTCGTGGGTCTCGGTCATCCGGTGCTCGCCCCCGGTCGTGCGGGCCGGGTCATCCGGCACTCGCCCAACGGTCGCGCAACCCGGCCAGCACCGCGATCGACACGGCCAGCAGCACCAGACTGAGGGCGATGGCGGCCTCCGGGTCGCTCTGCAGGGCGAGATACACGGCCAGCGGCATGGTCTGGGTGCGTCCCGGGAAGTTGCCCGCGAAGGTGATCGTCGCGCCGAACTCGCCGAGCGCCCGGGCCCAGGCCAGGACCGCGCCCGCCGCGACGCCGGGCGCGATGAGGGGCAGGGTGACCCGGCGGAACGCGGTGAAGCGGGAGGCGCCCAGCGTGGTGGCCGCCTCCTCGTAGCGCGGGTCGGCGGCCCGCAGGGTGCCCTCGACGCTGATGACGAGGAACGGCATGGCGACGAACGCCTCCGCGATCACGACGCCCGTCGTCGTGAACGGCAGCGTGATCCCGAACCACGAGTCCAGCCACTGACCGACGATGCCGCCCCGGCCGAGCGCCATCAGCAGCGCCACACCGCCGACGACCGGCGGCAGGACCAGGGGCAGGGTGACGAGGGCCCGTACGAGGCCCCGGCCTGGGAACTCCACCCGGGCCAGCAGCCAGGCCAGCGGCACACCGATGACCAGGCTCACCGCGGTCGCGGCCGTGGCACAGATGAGGGACAGCCTCAGTGCCTGCCACACACCGGGGCTGGTCAACTGCTCGGGCAGGCTGTGCCACGGGGTCCGCACCAGCAGGGCGATCAGCGGCACGATCAGGAACGCCAGGCCGATCAGCGCGGGGAACAGCAGGGGCAGCGGAACACCCGAACGGACGCGGCGACGCCGCGGGCCGCCCCGGAGGGTGTCGGGCGCGTCGCCGGCCTTGTCCCTTGTCGGACTCACGGCTTGAGGAACCCGGCCTCGGACAGGACCTTCTGGCCCTCGGCGGACCGCACCAGCGCGACGAACGCCTTGGCGGCCTCCGCGTTCCGCGTGTCCTTGAGCAGGGTGATCGGGTAGTCGTTGACGGCGTCGGCGGACTCGGGGAACTCCACGCCCTCCACCTTGTCACCCGCCGCGTGCACATCGGTCTTGTAGACGACGGCCGCGTCGGCCTCCTTCAGCTCTACCTTCGTCAGGGCGGCCCTGACGTCCTGTTCGTAGGACACGGGCGTGAGCTTCAGACTGCTCGCGTCGAGCGCCTTCTGGGCGGCGGCACCGCACGGCACCGCCTTGTCGCAGAGCACGACCTTCAGGTCCGACCTGGTGAGGTCCTTGAGAGAGGAGATCCTGTCGGGGTTGCCCGGCAGGGTGGCGATCTCCAGCTCGTTGCGGACGAAGGTGGCGGGGGTGCCGGAGGAGGCCCCCGCATCCGTGACGATCTTCATCGTCCTGGGGCTGGCCGAGGCGAACACATCGGCCGGGGCGCCACCGGTGATGCTCGCCGCGAGGGAATCGCTGCCGCCGAAACTGAAAGTGACCTCGGTACCCGGGTGCTCCTTCTCGAACCGCCTGCCCAACGCCTCGAAGCTCTCCCTCAGCGAGGCCGCCGCGAAGACGGTCACGGCACCGGAGATCTTGTCGGAGGAGGAGGCGGACCCGGCGGAGTCCGACTTCGCCGAGGAGTCCGAGCCGGCGGACGAGCAGGCGCTCAGCGCCAGCAGCGCCGCGGCGCTCACACCGGTCAGCTGCGACATGCGGCGGTTCCGGCGCGCGGTACGGGTCATCACGGGGCCACTCCCTCTGGTCCTGACGGACCCACTCACTCGCGGTCCGGCGCGGACCACGTACGCCATGCGCCGATGATAATGCCGCAGATGCGAGGTGAAAGTCTCCTGTCGCATCGCATGAGCCGGTCCGACTGGCCAGGGGGGTGGCATGTGCGTTTGTACGGGAGCGGGGCGGAGGGAGGTGGGGAGCCCGGCCCGGCTTGGCTCAGGTCCGGTCGATGTGCACGTTCGTCGACTTCACCCGGGCGGTGGCCTCCACACCGACCTCCAGGCCCAGCTCCTCCACGGCCTCCCGGGTCAGCAGGGACACCAGCCGGTGCGGGCCGGCCTGGATCTCGACCTGGGCGGCGACGTCGCCGAGCTTCACGGCGGTGACGATGCCGGGGAAGGCGTTGCGGACGGACGTGTACGACAGGTCCTCCTCGCCCTCACCGGACCTGGCCAGCTCCACGGAGAACGCGGCCAGGTCCTTCCCGTCGACGAGGCGGCGCCCGCCCTCGTCGCGATGGGTGGCGACGCGGCCGGCGTCGGCCCACCGTCGTGCGGTGTCGGGGCTCACCCCGAGCAGACGTGCCGCCTGGCCGATCGTGTAGGACTGCATACGCGCCAAGATAGGCGATCAGGGCCGACCCGCCGGTGAGCACCCCGCGTCCGCGGGCTCGGCTCGGATCAGCGCCCGTGGTTGTGCATGACGTGTTTGGTGCGCGAGTAGTCGTCCAGGGCGTAGATCGACAGGTCCCGGCCGTAGCCGGAGCCCTTGAAGCCGCCCCAGGGGACCTCACCGGCCAGCACCAGATGGGAGTTGACCCAGACGGTGCCGAAGTCGAGGCGCGCGGCGACGTCGTGGCTGCGGCGCGCGTTCTCGGTCCACACGGAGGCCGACAGGCCGAGCGGCACGTCGTTGGCGCGGCGTACGGCCTCCTCCTCGTCGGTGAAGGTCTCGACGGTGACCACCGGCCCGAAGATCTCCTCGCGGGCGGCTTCGGCTCCTTCGGGCACGTCGACCAGCACGGTCGGGGCGACGAAGTAGCCGGGCCCGTCGAGGGCGCCACCGCCGGTCGCCACGCGGACGCCGGCCTTCTTCGCGCGCTCCAGGTACCCGGTGACCCGGTCGAAGTGGGCCTTGGAGACCATGGGGCCGATTTCCACGTCGTCGCCCGAGGCCGGCTCACCGACCACCAACGCCTCCACTTCCGCGACGAGTTGCTCGACGAACCGCTCGGCGACCGACTCGTGCACGAGGACGCGGCAGGCGGCCCCGCACTCCTGGCCCGAGTTCCAGAAGCTCGCGACGCGCAGGGACGACGCGGCCGCCGCGAGGTCGGCGTCGGAGAAGATCACCACCGGTGCCTTGCCGCCGAGTTCGAGGTGCACCCGCTTGAGGCTCTCCGCGGCGGCCCGGGCGACGGCACGGCCGCTGGCGACCGAACCGGTCAGGGCGATCATGTTCACGTCCGGGTGTTCGGCGAGCCGGGCCCCGGCGACCGCGCCGTACCCGTTGACGACGTTCAGCACGCCGGGCGGCAGCAGGTCGGCGACGAGTTCGGCGAACTTCAGGGTGGTCAGCGGGGTCTGCTCGGACGGCTTGAGGACCAGGGTGTTGCCCGCGGCGAGGATCGGGGCGATCTTCCAGGCCGCCATCAGCAGCGGGTAGTTCCACGGTGTGACCACGCCGATCACCCCGAGCGGTTCGCGCAGGATGACCGACAGGTGGTCCTCCGCGTAGTCGCCGGCCGCCATGGAGGTGGTCGCGCGCCCCGCGCCGGCCATGAAGCGGAAGGTGTCGACGGTCATGCCGACGTCGTCCCGCGACACCGCGAGCGGCTTGCCGGTGTTCGCCGACTCCAGCCGGGCCAGCGGCTCGGCGTGTTCGGCCACCCGGTCGGCGATGGCGTGCAGCACCTCCGCGCGGGCCTTGGGGACCAGCCGCCCCCACGCGCCCTTGGCCGCCACGGCGGCGGCCACCGCACGGTCGACGTCCCCGGCCGTGCCCTCGGGGACACGGGCGATGACGTTCTCCGTGCTCGGGTCGATCACGTCGATGAGACGCTCGGGTGCCGCGTCGACGAACCCGCCGTCGACGAAGTGCCGGGCCGGAGGAAGGTCGGCCGGGGTGAGCAGAGGCGGCGCGTCCGTGGCGCGCCGGACCGTGGCCGACGTGCGGCCGGTGGCGGTGGTCATGGTCGGTGACTCCCTGAGAGTGAGCGGGTGGGAAGGCTGGAACAGGTCACACGGGACCGTGTCACCGTGCCGCCGACAGCTGGAAAAGCTCCTCGACCAGAGCGGAGATCCTGGCGGCGGTGGCGGCGTCGAGGCCGAGCAGTGGCTCGCGGGGGCCGCCGACGGGGAAGCCGACGGCCTCCAGGGCGGACTTGATCGCCGGGATGAACGGCGCCGACATGATCGTGTCCATCAGCGGGTAGATCCGCGCCCACTCGGCCCGCGCACGGTCGAGTTCACCGGCCCGCAACGCCCGGTGGATGGAGACGAGTTCGTTCGGCATCACGTTCGCGGTCCCGGCCATGACGCCGGCGGCGCCCTCGGCGACCGAGGTCAGCAGCAGGCTGTCCCAGCCGATGAACGTGGAGATGACGTCGCCGTGCCGGTGGATCAGCTGCCCGGCCTGGGCCATGTCGGCGCTGGTGTCCTTGATGTACCGGATGTTCTCGACCTCGCGGGCGAGCTGCCCGACGACGTCCGGCGTGAGATTGACACCGGTGGCGCCAGGCAGGTTGTAGAGCATGATCGGGATGTCCACGGCGTCGGCGACCGTACGCAGATAGCGCAGCGTCTCGTCGAGCGTGAGCGGCTCGTAGTACGGGGCCACCACCATCAGCACCGAGGCCCCGGCGGCCTGCGCGTGCCGGGACAGTTCGACCGCCTCCCGGGTGCTCAGCGCACCGGTCTGCGCGACGACCGGTGTCCGTCCGGCCGCCTGGTCGATGACGGTCTCCACCAGGTGACGTCGCTCCGCCCCGCTCATCGCCGCGAACTCACCGGTGGATCCGCAGGCGACGACGCCGTCGACCCCGCCGTCGATGCTGCGGTCGACCAGGCGGCGCAGGGTCTTCTCGTCGATCTCCCCGTCCGACGCGAACGGAGTGGCCAGGGCGGTCAGGACACCGCTCAGCTGTGACGACATTCTTGGATCTCCTCAGGTGAAGCAGTGAAGGTGTGAAGCAGTGAAGGTGTGAACCGGGAACCGGGAACGGGGAAGCGGGTCTACGGCGCGGCGTGCGCCAGGTCGCGGTGTGCGGTCTGCCGTTCGGTGGCCAGCAGGCTCCGCGCCTCATGGGCGGCGGACAGGCCGCTCTGGATCGCGGTCTCGGTGTAGAGGGTGCCGAGGTAGTCACCGGCCAGGAGCACGCGTCCGCTGCGGCGGGTCAGCGTCCGCTGGAGCTTCCCGCGGCCGGGGAAGCAGTACGGCGCACCGGTGGGCCAGCGCTGCACCTCGGCCTCGACCACGTGGTCGGCGAAGCCGGGCAGCACCTGGTCGAGGTCGTCCAGGTAGATACGGCGGATCTTGTCGTCGTCGTGCTCCAGCAGCTCGCGGGCCAGACTGCCCGGCGAGAACGTCATGATGCTGCTGCCGGGCCGGCGCTCCCGCTCGTAACCGTGGACGACGTTCGACATGTTCAGCGCGACGTTGAAGGACCGCTTCGGCGTCGCGACGCCGTACGCGTCGTCCCAGACCTGGCGCCCGGTCTCGTCACTGAGGAACGCGGCGCTGACGTACGGGCCGTAGACGATCTTCGACAGGGCCTCGCGGACATCCGCGTCCAGGTCGACGGCGACCCGATGGCTGACGGTCGCCGGGGTCGCCAGCACCACGCAGCGCGCCTCTGCCTCCTTCGTGACGCCGTCCTCCCGGTAACGGACGACGACCGAGCCGGTCTTCTGGACGATCTCGTCGACGGTCGCGTTCAGCCGCACCCGGTCGCCCAGGGCCGCCGCGATGGACTCGGTGAGGGTGGACGGGCCGCCGACGATGCTCTGCGAGAGACCGGCCCCGATGTTCCACACCAGGCTGAAGTAGCCGACGCCCGCGCCGGCCGAAAGCTGGTCGATGTCGGCGGCGGACCGGGTCACCGTGGGCTTGAACAGGGCCTCGGCGTCCTCGGGCAGATCGCCGATGAAGTCCTTGAAGGAACGGTCGTTCATGAAGTCGTAGATCCGCTGCTGGCGTTGCGCCTCGGACTCGCCCTTGCGCCGCCGCACGATCCGGGCGTAGCGGGCCACCTGCATCGCGACCTTGGCGCCCGCCTTGACCATGCCGACCCGCGCCGACATCGGCATCGGAATACGGAACGGATAGGTCTCCACCCGGCCCTTGAGCAGCAGCTTTCCGTTCATCGACAGCCCGGCCAGCGAGCCGGGCACCGGCACCGAGTCGACGCCGGTGTTGTTCAGCAGCCACGACGTCGCCGAGTTCCCGCCGGCGTAGACGTGCCCGCCCCAGTTCAGCCAGTACGGTCCGCGCCGCTCCGAGCGGATACGGCCGCCGACCCGGCCCTCGGACTCGAGCAGGAGCGTGTCCCAGTGCCGCAGTCGCCAGCCCGCGGCCAGTCCCGCGATGCCGCCTCCCACGATCACTACGTCTTTCATCGGTGCCCTCCTGCGGGTTCACGGGTGAGGAACGCGCCGCTCGATGTCGGCGATGTCGGCGGCATGGGGGTGCCGCGCGAAGTTCGGTGAAGTTCGGTGATGTTCCGGTAGTTACGGCGACCGGGGCCGGCCGCCCGGGCCCCCACCGCGTGGCGGGGACCCGGCGGCGGACGCTCAGACGCTCGCGGGACGGCCCGAAGGCTTGCCCTGCGCGGCCCGCGGCGTCAGTGCGGCGGCCTCGTGCAGCGCCATGCCGCGGGTCTCGGGCGCCCACAGGACGGAGACGACGGCACCGAGGAGGCTGATGGCGGCGGCCGCGAGCATGGTGCCGCCGACACCCCAGCCGGTCAGCGCCATGGGGACGAGGTAGGTGCCGACGGCGGCGCCGATCCGGCTGGCGGAGGACGCCAGACCCACGGCGGAGCCGCGCACCTCGGTCGGGAACAGCTCGTTCGGGTAGATCCACTGGAGGATCTGGGTGCCGCCGATGATGACCGCGTACAGGGCGAACAGCGTCATGATCACGCTCGACGGGGCGTCGGGGAAGATACCCAGCAGCAACAGGGCGAGGCCCGACCAGAGGAAGCTGTGGATGACCAGCGGGCGTCGGCCCATCTTGTTCACGCCCAGCAGGGCGACCACACAGCCGATGAGGAACATGACGGTGATCATGGCCTCGCCGATGTTGGCCAGGCCGCCCTCCAGCTGGAGCGCGTCCAGGATCTTCGGGCCGAAGGCGTAGATGGCGAAGAGCGGCACGATCGAACAGGTCCAGAAGACGGAGATGTAGAGCATCCGGCCGCCGTAGCCGGACCGCAGGATCGCCTTGATGTCGACGTTCTCCCGCTCCTCCGCCTCGTCCGGCAGGTCGGCGATCGTCACGTCCGCACCGTAGACCTGCTTCAGGACGGCCTCGGCCTCCTCGGTGCGGCCCTTGTTCGCCAGCCAGCGCGGGGACTCGGGCGTGCCATGACGCAGCAGCACGATGATCGTGGCGGGCAGCGTGGCGCTGGCCAGCATCCACCGCCAGGCGTCGTCACCGAGCGAAGACAGCATGATCTCGCCGACGATGTACGCCACGGCGGCGCCCACGAACCACATGACGACCAGGCCGCCCAGCAGCGGCCCCCGGTAGCGGCGCGGCGTGAACTCGGCCAGCAGCGAGGTCGCGATGGGATAGTCGGCGCCGACGGCCATGCCGATCAGCAGGCGCAGGACGAACAGCCACACCGGGTCGGTGGCCCAGAACTGGGCGACCGAGCAGACGATGATGGCGATCAGGTCGATGGTGTAGAGCAGCTGCCGGCCGAACTTGTCGGTCAGCCAGCCGCCCACGAACGCGCCGAGGAAGATACCGATGAGGGCGGAGGCGCCTATGAGGCCCTCGGCGGAGTCGGACAGATGCAGCTGCGGCGAGATCTGCACCATGGCCACGCCGATGACGCTCAGGACGTAGCCGTCGAGGAACGGGCCTCCGGAGGAGTACAGCGCCAGTTTCTTGTGGAAGCGCGACAGGGGCGCGTCATCCAGTCTGTTTCCTGCGTTTGCGGTCATCACAGCCTCCGGGAGCGGTTCCCGGACTTGCCCGTGCGAGGGTAGGTCCAGGCCAGGTCGGGGTTGATGTGCGGATTTCCGATGCCGCGGGTGCCGCCCGGCGAACGAACGTGATCGGCTCGGGTTCGCGGCGAACTCGCGGGGTCCGGGGGACGCCGGTGGTGTGACCACCGGATGGCAACGAAGTATGTGAAGGCCGGGAGCGGCCAACAATGCCCGCGGTCCCGCACCGAACGAGGGGCTGCATCCGAGTCAGAAATTCGGCTACGGTTCCCGCCATGGCCGGCCGCCCCCGCACCACCGTCGTGCTCACCGACGAAGAACGGGCCACGCTGCTCGCGTGGACCCGCAGCCGCACCTGCGCACAGGCCCGGGCCCTGCGCGCCCAGATCGTGCTGGCCTGCGCCGACGAGCCCACCAACACCGCCGTCGCCGCACGCCTCGGCATCTCCCGTGACATGGTCGGCACATGGCGGGCGCGCTTCCTCGCCGACCGGCTGGACGGCCTGGACGAGCTGCCCCGCCCGGGGCGGCCGCCCAGCGCCGACGACGACACCGTCGCCCACGTCCTCCTGCGCACCCTCACTCCGCCACCCGCCGGCGCCAGACAGGCCTGGTCGACCCGTTCCATGGCGGCCGAGACCGGTCTGAGCCAGAGCACGGTGAACCGGATCTGGCGCACCTACGGCGTCCAGCCGGGGGCGCGCACCACGGCGCCGCCGCCCCGCCAGGCCTGGTCGCTGCCGGACCATGCCGAGGACGTCGTCGGCCTGTTCATCGCGCCGCCGGTGTGCGTGCTCGCGGTGACGGCCCGGACCGGACGGGGCCGCGCAGCCCGTGCCGCTGCGGCGACCGGCACGGCCCGCCTGTTCGGCCACGACCCGGAGGCACCCCAGGTGCTCGCCGTGGCCTGCGCGTTCGCACAGCTGCGGGGCGAGGAGCGGACGCCCGGCCCCCTCGACCTGGGCGAGTTCCTGCGGCAGGTGAGGTCGGCGGCGGGCCCGGGGGAGGCCGTACACCTGCTGGCGCACGGCATGCCGGCCGCGTGCGAGGGCCAGGACACGGCGGGGCTGGCGCGGCTGCGCTGGCACCACACCCCGGACGCCACGCAGTGGACGGAGGAGACCCGGCGGCTGCTCGCCGGGGGCGCCCACGCCACCCGCGAGGGGGCACCCGAACCGCACCGCCTCCGGGACGCGCTGCTGACCTGGTCCACCACCTGGACGCCCGCCGCGGCCCCCTTCGCCCGGGGCGCCGCCCCGCGCCCGTCGTACGACACCCCGGCCATCTGCGGTCGTGACAACGACTCACACCGCGTCGACGCGCGCACACTCGGCCACCCCGGCACCGGGACCAGCCAGGACGACGCCCCGCCCGGCGCCCCCGTCACCACCGATCCCGTCGTCGGAGTGCTGCGTGAAGCCGTCCTCGCCGGGGGCCACGCACCCGGCGACCGGGTCCGGGAGGCGCCGCTCGCGGCACGCCTCGGGCTCTCCCGCCGGGTCGTCCGTGCCGGGCTGCGGGCGCTGGCCGAGGAGGGCATGCTCGATCTGCTCCCGAGCGGCGCGAGCGCCGTCCCCGCCGTCACCGCCAAGGACGTCCTCGACCTCTACGCGCTGCGCGCCAGTCTCGGCGCCCTGCTCATCCGACGCGTCGCCATGCTGGGCCCGGAGCACCTCGCTCCGGCATCGGCGGCGCTCGCGGAGGTCCGCGCGGCCGCCCGGGCCAAGGACCTCGTCGGTATCCGCGAGGTCGACCTGCGGTTCCAGGACGCCCTCGCCCGCACCGCCGACCTCCCGCAGGCCGCGCAGACCTTCGAACGCCTCACGGCCCGGCTGCGGATGTTCGTCGCCGTTCTGGACATGGACTACAGCCAGGCGTTCGACACGATCCTCAACGAGGACACCGTCGTCTTCGACGCGCTGCGCGACGGCGACGGGAACGAGGCGGCACGCCTGTGGCGGGTCAAGATCGAGCGCTGTGTCCGCTACATGATCGCCCAGCTTCCCGGGGACGACATCGCCCCGCACCTGTGGGCGACCCTGGCGGGCAGGCCCCGCCTGGGCAGGGAGGAACTACGGGGCGCCGCGCACTGACACCTCACCGCGCACCGGGAGCTCGCGGCGCGCCGGACACGCTGCCGTACGACGTCAGATGGCCGCGCGAATCGCCCGCTCGAAGTCCTCGACATGGCTGCGGGCCAGCTGCGCCGCCTTCTCCGGTTCACCGTCGACGATCGCGTCGATCAACGGCCCGTGCTCCCCGACGTGGCCGGCCATGTCGGACAGCCGGTCGATGAACAGGCACCAGATGCGGGTGGCCAGGTTGTCGTGGCGGACGAGCGTGTCCTCCAGGTACGGGTTGTGCGCGGCGGCGTAGATGGCACGGTGGATCTGCAGATCGAGGTGCATGAGCTCGGAGGAGTCGTCCCGCCGGGGATCGACGCCCTCCAGCTTCCGCCGTAGGCCTGTGAGCGTCGCGCGGTCGGCTGCCGTGGCGCGCCGTGCGGCCCGGGCGGCGGCGAGGGGCTCCAACTCCTGGCGTACCTCGGAGATATGGGCCAGGTCGGTGATGTTGACCTCGGTGGCGAAGGTGCCGCGCCGGGGGTAGGTCGTGATCAGGCGCTCGTACTGGAGCCGCTTGAGCGCCTCGCGCACCGGCGTGCGTCCGACGCCGAGGGACTGGCCCAGCTGCTCCTCGTTGATCGGCGCGCCGGGGCGGATGTCGAGCATGACGAGCCGGTCGCGGATGGCGCGGTAGGCGCGCTCGGCGAGGGACAGCTCCCCGCCACCCGATCCGCCGGGTCCGGTCTCCCCGTCTCCGGGCGCGGTCGCCACCTGCTGCATGAAATGCCCCCTTGACCTGTTCGGCGAGCTCCCATACCGTACCGCAGAGTCTGATATATCAGTTGCGCATTAGTTGGCCCCCAGGATGGTGCACCCATGGCAACCAGCCCGTCGACCAGCACACTCACCTCCCCTCTCGCCGTCCCGCTCAGCGACCTCGACCCGGACGTCGCCACCGCGGTGGCCGCCGAGCTGCACCGCCAGCAGTCCACGCTGGAGATGATCGCCTCGGAGAACTTCGCCCCGGCCGCCGTCATGGAGGCCCAGGGCTCGGTGCTGACCAACAAGTACGCCGAGGGCTACCCGGGCCGCCGCTACTACGGCGGCTGCGAACACGTCGACGTCGTCGAGCAGTTGGCCATCGCCCGGGTGAAGGAGCTCTTCGGCGCCGAGGCCGCGAACGTGCAGCCGCACTCGGGGGCCCAGGCCAACGCGGCCGCCATGTTCGCGCTGCTGAACCCCGGCGACACGATCCTCGGCCTGGACCTCGCGCACGGCGGCCACCTCACCCACGGCATGCGCATCAACTACAGCGGCAAGCTGTACGACGTCGTGCCCTACCACGTGCGCGAGTCCGACCTGCGCATCGACATGGACGAGGTCGAGCAACTCGCCCTCGCCCACCGGCCGAAGATGATCGTCGCCGGCTGGTCGGCCTACCCGCGACGGCTGGACTTCGCCGCGTTCCGGCGGATCGCCGACGCGGTGGGCGCGTACCTGATGGTGGACATGGCGCACTTCGCCGGCCTGGTCGCGGCGGGCCTCCACCCGAACCCGGTGCCGTACGCCGACGTCGTCACGACCACCACCCACAAGACCCTCGGCGGTCCGCGCGGCGGCGTGATCCTCAGCCGTGCCGACCTGGCCAAGAAGATCAACTCGGCGGTCTTCCCCGGCCAGCAGGGTGGCCCGCTGGAGCATGTCATCGCGGCGAAGGCGGTCGCCTTCAAGGTGGCGGCGGGGGAGGAGTTCCGGGAGCGCCAGCAGCGCACTCTGGACGGTGCCCGCATCCTCGCCGGGCGGCTGCTGGCCGACGACGTCGCCGAGGCGGGCATCACCGTCCTGACCGGCGGCACCGAGGTGCACCTCGTCCTCGTCGACCTGCGCGACTCCGCGCTCGACGGACAGCAGGCCGAGGACCGGCTGCACCGCATCGGCATCACCGTCAACCGCAACGCGGTGCCGTTCGACCCGCGTCCGCCGATGGTCTCGTCCGGCCTGCGGATCGGGACCCCGGCGCTGGCCACCCGCGGCTTCGGCGAGGCCGGGTTCCGGGAGGTCGCCGACATCATCGCCGAGGCCCTGAAGGGCGAACGGCCCGACGACGAACTGCGCGGCCGGGTCGAGAAACTCGCCTCCGCATTCCCCCTCTACCCCCACCTGTCCCACCCGTCCCCCCTGAACGGAGACGCGGCATGACCGCCGAACCGCTGCCGGAGCACCCGGACTTCCTCTGGCGCAACCCCGAGCCGCGCTCCTCCTACGACGTCGTCATCGTCGGCGGGGGCGGCCACGGCCTCGCCACCGCCTACTACCTCGCCAAGAACCACGGCATCACCAAGGTCGCCGTCCTGGAGAAGGGCTGGCTGGCCGGCGGCAACATGGCCCGCAACACCACGATCATCCGCTCCAACTACCTCTGGGACGAGAGCGCCGCGATCTACGAACACGCGCTCAAGCTGTGGGAAGGGCTCCCCGAGGAGCTGGACTACGACTTCCTGTTCAGCCAGCGCGGCGTCCTCAACCTCGCCCACACCCTCCAGGACGTCCGCGAGGGCACGCGCCGCGTCAACGCCAACAAGCTCAACGGCGTCGACGCCGAATGGCTCGAACCGGACGAGGTCGCCAAGGTCTGCCCCATCCTCAACGTCTCGCCGCGCACCCGCTACCCGGTCCTCGGAGGCACCTTCCAGCCCCGGGCCGGCATCGCCAAGCACGACCACGTCGCCTGGGCGCTGGCCCGCCGCGCCGACGAGCTGGGCGTCGACCTGATCCAGGGCTGCGAGGTCACCGGCTTCCTCAAGGACGGCGACCGGGTCGTCGGCGTCGACACCAACCTGGGCCGCATCCATGCCGGGCGGATAGGTCTCGCCGCCGCCGGGCACAGCAGCGTGCTGGCCGAGCGGGCGGGCGTACGGCTGCCGGTGCAGTCACACCCGCTCCAGGCCCTGGTCTCCGAACTGCACGAGCCGGTCCACCCGACGGTCGTCATGTCCAACCACGTGCACGTCTACGTCTCCCAGGCCCACAAGGGCGAGCTGGTGATGGGCGCGGGCGTCGACTCGTACAACGGCTACGGGCAGCGTGGCTCCTTCCACGTCATCGAGCAGCAGATGGCCGCCGCCGTCGAGCTGTTCCCGGTCTTCGCGCGGGCGCATGTGCTGCGGACCTGGGGCGGCGTCGTCGATGTCACCCCGGACGCCTCCCCGATCGTCGGCAGCACGCCCGTCGAGAACCTCTACGTCAACTGCGGCTGGGGAACGGGCGGTTTCAAGGCCACCCCGGCCGCCGGCTGGACCTTCGCGCACACCATCGCCGCCGGTGAGCCGCATCCGCTGAACGCCCCCTTCGCCCTGGACCGGTTCCGGACGGGCGCGTTGATCGACGAACACGGCGCCGCCGCCGTGGCCCACTGAGGAGACGCCGTGCTGCTGATCACCTGCCCATGGTGCGGTCCGCGCGACGAGACCGAGTACCACTACGGCGGACAGGCCCATGTGCCCTACCCCGAGACGCCCGCGGACCTCACCGACGAGCAGTGGGCCGAGTACGTCTTCTACCGCGACAACCCCAAGGGCCCCTTCGCCGAGCGATGGATGCACGGCACCGGCTGCCGCCGCTGGTTCAACGTCCTGCGCGACACCGCCACCCACCAGGTGCTCGCCTCCTACCGGCTCGACGAGCCACGCCCCGAACTGCCGCAGGCCGGAGGGAACCGATGACCGACCAGCACTTCCGGCTCCCGCAGGGCGGCCGCATCGACCGCACCGCCGTGCTGCGGTTCACCGTCGACGGACGGGAACTGACCGGGCACCCCGGTGACACCCTCGCCTCGGCCATGCTGGCCAACGGCCTCGTGGAGGTCGCCCCCTCGCTCTACCGCGGCCGCCCGCGCGGCATCGTCTCCGCGGGCGCCGAGGAACCCAACGCCCTTGTCCAGCTGGACGGTTCGTGCTCGGAGGGCATGCTCCCGGCCACCACCGTGGAGCTCTACGACGGCCTGTCCGCCACCACGCTCTCCGGGATGGGCCGGCTCGATGCGACCCCCGACCCCGCCGTCTACGACAAGAAGTACGTCCACACCGACGTCCTCGTCGTCGGCGCCGGACCCGCAGGTCTCTCCGCTGCCGCCGCTGCCGCCGCCTCCGGCGCCCGGGTGATCCTCGTCGACGAACAGCCCGAACCCGCCGACTGGGAGCGCGCCGCCGAACTGCGCGCGGTGCTCGACGCCGAGCCCGGGACCGTCGTACTGCACCGGACCACTGCCTTCGGGTCGTACGACGACAACTACGTGCTGGCGCTGCAACGGCGCACCGACCACCTCGGCGCCGACGCCCCGCCCGGCGTCTCACGGCAGCGGCTGTGGCACATCCGCGCCCGCAAGGTGATCCTGGCGACCGGCGCCCACGAACGCCCGCTGGTATTCGCCGGGAACGACCGACCCGGCGTGATGCTCGCCGGCGCCGTGCGCACCTACCTCGAACGGTACGCCGTGGCCCCCGGTTCGCGAGCCGTGGTGAGCACGACCAACGACAGCGCGTACGACACGGTCACCGCCCTGCACTCCGCCGGGATCGACGTCGCCGCCGTCGTGGACGCACGAGACGAGCTGTCCCCGCGGGCCGCCGAGGTCGCCCGCACGACCGGGGTTCCGGTGCTGACCGGGAGCGCGGTGACCGACACCTCGGGCGACGGGCGGCTCACCGCGGTCACGGTCCGGCCCCTCGACGCGGACGGCCCGGCGCAGTCGTTCGCCTGCGACCTGCTCGCCGTCTCCGGCGGCTGGAGCCCCGTCGTCCATCTGCACAGCCAGCGGCAGGGACGTCTGCGATGGGACGAGGAACTCGTCGCGTTCGTACCCGACGGCGCAGTACGGGACCAGCAGGTCGTGGGCGCGGCGCGCGGGACGTACGACCTCGACGGCTGTGCGGCCGAGGGGGCACGGGCCGGAGCGCTGGCCGCGACGGAAGCCGGGTTCCCGGTGCCCGTGCCGTCGTACGACGACCGCGAGCGGCGCCCGGCCGGGCCGGTGCGGGCGCTGTGGCTGGTGCCCGGCGACTCCTGGGAGACCCACTTCGTCGACCTGCAGCGCGATGTCAGCGTCGCCGACGTGCTGCGCTCGACCGGCGCCGGCATGCGCGGCGTCGAACACGTCAAGCGCTACACCTCGCTCGGCACGGCGAACGACCAGGGCAAGACGTCCGGCGTCAACGCGATCGGCGTGATCGCCGAGATCCTCGGCGGCTCCCCGGGCGAGATCGGCACCACGGCCTACCGGGCGCCGTACGCCCCCGTGGCCTTCGCAGCCCTCGCCGGACGGGAGCGCGGCGACCTGTTCGACCCGGAGCGCACCACCTCCATCCACCACTGGCATGTCGAACAGGGCGCCGAGTTCGAGGACGTCGGCCAGTGGAAGCGCCCCCGGTACTACCCCCGGCCCGGCGAGGACATGGACACCGCCGTGGCCCGCGAGTGCCGCGCGGCCCGTGAGGGCGTGGCCTTCATGGACGCCTCCACCCTCGGCAAGATCGAGATATGGGGCGCGGACGCGGGCGAGTTCCTCAACCGGATCTACACCAACGCCTTCAAGAAGCTGAAGCCCGGCATGGCCCGCTACGGCGTGATGTGCAAGCCCGACGGCATGATCTTCGACGACGGCGTGACCCTGCGCCTCGACGACGACCGCTACTTCATGACCACCACGACGGGCGGCGCCGCGGGCGTCCTGGACTGGCTGGAGGAGTGGCTGCAGACCGAGTGGCCCGAACTCGACGTGCACTGCACCTCGGTGACCGAGCAGTGGGCGACGATCGCCGTGGTCGGCCCCAAGTCGCGCGAGGTCGTCGCCCATCTCGCCCCCGACGTCGACCTGTCCGCCGAGGCCTTCCCGTTCATGGCCTTCCGCGAGACCACCCTGGCCTCCGGCATCCCGGCCCGGATCTGCCGGATCTCCTTCTCCGGCGAACTCGCCTACGAGATCAACGTCTGCGCCTGGTACGGCCGCACGGTCTGGGAGGAGGTGTACGCGATCGGCCGACCGTACGACATCACCCCGTACGGCACCGAGACCATGCACGTCCTGCGGGCCGAGAAGGGCTACATCATCGTCGGCCAGGACACCGACGGCACCGTCACCCCGCAGGACGCGGGCATGTCCTGGGTGGTGTCCAAGCAGAAGGACTTCATCGGCAAGCGGTCCCACTCCCGCGCCGACACCGCCCGCACCGACCGCAAGCAACTGGTCGGCCTGCTGCCGAGCGACCGCACGACCCGGCTGCCCGAAGGCACCCAACTTGTCGCGCCGGAAGCCGACTTGGCCACGGTGCCGGTGCCGATGCTCGGTCACGTCACCTCCAGCTACCACAGCCCCGCCCTCGGGCACCCCTTCGCCCTCGCCCTCGTCGCCGACGGGCAGGCGAGGAAGGGCCAGACCCTGCTCGCCCCGGTGGGCGAGCACCTGGTGCCCGTCGAGGTGACCGACTTCGTCCTCTACGACCCCGAAGGGACCAAACGCGATGGCTGAGCCGACGATCGACGGACGAGTGAGCCCGCTGGCGCACCTGGAAGAGCGGATGCGCGCCGCCACGGTCACCGGCGCCCGCGGCGTCACCCTCACCGAGCGGCCGTTCCTCACCATGGTGAACCTGCGCGTCGACCCCGACTCCGAGACGGCCGACCGCATCGAAAAGGCCCTCGGGGCACCGCTGCCGCGCCAGTGCGGACACACCGGCGCGGCCGGCCCTCACACAGCCCTCTGGCTGGGCCCGGACGAATGGCTCGTACTGTCCCAGGCCGAAGCACCCGAGGTGACCGCCGAGCTGAGGGACGCCCTCGTCGGCGCCCCGGGCTCGGTCGTGGACGTCTCCGCGAACCGCACCACGCTGGAGCTGAGCGGCCCGGCCGCCCGTCAGGTCCTGGAGAAAGGCTGCCCGCTGGACCTGCACCCCCGGGCCTTCGGCCCCGGCCGGGCGGTGTCGACCACGGTGGGTCCCGTCGCCGTACTGCTCTGGCAGGTCGACGACACACCGACGTACCGCCTCCTCCCGCGCTCCTCGTTCGCCGACCACCTGGCGCGCTGGCTCGTCGACGCGATGAGCGAGTATCACGGACCGGAGGTGCCCTGATGAGCACGACCCCGAACACCGAGCACATCCTCACCCTCGACTGCCCCGAGTCACCCGGCATCGTGCACGCCGTCTCGCGCTTCCTGCTCGACCACGGCAGCGACATCATCGACAACCACCAGTTCGGCGACCGCCGCGACGGCCACTTCTTCATGCGGGTGCACTTCGCGGCCTCCGGCGGCGAGCACGACACCCAGGCGCTGCGCGACGACTTCGCCGCCGTGGCCGCCCCGTTCGCGATGCGCTGGCACCTGGAACCGGTCAGCACCCGGCGCCGGGTGCTGGTCATGGTCTCCCGCTACGGCCACTGCCTCAACGACCTGCTGTTCCGTACCCGCAGCGGCGACCTGCCCATGGACGTCGTAGCGGTCGTCTCCAACCACCGCGACCACGAGGAACTGGTCACCTGGCACGGCATCCCGTTCTTCCACGTGCCGGTCACCGCCGCGACCAAGCCCGAGGCCGAGGCCCGGCTCATGGAGATCGTCGACTCCCTCGACGTCGACCTGGTCGTCCTGGCGCGCTACATGCAGGTCCTCTCCGACGACCTGTGCGGGCGGCTGGCCGGGCGGATGATCAACATCCACCACTCGTTCCTGCCGAGCTTCAAGGGGGCCAAGCCCTACCACCAGGCGCACGACCGCGGCGTCAAACTCGTCGGCGCGACCGCCCACTACGTCACCGCCGACCTCGACGAAGGCCCGATCATCGCCCAGGAGGTCATCAACGTCGACCACAGCCACACCCCCGACGACCTCGCCGCGATCGGCCGCGACGCGGAGTCGGCGGCGCTGGCCCGGGCGGTCCGATGGCACTGCGAGGACCGGGTGTTCGTCCAGGGCAGGCGCACGGTGGTCCTCCGGTAGCGGCGGGGCTCCTCCACCGGGCAGCCCACCGCCCCTTCTGATCGCGTCTGATACGCGGCTTCCCGAAGGGCCACAGGGGGCAGACCTTCGGCGGAGGCGAACCGATCGGAGAGGAAGACGATGGCCCCATCGGAACGGGAACCGGAACAGGAAGCCCAGCGCATCGGCATACCCGCCGAGTCCACCGCGGGCGAGACCAGGGTGGCGGCGACCCCCGCCACCGTGGCCCGGCTGGTCGCGCTGGGCTACCACGTGGTCGTGGAACCGGGGGCGGGGGAGCTGTCCCGCTTCTCCGACGCGGCCTACGAGGAGGCGGGCGCCCGGCTGGGCGACCCCTGGCGGGCGGAGGTCGTGCTGAAGGTCAACGGCCCGTCGAGCGAGGAGATCGGCCGGCTGTGTGACGGAACGACGCTGATCGCGCTCATCGGGCCCGCGCTCCACCCGGAACTGGTCGAGGAGTTGGCGCGGCGGCCGATCACCGTGCTGGCCATGGACGCCGTACCGCGGATCTCGCGCGCCCAGTCCCTGGACGTGCTCAGCTCGATGGCGAACATCGCCGGTTACCGGGCCGTGGTCGAGGCGGCGCATGCCTTCGGCCGCTTCTTCACCGGTCAGGTCACCGCGGCCGGGAAGGTGCCGCCGGCCAAGGTGCTGGTGGCGGGCGCCGGAGTGGCCGGTCTCGCGGCGATCGGCGCGGCCCACAGCCTCGGCGCCGTGGTCCGGGCCACCGATCCCCGGCCCGAGGTCGCCGAGCAAGTGCGGTCGCTGGGTGGGGAGTTCCTGGAGGTGCGGCCCGAGCAGGACGAACAGCAGGTCAGCGGCGACGGATACGCCAAGGCCACGTCGGACGACTACAACCGGCTCGCCGCCCGGCTGTACGCCGAGCAGGCGGCCGACGTCGACATCATCATCACCACCGCCCTGATCCCGGGCCGCCCGGCACCGCGGCTGATCACCGCCGAGGACGTCGCCCGTATGAAGCCCGGCAGCGTGATCGTCGACATGGCCGCCACCCAGGGCGGCAACGTCGAGGGAACGGTCGCCGGGAAGGCGGTCGTCACCGACAACGACGTGACGATCATCGGCTACACCGACCTGCCCGGCAGGCTCCCCGCCCAGGCCTCGCAGCTGTACGGCACCAACCTGGTCAACCTGATGAAACTGCTCACCCCCGGCAAGGACGGCCGGCTCGTCCTGGACTTCGAGGACGTGGTGCAGCGCTCGATGACCGTGGTCCACGCGGGCGAGAAGACCTGGCCACCGCCACCGGTGCAGGTGTCCGCCGCGCCCGCCCCCGCCGCACCCACCGAACCCGCCCCTGCCGCCGACGTACCGGCGAAGCCGGCACGCCCCGCGCGGTCCGCGTACGTCCTCGTCGGCGCCGGAGCGCTCGCGCTCTTCCTGGTGACCGCCTTCTCGCCGCCCCAACTGATCGCCCACTTCACGGTGTTCGTCCTGGCGATCGTCATCGGCTTCTACGTCATCGGCCATGTGCACCACGCGCTGCACACGCCGCTGATGTCGGTCACGAACGCGATCTCCGGGATCGTCGTGGTCGGCGCGCTGCTCCAGATCGGGCACGGGAACACCGTGGTGACCGTGCTGTCCTTCGCCGCGATCCTGCTGGCGAGCATCAACGTCTTCGGCGGATTCGCCGTCACCCGCCGTATGCTCGGCATGTTCTCGAAGGGCTGATCCCGGATGACCACCGCCACGGCCGCAGAGGCCGCATACGTCGTCGCCGCGCTGCTGTTCATCCTCAGCCTCGCCGGACTCTCCCAGCACCGGACCTCCCGCTCGGGAGTCGTCTGGGGCATCGCCGGCATGGTCATCGCCCTGGCCGCCACCGTCGGCCTCGCCTCCCGGAGCATCACCGCCACCGGTCTCGTGCTGATCGCCGTCGCCACGGCCGTCGGCGCGGGCATCGGACTGTGGCGTGCCCGGGTCGTCGAGATGACCGGCATGCCCGAGCTGATCGCCATCATGCACAGCCTCGTCGGCCTCGCCGCCGCGTTCGTCGGCTGGAACGGCTACCTCGACGTCGACGCCGGAGGCCACACCGGCCAGGAGATCACCGGCTCGCTGCTGCGCATCCACCACGCCGAGGTGTTCATCGGGGTGTTCATCGGCGCCGTCACCTTCACGGGTTCCGTCGTCGCCTACCTGAAACTGTCGGCGCGGATCAAGTCCCGCCCGCTCATGCTCCCCGGCAGGCACGTCCTCAACCTGGGCGCGCTCGTCGCGTTCGCCGTGCTCACCGTGGCGTTCGTCGCCCGCCCCCACATGGGACTGCTCATCGCGGTCACCGTGGTGGCACTCGCCCTCGGCGCCCACCTGGTCGCCTCCATCGGCGGCGGCGACATGCCGGTGGTCGTCTCGATGCTCAACAGCTACTCCGGCTGGGCCGCGGCCGCCTCGGGGTTCCTGCTCGCCAACAACCTGCTCATCGTCACCGGCGCGCTGGTCGGCTCCTCCGGCGCCTACCTGTCGTACATCATGTGCAAGGCGATGAACCGTTCCTTCCTCTCGGTGATCGCGGGTGGCTTCGGCGGCGAGACGGCGGTGCCGGGTGACGGCGCCGACCAGGGGGAGCACCGCGAGATCAGCGCGCAGGAAACCGCCGAACTCCTCCAGGACGCCTCCTCCGTGATCATCACCCCGGGCTACGGGATGGCGGTCGCCCAAGCCCAGTACCCCGTCGCGGAGTTGGCGCGCAAGCTGCGCGAACGCGGCATCGACGTGCGCTTCGGCATCCACCCCGTCGCCGGCCGGCTGCCCGGACACATGAACGTGCTGCTCGCCGAGGCCAACGTGCCGTACGACATCGTGCTGGAGATGGACGAGATCAACGACGACTTCGCCGCCACCTCGGTCGTCCTGGTCATCGGCGCCAACGACACCGTCAACCCGTCCGCCGCCGAGGACCCGGCCAGTCCCATCGCCGGAATGCCGGTCCTGCACGTGTGGCAGGCCGCCCAGGTCGTCGTCTTCAAGCGCTCCATGGCGACCGGTTATGCGGGCGTGCAGAACCCACTGTTCTTCCGCGAGAACAGCCAGATGCTCTTCGGCGACGCCAAGCAGCGGGTCGAGGACATCCTGCGCCACCTCGACGCCACCGCGGCGCCGGTCCCGGCCATGGCCGGAACCAACCGCTGACCACCGACCACCGACCACCGACCGCTGTCCCCGCCGTCCGCCGGGCCCACCCCGGCGGGCGGCGCGGTGGATGCGGGTCCCTCACCGCACCGGTCGGCGGACCTCGCCCGTGCCCAGCGTGATCACGGCCCGGGGAGTCATGGGCTCCTCACCTCGGCGGGAGAGCAGGACGACCTCCTCGACGGCGGCCGACAGGGTGCCGAGCCGGACGGCACACTCGGCTGCCAGGCCTCTCGGGTCGTGGGTGCGGCCGAGGGACAGATGTGGGGTGAAGCGGCCGCCACGCCCGAGACAGAGTGGGAATCGCAGCTGCAGCTCCCGCTGGAGCCGGGTCCACGGGTCCGGGCCCGCCGCGGCCGGATCGAGCCAGACCGTCGCGTAGTGGCGGTGCCGGAAGTACCGCACCCCCGCCAACCGCGCGGTGAACGGCGTGCCGGCCGCCGCCCCGGCGGAGAGCAGGGGCACGGCCCGAGCGAACTCCTCCTCCGGTACGAAACCGAACAGCAGGTTCACATGCGGCGGCCACCGCCGTACCTGCGGATCATGCTCCCAGCGGATGTCCTGGATGACCGGCCAGAGCTCACTCGGCGGCAGCCAGGCGACCGCCGTCCGGGCCGTCGGCGTCACCTCGAGCGCACCGCCCGGCTCGGCCGGGCCGAAAGCCGCGTACCCGTCCACATGCCCATGATCCCAAAAAGAGGCAGGATCATCCGATCGAGCACAGGACGAACGATTCACCAGGTGAACGTCGCGATGTTCGATCAACGACGCCCGGGCCGCGCGGTGATTCTTGTGCCGGTATCCGACCGACCGACCGGCAGGCAGCAGACCTTCGAGACCGACCTTCGAGACCGAACTTCGAGTCCGGCGTTCGAGTCATGCTGCCTCCCCTTCCCAAGGAGTTCCCTTGAACCTTCGTCGTCTGGTGACCGGTGCTCTCGGTTCCGCCGCCCTCGTCCTCACGTCCCTCGGCGCGGTGACCGCCCAGGCCGGCCCCGCGGCGGCCGACCCGTGCGGCTTCTACGAGACCAGCTCCGACGCCTACTACAACCACTGCACGTCAGACGGCTCCCGCGTGGTCATCCAGGTGCGGGTCGCCCAGGCGCCCGACTACGAGCGGTGTGTCGGCCCCGGCAGGACCTGGCTGGGCTCCGCGAGCAAGATCCAGGGCGCTCACTACGTCAACCGCACCTGCTGACCGGCAGGCACCTGGGCTGATGCCCGCCCGGTCGCCGGGGCGGCATAGGTCAGTCCAGGAAGTCGGCGACGAGGAGAGCGAACTCGTCGGGCGCGGCGAGGCGGATCCCGAGGTCCTCGGCCTTGGCGCGCTTGGATCCGGCCCCGTCTCCGGCGACCACCAGGCTGGTCTTCCTGGAGACGCTGGAGGAGGAGCGACCGCCGGCCCGCTCGATGAGTTCGTTCACCTGGTTGCGGCTGAGCTTCTCCAGCGGACCGGTCATGGCACCGGTGACCACGACGGTCATCCCGGCGAGCGGCCCGGCGGCCGGGGTGCCACTCGCCCCGTCGTCGGCGCCGGTGTCCGGGTCGGCGTCGGCGGCAGCTGTCATGGGCGGGAACGTGGCGCCCGGCTCGGTCATGTTCACCCCGGCCGTGGCGAGTTTGTCGATCAGCCCGGCGAGTTCGGCCAGTTCGGCGACGATGGAGGGCGCCTTCTCGGCGCCGATGCCCTCGACCTGCTGCAACTGGCCGGCGTCGGCGGCGCGGATGTTGTCCATGGTGGCGAAGTACCGGGCTATTCGGCGGGACATGGACCGGCCCGTGCCGCGCACTCCCAGGGCGCACAGCACGCGCGAGAGCGGCCGTGTCCTCGCGGTGGCGAGGGCGGCCAGCAGGTTGTCGGTGCTGGTCTCGCCCATCCGGTCCAGCCCGAGCAACTGCTCACGGGTCAGGGTGAACAGGTCGGCGAGGTCGCTGACAAGTCCGGCCTCGACGAGCTGCACCACGCGGGTGCCGCCCAGACCCTCGATGTCGAGCTGGTCGCGGCCCGCGGCGTACGACAGGGAGGCCACCAGGTGGCAGTTGCGTCCCTGCTCGCACCGCCAGCGCTCCTGGCTGGTGTCGATGCCCGAGCCGCAGCGCGGGCACACCTGAGGGAAGACGATCGGCTTCTCGTCACCCGTGCGCAGATGGGCGACCGGGGCCTCGACGCGCGGGATGACGTCACCGGCGCGGTGCACCATCACCTGGTCGCCCATCCGCAGGTCACGTCGGGTGATGTCGGCCGGATTGTGGAGCGTGGCGTAGGTGATGGTGGAGCCGTCGATCTCGACCGGCTGCAGTACGGCGCGCGGGGCGATGATGCCGGTGCGGCCCACATTCCACTCGACGTCCAGCAGTCGGGTGATCTTCTCCACGGCGGGGAGTTTGTAGGCGATGGCCCAGCGCGGGGCCCGCGATCCGGATCCGGCGGCCTTCTGGTCGGCCGCGTGGTCGGCCTTGATGACGATGCCGTCGATCCCGAACGGAAGCCCGGCGCGCAGCGCGGCGATCTCCTGCACCCGGGTCAGCACGTCGACCGTGGTGGCCGCGGTGATGCCGGGCACCGGCGTGGTGGCGGTGGTGTTCACGCCCAGCTCGGCCGCGAGGGTCATGAGCTCACTGTGCGCGAGGCCGTCCAGCCGTGCGGCCAGAGCCCCGTCGGTCTCGGGCACCGGCAGCAGGCCGTAGCCGAAGAACGTCATCGGGACCGTGTAGGCGCGGTCCTTCGCCCGCAGGGTGCCCGCGGCGGCGTTGCGGGGGTTGGCGAAGGGCTGGCCGCCGTGCGCGGTGCGCACCTCGTTGGCGTGCTCGAACTGCGCGGTCGTCATGAGGACTTCGCCGCGCACCTCCACGTCGACCGGCTCGGCCAGGGCGGCGGGCAGGCCCTCGATGGTTCCCATGGTGTGCGAGACGTCCTCCCCGGCCGTCCCGTCACCCCGTGTGATCAGCCGTGTCAGCCGTCCCCGTGTGTAGCGCGCGGCGATCGCCAGACCGTCGAGTTTCGGCTCGACGCTGTACCGCTGCGCCTCGTGGCCGATGCGGCGGGCCAGCGAGGCCGTCCAGGCCGTGAACTGCTCGGGCGAGAACACGTTGTCCAGGCTCAGCATCGCCACCGTGTGCGGCACATCGCCCTCGACCGCGCCGCCGGCGACCTTCCCCGTCGGGGAGTCGGGCAGCACCTCGTCGGGATGATCGGCCTCCCACGCGGAGATCTCTCTCACCAACCGGTCGTAGGCGTCGTCGTCCAGCGGTGAGGTGCCGTCCGTGTAGTAGGCGGCCGCGGCCCGCACGACGTCCTCGACCGCCCGGGCGTACCCGGCGGCGTCCACGATCTGCGCAACTGGTGTTGTCATGCCGACCATCCTGCCCGCCACCACTGACAACGCCTCTGACCTGCGAATTCACCGCGCGCGGTCAGATCACTGTCCCACCTGGGGGCAGCAGCGCGGACAGCGCGGCGCCTCCGTCGAGCAGGGCCCTGGACCGGGCCGTGATGTCGGCGTCCCTGGCGGCCAGCGCGGCGAACACGTCCTCCGTGCGGCGGGCGCGGCGCAACTCCGGCATGAGGGCCCGCAGGGGTGCGATGCGGTGACCGGCCTTGCGCAGTTGGTGCACGATCCGCGCATCCCGCACCTGGGCCGGTGTGTACCGGCGCGTCCCGCGCACGCCGTCGCGAACCGGGACGACGACACCCTCCGCGTCCCAGTGCCGCAGCGTCGACGGGCGGATGCCGAGCGCGGCGGCGAGTTCGGCGACGCTCATCGAGTCGGACGCCCGTACGTCCTCGATCGGCTCGCCGGAGATGGCCCGGGCAGCCTCCTCGGCCTGTCGCAGATCCCCGCGCTCCGTGTCGAGCCGGGCGTGCGCCGCGTCGAGCAGGGCGAGGACCTCCGCGAGCGGGGACCGGTGGACGGCCCGGACGATCTTCTTGGCCTCGGTCGGACCCGTACCCGCAGCCAGCGCGCGGTAGGCCAGTGCGGACCGCAGATGCCTCTCCCCGTAGGTCCGGTAGCCCTTGGCCGTGCGTGTCGCCGGCGGCAGCACACCGTCGCGCTCGAGATTGCGCACCTGCTGCACGGAGTACCCGGCACGCCGCGCGATGTCGCCGGTACGCAGTTCACCTGATTTGAGACTTCTCAACCAGAAACCCCTCTCCGAGAGCGCCAAGTCTCCACAAGCACTTCGATGCAACGCTGGAACACATGACCATGGACGAGATCATCAGCTTCGTCGAGGCTCTCGACGGCGTCCTGACCCTCAGGCCCGCACCCGGCGACGGCTCGCCCGAGATCAGCTGGGGCGACACGTTCTTCTACTACGCACCCGATGGCGTCGTCCCGACGACGACCCAGCCGTTCGCGACGATCGTGACCAAGAACTACCCCGGCGACGAAGCATCACGTCTGGACCGGGCGGACACCTTCCGGCTGAACATCGCCGCCGGAAAGGAGGAGTTCATCCGGTGGACCGGCCACGCACCGCGCGAACCCGGCACCACCGGGACGGACCCCGGCGCCACCGACACCCTGACGGCGCACCCCGTCTACGGGGGCGTCGGCTGGCTGGCGGTGGTCAACCCGGGGCCGAGCACGGATGCGGCGGTGCGTGAACTGCTGCGCGGCGCCTGTCACCTGGCCCGCACACGCCATGAACGGCGCGCCTCCTAGGCGCCCGGCGAAGGGCTCCCCGCAAGCGCCCTCGCCCCCGCCGCGACCGGGTGGAGGGTCGCGTGCTCCAGGGGTGCCGACGGGTCGATCGACACGTCGAGCGCGGCGGGTTCGGCTCCGGCCCGTACGAGGAGGTCGCCGACGGCGGCGATCATCGCGCCGTTGTCCGTGCACAGCCGTAGCGGCGGCACCCGCAGCGTGACGCCGGCGGCCCGGCAGCGTTCCTCCGCCAGGGAGCGCACCCGCGAGTTCGCGGCGACCCCGCCGACCACCACCAGCGTCCCCACGCCGTACTCGGCGCAGGCCGAGACCGCCTTGCGGGTCAGCACATCGGCCACCGCCTCCTGGAGCGAGGCCGCACCGTCGGCCACCGGCAGCACACCGGCCGTGTGGCCCTCGGCCCAACGGGCGGCGGCCGTCTTCAGCCCGGAGAAGGAGAAGGCGTACGGCTCGTCGCGCGGGCCGGTCAGCGGGCGCGGGAAGGGGACAGCGCGCGGATCCCCCGCGCGCGCTGCCCGGTCGACGGCCGGACCGCCGGGATACGGCAGTCCGAAGACCCGCGCCACCTTGTCGAAGCACTCCCCGGCCGCGTCGTCGAGGGTGTCGCCGAGGTGGACGATCGGGTCGCGGGCCAGGTCGCGGACGAGGAGGAGGGAGGTGTGGCCGCCGGAGACGATCAGCACCATGCAGGGGTCGGGCAGCGGCCCGTGCGCGAGAGTGTCGGCGGCGACATGGCCGGCCAGGTGGTGGACGCCGTACAGCGGCACGCCCAGGGCGTAGGCGACGCCCTTCGCCCCGGCCAGGCCCACTTGGAGCGCGCCCGACAGGCCCGGTCCGGTGGTGACGGCGACGGCGCCGATGTCGGACAGCGCCAGGCCCGCCTCGTCCAGCGCCTGCCGGATGACCGGGCGCAGCGTGTGCAGATGGGCCCGGGAGGCGATCTCGGGCACCACCCCGCCGTAACGGGCGTGTTCCTCCATGCTCGACGCCACCGCATGCCCCAACAGCCGCCCGTCCTGGACCAGCCCGGCGCCGGTCTCGTCGCAGGAGGACTCGATGCCGAGCACGATCGGAGAACCCATCGCCGCCCTTTCCGTACTTGCCACACAGGATATGTAATTGCAAGCAGTGTGCAATAAGGTGGCCGTGAATGCGTACCCGACGAAGGACACGCAGGCCACCGCCCCGTAGAGTGCGTCTCCGTTGCCCTTCGAGCCCCGAGGTACCGCGCAGTGACCCCCGCACGCCCCGCCCCTCCGCCCGCCGCCGTGACCGTCGTCGGGATCGGAGCCGACGGTTGGGAAGGCGTCCCGGACGGCTCCCGCGCCGCGTTGCTGGACGCCGAGGTCGTCATCGGCGCCCCGCGCCAACTGGACCTGCTGCCGCCCGCGTACGCCGGGGAGCGCATCGCCTGGCCCTCGCCGCTGCGGCCCGCGGTCCCCGGCCTCCTCGCCGCCCACGCCGGCCGCCGCGTCGCCGTACTGGCCAGCGGCGACCCCATGTTCTACGGCATCGGGCGCGCCGTCACCGAGGTCCTCGGCTCCGGTGCCGTGCGCGTCCTGCCGCACCCCTCCTCCGTCTCCCACGCCTGCGCCCGCCTCGGCTGGCCGCTGGAGGACGTCGAGGTCGTCACGCTGGTCGGCCGCCCCGCCGCCCGCCTTGCCGCCGCCCTGCACGAGGGCCGACGGCTGCTCGTGCTCAGCGCCGACGCCGCCACCCCCGCCGAGGTCGCCGCGCTGCTGCGAGACCGCGGTTTCGGACCCAGCCGGATGCGGGTGCTGGAACAGCTCGGCGGCGCGAAGGAACGTACGACCGCATCGACCTCCGCCGACGACTGGCAAGAAGCCCCCGGCGACCCGCTCAACATCGTCGCCGTCGAGTGCCACCGCGCCCCCGACGCCCCACGCCTCGGCGCCGTGCCCGGACTGCCCGACGCCGCCTACGAGCACGACGGACAGCTCACCAAGCGGCACATCCGCGCCGCCACGCTGGGCGTGCTCGCGCCCGCGCCCGGTGAGCTGCTGTGGGACGTCGGCGGTGGGTCCGGGTCGATCGCCATCGAGTGGATGCGCACCCACCCCACGTGCCGGGCGGTCACCGTCGAACGCGACCCCGTGCGCGCCGAGCGCATCACCCGCAACGCCGACCGGCTCGGCGTGCCCGCCCTGCGCGTCGTCACCGGCGCCGCACCCGCCGTCCTGGCCGAACTGCCCACGCCGGACGCGGTGTTCATCGGTGGCGGCCTCACCGCGCCCGGCCTCCTCGACGCCTGCTGGGAGGCGCTGCCCGCAGGCGGGCGTCTCGTCGCCAACACCGTGACGCTGGAGTCGGAGGCGCTGCTCGCCGACGCCCACCGGCGACACGGTGGCGAGCTGGTGCGGCTCGCCGTGGCACACGCCGTCCCCGTGGGCGGCTTCACCGGCTGGCGTCAGGCGATGCCGGTGACCCAGTGGGCCGTGCGGAAAGAGCAGCGAACCCTCAACCCCGTTCCAGGAGCAGACAGATGACCGTGTACTTCATCGGTGCCGGCCCCGGTGCCGCCGACCTGATCACGGTGCGTGGCGCCCGTACGCTCGCCGCCTGCCAGGTCTGCCTCTACGCGGGCAGCCTGGTGCCCCGCGAACTGCTCGCCGAATGCCCGCCGGACGCACGGCTGGTGGACACCGCCGACCTCAACCTCGACGAGATCACCGCCGAGTTGGTCGGGGCCCATGAAGCGGGGCACGACGTGGCGCGGCTGCACTCGGGCGACCCGTCCGTGTTCAGCGCGGTCGCCGAGCAGATGCGGCGACTGGACGCGGCCGGAGTGCCGTACGAGGTCGTACCCGGGGTGCCCGCCTTCGCCGCCGCCGCGGCCGCCCTGAAGCGGGAACTGACCGTGCCGACGGTCGGCCAGACGGTCATCCTCACCCGTATCGCGCACCGCGCCACCGCCATGCCCGACGGCGAGGACCTCGCCACCCTCGGCCGCAGCGGCGCGCTCATCGTGCTCCACCTCGCCGCCCGGTACGTCGACCGCGTCGTGGAGGAACTCCTCCCGCACTACGGCGCCGACTGCCCCGCCGCCGTCGTCGCCTACGCCTCCCGCCCCGACGAACTGATCATCCGGGGCACTCTCGACGAGATCGCCGGGCGGGTGAAGGAGGCGGGTGTACTGCGCACGGCCGTCATCATGGTCGGCCGCACGCTCGGCGCGGAGCAGTTCCGCGACAGCCACCTGTACTCGCCGGAGCGCGAGCGGCACGTCTGCTAGGCGCTCCGCTTGCAACGCCGCGAAGTGCCGTCTTTGTCTGCGGGTTCGTCGTGGCCGGTCGCGCGGTTCCCCGCGCCCCTTGGGGCGTTGCGGAACCGTCGGCGACTTCCTCGGGTTTGCCTGGCCGCCGAGCGCTCACGCGTCGGTGGCGGGTTCGTCGTGGCTGGTCGCGCAGTTCCCCGCGCCCCTCGGGGCGTTGCGGGACCGCCGTCGACTTGGCGCCGTGTTCACGGCCGGGCGGTCGCAGGTCCGGACAGCGGGCTGCGCCCCACGATGGTCCCCGCCCGGTCGATGCAGATCACGTCGACCGCGACGGGTGCGCCCCGCAGTACGGACAGGGCCTCGTCGCGGGCGGTGACCGCCACCAGGTCGCCGAGCGGTACGCCGGCCGCCGCGCACAACTGGAGGGCGGCCAGCCCGGTGTTGGCGCTCGCCACCTCGGCGGCGAGGGCCTCGTCGGCGCCGCCGCGCCGGGCGAGGTCGGCCAGGAAGCCCTTGTCGACCTGGGAGCGGGCGGAGTGCAGGTCAAGGTGGCCGGCGGCCAGTTTGGAGAGTTTGGCGAAGCCCCCGCAGATCGTGAGGCGGTCGACGGGGTGGCGGCGGACGTACTTCAGGACCGCGCCCGCGAAGTCGCCCATGTCGAGCAGGGCGTCCTCGGGGAGGTCGTACGCGGCGACGACCGTCTTCTCCGAGGTCGACCCGGTGCAACCGGCCACGTGGGTGCGCCCCGCCGCCCGGGCCACATCCACGCCGCGCCGGATGGAGTCGATCCACGCCGAGCAGGAGTACGGCACCACGATGCCCGTGGTGCCGAGAATGGAGAGGCCGCCGAGGATGCCCAGCCGAGGGTTCCACGTGGAGCGGGCGATCTCCTCGCCGTGGTCCACGGAGACGGTGATCTCCACGTCGCCGCTGCCGCCGTACCGCCGCGCGACCTGGGCGACGTGGTCGCGCATCAGCTGCCGGGGCACGGGGTTGACGGCCGGTTCGCCGACGGGCAGCGGCAGTCCGGGCCGGGTGATCGTCCCCACGCCGGGGCCCGCCTTGAACACGACCCCGGCACCCGCGGGCAGCACCCGCACGGTCGCCCGGATCAGCGCGCCGTGGGTGACGTCAGGGTCGTCTCCCGCGTCCTTCACGATGCCCGCCATGGCGTACGTGTCCGTCAGCTCCTCGGCCGCCAGGGCGAAGGACGGCGTCTGCCCCTTGGGCAGCGTGATCGGCACCGGGTCGGGAAACTCCCCGGTCAGCAGCGCGGTGTACGCGGCCGTCGTCGCCGCCGTCGCGCAGGCGCCGGTCGTCCAGCCGTGCCGCAGACCGGTGTGCTTGAGTTGGGCGCCGCGGCCGCCCTTGGCCTCGCTCGTCATGCCTCACTCTTCGAAAGGGAACCGGACTTCGTGCACGTACTGATTCTGGGCGGGACCACCGAGGCCCGTCGCCTCGCCGAACTGCTGGCGGCGGCCGCCGTGCCCGGGCTGCGGGTGACGAACTCGCTGGCCGGACGCGTGTCCGCGCCCCGCCTGCCGCCCGGCGAGGTGCGCGTGGGCGGCTTCGGCGGCGCCGCCGGGCTGGCCGCGTGGCTGCGTGAGCACGAGGTGGACGCGCTCATCGACGCCACGCACCCGTTCGCCGGGACGATCAGTTTCAACGCGGCGCGGGCCGCCGCCACCGCCCATGTTCCCCTGCTCGCGTTGCGGCGCCCCGGCTGGGTCCCGGTGGCGGGGGACGACTGGCGCGAGGTCGACTCGCTGGAGGAGGCGGCGCGGTCGCTGCCCGGGCTCGGCCGACGCGTGTTCCTCACCACCGGGCGGATGGGGCTGGCCGCCTTCGCGGACCTCGCCGACCTGTGGTTCCTCGTCCGGTCCGTGGACGCGCCCGAGCCCCCGCATCCGCCCCGCATGGAGGTGCTGCTCGATCGCGGCCCCTTCACCCTCGACGGGGAGCGCGAACTGCTGCGCCGACACGGCATCGACGTGGTCGTCACGAAGGACAGCGGGGGAGCGGCCACCGCGCCGAAGCTGCGGGCGGCACGCGAGGCCGGGGTGCCCGTGGTCGTGGTGCGCAGGCCGCCGGTCCCAGGCGGTGTGCGGGTCGTGGCCGAACCCGAGCAGGCGCTGCACTGGCTGGTCAACGGCACACCCTCTTTCCCGGGCACTGGCTGAAACCTGACCCCAGCTTTGCCGCGTTTGGCTTTTACCTGCAACCTTGTTGCAGCAGGCTCGGGGATGTGGCTGAGAAGAACCGAACAACGAGATGGCACCGCATCCGCGCCTCGATGACCCGCAGGGAATGGGCGAACCTCGCCGGCATGGCCGCGTTCATCCTGGCTCTGCACGTCATCGGCTGGTTCACGCTGGTCGCGATCGTCGCCCCGCATCACTACAGCCTCGGCGAGAGGTCGTTCGGCGTCGGCATCGGCATCACCGCGTACACGCTCGGCATGCGGCACGCCTTCGACGCCGACCACATCGCCGCCATCGACAACACCACCCGCAAGCTGATGAGCGAGGGACAGCGTCCGCTGTCCGTCGGCTTCTGGTTCTCCCTCGGCCACTCGACCATCGTCTTCGTCCTCGCCCTCCTGCTCTCCCTGGGCGTGAAGGCGGTGGCCGGCCCGGTCCGGGACGACGACTCCCGACTGCACGACATCACCGGCTGGATCGGCACCTCCGTCTCCGGGGCCTTCCTCTACCTCATCGCGATCATCAACCTGGTGGTCATGGCCGGAATCTGGAAGGTGTTCCGGCAGATGCGCTCCGGCCACTTCGACGAGGCCGCTCTGGAGGAACAGCTCGACAACCGCGGCTTCATGAACCGCCTCCTCGGCCGCGTCATGAAGTCCATCACCAAGCCCTGGCAGATGTACCCCCTGGGCATGCTGTTCGGCCTCGGCTTCGACACGGCCACCGAGATCGCCCTGCTGGTCCTCGCAGGCTCGGGCGCCGCCTCCGGTCTGCCCTGGTACGCGATCCTCTGCCTGCCCGTCCTGTTCGCGGCCGGCATGTCGCTGCTGGACACCGTCGACGGCTCGTTCATGAACTTCGCCTACGGCTGGGCCTTCTCCAAGCCGGTCCGCAAGGTCTACTACAACCTCACCGTCACCGGCCTGTCCGTCGCCGTCGCCCTCATCATCGGCACCGTCGAACTGCTGGGCCTGATCGCCGAGAAGGCGCATCTGCACGGTGCCTTCTGGGACTGGGTCTGCGGACTCGACCTCAACATCATCGGATACGTCGTCGTCGGCCTGTTCCTCGCCACCTGGGCCATCGCCCTGCTGGTGTGGAAGGTCGGCCGGATCGAGGAGAAGTGGACGGCGGGGACGGCGGGGACGGCCCAGGGGCCGGCCCCCGCCGAACGGGGGCCGATCCCCGCCGAACAGGGAGCCGAGTAGGCGCCCCCGCGTCACGCGTCCGGGTAGCGGCGCGGTGTCCAGACGACGTCCTCGCCGTCCCCGCGCCGCACGACCTGCGTCTGCGAGGAACCGACCAGCAGGATCGTGCGCATGTCGACCTCGGCCGGATCGAGGTCCGCCAGCCGCACGATCCGCACCCGCTCCCCGGAGCCGCCGACGTCCCGCGCGACCACCACCGGAGTCTGCGGAGCCCGGTGCTCCAGGAGCAGCTCGCGGGCCTTGGCCACCTGCCAGGTGCGGCTGCGCGAGCCCGGGTTGTACAGGGCCAGCACCAGATCCGCCGAGGCCGCCGCGTGCAGCCGTTCGGCGATGACCTCCCAGGGCTTGAGCCGGTCGGAGAGGGAGATGGTGGCGTAGTCGTGCCCGAGCGGGGCACCCGCGCGGGCGGCGGCCGCGTTGGCGGCGGTCACCCCCGGCAGCACCCGCACGGGAATGTCCGCGTACTCCTGCTCCGACGCGACCTCCAGAACGGCCGTGGCCATCGCGAAGATCCCCGGATCGCCACCCGAGACGACGGCCACCCGCCGCCCCCGCCGGGCGAGTTGCAGCGCGAACTCGGCACGCTCGGACTCGACCCGGTTGTCCGAGCCGTGCCGGAGCTGACCGGGACGGACCGGCACCCGGTCCAGGTAGGTGGTGTAGCCGACCAGGTCGTCGGCGGCGGCGAGCGCACCCCGGGTCTCGGGAGTGAGCCACAGCGGACCGGCCGGACCGGTCCCCACCACGACGACCTCCCCCAGCTCCCGCACTTCAGGCTCGGCGTCGACCTGGCTCGGCAGCACGGCGACCGCGAAGTACGGCACCGACTCCGGGTCCACGTCGGCCAGTTCGGCCAGCCGCTCGCCGCTCATCGTGGCCCGCTCGACGTACCGCGCCTCGCCCAGCCGGCCCGAACTCTCCAGCGCGCCGCGGACCTTGGTGAACGTGCGGCCCAGCTTCATCACCACCGCCGCGTCCGTGGCGGCGAGCCGGGCGGTCAGCTCCTCCTCGGGCAGGGTGCCCGGCAGGATCGTCAGCACTTCCTCGCCCTCGGCGAGGGGGGTGCCCAGGCGGGCCGCGGCGGCCGACACGGAGGTGACACCGGGGATGACCTCGGTGTCGTAGCCGTCCGCGAGCCGCTTGTGCATGTGCATGTAGGAGCCGTAGAAGAGCGGGTCGCCCTCCGCGAGCACGGCGACCGTCCGGCCGGCGTCGAGGTGCGCGGCGAGGCGGGCGGCGGCCTCGGTGTAGAAGTCGTCGATGGCGCCCTGGTAGCCGCCGGGGTGGTTGGTGGTCTCGGTGGTGACCGGGTAGACCAGCCGCTCCTCGATGTGCCGTTCCTGGATGTGCTTCGCCGCGATCGAACGGGCGATGGACCGCCCGTGCCGCGCACTGTGGTACGCGATCACGTCCGCCTCGGCGATGACCTCCACCGCGCGCACGGTCATCAACGACGGATCGCCGGGGCCCAGCCCGACGCCGTACAGCTTCCCGCTCACTCTTCCTCACTCGCGATAGCGTTGAGCGCGGCGGCGGCGATGGCGCTGCCCCCGCGTCGGCCACGGACGATCAGGTGCTCAAGGCCCGACGGATGCTCCGCGAGCGCCTCCTTCGACTCGGCGGCCCCCACGAACCCCACCGGCACACCTATGACGGCGGCCGGGCGGGGGGCGCCCGCCTCGATCATCTCCAGGAGCCGGAACAGTGAGGTAGGCGCGTTCCCGACGGCCACCACCGAACCCTCCAGCCGATCCCGCCACAGCTCCATGGCGGCCGCGCTGCGGGTGGTGCCCATCTTCGCGGCCAGTTCGGGGACGGCCGGGTCGGAGAGGGTGCACAGCACGTCGTTGTCGGCGGGCAGCCGCTTGCGGGTCACGCCGCTGGCCACCATCTGCACATCCGTGAAGATGGGCGCCCCGGCCCGCAGGGCCGCCCGCGCACGGGCCACCACCTGGGGCGAGTACACGAGGTCGCGCACGAGGTCGACCATCCCGCAGGCGTGGATCATCCGGACCGCGACCTGACTGACGTCGGCGGGCAGGCCCGCGAGGTCCGCCTCCGCGCGGATGGTGGCAAAGGACTGGCGGTAGATCGCCGCGCCGTCCTTCTCGTACTCGAACACCGTGCTCCTACAGGTCATGCGTGCGGGCCGCCGCCAGGTCGGCGGCGAGCTTCGATGGATGGTCGGTCGTCGTCGTGGCGCGAACCCGGCCGCCCGCCACGACGGAGATCAGGTAGCCGCCGTCCGGGGCCGCGACGACGTCCACATGATCGCCGCGCGGACGGCCGCAACGGCGCTCGCAGCCGGACCAGTACGCCGGCAGCCCGCCGCCCGCGCCGAGCGACGCGGCCGCGTCCGTCCGGATGTCCGCCCGCGACTTGGCACAACCGGGCCGTCCGATGCAGGCACCGACGCCGAGCCAGGGAGAGGCCGGATCCGTGATCAGACCGACGGAGTCTAGGCCGACAAGCCGGTCGGAGCGCACTGTGGGAAGGATCACTCCACGCCAAGGTGTCAGCCGCAGTTCCCCGGACGCGGTCGCCGTCAGCTCGGTCCACTGCGCTGCGGTGAGGCGGCCCAGCGGGGCGAGGACGGACAGGCTCGTCGTGCCGTCGGGGCCGGTGACGACGCCGGGGGCGGGGGACGGTTCGCTCGCCTGCGGCCAGGCCGGCGAGGCGTGTCCGGCCCTCAGCCGCCGAACGATCTCCTGCGCCAACTCATCGGCGGGCACCGGCAGTTCGGCCACCCGCCAGACCTGGCCGGCACTCGCCTCCAGGAAGACCTCGGCGGCCAGCAACGCGGCCCGAGGCGCGTCCTCGGCGGTGAGGACCACGACGCAATCGGCGGCCCCGATCCGCAGCCACACGGCACCGTCCGGCGCGGCCCGCAGTGTCACGTCCGCGTCGAGCCCGGCCACGTCCCCGCGCCCGTCGTCGAGCGCGAACAGGAACCGCCCGGACAGCCGGGCCGCCGCCTCGCTCGCGCACAGCAGCTCGTCCAACGCCCGCAGCCACGGCCGTACGTCGGCGTGGCCGCGCCCGTCCAGCCCGGACAGCGGCGAGGCCACCACATTGCGTACGCGTTCGTGCCGCCACGACGGCAGCAGCCCGGCCGTCTCCAGCCGGCCCGCCAACTCCCCGCCGCAGCCGGTCGGCAGACCGCGCAGCTGGACGTTGCCCCGCGACGTCAGATGCAGCTCCCCGTCGCCGAGGTCGAGCGCCGCCCGGCCGAGTTCCCGCGCCTGACCGACCTGGAGCACGCCTCCGGGAATCCGGATCCGGGCGAGTGCGCCGTCGTCCGCCGTGTGGAGCCTCAGTGCGCCCGGGCATGCGTCGTCGCGGTCCCGTGTGACCCCTGTGGCCTGGGACGACGGTCGGATGGAGGGCGTGGACATGGCGGCGAGCATACCGACCGCCCCGGCGACCGTATGCCGCCGCCTCCGCATGCCGACGGCTGGTCCCGTGCCCCTTACTATGCTTCTCGGTGGATCATCCGGTCCGCCACCGCCACGACGGCGACAGGGGAGGAAGCCGGTGCGAATCCGGCGCGGTCCCGCCACTGTGAGCCCACCCCGCCAGGGTCGGGTGAGTCAGGAACTCCCGCCGTCAGACACCACCCGGGGCGCGGACACCCCGAGGAAGGCCGACGCCGCATGATCCTGCTCCTGTCGACGTCCGACACCGACCTGCTCAGCGCCCGCGCTGCGAACGGCCCGGTCCCGTACCGCTTCGCCAACCCCGCCCGGCTCCCGCTCGACGACCTGCCCGCGCTCCTCGACGGCGTCGACCTCGTCGTCGTACGCCTCCTCGGTGGTCTGCGCGCCTGGCAGGAAGGCCTCGACCTGCTGCTCGCAGACGGCCGCCCGGTCGTCGTCCTCACCGGCGAACAGGCCCCGGACGCCCAGCTGATGGCCGCCTCCACGGTCCCGGTCGGCATCGCCGCCGAGGCCCACGCCTACCTCGCCCACGGTGGCCCGGCCAACCTGGAGCAGCTCGCCCGCTTCCTGTCGGACACGGTCCTGCTGACCGGGCACGGCTTCGAGGCACCCGCGGCCGCGCCGAGCTGGGGCCCGCTGGCGCGCGAGCCCCGGCAGACGGACGGCCCGACGATCGCCGTGCTCTACTACCGCGCCCACCACATGAGCGGCAACACGGCGTTCGTGGGCGCCCTGTGCGACGCGATCGAGGACGCGGGCGGCCGGCCGCTGCCGCTGTACGTCGCTTCCCTGCGGGCCCCCGAGCCCGAACTCATCGACGAACTGCGCGCCGCCGACGCCATCGTCACCACTGTCCTCGCCGCGGGCGGCACCAAGCCCGCCGAGGCGTCCGCCGGCGGCGACGACGAGTCCTGGGACGCGGGCGCCCTGACCTCCCTCGACGTGCCGATCCTCCAGGCCCTGTGCCTGACCGGATCCCGGTCCGCCTGGGAGGAGAACGACGAGGGCGTCTCCCCGCTCGACGCCGCCAGCCAGATCGCCGTACCCGAGTTCGACGGCCGGCTCATCACCGTGCCGTTCTCCTTCAAGGAGATCGACGCCGACGGCCTGCCCGCCTACGTCGCCGACCCCGAGCGCGCGGCGCGCGTCGCCGGAATCGCCGTACGCCACGCCCGGCTTCGGCACATCCCGGCCGCCGACAAGCGCCTGGCCCTGGTCCTGTCCGCCTACCCGACCAAGCACTCCCGGATCGGCAACGCGGTCGGCCTCGACACCCCCGCCAGCGCCGTCGCGCTGCTCAGGCGCCTGCAGGCCGAGGGCTACGACTTCGGCGACAGCGACATCCCCGGCCTGGTCTCCGGCGACGGCGACGAGCTGATCCGCGCGCTCATCGAGGCCGGCGGCCACGACCAGAACTGGCTCACCGAGGAGCAGTTGGCCCGCAACCCGGTGCGGATCCCGGCGGCCGATTACCGGCGCTGGTTCGCCACGCTGCCCGAGGAACTGCGGACGGCAGTCGAGGAGCACTGGGGCCCGGCGCCCGGCGAGATGTTCGTCGACCGCAGCCGCAACGCGGAGGGCGACATCGTCCTCGCGGCCCTGCGCTTCGGCAACCTGCTGATCCTCATCCAGCCCCCGCGCGGCTTCGGCGAGAACCCCATCGCCATCTACCACGACCCGGACCTCCCGCCGTCCCACCACTACCTCGCCGCCTACCGCTGGATCGCGGCCCGCGCCGAGGACGGCGGGTTCGGCGCCGACGCGATGATCCACCTCGGCAAGCACGGCAACCTGGAGTGGCTGCCCGGCAAGAACGCCGGCCTCTCCGCCGCCTGCGGCCCCGACGCGGCCCTCGGCGACCTGCCGCTGATCTACCCGTTCCTGGTCAACGACCCCGGCGAGGGCACCCAGGCCAAGCGCCGCGTCCACGCCACCCTCATCGACCACCTCGTCCCGCCGATGGCCCGCGCCGACTCCTACGGCGACATCGCGCGCCTGGAGCAACTCCTCGACGAGTACGCCCAGATCTCCTCCATGGACCCGGCCAAGCTCCCGGCCATCCGCGCCCAGATCTGGACCCTCATCCAGGCCGCCAAGCTCGACCACGACCTCGGCATGGACGACCGCCCCGACGACGACGGCTTCGACGACTTCCTGCTGCACGTCGACGGCTGGCTGTGCGAGGTCAAGGACGCACAGATCCGCGACGGCCTGCACGTCCTCGGCGCGCCGCCGCAGGGCGCCGACCGCGTCAACCTCGTCCTCGCCATCCTGCGCGCCCGCCAGATCTGGGGCGGCACCACCGCCCTGCCCGGCCTGCGCGAAGCCCTCGGCCTGGACGAGTCCGCCGCGACCCGCACCACCGCCGACGAGGCGGAGGACAAGGCCCGCGCCCTCGTCCAGGCGATGGACGAAGCGGGCTGGGACCCGGCCGCCGTCCCCACCGAGCACGGCGAACAGGTCGCCGCCATCCTGGAGTTCGCCGCCCGCGAGGTCGTCCCCCGCCTCGCCGCCACCACCGCCGAACTCGACCACGCCCTGCACGCCCTCAACGGCGGCTTCGTCCCCGCCGGTCCCTCCGGCTCGCCCCTGCGCGGCTTGGTCAACGTCCTGCCGACCGGCCGCAACTTCTACTCGGTCGACCCGAAGGCCGTCCCGTCCCGGCTCGCCTGGGAGACCGGCCAGGCCCTCGCCGACTCCCTCCTGGAGCGCTACCGCACCGACAACGGCGACTGGCCCACCTCCGTCGGTCTGTCCCTGTGGGGCACGAGCGCGATGCGCACGGCGGGCGACGACGTCGCCGAGGCGCTCGCCCTGCTCGGCGTCCGCCCGGTCTGGGACGACGCCTCGCGCCGGGTCACGGGACTGGAGGCAATCCCGTACGAGGAGCTGGGCCGCCCGCGCATCGACGTGACGCTGCGCATCTCGGGGTTCTTCCGGGACGCGTTCCCGCACACGATCGGCCTGCTCGACGACGCCGTTCGGCTGGCCGCCTCACTGGAGGAGCCCGCCGAGGTCAACCACGTGCGCGCCCACGTCCAGTCCGACCTCGCGGACCACGGCGACGAACGCCGCGCCACCACCCGCATCTTCGGCTCCCGCCCCGGCACCTACGGCGCCGGACTGCTCCAGCTCATCGACTCCCGCGACTGGCGCACCGACGCCGACCTCGCCGAGGTCTACACGGTCTGGGGCGGCTACGCCTACGGCCGTGAACTCGACGGCCGCCCGGCGCGCGACGAGATGGAGACGGCGTACAAGCGGATCGCGGTCGCCGCCAAGAACACGGACACTCGCGAGCACGACATCGCCGACTCCGACGACTACTTCCAGTACCACGGCGGCATGGTGGCCACGGTCCGCGCCCTGCGCGGCACGGCCCCCGAGGCGTACATCGGTGACTCCACCCGGCCGGAGACGGTCCGCACCCGCACCCTCGTCGAGGAGACCTCGCGCGTCTTCCGCGCCCGCGTCGTCAACCCGAAGTGGATCGAGGCGATGCGCCGCCACGGCTACAAGGGCGCCTTCGAACTCGCCGCCACCGTGGACTACCTGTTCGGCTACGACGCCACGACCGGCGTGATCGCCGACTGGATGTACGACAAGCTCACCGAGACCTACGTCCTGGACCCCACCAACCGCGAGTTCCTCCAGGAGGCCAACCCCTGGGCCCTGCACGGCATCGCCGAGCGGCTGCTGGAGGCCGAGTCGCGCGGGATGTGGGAGAAGCCGGACCCGGCGGTGCTGGAGGCGCTGCGGCAGGTGTACCTGGAGACCGAGGGTGACCTGGAGGGCGGCGAGTGAGGCGCGTTCGCGCTTGACACGGCGGAGGGCTCCCGTGAGCAACTGCTCACGGGAGCCCTCCGCCACGTCCTCGGGGTGAAGGGCCGTCAGGTGGCTGCGGGCGCGGCCGGCAGCACGTGGTCGCCGACCTTGTCCGTGCTCAGGCACAGGGAGCAGACGACGGCGTCGTGCGTCTGGCAGGCGGCCACGTCGGGGCGCTCGAACTGCTGCCGGCAGACGTGGCAGTCGTACGTGACGGCGCTGGGGTTGCCGTCCTCGTCCAGGAGCGGCTCGGCGATGCCGTCGTCGGTGCGGCGCAGGTAGTACTTGCCCTTGGTGACGAGCGCCATCAGCGGGGTGAGGACGAAGGCGATGAGGGCGGCGGCGACGGGGGAGTACGGCTGGAGGGTGTCGCCGAGTGCGTGGAAGTACATGGCGATGGAGAGGCCGGAGGCGGCGACGAAGGCCACCACGCCCACGGGGTTGACGGCGTAGAGCATGCCCCGGCGGAACTCGGGCTGGAGCGGGGAGAGCTTCAGCAGGTACTTGTTGACGCCGATGTCGGTGGCGACCGTGACGACCCAGGCGATGGCGCAGTTCGAGTAGAAGCCCAGGATGCCGTTGAGGAAGCTGAACATGTCGGCCTCCATCAGCGCGAGCGCGAAGGCCAGGTTGACCAGGACGAAGACCATGCGGCCCGGGTAGCGTCCGGTGACCCGGGTGAAGGAGTTCGTCCAGGCCAGGGAGCCGGAGTAGGCGTTGGTCACGTTGATCTTGATCTGGCTGATCACAACCAGCGCCACGGCCAGCGGTACGACGATCCAGGACGGCAGCATCGCGTCGAAGGCGTGCTTGAACTGCTGGATCGGCTCGGGCGCGGCGGCGGGACCGACCTCGGCGAGGATGTACACCGCGAGGAACACGCCGATGGCCTGCTTCAGCGCGCCCAGCACCACCCAGCCGGGCCCGGCCATCACGACGGCCGTCCACCAGGCGCGCTTGTTCGCCTCGGTCTTGGGCGGCATGAAACGCAGGTAGTCGATCTGCTCGCCGATCTGCGCGATCAGGGAGAGACACACGCCCGCGCCGAGCAGTACGGCCGCGGTGTTGACGCCGCCCTCGCCGTCGGTGCCGGCGTAGGCGAGGAAGCGGTCGACGGTCCCGGGATCGGTGGCGACCAGGTAGACCAGCGGGCCGACCATCAGCAGCAGCCAGATCGGCGTCGTCCATACCTGGAGCGTGCTCAGCGCCTTCATGCCGTAGATCACCAGCGGGATCACCATGAGGGTGGAGACCAGGTAGCCCAGCCACAGCGGCATTCCGAGGCCGAGCTTCAGGCCCTGGGCCATGATCGAGCCTTCGAGGGCGAAGAAGATGAAGGTGAAGCTGGCGAAGATGACACTGGTGAGGACCGAACCGAAGTAGCCGAAGCCGGAACCGCGGGTGATGAGGTCCAGGTCGATGTTGTATCGGGCCCCGTAGTAGGCCAGCGGGAATCCGGTCACGAAGATGACGACGGCCGCGACGGCGATGGCGAGCAGCGCGTTGCCGGTGCCGTGGGCCAGGCCGATGCCGGCGCCGATGGAGAAGTCCGCCATGTAGGCGATGCCGCCGAGCGCGGTCGTCGCCACCACCATCGGGGTCCAGCGGCGGTAACTGCGCGGTGCGAAACGGAGGGTGTAGTCCTCCAGAGTCTCCTTCACCGCCTGGTCGGCGGATGGTGTCGGGTCTGCCGCAGCCGACCGTGACTCTGTGGTGCTCATGTCACGCCTCCCGGTGGCGCTCGGTTCGGGTGGTGGGGGATGTATGGGAGCCCCGCTTGACGTCGTCGGCAGGACGGGGGAGCCGACGGTTCGTCATGAACCGCCCAAGGGGCCTGTATACGACTCGGATCCCACGGGCCGCCACGTTAGAAAGCGGTTGTTTCAGTGGGGGCCGACTGATGTGAACGGGAAGTTTCCTGGACCTCACCCTGCGCTGCCGTACGCCGCGCCACGATGCCCGGCTCAGCTCTGCCGGCTCGGCCCGACTCGGCCTGGCCCGGCTCGGCCCGGCTCGGTTCAATCCGTTCGGGGCCGTCCCATTAAGGTCGTCCGATGACGAGTAGCAGGTTGTCGCGTGCCCACGTCATCGACGGCACCCCTCCGACCACGGCATCCGACAACTGGCGGGACCGCCTACGCCTGTTCGGGTACGCCGGAGGCCCTCGCACCGACACCCGCGAACGTCTTGTTCCGCCCTTCCCCGAGCCGGCGCGGTCGCATCGGGCCGCACAGGCGATGAGCTGGCTGGGACCCGCACTCGTCGCCCTCCTCGCCGGGGCTCTTCGCTTCTGGCACCTGGGAAACCCCCGGACCCTCGTCTTCGACGAGACCTACTACGCCAAGGACGCCTGGTCCCTGCTGAAGTTGGGCTACGAGGGCACCTGGCCGGACCGCAAGGTCGCCGACCCGCAGATACTCGCGGACCCTCAGGTGATCCCGCTCTCCGACACCGGGGTCTTCGTCGCGCACCCCCCGATGGGAAAGTGGGTGATGGCCCTCGGCGAGTGGGGCTTCGGTCTCACCCCGTTCGGCTGGCGCTTCATGACGGCCGTCCTCGGCACGCTCTCCGTGCTGATGCTGTGCCGAACAGGCCGCCGCCTGTTCCGCTCGACGGCACTGGGCTGCCTGGCCGGCGCGCTGATGGCCGTGGACGGTCTGCACTACGTGATGAGCCGGACGGCTCTGCTCGACCTCGTGGTGATGTTCTTCGTGCTGGCGGCGTTCGGATCCCTGCTGATCGACCGCGACCACGCACGGGCCCGGCTCGCGGCGGCCCTGCCCGTCGGCGAGGACGGCCGCGCCCGCCCGGACGCTCTCACCGGCGACCGCGCCGGGACGGGACTGCGCCCGTGGCGGCTCGCCGCCGGCCTCTTCCTGGGACTCGCGGCCGCCACCAAGTGGAACGGCCTGTACTTCCTCGCCTTCTTCATGGTTCTGACGCTGCTGTGGGACGTCGGCGCCCGTCGCGTGGCGGGGGCGCGGCGGCCGTATCCGGCCGTTCTGCGCAAGGACCTCGGCCGGTCGGTGCTGTCGGTGGTGCCGGTCGCCGTGGTGACGTATCTGCTGACGTGGACCGGCTGGTTCCTGTCCGACAACGGCTACGCGCGCCACTGGGCGGACGGCCGCGGCGGCACCTGGTCGTGGATCCCGGCGCCGCTGCGGAGCCTGTGGCACTACGAGTACGGGGTCTACCAGTTCAACGTCGGGCTGCACTCCTTCCACAAGTACGAGTCCAACCCCTGGAGTTGGCTCGTCCTCGGCCGCCCCGTCCTGTTCGACTACGAGTCGGTGCCGGCCGGGCGGGACGGCTGCGGCGCGACCGCCGACTGCTCACAGGCGATCCTCGCGCTGGGCACACCGCTCCTGTGGTGGTCGGCGTGCGGCGCGCTGCTGTATCTGCTCTACCGCTGGGCCCTGCGCCGCGACTGGCGGGCCGGCGCCGTCCTGTGCGCGGTCGGCGCCGGCTATCTGCCCTGGTTCCTTTACCAGGACCGCACGATCTTCTCCTTCTACGCGGTCGTCTTCGTGCCATACCTGTGCCTCGCCGTGTCGATGGCGATCGGCGCGCTGCTGGGGCCACGGAGCGCGAGCGAGAAACGTCGCATGTGGGGTGCCGTGCCGGCGGGCACGCTGGTGCTGCTGATCGCCTGGAACTTCATCCACCTCTTCCCGATCTACACCGGGCAGACGATCCCGTACGCCGACTGGCACGCCCGGATGTGGTTCGACACCTGGATATGAGACAGCTGATCGAGCACGGCCTGCGCCGCGCCGGCCACCACAGGTTCGCCGGAGCAGTTGATGGTGTTGGTGGCCGGGCGCAGATAGGCCCTGCAGGCGTCCGAGCCGGATTCACGGCCGCAGCCGAGATTCCGCCGCCGGCCCTGCGGCGGATCCGAGAGCTGCACCCGGGCGGGACCGTGCGCAGCAGGGACCTGGACGTGGACGAGGTGACCGACACGGCCGCCACCCTCACCCTGGTCGAGTCCGGCGTCGGCGTCAGTGTCGTGACGGACCTGATGCTGCGGCTGCGCCCGTCCCGCCTCGACGTGCCGCGAGCCTCCGCCGGCCGGCTGCCCCACCACGACACGGTCGTCGGCCCAGCGGTCCACGACCGGCGCAAGTGAGGTCAGGCACCTGCGCGCGCGCCCGTGAACAGGTCGGACGGGAGGTCGCAGTGCAGAGCGCTGAGGCGGCTCGCGCGCAGTTCGTCCCGGGTTCGGGAGCGCTGGATCTTGCCGCTCGTGGTCCGGGGCACGCTCATCGGACCGACGACCACGACCTGGACGGCGAGGCGCAGTTCCTGGGCCAGTCGCCGTCTGATGAGGTCGGCGAGAGCCGCGGGCGTACGGCCGTCGAGATGGAGCGGGCGGACCTCCTGGACTAGGACGACGTGCTCCCGCCCCGAGGCGTCGGGCAGGGTGAAGGCGGCGCAGGGGCCGGTCGCGGGGTCGGCCGACTCGCTGACGCCCTCGATGTCCTGGGGGTGGATGTTGCGGCCGTTGGCGATGATCAGGTCCTTGGCGCGGCCGGTGACGAAGAGTTCACCGTCCTGGAGGAAGCCGAGGTCACCGGTGCGCAAGAAGGGGCCCTCGCCGTCGGCCGTCATGGCGGCGAACTGCTCGGCGGTGGCCTGCGGGCCCCCGAGGTAGCCGTCGGCCACGCTCTCGCCGGACACCCAGATCTCCCCGATGTGCCCCTCTTCGAGGGGATGCGCGGTGTCGGGGTCGACGATGCGGACGTCGGCGCCGACGGGCCGACCACAGCCGACGAGATCCACTCCGTCCGCTGCGGGCACGGCCAGGCCGGTCTCCAGCGCGTCCCGGTCGAAACGGCCCAGGGCCGGCCCCTGGCCGCACGGCGTGCCGGTGACCATGAGGGTCGCCTCGGCCAGGCCGTAGCTGGGCGCCCAGATGTCCGACTCGAAGCCGACCGGGGCGAGTCGGCGTGCGACCGCGTTCAGGACCTCGGCGCGGACGGGCTCGGCGCCGTTCAGCGCGAACCGCAGGCAGCCGAGGTCCAGGTCCGGGTCGAGGTCGGTGAGCCGGGTGTTCTTGAGGCTTCTCAGCAGCCAGTCGTATCCGAAATTCGGGGCGAACGTGTAGAACGCCCGGTACCGGCTGATCATCTGGAGCCACAGCCGCGGATGGGCGACGAAGGAAACCGGCGAGCAGAACACGAGATTGCCGTAGCTCGCGAGCGGGCTGAGCAGCATGCCGACCAGGCCCATGTCGTGGTAGTGCGGAAGCCATCCCGCACCGGTCGGTGCCGGGTCGAGGCGCAGTTCGTCCAGGATGTGTGCGGGGGCGAGGAGTTCCCTGATCGACAGCAGGTTGTGCAGCAGGTTCCCGTGGGTGATGACGACACCGCGCGGTTCGCTCGTCGACCCGGAGGTGTACTGGACGTAGGCGGTCGCCGACAGTTCCAGCGCGGCCGGCGCCCAGGTGCCCGGGTCCGGCAGCCCGGCGCTGTCCGTGGCCACGCACTCGGCCGGCGGCGCCGGGGCCAGGCCGGCGAGCCAGGAGGCGAGGGCGGGCTGGTGTGCGGCGTCGCTCAGGACCAGGCCCGCTTCCGCGTCACGGATGATGCCCGCGGCGCGCTCCAGGGCCCGCCGGTCGGTGTCCGGCAGGGGAGCCGGGACGGCGACCCGCCCCGCGTACAGACAGCCGAGGAAGACCGCGAAGAACTCCAGGCCAGCCGGGTACATCAGCATCACACGCGCCCCGGGCGGCGTACGGTCGGCCAGCCACGCTCCCACCGCCCTGGCCCGCGCGTCGAGCTGGGCGTAGCCGAGGCGTTCCACCTCGACGAGCTCGTCGCGCACGCTGTCCACCCGCGCGTACCAGCGGGTGTCGCCCAGGATCCAGACCTTCTCGCGCAGAAACCGGACGAGTTCACTCACCGCCGGCCCCGATCCGCCCGGACAGGGCCTCCTCGACGTACGAGACCACGGAGCCGACGGTGTGCAGCTCCCAGGCGACCTCGTCGGGGATCCGCACCCCGAACCTCTCCTCGGCGGCGACGGTCGTCCGCACCAGGACGAGCGAGTCGAGGCTTAGGTCCGCGATGAACGCCGTCTGCTCGTCGACCAGTTCGGGGTCGACGTCGCCGAACTCGGCGAGCATCGCCTTCAGTTCGGCCAGAATCTCGGAGCGCCTCACCGGAGGGCCACCCTCTTGCGCGGGACGTCCCAGGCGACGGGCAGGACGCTGAGCCCGCGTTCGAACATGCTGGGCCGCCAGCGCGGTGTGCCGTCCGGCCGCAGGCCGGGCAGTCTGCGCAGCACGGTGGTGACGGCGGCCTCGGCCGTCATACGACCGATATGGGCGCCCAGGCAGTAGTGGGCGCCGTGGCCGAACGCGAGATGGCCCGGCGCGGTGCGGTACAGGTCGAGGCGGTCGGGATCGGGGAAGCGCGCGGGGTCCCGGTTGGCCGCGCCGAGGCACAGGAACAGGGAGTCGTCCGCGGGGACGGTCACCTCGCCGAACTCGACGGGTTCGAGGGTGCCCCGCCAGCTCGTGAACGGCAACGGGCTCTCATAGCGGAGCAGTTCGTTCATGCCCGTCCCGATGAGGGTGGGGTCGTCTCTGAGCGCGGTGAGCTGGTCGGGGTGGGCGAGCAGGGCGTGCAGGCTGTTGCCGACGCTGTTGATGCTGGGGTCCTGGCCCGCCACGAGCATCATCATGACCTGGCCGTGCAGTTCGTCCTCGCTGATCAGACCGTCCTGGTCGCGGGCCCGCACCAGCAGTGAGATCAGGTCGTCGCCGGGGGAGCGGCGCTTGTCGGCGACGGCCGCGCGGACGAACGCGTCGACCTCGTGGGCGAGCGCCGCGACGTAGGGGACGTCGTTGTTCCACTCGGCGGTACGCCAGATCATCGCCCGCAGATGGTTCATCTGGGGCGGCGTGGCGCCGAGGACGGAGAACAGGACGTTGCCGCCCAGCGGATAGGCCACCGCGGCCATGAGATCACCGCGGCCCCGGTCCACGATCCGGTCGATCCGGGCGTCGACGATGCGCTGCACCCGGGTGCGCCACTGCTCCTGCCGGGCGGGCGTGAAGAACGGCCGCATGATCGCCCGCAGTTCGCCGTGGCGCGGGTCGTCGCTGTCCAGAAGATGCACGAACAGCCGTTCCCGCAGCTCGGACGGCCAGTGCCGTAGCCACATCAGACCGGCCGGGACGCGCTTGCTGTCACAGGTCACGCGCGGATCGGTGTGCGCCGCGCGGACGTCGTCGTAGCGGGTCAGCAGCCAGCCCGGACCGTCCGGGCTGATCACCCGGCTCACCGGACGGTGCTCACGCAGCCAGCGCAGCGTCGGGTACGGGTCGTGGTGGAACGCCGCGGTGAACGGCGCCGGCAGCCCACCGGGCAGCTCCTCGGGCGGCCAGCCCGGCGGGTACTCCCGGACGGCCTCCACCCTCGGCCTCGGTACCGCGGGGACGTACGTGACGGCAGCCTCGGCAGGCGGCGCGGACCGGGCGACGGACACGCCCTGGAGGCGGCTGGTGCGCAGCATCGGGTAGTTGAGCTCGCCGAACCGGTCGCCGCTCAGGCCCGGCCCGCCGTGGTTGGACAGGAACGGAACGCCCGCGAGGTGCGAGTCGTTCACCCGCAGCTGCCCGCACGAGCGGACGTCCCGGACGAACCGGTCGATGACCTCCTCGGACCGCGTCCACAGGGAGTTGCGCAGTCCGTACGTACCGGTGGCGACGAACGACACCATCTCGGTGAGGAGTTCGGCGTCGTCACCGACGGGGTGCGGGACGGCCAGGGTCAGCAGCGGGAAGAACGTCTCGTAGCGGACCGAGCGCAGCTCCCGCGCCCGGCCGAGCCCGTCGACCCGGACCAGCGCCGGCTCCGCGAAGACGGCGACGTCGCTCTCGTGGCCGTGGACGTCCAGATGGCGTCCGCCGGTCAGCAACCGGGCGCCCGCCCGCCGGGCGTCGGCGAGAGTGGCGTCGTACCCCGCGGTGTTGGGCGTCGCGGCCAGCACCACCTCGGGGTCGTCCGGGAAGCCGGGCCGCAGGGCTCTGACCCGCTCGGTCAGCCGGTCGGTGAGTTCGTCGGCGATCTCCGGGTGGACCAGCGCGACGTTGGGCGCGCAGCAGATCTGGCCGCTGCCGTGGTACGACTCCATCAGCGCCGCCACGGCACGGTCGAGCGGCGCGTCCCGCCAGACCACGACCATGTCGTTGCCGCCGAGTTCCAGGATCGGCTTCTTGCCCGCGGCGAGACACGCCTTCTCCAGCTGCTCGCCGCGGATCGAGTCGCCGAAGTACAGCACGTCGTCCACCAGCGGGCTGGCCAGCCACGCGTCCAACGCCTGGGCGGGGTCGGTGCACAGTGCCGACAGCACGCCCGGCGGGGCGCCGACGTCGGCGAGCGCGGGCGCGGCGATGCGTTCCAGCAGGTACATGGCGGCGATCGGGGCGTGCCGGGACAGCCGCACCACCAGCGCGTTGCCGGCCAGGACCGACTGGAACGCCGCGCCGACACTCAGCGCCGGGGTGTTCTGCGGCGGCTGGACGCACACCACACCGTCCGGTACCCGGCGCAGCACCACCGACCGTCCCTCGGCCGTGTGCCGGGTCTCCATCTGCCCCAGACACCACCGGGTGGTCTCCGGGCCGAAGAAGGTGAGGAGGTCGGCGACCTCCGAGCGGGCCAGCCGCACCGGGTGCCCTTCCTCCACCAGCAGCCCGGTCAGGGTGTCCGCGTGCTCTCGCAGCCTGGCCCGGAACGCCTCGGCGAGCGTGGCGCGCCGGTCCGACGGGCCGCCGCCCCACTCGGCGGCCGCGTCCCGTGCGGCCCGCAGCGCCGCATCGAGGTGGTCGGGACCGGCGAGGGCGCAGCGGCCGAGGATCGCCTCCGGGTGGGCGTCGGGGCTCATCCGCCCGCTGTTGAGCGCGTTGCGGTAGCAGGTGGCGCCTACGGGATCGTCGATGAGCGCGCTCGCGCGGACCGCGTAGACCCAGTCGGTGGGGTCGGGGACGGTGGCGCCGCCGATGAGCGGGCCGAAGCTGAGCATGCCGTCGGCGCCGTCCGTCGCCGGGCCGTCGGTCTCCTGACAGGTCACCATGGCAGGCCTCTCTTTCAGCCGTTGGCGGTGTCGGTGGTGCGGACGCCGAGGCGCAGCAGCACATGGCGGGCGAGGTCGGTGAGGGTGATGCCGCCCTGGAGGAGTTCCATCGGCGGGATCTCGACGTCGAGGCGTTGCCGCAGTGTGGTGAGCAGTTCGGCGGCCATCAGGGAGTCGACGCCGTGGTCCTGAAGCGGCTGTCGTGGATCGAGGCGTGCGACGTCGCTCTGGAGGATCCGGGCCAGCAGTTCGGCGAGTGTGGCGCTGACGGCATGGAGCGCCTCGTCCGCACTGAGTCCGGCCAGGGCGGCCACGAGGTCCTGCCGGGAGTGTCCGCCGAGTTCACCGTCGGCGGGCAGCAGTGCCGCGAAGCGGGGTGCCGCCAGGGTGGGCAGCAAGGTGCGCAGCCGGGACCACTCGTAGCGGCCGACACCGGCGACGGGGCTACCGCACGCCGCCAGAGTCTCCAGGGCGTCCAGCGCCTCGCGGGAGCCGACCGGCGCGGTCCCGAGGGCCTCCATGGCCGGCGCCAGGCCCTCGCGGACGATGTGCCCGTGGCCCCCGAGGGCGCCCCACGCGACGGCGAGCGTCGGCTGCCCGGCGCCGTGCCGTCGTCGGGCCAGCGCTTCGGCGAACAGGTTTCCGCCGACGTAGGCGGACTGCTTGATGTTCCCGACGGACGCGGAGAACGAGGAGTACAGCCAGAACAGGCCCAGTTCGCGGTCCCGGGTCAGGGCGTCGAGGACCACCGCGCCGGCCACCTTGGGGGCCAGGACCGCCCGGATCCGTTCGTCGGTCAGCTCGGTGAGGGGCGCGTCGTCCAGCGTCATCGCCGCATGGACGACCCCCGCGAGCCGATGCCCGGTGGCGTCGACGCGGCCGATCGCGTCGGCCATCGCGTCGGCGTCGGTGACGTCGGCGGCGTACGGCGTGGCCGTCACACCCAGTTCGGCCAGCCCGGACAGCACGGCCGCCGCCTCGGGACCGTCGGCGCCGCGCCGGGACACCAGGGCGAGATGACGGGCACCGCGCTCGGCGAGTCGGCGGGCGGTGGCGGCGCCGAACCCGCTCAGCCCACCCGTGACGAGATAGCTGCCGTCGGGATCGAGCGCGGGCGGCTCCGGCCGGGTGCGGACGGGAACCGGGCCGTCCGCGGGATCGAGGCTGACGACGACCTTCCCGATGTGCCGAGAGTGCTGGAGGAGCGCGAAGGCCTCCTTGACCTGGGCCGCCGGGAACACCGTGTGCGGCAGCGGCCGGTAGCGGCCGTCCGCCACCCGCACGGCCACCTCGGCCAGCAGCCGCCGCCCGGCCACGAGTCCGGCCTCGTGGTTCAGCAGGGCGGTGACATCGACGCCGAAGAAGGCGATGTTGCGGCTGAACGGCCGCATGAGCAGCGGCTTGTCGGCGTAGATGTCCCGCTTGCCGAGTTCCACGAACCGGCCGCCGGGCCGCAGGATCTCCAGGCCCCGGTCGATGGCCTGCCCGGCCAGCGAGTTGACGACCACGTCGACCCCGCGCCCGCCGGTGATCCGCAGCGCCTGGTCGGCGAATTCCAGGGTCCGGGAGTCCAGCACGTGCTCGACGCCCAGGGCCCGCAGGAGGTCACGCTTGGCCGGGGTGCCAGCGGTGGCGATCACCGTGGCACCCACCAGGCGGGCGTACTGGATCGCCGCCAGCCCGACCCCGCCGGCGGCGCCGTGCACCAGCACCGTCTCCGCGGCCGCCAGGCGGGCCAGGTCGCGCAGCGCGTAGTGGACCGTCAGGAAGGCCACCGGCAGGGTCGCGGCCGCCGTGAGAGCGAGACCGTCGGGCACCCTCACCACGGCTGACGCGGGCGCCACCGTGTGCGAGGCCAGACAGCCCGGCACGACCGTGCACACCCGGTCGCCGACGGCCGGACCGTGCACGCCTTCGCCCACGGCCGTGACGATCCCGGCGCATTCGAACCCGGGACCCTTCTCGCTGGGCCCGGCTTCGGTGGCTTCCGGGGGCAGCAGCCCGGTCGCCTGCATGATGTCCCGGTAGTTGAGCGCGGCGGCGCGCACCGCGATCACCACTTCGCCCACCCCGGGGGCGACCGGCCCGGTTCGCGTCCAGACCGGCTCGTACGACAGCCCGGGCGCGCCGATCTCCAGGGCGTAGGGCTCGTCCCCGCTCGGCACGGTGTGCTCGCCGCAGGGGAGTTCGCGTTCCCGGGGGACGAAACGGCCGCGCGAGGTGAGCACGATCTCGTCCTCACGTGCCGTGGCGCCGGTGTCGTGGGCGGACGGGGTGACGGGTTCCAGCAGTTCGAGGGCCAGCCGGTGCGCGTCGGCCGCGGGGTCGCCGAGGCGCTCCAGGGACAGCCGGGTCACCCGCAGACCCGGATGTTCGTTGGCCAGGGTGCGGGCCATGCCCCAGGCGGCGGCGTCCTGCGGTTGGACGACCCGTTCGGGGGCGGGCAGCGCGCCGCTGGGCCGGGTCACCAGCCACAGCGCCGGCCGACTGCCCTCGGGGAGGTCCCGGCAGGCAGAGGCCAGGGCGCGCAGGGTCGCCGCACGGCGCACGGCCTGGTCGAGCACGGGCTCCGGGTCGGCGGGCGACTCACCGAGGACGAGCACGACCGATGGGTCACCGTCCCCGGTGAGCACCGAGGTCCAGGCCGCCGCGTCGACGGGAGCGGGCAGCACCGGCACGGACCGCGTTCCGCCGCCGGTCAGCAGTGCCGCGAGGTGCTCGGCCGGCTCGGTCTCCGGTCCGCTCTCGGTGGCCACGAGCCACCGGGTGCCGTCCTCGGGTCCGGCCACCACGGGTCGGGCGGTCCGGTACACGGGTGCCGAGGCGAGCAGCACCGAGGCGGTCTCGGCGGCCGACTCGATGGCGGCACCGAGGCAGACGACGTCCGTGAGGCCGCCCGCGCGCAGCACCTCGGACCACTGCTCCGGGAGCAGCAAGGGTGACTCCGGCCGCAGCTCGTCGCCGTGACTCCAGAAACTGTCCAGCAGGCCGAAGAACGGCAGCAGATAGTCCGTGTCGTGGGTCTCGAAGGCGAACAGCCGGCCCCCGGGCGCCAACAGCCCCCGCACCCGGCGCAGAGCCGCGCGCAGATCGGCCGCGGTGTGCAGCGAGTTGGCCGCGAGGACCAGGTCGTAGGCGCCGTCGGCGAAGCCCTGCTCGCCGGGGTCGGTGTTCAGGTCGAGCGGGCGGTAGTCGACGAAGGGGTGAGCGCCGAAGCGATGCCGGGCGCGGGCGAAGAACCCCGCCGAGACGTCGGTGAAGTGGTAGACAGCGCGTTCCGGCGGCAGCAGCGGGAGCAGGGCGGCGGTGGTGCCGCCCGTGCCCGCGCCGATCTCCAGGATCCGCAGCGGACGGTCCTCGGGCCAGGCCCGCACGACCTCCGCCGTCAGCGCGGCGAGGATCCGGTTACGGCCCCGGCAGGTCGGCGAGAGGTCGTAGAACTGCTCCAGAGCCTCGCGTGAGCCCTGGTCGGTGAGCAGATGCAGGGCGTCCTGCGCGCCGCGCAGCACCTGCGGCAGATGCGCCAACTGGCTTACCGCCAGCTGTACTTCGGCACTCCCGGCCGGGAAGTCCAGCGGCAGCCGGGACAGCAGGGGCGCCGGGGCCGCGGTGCCGGTCAGCCGCCAGTCGCCGTTCTGGCCGAGGGCGGCCAGGCCGTGCCGGGTCATCAGTCGGAGCAGGGCCCGCGCCAACCGGTCGTGATCGGGGAGCATGCCCTCCCGCACGAGGTCGGCGGTCGTGAACTCGGCCACGCCCGAGGGCAGCAGGTCCGCGAAGGCCGTCGCGGCCACATGGGCGGTGACCTCCTTGAGCCGGACCATGAAGTCACCGGACCGTACGGCCCGCGCGTCGGCCCGCGCCGCGTCGACGCTGCCCGACACGGCGTCGGCGAGGTCCTGGTTGCCGGGCAGCGGCGAGGGCGCGGCAGGCAGTCCCAGGTGGGGCGCGGCACGCAAGACGGTCTCGTACCGCTTCGGCACCCGGTCGCCCGGGCCGGGCAGGCGCCGCATCCGCACCCCGTCCAGTTCGACGGTGACGCCGCCGTCCGGATCGGTGACGCAGATGTCGAAGCAGAGTTCGACGGCGCCGCGCGTGCGGTCACGGACGTGGATCAGCCCCGTAGGGGACGGGTTCCGCCACACGCGTACGGCTGCGATCGAGGCCGGCAGCCAGGCCTCCGCGGCCTCCGCGCGGTGGGCGGCGAGCGGTACGCACGCCTGGAGGGCACCGTCGAGCAGCGCCGGATGCGCCACGTAGGGGGCGGTGTCGGCCGTGTCCGTGGTGTGCCGGTAGGCGGCCAGCACCTCCGCCTTTCCGAGGTGCAGCCGCACGAGCTGCCGGAACGCGGGCCCGTAGGCCAGGCCGCTCGCGGCCAGTTCGCGGTACAGGGCCTCGACGTCGACCCGCCGGGTGCAGCGGGCGCGTACCCCGGCCGCGTCGAGCCGCACGGGTGCGCGGCCGATCAGCTCACGGACCCGGCCCCGGGCGTGCGGCCGGGGCTGTGTGCCGTCGGCCTCGGCGCCGTCCACGGCCTCGGTGCTGGTGACGGACACCCGGCCGTCGTCGGACGAGAACGCGAGCTGCACGCGGACGTCCCCGGCCCTGCTCCACGGCACCACCAGCGGGCGGCTCACCTCCAGCCAGGCCAGCTCCACCGGCCCGTCCAGCACCCGCCGCCCGGCGGCCAGGGCCATCTCGACGTACCCCGTCGCGGGGAACAGCACGGATCCGGCCACCTTGTGGTGGGCCAGCCAGGGCACCAGCGCCGGTTCGACGGGCCCCTCCCATGCGGGCTCCGCCGTCGGCAGCCGCTCGCCCAGCAGGGGGTGGTCCAGCCGTCCTGTCCCGCTGCTGATGACCCACTGCTGAGGGGTGCCGCTCCAGTGCCGTTCCCGCTGCCACGGGTACGCGGGCAGCTCCGCGACCCGGGCGGGGCGGGGGAACCAGCGCGTCCAGTCGGTCTCCGCGCCGGCGGCGATCAGCGCCTCGACCGACCGGCGCAGCGCGGTCGGTCCGGCGGTGTCGCGGCGCAGGGTGGCGAGGACGGCCACTCGGCCGCGTCCGGCGGTGATCCGGCGCAGGTACGTGCGCAGGACGGGATGCGGGCCGACCTCCAGGAGCACGTCCACGCCCGTGTCCAGGGCGTGTTCGACGGCGGCGGCGAACCGGACCGGTTCGCGGACGTTGCGCCACCAGTAGTCGCCGGCCAGGCCGGAGTCGGGCACGGGGCCACCGGTGACCGTGGAGATCAGAGCCTCGGTGCCGCCGCGCGGCTGCAACCCGTCGAGACCGGCGGCCAGCGGGGCCCGGACCCGTTCCATGACCGGACTGTGGAAGGCGTAGTCGAGGTCCATGAGCCGGAAGAACACCTCCCGTGCCGCCAACTCGTCTCCCAGCGTCTTGAGTTGGTCCACCGGACCGGCGATCGTCACGTCCCTGCCGCTGTTCACGGCGGCCACGACCAGACGCGGGTGCGCCGACAGGACCTCCTCCGCCTCGGCCGACGACATCCCGACCGCGGCCATCCGCCCCTGACCGGCCGTCGCGGACTGGGCCCGGCCCCGCTCCGCGACCACCCGGGCCGCCTCCTGAAGCGTCAGCGCGCCGACGGCGTACGCGGCCGCGACCTCCCCGACGCTGTGCCCGAGCGCGACCGCCCACCGCACGCCCCGCTCCCGCAGCAGCGCGGTGATCGCGGCCTGCACCGCGAACAGCAGCGGTTGCGCCACCTCGGTGGCTTCCAGCCCCCACTCGTCCGCGGGCCGCCGCAGCGCCGCGGCGACCGACCAGCCGAGCTGCGGCGCCAACGCGGCGTCGACCGCCTCCACTTCGGCCCGGAACACCGGATCCTCCAGCAGATCGGCGGCCATCCCGGCCCACTGCGAGCCGTTGCCCGCGAAGACCAGCGCGACTCGGCCGCGCTGGACCGCCTCACCGGTCGCGGGCTCGCCCGCCACCTGTTCGCCGGACAGGATCCGCGCGGCTTCGTGCGCCGTCGAGGCCAGTGCCACCTTGCGGTAACGGTGCCTGGCCCGGCGCATGCCGGCGGTGGCGGCGATGTCGTAGAACTCCGACGGCTCCTCGGGCGCGGCAGCCATCAGCCGGGCGGCCAGCCGCCGCGCCGCCTCCTCGGCCGCCCGCGGGGTACGACCCGAGGCGATCACCGGCAGTTCGGCCACCGCCTCGATCCTGGGCCGGGGTACGGAGGCAGGCGCCGGTCCGACGACGACATGGGCGTTCGCCCCGCCGAACCCGAAGGAGTTGACCCCGACGAACCGCCGCCCCTCCGCGGCCGCCAGCGGACGCGCCCGCTCGACCGGCTCCAGCCCCAGCCCGGCGAAGTCGATGCCGGGGTTGAGCGGTCGAAGGTGCAGCGAGGCCGGGATCGTGCCGTACCGCAGCACCGCGAGGGCCTTGAACAGCCCCGCCATGCCCGATGCCGGCTCCAGATGCCCCACGTTGGACTTCACCGAGCCGATGGGCAGCGGCCCCACCGTCCGTGCCACGCCGAGCGCCCGGCCCAGCGCGGTGCACTCGGCCGGATCGCCCGCCTGGGTGCCCGTGCCGTGCGCTTCCACGTACACCACCTCGTCGGCCGCGATCCCGGCCCGCTCGTACACCCGGCGCAGCAGGTCCTCCTGAGCCCGCGCGCTGGGCAGGGACAGTCCGGCCGTGCGCCCGTCGCAGTTGCTGCCGGACGCGGCGATCACGCCCTGGATCCGGTCCCCGTCGGCCACTGCGTCGGCCAGCGGCTTCAGCACGACCACGCCCGCGCCCTCGGCCCTGACAAACCCGTCGGCGTCCGCCGAGAACACCGAGCAACGGCCCCGCCTCGACAGCATCGACGCCTGGCTGAAGCCGACGAACCCGTTCGGGTTGAGCAGCACGTTGGCCCCGCCCGCGAGGGCCACCCGGCTGCCGCCCGACGCCAGTTCCCGGCAGGCGCGTTCCACGGCCACCAGCGACGACGAGCAGGCCGTGTCGATCACCATGCTCGGCCCGCGCAGGTCGAAGCAGTGCGACAGCCGGTTCGCCGCGATCGAATGGGCGCCGCCCGCCATGGAGTAGGCGTTCATCCGCCGGGGTCTGGACATCTGGAGGCCGGCGTAGGAGAAGTCGGAGATGCCGATGAACACGCAGGTGTGGGAGCCCGCCAGTGTCACGGGGTCGATCCCCGCGTCGTCCAGCGCCTCGACGGCGGTCTCCAGCAGCAGCCGGTGCTGCGGGTCCATCTGCGCCGCCTCCCGCGGCGAGATCCCGAAGTAGTCCGCGTCGAACGCCGTGAGGTCCGCCAGGAATCCGCCTTTCGCGGTGTACGACTTCCCCGGCCTCGCCATCTCCGTGTCGACGAAGCGCGCGGCCTCGAACCGGTCCTGCGGGATCTCGCCGACCAGATCGCGCCCCGCCTCCAGCGCCTCCCACAACCCGGCCAGGTCCACGATCCCGCCGGGCAGTCGGCACCCCAGTCCCACGATCGCGAACGCGTCCGCGGCGGACGAATCCACCATCCCCACACCCCAATTCCGTAACCCTGTGTGATCGAGCGATCAGGTGGTCACCTCGAACGGTGACCGCTGTCGGGTATCGCGGAAGTCAGCCCTGGTGCGGAACGTGGCGGGAGAGGGAAACCGGTGGTCAGCGACTGGTTGCGCACATCGGAAGGCACAATGATCACGGTAGGGCCGTGGCCGTGAACTCGCCTATTCCGCCTGCTTTTTCACCTCAACGACGGAATGGCTGATCAAAGAGGCGAATCCGGACGGCGTGGATGCGGGGGCGGAAAGCCGGGGCGCGGCCCCCCTCGGTCACTGTGGGTGTCGCTGAGTGCCCTGGGGCTTCGGGTGGTCCGGATCGACGGTCTCCCCCTGGATCACCCGGGGCACCGCCGGATCGTCCTCGTCCTTCATGGCCCGGGCCTCGGCCTTGAGGATGCGTGCCGACTTGCCCGCCGAACGCGTCAGCTCGGGCAGCTTCTTCGCGCAGAGGACGGCAATGACGACGAGGAGGATGATCGCGAGTTCGCTCAGTCCGAACATATGGGTCCCGTCCTTCTGGTGAGTGACACCCATGAAATCTACAGCACTGTAGATAGAATGCTGTACCGCCGCTGCTTTGCCTGCGCCGCCTCTGCTTTCCTTACGATGTACCGCTCGATGCATCGTTTGATATGCCGCACATGACGCACAGGCCAGCGGAAGGGAGACAGGGCATGACGGATCACCGGCAGCGTTCCGGGCGCCGGGGACAGGGCGAGCTGGAGGCGCTGGTCCTGTCGGCGCTGCGGGAGGCGGACGGCCCGGCGACGGCCGGCTGGGTGCAGGAGAGGCTCGGCGGCGACCTCGCCTACACGACGGTGATCACGATCCTGACCCGCCTGCTGGCCAAGGGTGCGGTGACCCGGGAGCGCGCGGGCCGGTCCTTCGCCTGGACGCCGGCCTCGGACCAGGCGGGCCTCGCGGCGCACAGGATGCGCAAGGTGCTGGACGGCGAGAGCGACCGGGAGGCCGTCCTGGCCAGCTTCGTCACCGGCCTCGGGCCGGACGACGAGCGGCTGCTGCGTGAGCTGCTGGGTGAGTCCGGGAGCGAAGGGGAAGCCTGACACCTCATGGGGGTCTTCGTCTTTCTGCCGCTCGTCCTGCCGTTGACGGCATGGCCGATCGCACGCCTTGCCGAGCAGCATCTGCATCCCCGCGCCGCGACGCGGCTGCTCACCGCGGTGGCCGCGGTGATGGCGCTGTGCAGCACGGTGTGCCTGGGCCTGGTGATGGTGGTCGGCACCGCCCAACTGCCCGGGAACCCGCTGCCCGACGGCTGGTCGGACCCCGAGGTGCGGGCCGCGGTGCCGTTCGACGAGATCGCCGGCAAGGCGGCGATTCCGGCACTGTGCGCTGTGGTCGCGGCCTGCGGGCGGACCCTTTGGCGGCACGGCCGGGTGCGCCGCCGGGCCCACCGGGCGCTGACGGGACTGCCGGCGACCGCCGTCGCCGTCCTCCCCGACGAGGTGCCGTACGCGTACGCACTGCCGGGCGGCCGCCGGGACCGTGTGGTCGTCACCACGGCCCTGCTGGACCGCCTCGAACCCGCCGAACGCCGAGCGCTGTTCGCTCACGAGCGCGCCCATCTGACCGCGCGGCACCACCGTTTCCTGCTCGCCGTCCAACTGGCCGCGCGGGCCAACCCGTTCCTGCGCCCGCTGCGCACGGCCGTGTCGTACACCACCGAGCGATGGGCCGACGAAGAGGCCGCCCGAGCCGTCGGCAGCCGAAGGGCGGTGGCGTGCGCGATCGGCAAGGCGGCGCTGGTGTCGCGGGGTACTCCGGTCGCGACACTCGCGGGCTTCGCCGCGCCGGGGCCGGTGCCGCGCCGCGTGGCCGCGCTGCTCGGCCCGGCTCCGTCGGCGCGCCGCTGGCCCTCGTTGTTCACCTCGGTGGGTCTGGCGGCGTGGTGCGCGGCGGCGGGGACGGCCATCTCGGCGATGTCGTCGGCGAACTCGGCGGTGACGATGGTCCTGATCCTTCGGGCGGCCACGCCTCTTTGAGGCGCCGCGTTCGCGGGAGCGCGAGAAAGTCGTGCGGTTCGGGCAACGGATGATGCGAAGATCGTCGTCTGTTGATGGTGAGGGGGCCGGGGCCTTTCGGCCGTACAACGACGGACGTACATCTACGACGACGTACATCCACAGAGGGGGCGCGGGTGAGTGGAACAGGGCGGCGGCGACGTACGTCGAGCGGTGGTGCGGGCAGGACACGGCTGACGCGGCGGGGGCGGATCCTGGCGTGGGGCGGGGGCGTGACCTCGGTGGTCGTCCTCGGTGTCGCCGGGGTGGGCGCCTGGGTCTACAACGACCTCGACAACAACATCAAGTCCGCCGACGTCGACGACAAGATCGGCGGCGACCGCCCCGAGAACCTCAGCCCGGGCTCGAAGAACATCCTGGTCGTCGGCTCCGACAGCCGCGACGGCGCCAACGCCGAGTACGGCAAGGACCTCGACACCATGCAGTCGGACACGCTGATGGTGCTGCACGTCCCCGCGAACCGTAAGTGGGCCGCGGTCGTGTCGTTCCCGCGTGACTCCTGGGTGGAGATACCGGCCTGCGACAAGGGCGACGGGAGCGACTCCACACTGCACCACGCCAAGATCAACGAGGCGTTCGCGCTCGGCGGCAGCAGCGGTGAGGTCGCCGGGGCCGCCGCCTGCTCCATCAAGACGGTCGAGGCCAACACGGGCCTGCGCATAGACCACTTCATGTCCGTCGACTTCCAGGGCTTCAAGGGCATGGTCGACGCCCTGGACGGCATCGAGGTCTGCCCCCAGCAGGCCATCCACTCCAAGAAGGCCCGCCTCGACATGGCCGCCGGCTGCCAGACCGTGTCGGGCGAGAAGGCCCTCGGCTATGTACGGGTCCGCTACGGCGTCGGCGACAACTCCGACATCGGACGCATCGGACGCCAGCAGGAGTTCATGAACGCCCTGGCCGAGAAGGCGCAGGACAAGCTGACCAACCCGAAGGCGCTGTACGGCTTCCTGGGGTCCGCCACCAAGTCCCTGACCACGGACCCCGACCTGGCGGGCATCAAACCGCTGTACGCCCTCGCCTCCGAGCTCAAGGGGATACCGAGCGATCGCCTGACCTTCCTCACCGTGCCCAACTACCCGCGCGAGGCCGACGTGCCCACCGACCGGGCCAACGTCGTCTGGCAGTACCCGCAGGCCACCGACCTGTTCACCTCCCTGGCCAAGGACAAGGAGGTCGACAAGAAGCGCCTGGAGGCCGATGCGGAGAACCCCGTGTACGCCTCCTCCGTGCGCGTCCAGGTCCTCAACGGCACGGGAGTCTCGGGGCGGGCCGCCACCGTCGCCGACAAGCTGGGCAGGGCCGGCGTCACCGTCGCCGGCACGGGCAACGCCCCGCAGGACGCCGACGAGACGACGGTGACGTACCCGGCGGGCCTGGAGAAGCAGGCCGAGGCGCTGGCCGCCCGGTTGCCCGGCGTGCGGGCAGCCCAGGCGTCCGATGCCGCGGCGGACGTGGTCACCCTGGTCGTGGGCAAGGACCTCGACCCCGACGACATCCGGTGATCCGCCGCGCCGAGTGAAAGCCGCCCGATCAGAGGTCGAACTCGTGCGGCGGCAGGTCGAGCGCGTAGCACGCCTCGCGGACCACCGCCTGCTCGTCCTTGTCGAAGTCGCCGTCCGCGCCGCCGATGACAATGCCGATCTGGATCACGGCACGGGCCTCGGCGGGCTTCTTCTTCGCCTTGGCGATCTCCTGCATCACGCTCACCTTGCCGAAGTCGAAGTCGGCGGTGAGCCGGTCCAGGTTCTCCTCGAACCGCCGGCGCAGATCGTCGGCCGGGAAGTTCCGCAACACCTCGTTACCGGCGATCAGTTGGGCCACACGCTGCCGCTCGGAGGGGTCGACGGTGCCGTCGGCCGCGGCGACCAGCGCGCACATCGCCATGCTCGCGTCGCGGAAGGCGCCGCTCTTGAGGTCGTTCTTCTTCGCCACCAGTTGGGTCTGCATCGTCGATGCGGACTCCTTGATGCGGTCCCACAGGGCCATGAGGGCTCCATACGTCGTTGACTTCTACAGCGATGTAGAAGTTATCAGGTGTCGGCTCAACCCTCCTCGCCCGGGTGCTCGGGCGTCGGACATGGTTCGCCGCGCCGGGCACCGGCGCGCCGTCCGGCTTCCTGCTGCTGCGCGGCAACTCACGTACCTGGCCGGTGCAGGGCCGTCGGATGTCCTCGGCAGGGTTCGTGCAGGTCCTTCGTCGAGCGTTTGTGCGTGTGCGCCGCCAGGAAGGATGACTGGTGGGCGCAGTGGCGGGAGTGGGCGGGAGCGGCGAGGCCCCCGACCGGCAGACGCGTGGTACGCCGACAGCCTGCCTGACCTTGAGCGCGACGCCCGGCGTCGGAGAAGCCACCCATGGCCCATCAACCCACCGTCTCTCAACCGCCCCTGGACGGTGACGGTCTCCGGGAAGGAGGAGCCATGCCCCACTCCGACGACGAGCGTCTGGTTGCTCTGGAAGCACGACTCGCACGTGACGACCCCCGGTTCGCCGAGGCGCTGCGCGCCGGGCGCCCGGCACCGCCCCGCGAGTACCGGCGTACCGGCGCGTGGTGGATGCTCCTGACCGCCATGGCCGTACTGATCACCGGCGTCGTGCTGCCCGACGGTCTGCTCATCGCCACCGGCCTGGTCCTCGCCGGGATCGCCGTGCAGTTGCTCGACCCCCATCGCGCGCGGCCGGAGCGGCGCCTTCCGCCGTACTTCTGACAGCCTCGGCAGGCCGATGTGCCAACGTGCGTACGATTGTCGGCCGTTGGGGTGCGCTAGAATCCTTTACCAAGCCCTTACGCACCGTTGAGCGAGGGCTCGCTCAGTCGTTGGGGTGGTCGTCGCCGGATTCCGGCCGACGTGATGGGGGGCGTGGGATGAGCAGAGTCGTCTCTGTGCGCGTCATCGTCCCCGTGCGCATCGACGTCCCGGTCCGCGTCGAGAACGCCGCCCGCGACGGCGTCCCTGATACCGACAGCGCCGCCGACTCGGTCAGACGCTCCGCGCGCTGACGAGCGCCCCGCCCCGGCGCCGGGGCACCACCACCTCGTCGCGCCGCCCGCTGGGCCGTCGCGCTCGTTTCGGGACACGACCTCGACACCCGTCCCGCCGGGTTACGCCGGGAATCCGACCGGTCCCGGCGACGGCGCGCGTACCGGCAACAGCACCCAACGGCCCGTCCGGAGCTCAAGCCCGGCCGCCTGCACCCGCAACAGGCACAGACGCCGCCGAACCGATCACGGAGGTCCGACGCCCGTGCACAACACCGCTGCCATGCTCATCGAACTCGGGGCGATCATTCTCGTCCTGGGGCTGCTGGGCCGCCTCGCCGGCCGGGTGGGCTTCTCGCCCATACCCCTGTACCTGCTCGCCGGACTCGCCTTCGGCCACGGCGGCATCCTCCCCCTCCAGGCCAGCGAGGAGTTCGTCGCCACGGGCGCCGAGATCGGCGTCATCCTGCTGCTGCTCCTGCTCGGCCTGGAGTACAGCGCCTCCGAACTGGTCGACACCCTCAAGACCCAATACCCCTCCGGCGCGGTCGACTTCGTACTCAACGCCGCCCCCGGCGCCGCGATGGCCCTGCTGCTGGGCTGGGGGCCGATCGCCGCCGTGGCCCTCGCCGGTGTCACCTGGATCTCCTCGTCCGGCGTCATCGCCAAGGTCCTCGGCGACCTGCGCCGGCTCGGCAACCGCGAGACCCCCGTCGTGCTCGGCGTGCTGGTCCTCGAAGACCTCTCCATGGCCGTCTACCTGCCGATCCTCACCGCGCTGCTGGCCGGGGTGAGCCTGGCGGGCGGCGCCGTGACCCTGCTGATCGCCCTCGGCACGGTCGGCGCCGTGCTGTACGTGGCGCTGCGGCACGGCCGCCTCATCAGCCGTGCCGTCTCCTCGGACAGCGCCGAGATGCTGCTGTTGGTCGTCTTCGGCCTCACCCTGCTCGTCGCGGGCATCGCCCAGCAGCTCCAAGTCTCCGCTGCGGTAGGGGCGTTCCTGGTCGGGATCGCCCTGTCCGGCGAGGTCGCCGAAGGGGCCGGCAACCTTCTCACGCCGCTGCGGGACCTGTTCGCCGCGGTGTTCTTCGTCTTCTTCGGCCTGCACACCGACCCCGCGGACATTCCGCCCGTCCTGCTGCCCGCCCTCGCCCTGGCCGCCGTCACCACCCTCACGAAGATCGCCACCGGCTACTGGGCCGCCCGCCGCGCGGGGATCTCGTCGAAGGGACGCTGGCGAGCCGGTGGAACCCTGGTTGCGCGGGGCGAGTTCTCCATCGTCATCGCCGGACTCGCCGTCGGCGTCGAACCCCGCATCGGTCCGCTGGCCACGGCCTACGTCCTGATCCTGGTCGTCCTCGGCCCGCTCGCCGCTCGCTGGACCGAGCCCCTGGCCCGCCGCCTCTCCCGTTCCTCGCGGCGGCCGCAACCGGCGTTCGACAGCGGCCGGTCACTCCCGGCCGAGGATGCCGGCGGCCGCGTCCACGCCCTCGCGGGTGCCGATCACGATCAGGACGTCGCCGCCGGCCAGCCGGAAGTCCGGCCCGGGGGAGGGGATCGCCTCGGCGCGCCGTAGTACGGCCACGATGGACACGCCGGTCTCGGTACGCATCCGGGTGTCGCCCAGGACCCGCCCGTTCCAGTGCGACAGCGACGACAGCTCGATCCGTTCCGCCACCAGGCCCAGTTCGGTGGTGGACAGCAGATTCGGGCTGTGGTGCGCCGGCATCAGGGCGTCGATGAGGGCCTCCGCCTCACCCGGTGTCATCCGTACCGAGAACGCGGACGCGTCCGGATCGTCCTGCCGGTACGCGTTCAGCGTCCGCGCCCCGTCCCGGTGCGCGACCACCGACAGGCGACGCTGCTCGCGCGTCGTGAGGTCGTAACGGACCCCGATGCCCGGCAACGGCGTACGGCTCAGACGCGTGACCCCCACGACTGTCCCCCTGTCTGGTTCGGGTGTTTCATCGGTCGGCGTTCGGTGCCACCCTAACGAGCGCCCGGAGTTGACCGCGGGGGAGGCGGCCGTGGGAAGCCTGGGACAATGGGCGGGCCAGGATCCACGGCGCCGATGCCGGGTGACCGGAGCCCGTCTCCGTCCGCATCGGGGAGATGGGGAGGGAACGTCAGCATGATCGAGTGGGTGTCCGTCAGCAGCGGTGCCAGGCCTGTCCCACGGCCCGTCGCCACCCCGCTGGTCTGGGCCGCGGCGTGCGGCGGGGCGCTGCTGCTGGTGGCACTGCTCAACTCCGTCGTCGGCACCGACCGTCCCGGCCTCGCCCTGGCCGTGCTGTCCCTGCTCGCCGCCCTGCTCGGCCTGTGCGCCCGCTTCACCGCGGCACCCGGCACCGCCCTGCTGTGCTGGCTGTTCCTCAACGGCTTCGCCATCCCGCCCGCCGGAATCCTCACCTGGGTGGGGCACCGCGACACCTTCTGGCTGACCTGCCTGCTCGTCGCCGCCCTCGTCGGCACCGCCCTGGCCCGCCTGCTCCACGCCCGCGCGGCCTATCGCCGCCTCACCGCCGGCTCGGGCTCCGCCGCACCGGAGCCCGGCGACACGCCGTACGACACCTGACCGGCACCGGCACCGGCACCGGCACCGTGAATCCCGCTTGCGCGGGCGCCCGGCGGGGCCGTCTGGGCTCACTGAACGAATTCTGCTGGATGGACGACCGTAAGACCCGCGACTTGTCCGGCACCGCGGCCTTCTTCGCCCAGACGCTCGGCTGGCGCCTCGAGGTGGACGAGGAGGACTGGCGCAAGGCCACGAAGGTGGCCACCGGAGGTCACCTCATCGGCGGCGTGAGCGACCTGGCCAACCCGGTGTAAGGTCACGTACCCGTTCGCCGGCCGGGGCGGCTCGCCGGGGTCGGTGTCTCCTCCGGTTCCTCGGGAGTCACCGCGCGGCCGCCCGGGTGGCGGAGCGCGCAGACGAAGCCGATGCCCAGGGCGATGGCCATGCCGTAGAACACCCACTGGTTGGCCTCGGCGAAGTCCATGCGGATCGCGCTCATCGCGTCGCGCATCGTCGTGGCGGCGGGGCCCGTGCCGGTGGGCGGGGCGGCGTCGCCGTTGCCTGTGACGGATTCGGTGATGTCGCGGGCGACGTCGTCCGCCACGTTCGGGGGCAGGCCACGGGATTCCAGGGTGTTGACCACGTTGGTGTTGGTGACGTGGGTCAACACGGTACCGAGGACGGCGAGACCGACGCTCGCCGCGAAGTTGCGTACGGTCTGGGTGATGCCCGTGACCTCACCGTACGAGGCGCCGATGGAGCGGTTGACGGCGTCCGTGGAGGCAGGGGCGAGAATGAAGCCGATGCCGGCGCCCGCGAGGGCCGCGTAGGGCCACTGGTCGTGCATGCTCAGATCGGTGAGTTCGCCCGCCCACAGGGCGAACCCGACGCAGCCCACGACGGTGCCGATCTTCAGCGCCGGGCGCGCGCCCTGCTTGTCGAGGATCCGGCCGCCCCACTGCGAGGCGATGGCGAACCCCGCGAAGAAGTACAGCAGGAACAGCGCCGCCTGGTTGGGGGAGGCGCTCAGACACACCTGGGCGTACACGGAGGCGAAGAAGAACAGCGGTACGAAGGCCAGCATGGAGAAGAACAGCACCGCCGCGTCCACGCTGAACGCCTTGTCCTTGAAGACCCGCAGATCGATCAGCGGATGGCGGACCCCGCGCTCGTACGCGACGAACACGCCGAGCACCATGAGGCCGCCCACGATGCAGAGCCAAGTCGCCGCGCTGTCCCAGCCCCAGGACCACGCCTGCTGGAAGCCGAGGACGCTCAGCCCCATGCCGACGGCGATGAGAGCGGCGCCGCGGATGTCGAGGGTGCCCGCGCGTCGCCGGTCGGAGACGTGGGCGAGCGCGGTGAGGACCAATGCCACGACGGCCACGGGGACGTTGACCCAGAACACGGCACGCCAGGTCCAGCCCGTGAGCCAGCCGCCCAGGAGCGGCCCGATGGCGGTCAGCGCGCCGGAGAGCCCGAAGAACAACGCCAGGGCCCGGCCCCGTCGGTCGGGCGGGAACACCGCCACCACCACGGCCAGCGCCGCGGGGAAGAGAAGCGCCGCGCCGAAGCCCTGCGTGGCCCGGAAGGCGATCAGCCAGCCCTGCGCCACGTCGCCCTTGGGGACGCAGCCGCACAGCACCGACGAGACGACGAACACCAGCGTGCCGACCACGACCATCCGGCGCGGCCCGTAGAGGTCGGCGAGACGGCCGCCCAGCGCGAAGAACGCGGCCAGCGCGAGCAGATAGGCGTTGACGACCCACTGCATACCGGATGCCGACAGCCCCAGTTCACGGACGATGTCCGGGGCGGCGATGGCGACGATGGTCTGGTCGATGAACGTCATCGCGACCGCGAACATCATCGCCGTGAGCGCCACGGTCTGTCGTGGTGCCGAGCGGGGTGAGGACGCGGTCTCGCCACGCCGCAAGTACGTGCCACTCACCCGTCCAGTCTGCGCCCGACCTCGCGAGGCCGCATCACCAGCGTGCCGCGCCGGCGTCCCCCGGTCGGACCGCCCGGCCTGGTCAGCCGCGCGTCTCGACCTGGCGCCAGAAGGCGTCGATCCGGGCGTTGAACAGGTCCGGGACCTCCTGGAAGGGCTGATGGGCCTCGCCGGGCAGCACCTCGAACCGGGCGCCGGGGATCCGCTGCGCGACCTCGCGGCCGAAGCGCGGCGGCGTGGCGATGTCGAGTTCACCGGCCAGTACGAGGGTCGGTACGGCGATCTGCGGCAGCCGGTCGAACGTGTCGTGGCCGATGAACGACGCCAGTTGGCCCTGGAAGGCCTCCACCGACTGGGGGTGGGGGAAGGCCAGCGTCTCCTCGATCAGCCGGTCGACGGTGCCGTCGGCGTGGGCGCGAGGCGTGTAGATCCACAGGTAGAACGCCTTGAGCATGGCGCGCTCGCTCGGCGCCCTCTCGACCATCCAGCGCCAGAAGTCCGTCATGGACCGGAAGTAGGCGTCCGGGCGGGCCACCGTGCTCATCAGGACAAGGCTGCGGACGAGGCCGGGGTGACGGAGCGCCAGTTCCTGGGCGATGAAGCTGCCACCCGAGAAGCCGGCGACATGGGCGGCCGGGACGCCGAGCGCACGCAGCAGTGCGGCGGCGTCGTCGGCCATCTGCGCGACGGTTACGGACTCCTCGGGGGAACGCGTACGCCCGGCGCCGCGGTTGTCGAAGGCGGTCAGCCGGTAGCGGTCCGACAGACCGTCGAGTTGCGCCTGCCAGGCCTCGGCGGGGTCGCCGAGGCCCGCGATGAGCAGGACGTCGGGTCCCTCGCCCCGGCGCTCGACCCAGAGTTCGACACCCTCAGTGTTGATCATTTCGCCCATGTCGCGGCCTCCTGGGTGGCGGTGGCGGTTCTGCTACCGTCGCACGGCCCGAGCAGGTCCGCCTGGAGTGCTCCGCGAGCCTAGGGCTCGATGAGGCCGACGCGGATGGCGTAGCGGGTGAGTTCCAGACGGTCCCGCAGGCCCAGTTTCTGGAGCAGGTTGGCGCGGTGGCGTTCGACCGTCTTGACGCTGATCACCAGGAGACGGGCGATCTCCTTGGAGGAGTGGCCCTCGGCGACGAGTTTGAGGATCTCCTCCTCACGTTCGGTGATGGGGCGGGCGGGCAGCCGGGCGCCGGTGCGGACGCGGTCGAGGTAGGTACGGATCAGGGCGGACTCGGCGCCCGGGTAGATGAAGGGCTCGTCACGCAGGGCGGCACGGCAGGCCTCGACGAGGTCGCGGTCGGCGACGGACTTCGGGACGTAGCCGGAGGCCCCGGCCTTGAGCGCCTCGAAGAAGAACTGCTCGTTGTCGTACATCGTCAGCATCAGCGTGCGCAGTCCGGGCCGGATACGGGCGAGCTCACGGGCGGCCTGCAGCCCGGTCAGGCGGGGCATGGCGATGTCGAGGATGGCCAGGTCGACCTCGTTGTCCCGGACCTTGGACAGGGCCTCCGCGCCGTCGGCCGCCTCGGCCACCACGGTCAGGTCCGGTTCGGCGTCGAGGATGAGGCGGACGCCGCGGCGGACGAGCGCGTGATCGTCGGCGAGCAGGATGCGGGCCGGTGCGGTCATCGCACGACCTCCCGGGGACGGTGGCCGGCCGTACGGCCCGCCACGTTCAGCCGAATCTCGGTGCCGCCCCGCGGGACCTGACCGATCGTGAGGTCCGCTTCGACGAGCAGGGCGCGCTCCCGCATACCGCTGATGCCGGCACCCTCGGGCGCCGCACCGATGCCCTGGCCGTCGTCGCGGACGAGCAGGACGACCCGGGAGCCCGGCAGCGGGCGCAGATGGACCTCGACGCGCGTGGCGACGGCGTGGCGTGCGGTGTTGGTGAGCCCTTCCTGGGCGATGCGGTAGAGAACGAGTTCGGTGGCCGGGTCGAGCGGCGGCAGGCCCGGCGCGATATGGGCCGTCGCACTGAGACGGGAGTTCGTGAACTCGGTCGTCAGCGCGCGCAGGGCGCTGTGCAGCCCGAGCTCCTCCAGGACGCCGGGGCGCAGACGGCGGGCGATCCGCCTGATCTCCTCCAGGCCGGCACGGGTGGTCTCCTGCGCCTGACGCAGGTCGGCGCGCACCGCTTCGGGGGCGTGGTCGGCCGTGTGCCGGAGCTGGAGCAGTACGGCGGTGAGGGTCTGCCCGACCTCGTCGTGGAGCTCCTGGGCGAGGCGCTGACGCTCGGCCTCCTGTGCGGACAGCGCTCTGCCGGAGCTGGTGGCCCGCTCCGTCTCCAGCCGGGCGAGCATGGCGTTGAAGGCAGTGGTCAGCCCGGCGATCTCGCCGGGGCCGGTGACGGTCGTACGACTGCCGGGTCTGAGGAGATCGGCGGTCGCCATGGCCCGGGTCAGCCGGGCCAGCGGCGCGAGGCCGATCCTCAGCAGGAGGGCGTTCGCGATCAGCATCACCATCAGCCCGGCGAGCAGGACCAGGGCCTCGCCCAGGAGGACCGGGGTGGAGACGGTGACCGGACCGAGGAGCAGCAGGACCGCGGCGACGAACACCGCCGCGTTCAGCAGGAAGATCCGCCAGTACAACGTCATGATCGCGTTCCCTTCCCGGTGTCCCTCACCTCCACTGTCTCCTGCCATCGCCGACCGGCCCGCACCGGGGCCCGGCCTGGCGGCGGGCCCACTGCCCCGCACCACTCTGACCGCTGTGGACACGGCGCGTCCATCCGTGCTGACACCCATGTTCGGGGCCGGTTCGCACCTGGCACGATGACCTTCGTCGCGGCGGTCCACCAGCTCCGTTCCGCCGTGCACGCACGAACGTCGCAACGAATGAACAGGGAGGGAGGGGTTGTGCCTGCTCCGCGGATGAGCACCACACCCTTGCCGGGTATCGGTGTCCAGTACGACCTCACCACACGGGAACACCGCCATCTGTCGGTGATCGCGCACCGGGACGGAACCCGGACGGTGAACGTGTACCGGACCGACGACCCGGACGCGTGCGCCCAGTCGCTGCATCTGACGGAGCCGGAGGCCGCCTCCCTGATCGATGCGCTGACCCCCTCCCACCACAGCCCGAACCTGCTGTCCACGACCGACCTGGGACTGGTGGCGGAGCGCGTAGAGCTGTCCGCGGCCTCCTACTGGAACGGGCGGGTCCTGGGGGACACCAGGATGCGCACCGAGACCGGCGCCTCGCTCGTCGCGGTACTCCGGCGGGCCCAGGCGATCCCGTCGCCGACGCCGGACTTCCGGCTGGCCGGCGGTGACATCCTGATCGTGATCGGCACCCGCGAGGGTGTGGAGGCGGCCGCCGAGATACTCGGGCGGGACTGAGCGATGCACTCCTCCGCGGTCTTCCTGATCGAGTTCGGCGCGATCATCCTCGGTCTCGGCCTCCTCGGCCGACTGGCCGGGCGCCTCAAGTTCTCCCCCATACCCCTCTACCTGCTGGCCGGGCTCGCCTTCGGCGAGGGCGGTCTGCTGCCGCTCGGCACCAGCGAGGAGTTCGTCGCGATCGGCGCCGAGATCGGCGTCATCCTGCTGCTCCTCATGCTCGGCCTGGAGTACACGGCCAGCGACCTCGTCACCAACCTCAAGACCCAGTACCCCGCCGGTCTCGTCGACGCAGCCCTCAACGCCCTGCCCGGCGCCGCGATGGCCCTGCTGCTGGGCTGGGGCCCGGTCGCCGCCGTCGTACTGGCCGGCGTCACCTGGATCTCCTCCTCCGGCGTCATCGCCAAGGTCCTGGGCGACCTGGGCCGGCTCGGCAACCGCGAAACCCCGGTCATCCTGAGCATCCTGGTCCTCGAAGACCTCTCCATGGCCGTCTACCTGCCGATCCTCACCGCCCTGCTCGCCGGTGCCGGGCTCGCGGCGGGCAGCCTCACCCTCGCCATCGCCCTCGGCGTGGCCGGCCTCGTCCTGCTGCTGGCCGTGCGCTACGGACGCCACATCTCCCGCTTCGTCTCCAGTGACGACCCCGAGAAGCTGCTGCTCGTCGTCCTCGGCCTGACCCTGCTGGTCGCCGGGATCGCCCAGCAGCTCCAGGTGTCGGCCGCGGTGGGCGCGTTCCTGGTCGGTATCGCCCTGTCCGGCGAGGTCGCCGAGGGAGCCCACAACCTTCTCGCCCCGCTGCGGGACCTGTTCGCCGCGGTGTTCTTCGTCTTCTTCGGCCTGCACACCGACCCCGCGAGCATCCCGCCCGTGCTCCTGCCCGCCCTCGCGCTGGCCGTCGTCACGGCCGCCACGAAGATCGCCACCGGCTACTGGGCCGCCAAGCGCGCCGGCGTGGGTGTCAAGGGACGCTGGCGCGCCGGCGGCACCCTGGTCGCCCGCGGCGAGTTCTCCATCGTCATCGCCGGCCTCGCCGTCACCGCCGGCATCGAGCCGTCCCTCGGCCCGCTGGCCACCGCCTACGTCCTGATCCTCGTCGTCGTCGGCCCGCTCACCGCCCGCTTCACCGAACCGGCCGCAGCGTGGATCACCCGGCGCCGCACCCTGTCGGTTCCGCGCCAGACGGAGGCACCCGCCCCGGAGGAGGCCACGAAGGCGGCCCAGGGCAACGGCCCCGTCGGCCCCGTATGAGCGAGGGCACCCGGGGTCACCGGGTGCCCTGATCACGGGACCGGCCCGCGCAGAGCGCCGTCCGGACGGCCGCCTTGATGTCGGCGCTCTGCGCGTCCGGACCACCCGGGCCGAGGTTCACCATGACCGTCGCCCGCCTGCCGTCGAGCGTGGCACCGGCCGCCGTCTCGAACCCGGGGAAGTCACCGGTGTGTCCCCAGTAGAGGCCGCCGCAGGGCAGCGGCCTGCTCTCCAGACCGAGACCGTACGCCTGGCCGTCCGGCTTGCCGGTCGGGCGGGTCCGCATCATCTCCCGGAGCTGGGCCGGGCGCAGCAGCCTGCCGCGTACAAGGGCGTCCAGGAACCGGTTGACGTCGGTTCCGCTGGAGATCATCTCGCCGGCCGGGCCTCCCACCGACGGGTTGATCGCGGTGATGTCCCTGAGGGGCGCGTCGTCGCCCGGCCGTACGTACCCGCGCGGGTGCGGCCCGGGGATCGCCGGGGAGTCACCGGGTACATACGTCTCGCGCAGGCCGAGCGGAGCGATGATGCGCCGACGGATCTCGTCGCCGTAGGGGTGCCCGGTCACCTTCTCGATGATCAGGCCGGCCAGCAGGTAGCCCGTGCTGGAGTAGCGCCAGCCGGTGCCCGGCTCGAAGGTCGGAGGGTGGGCCAGCGCGATGTCCACGAGGTCACGGAGGTCGCGATGGGCCAGTGGGTCCTGAAGGATCTCCTGCGGGCTGAGGTGGTCGAGGATGTCCGGGACGCCGCTGGTGTGCTGGAGCAACTGACGGACAGTCATCGCCCGTCCGTCGTTGCCGTGTCCACGGACGACGCCGGGCAGGTACCGCTCCACCGGTGCGTCGAGGACCATGCGACGCTCTCCCACCAGCTGGAGCACAACACTCGCCACGAACGTCTTGGTCATGCTGCCGATCCGGAACCTGCTGTCGGGGCGCACCGGCGCTTGGCTCCGCACGTCCGCGACACCGTCGGTCAGCACCGCGCTGCCGCGCCGGCCCCGCAGTTCGACGAGCGCTCCGGGCCCGCCGTCGACCGTGGTCAGCCGCCGCAGGAGTGCGCGCAGGCGCGCGTGGTCGGAGCTGTGGGCGGCGGACTCGGCGGAGCCGACCGGAGCGGTGGTACTCGGCCGGGGCACGTCGTCTCTCGCGGGTGCGCCCACCGCGACACCGACCACCACCGCCAGTGTGAGTAAGCCGCCCGTCGCACGCTGCTTCTGTTTGATCACGTGTGCCCCCTCGGTCGTGACAACCATCGGGCACGGAGCACCGGCGGCCCCGCCCCGCTGTCCCACGATGTCCGCGGCGGGCCTGCCGTCGCGATGGGGCGGCCATCCGGACCTGTGCTGGGGCTAACCCCCGGCCGAGGGCGACGTCCGGCGATCGGCCCGCAGTCGGTACGGGGCGGACCGGCCGCGAGGCACTACGCCGTGATCGCGCTGACCGCGCCGGCCATGGGGGTGCGCGGTGCGACGATGTGGCGGCTGGGGACGGGCCTGAACACCACCCTGGTGACCGGCACCCTGGTCACCAGGATCAGGAAGTCGGCGGCGGGCGGCGGCACGCCGGACACCTTCCAGCCCTACCGCCTCGCCGCTCTCGTGGCGGTCTTCGCCGGCGCCGCCATCGGCACCCTGCTGCTGCGGGCCGGCCTGGCCGCCGCCCGGGGCACCGGCCGCCGGGCGGCGGGACGCATGCACATGGCCGCCCTGGGAACCCCGGAAGCATGCGTCCGAACCATGACGAGGCGCCCGTCCTGGAGGCCCTCTCCCGCTACCACGACGCCGACGAGCTGGGTTTCAGCCCGCCCGGTCACAAACAGGCACGCGGCGCGGACCCCAGAGCCCGGGCCGTCCTCGGCGACGCCGTCTACTTCGGTGACGTGCTGGCCGACGGCGGTCTGGACGACCGCCTGTTGCGGGGGCGGGTGCTGGAGCGGGCCGAGGAGCTGATGGCGGATGCCGTGCACGCCGAGCACACGTTCTTCTCCACCTGTGGCAGCTCCCTGTCCGTGAAGGCGGCCATGCTCACGGTGACCTGCCCGGGCCACAGCCTTCTCGTCGGGCGGGACGCCCACAAGTCCGTGGTCGCCGGACTCGTCCTGTCCGGCGTCCGGCCCGCCTGGGTCGAACCGGAGTGGGACGAGGAACGCCACCTCGCCCATCCGCCGTCGGCCGCCGCCTACGACAAGGCGTTCACCGAGCATCCCGATGCCGACGGCGCCCTCGTCACCAGCCCCACCCCGTACGGCTCGGCGGCCGATCTGCGCGCGATCGCCGAGGTCTGCCACCGCCGCGGCAAGCCCCTGATCGTCGACGAGGCCTGGGGAGCGCACCTGCCCTTCCACGACGCGCTGCCGTCCTGGGCCATGGACGCGGGCGCCGACGTCTGCGTCACCAGCATCCACAAGATGGGCAGCGGCCTGGAGCAGGGCTCGGTCTTCCACCTCCAGGGCGAGCTCGTCGACCCCGCCGAACTCGCCGCGCGCGCCGACCTGCTCGGCACCACCAGCCCCAACGTCCTGCTGTACGCCGGGATCGACGCGTGGCGCCGGCAGATGGTCCAGCACGGCCGTGAACTCATGGACCGGGCGCTCGCCCTGGGCAGGCGTACCCGTGCCGCGATCGAGGAGATCGACGGTTTCCACGTCAACGACGCGGCGGACTTCTGCGGTCCCGGACGGGCCGCCGAATTCGACCCGCTCCCGGTCGTGATGGACATCGACACGCTGGACACCACCGGCTATCGGGCCGCCGACTGGCTGCGCGAACACCACCACATCGACATGCACCTCTTCGACCACCGGCGGGTCAGCGCCCAGCTCACCCACGCCGACGACGACCGGACCACCGCCCGTCTGCTCGCCGCCCTGCGTGACCTGGCCGACCACGCCGGCGAACTGTGTGACTCACCCCGCGTCGACGTGCCCGGCCCGGCCGACCTGCGCATGGAGCAGGTCACGCTGCCCCGCGACGCCTACTTCGGCGACCACACGGACGTACCCCTGGACAAGGCCGAGGGCCGGGTCGCCGGCGAGATGATCACGCCGTATCCACCCGGCATCCCCGCCGTCCTCCCCGGTGAACTCCTCACCGAACCGGTCCTGCGCTACCTGTCGACCGGCGTCCGCGCCGGCATGAACCTGCCCGACGCGGCGGACAAGCAACTGAGCACCATCCGGGTCGTCGACGAGGACTGACGGCCCTACGCCCGTTCGGACCTGCCCGGCACGCACAGCCACGCGAGGACGGCGGCGCCCAGGTAGGCGAGCGCGCCGACGGCCATGCTGGTGCGCAGCCCGGTGTCGAAGTCGCCGGCTGAGGCGAGCAGGCTGCCGCCGAGGGCCACACCGGTGGCGCTGCCGATCTGACGGGTCGTGTTGAACAGGGCCGAGGCGGCCCCCGAGTACGCCGGGGGCGCGGCGCCCATCACGGTGGCGGTCGAGCCGGTGAGGGCGAAGGAGGTACCGAACCCCGCGGCCATCATCGGGGCGACCAGCAGCGCGTAGGCCGGGTCGGCGCCCGCCGCGGCCCAGCCGGCCAGCCCCAGGGCGGCCAGGAGCATGCCGGAGACCACCAGCGGACGGTCGCCGGTGCGGGCGCTCAGCCGCCCGGACAGCACGGAGGCGAACATGGTCATCGCCACCGCCGGGAACAGTGCCAGCCCGGTGCCGAGGGCGCTGAAGCCGCGATGGTGCTGGAACGCCAGGCCGGCGGTGAACACCATGCCGTAGAAACCGAAGTTGAACAGCAGACCGATGACGGCCCCGCCGCTCATCGCACGTGAGCGCAGCAGACCCAGCGGAAGCACCGGGGACCGGGCCAGCCGCTCGCGCACCGCGAACGCCACGGCGGCCAGCACCGCCAGGCCCGCCCCGGCGAGCACCACCGGATCGGACCAGCCGCGCCGCCCGGCCTCGTTGAGCGCCCCGGTCAGCAGCGCCACCGTCGCCACGACCGCGCACTGCGCGGGCCAGTCCAGGGCCCGGTCGGCGCGCCGGGGCGAGCGGGCCACATACCGCGGTGTCAGCGCCAGGCAGGCCGCGCCGACGGGCAGGTTGACGAGGAACACCCAGCGCCAGCCCACGGTGGAGACGAGCAGCCCGCCCAGCAGCGGCCCCGCGCAGGCCGCGATGCCCGCCATCGAACCCCACAGCCCGAAGGCCCGCGACCGTGCGGCCGCCCCCGGGTACGCCTGTTGGAGCAGCGCCAGGGAACCTGGCACGATCAGTGCCGCGCCGAGCCCTTCCACCAGCCGGGCCACCACCAGGAAGGGCGCGTTCGGCGCGAGCGCGCACGCGGCCGAGGCCGCGGTGAACACGACCACGCCCGAGCAGAAGACCCGACGGTTGCCCAGCCGGTCGCCCAGCGCGCCCCCGGTCAGCAGGAACCCGGCGAGGACCAGGGTGTAGCCGTCGGTGATCCACTGGATCCCGGTGAGCGACGCCGACAGTTCACGGCCGATCACCGGCACGGCGACGTTGATGACCGTCACATCCAGGATCACCATGAAGTACCCGGCGCACACCGCCAGCAGCGGTGCCCAGGAGCGACGCTCGGACCGCGGGTCCGACTCAGGAGGGCCGTTCATCCCGAAGCCACCGTAAGGGGCATATGCCGCGCCCCACATGCGGGGGAGCGGCCCACCCCGCACCCTGGTGCCATGGCCAGTGCGCAGCCCGTCGTCGTCTACCCGCCCGCCGTGGACGGCGGGCGGCGCGTACGGGTCGACGACCAGTTCCTGGGGATGGCGTACGGCCTGCTGGACGTGGCCGAGTTCCTGCGCCGGGCCGGGATCGAGGGCGCGGACCCCGACTACGTGCGGCAGACCGGACTGATCGAATGGCGCGGCGGTGGCCCCGACGTATGGGATTCCGGCGCCTAGCCGAGGTCCAGCCTGCTGTGCACCAGCCGTGCGAAATGGTTCAGGGTGCGGTCGCTGGTCATCAGTTCGGCGGCGGCGAGACGGACGTCGAAGTGCTCGCCGGCCCGGACCAGGAACTCGGTGCTCAGCAGCGAGTCGAGGCCGAAGTCCGTCACCGGCCGCGCGGGATCCAGTTCCTCGGGGTCGCCGTGCAGCACGGCGGCGAGCAGCCGGGTCAGGGTGTGGGTGATCGCCGCCCGGGCCTCGTCGGGTGTGAGAGCGGACAGTTCGCGCAGCAGGTCCGCGCGGCCCTCGGGGCCGGGCGCGGCGTCGGCCGGCACGAGGTCGCCGAACCGGGCCGTGCCCAGGGCGGGCAGCAGCCGGCGGGCGCGGGTCCAGCGGTAGCGGCCGATGCCCGCGACGTCGGTGACCGGGCCGGTCCGGCCGTCGCGGAGTACGCCGTCGTGGAGCAGGCCCTCGGCGGTCGTGAGGGCTTCGGCGACGGAGAGGGGCTGGAAGCCCCGCTCCGCCATGGCGTCGCCGATGTCGTGCCGCGCGACGTATCCGGTCTCGCCGATCGGCCCCCAGGCGAGGGCGGTGGCCGCACGCCCCTGAGCGCGCCGGGCGCGGGCCTGGGCCTCCAGGTAGGCGTTGCCGGCCGCGTACGGGGCCTGGCCGAGGTTGCCGACGGCGGCGGCGATCGAGGAGTAGGTGAGGAACAGGTCGAGGTCGTGGCCCGCGGTGAGGCGGTCCAGTTGGGCCGCGCCGTGCGCCTTGGGGGACAGGACGGCCGCGAACCGGTCGTCGGTGAGCTCGGACAGGGGCGCGTCGTCGAGGTGCATGGCGGCATGGACCACGCCCCGCAGCCGGTGCCCGCCGGCGTCGACCGCCTCGATGACCCGGCGCAGCGCCGACGCGTCGGTGACGTCGGCCGCGTACGCGGTGGCCTGTACTCCGCGTCGGGCCAGGTCGTCCAGGAGAGCCGGCGCCCCGGGGGCGGCCTCGCCACGCCGGGAGACCAACGCCAGGTGCCGGGCGCCGTGGTCGGCCAGCCAGAGCGCGGTCGCGGCGCCGAACCCGCTCAGGCCGCCGGTCACCAGGTAGGTGCCGTCGCCGTCCAGGGGCGGCAAGGGGGAGGCCGGCTGGACGAGGACGGGTTCGTCCAGCGGGCTCTCGTCGGCCCCGTCGACGCCGTCGAGGGAGATGACCACCTTGCCGATGTGCCGGGAGTGCTGCAGGACCTGGAAGGCCTCCTCCACCCGGGCGGCCGGATAGACCGTGTGCGGCAGCGGCCGGTACTCGCCGCGTTCGATGTGGGGCACCAGGTCGGCGACGAGACGGGTGCCGCGGTCGCGGTCGAGAAGGACGTGGTCGAGGTTGAAGCCGATGAAGGTCAGGCTGCGGTCGAACGGGCGCATCGGCAGCGTGTTGCCGAGGAAGATGTCACGCTTGCCGAGTTCGACGAAGCGCCCGTTGGGCCGCAGCAGGTCGAGGCCGTGGGCGATGGCCTCACCGCTGAGGGAGTTGACCACGATGTCGACGCCCCGGCCTTCGGTGAGTTCGAGGACGCGTGGGACGAAGTCCAGGCTGCGTGAGTCGAGCACATGCCGGGCGCCGAGGCCGCGCAGCAGGCTCCGTTTGGTCTCGGTCCCGGCGGTGGCGATGACGTGGGCCCCGCGGGCGTGGGCGCATTGCAGCGCGGCCAGGCCCACGGCTCCGGCGCCGCCGTGCACGAGCACCGTCTCGCCGGGAGCCATGCGGGCCTGGTCGACCAGGGCGTGGTGGATCGTCAGGAAGGCGACGGGGAAGGTCGCCGCCTCGGCGTAGCTCATTCCGTCGGGGATCTTGAGCAGGCCGTAGTCGTAGGTGACGCCGTGGGACGCGAGGGCTGCGGGCATGACACCGCACACCCGGTCGCCGACGGCGAAGTCGCGTACGCCGGGGCCGACGGCGCTGACGATTCCGGCACCGTCGGTGCCCAGCCCGCGGCTGAGCGGACTGTCCTCCACCGCTTCGGGCGGCAACAGTCCGTTGGCGCGCATCGGGTCGCGATAGTTCAGCGCCACGGCACGCAACCGGACGACGACTTCCCCAGGGCCCGGCCGCGGCACCGTCGTCTCCCGCCAGACCAGGCGCCGGGCGGGCCCGGGGTCGCGGGCCTCCAGCAGGAAGGGCACGCCGAGGGGGACGGCGGGAGCCTCGTCGGCCGGATGCTCGATGTGCAGGGGCGTGAAGCGACCGGCCGCGGTGAGGACGACCTCGTCCTCGATCATCCCCTCGACCGTGCCGCCACCTTCGCCCGCGCCTTCGCCGTCGTCCGGCGTACGGCATGCCGTGAGCAACTCCGCGGCCAGTCGCCGGGCGTCGGCGGCCGGTTCCGCCGTGCGGTCGAAGGAGAGGCGTCGCAGATCCAGGTCGGGCTGTTCGTTGGCCAGGGTGCGGGCGGCGCCCCAGACGGCCGCGTCCTCGGGATGCGCGGGACGTTCCGGCGCGGGGAACAGACCGGTGGGGCGGGTGACCAGCCAGACCTGGGGGGCGCGGTCGGCGGGGAGAATCCGGCAGGCGGCGGCCAGCGCGCGCAGGACGGTCGCGCGACGGCCGGCCTGGGCGACGAGTTGCCGTGGGTCGGGCTCGGCCAGCAGCAGCACGATGCGCGGTGCGGCGTCGGTGGGCAGGGCCGCCGTCCAGGCATCGGCGTCGGTGGGCGAGTGCAGGACCGTGACCGGGCGGCCCAGCAGTACGGCGAGTTCCCGGGCGGTCGGGGTCTCGGCGTCGCTCTCCGTGGCGACGAGCCAGGACGTGCCCGATGGCGGATCGGGGAGGGCGGGCGCGGTCACGGGGACCCGGGGCGCGGCGGCCACCAGGACCGAATGGTCCGCGGGCCCCGTCTGCCAAGGGCCGGTGAAACCGCAGCGTTCCAGCAGGGGCACCCACGCGTCACGGGGGAGCAGCCGGGTCGTGGGGCGCAGGGTCCGGTCAGCGCGTCGCCACCAGGACTCCAGAGCGCCCGACAACAGCGCGTCGAGCCGATCGTGATGCCGCTCGGTCGCCAGCAGATGGCCGCCCGGGGCGAGGAGTGACCGGACGTGTCCCAGGGTGGCGGCCAGGTCGGCCGTCGCGTGCAGGCAGTCCCCGGCGAGGACCAGATCGAAGCTCCCCGGTGGGAAGCCCTGGACGGCAGGATCGGCGTCCAGGTCGAGGGTGCGGTACTCGATGAACCGGCAGGTGGCGAAACGGTGCCGCGCGCGGGCGAAGGACGAGTGGGCGGGGGCCGTACACACGTAGTGGGTGCGTTCGGGCGGCAGCATCGGCAGCGCGGCGGCCGTCAGGGCCGTGTCGTTCGCGCCGGCCTCCAGCACACGCAGCGGGCGGTCGGCGGGCCAGTCCCGGACGACCCGGTCGAGCAGCGCCCGCACCACCCGGTGGGTGAAGCGGTGGGCGGGCGCGGTCTCCTGGTGCTGTTCGAGGAAGCTCTCGCCGACGGGCAGCAGGTCACGTGGGTCGAGGCCGCCCCGCAACACGTCGGGCAGATGCCGCAACTGAGTGTTGATCAGCAACGCGACCGGGCCGAAAGGAGGGTGATCCTCCAGCAGGGAACGCAGGGACGCCTCGGGGTTCGCCGTGACGTCGGTCAGCCGCCACCCCTCGCCGTCCGCCTCGGCCAGTCCCTGTTCGACCAGCAGCGGCATCATCAGCCGCACCAGCCTGCGGTGCCGGGGCGCGAGGCCGTGACCGACCAGAACGGGCATGGTGAACGGCTCGCTCGGGCGGGGCAGCAGGCCGCGCAGGGCCGCCGCCCAGCAGTGCGCCCCGGCCCGTTCCGCCGCGGCCGTGAACCGTTCGTGACCGCTGTCGTCCAGCTCGGCACGGGCGGCGACGATCCGCGCGCGGGCGCCGCGAGCCGACTCGGCCGGAGCGGGCAGCGGGGACGGCGGGGCGGGCACCGACGGGTGCGGGGCCGCGCGCAGGACCGTGCGCTGGACGGTCAACGGGGCGTGGTCGGTGAACCGGGCACGCCGGGTACGGCACTTGTCGATCTCGACGGTGACGGTGCCGTCGAGATCGGCGTACGTGATGTCCCAGCAGATCTCGTTGGCACTGCGACCGCGCCGCCGCAGATGGACGACGCCCTCCGGCGCCGGGGTGCGCCACACCCGTACCGCCCCGAACGCCGACGGCAGATAGCCCGCGTCCTGACGGGTCGGCCCGTCGGCCAGCGCGACGGTGGCCTGCAACGGCCCGTCCAGCAGCACGGGGTGGACCGTGTAGCCGTCCGCCGGGTGGTCGAGCCGGTACCACGCCAGCAGCTCGCCGTCGCCCACGTCCAGGCTGCGCAGGAGCTGGAACGCCGGACCGCACTCCAGGCCGACGCGGTGACAGTGCGCGTAGTGGTCCGGGCCGGTGAAGGTGCGGGAGCAACGGGCTTTCACCCCGGGGATGTCCAGCGGACCGGGGGCGTCGCCCAGCCGGGTGCGTACCTGGGCGCGGAGGACCGGCTGGACCTCGCCGCCGTGGGTGTCCCGGGTGCTGATGGTCAGCGCCCCGTCGGCCGGGGTGACGGCGGTCTGGAGCGCGGCGCCCGCCGGGTCCGGCCACCCGAGCGCGAACGGGCGGGCGATGTCCAGGTGCCGCACCTCCACCGGCCGGTCCAGCGCCCGCGACCCGGCGGTGACCGCCATCTCCACGTACGCGGCCGCCGGCATCAGCACGCTGCCGCCGATCCGGTGATCGCCCAGCCAGGGCACGAGCTGCGGCTCCACGGTGCCGTGCCACAGGGGGTGGGGCGCGGGCAGCCGCTCGCCGAGCAGCGGATGGTCCAGTACCCCGCTGCCGCTGGTGTGCAGTACGAGATCCTGCGGAGCACCGTGCCAGTGCCGGTCGCGCTGCCACGGGTAGGCGGGCAGGTCGACGACGCGGCCGGGGTGCGGGAAGTGGGCCCGCCAGTCCACGTCGGCACCGGCCGCGAGCAGGGTGGCGACCGCGGCGGTCGCCTCACGCGGCCCGTCCCCGTCCCGGTGCAGCGTGGGCACATGGGTCAGACCGGTGCGCCGCAGGTAGGCACGCAGGACCGGATGCGGGCCGATCTCCACGACGATGCCGATGCCGTCGGCCGCGAGGCGCTCCATGGCCGGCCCGAAGCGGACCGGCTCGCGCACGTTGCGCCACCAGTACTCCGCGTCCAGCTCCCGTCCGGTCAACGGGGTCGCCGTCACGGTGGAGACGAACGGCACCCGGGCCTCGGCCGGTGCCAGAGCGGCGAGGGCGGCGCGCAGCGGTTCCTCGATGGGATCCATGGCGCGGCTGTGGAAGGCGTAGTCCAGCTCCAGCTCGCGGAAGAAGACGTCACGGGCCGTCAGTTCGGCGCCCAGGAAGGCCAGGGCGTCCGGGGCGCCGGCCACCGTCACGTCCCGGTCGCTGTTGATTCCGGCGATCTCCAACTCGCCTCCGAAGCGGGCCAGTTCCGCCCGGGCGGCGTCCTCGGGCAGGCGTACTGCGGCCATACGGCCCCGGCCCGCCGTGCGGGCCTGCGTCCGGCTGCGCTGGGCGAGCACCAGAGCGGCCTGTTCCAAGGTCAGTGCCCCGGCCGCGTACGCGGCGGCCACCTCGCCCACGCTGTGCCCGGCGACCGCGCACGGCCGTACGCCCCGGGACTCCAACAGGGCGGTGAGCCCCACCTGCACGGCGAACAGCACCGGCTGCGCGATCTCCGTACGCGCCCAGCGGGCCGCGGCGGGACGCTCCAGTTCCTTGGCCACGGACCAGCCCAGACACGGGGACAGCGCGGCGTCGGCCTCTTCGACTGCGGTACGGAAGACGACCTCGCCCGCCATCAGGTCGGCGGCCATCCCGGGCCACTGGGAGGCGTTGCCGCAGTACACGAACGCCACCGCGCCCCGCTCGGCCTTGCGGACGACGGCCCCGTGGGACGGCGATCCGGCGAACAGCCCCTCCAGCCGGTCGGCCGCCTGCCCCGCGTCGGCGGCCAGCACGGCGGCACGGTGCGGGTGGGCGCCGCGCCGCAGCGTGCTGGTGCGAGCCAGGTCGTAGAACTCCTCCGGCGCCGCCTCCCGCAGCCGCTGCGCCATCCGCTCGCCCAACTGCCGCAGCGCCTTGGGCGACCGCGCGGACACCACCACCGGAACCGGCCTGTCGGCCGGCTCCGCTCCCGGGCGCAGCGGCCGGGGTACGGCAGGCGGCGGTACGACGACCGCGTGGGCGTTGGTGCCGCCGAAGCCGAAGGAGTTCACCCCCACCGCGGCCCGTTCCGACCGGGGCAACTCCACCGGCGTCACCGTGGGCGCCAGGCCGAGCGCGTCGAAGTCGATCGCCGGGTTGAGCGGCAGGGCGTGCAGCGAGGCGGGGGCGATCCGGTGCCGGAGCACCAGGATCGCCTTGAGCAGGCCGGCCATGCCCGCCGCAGGCTCCAGGTGCCCCAGATTGGACTTCACCGACCCGACGGGCAGCGGGCCCGCGCCGCGCCGCGAGCCGAGGGCCTGTCCGATGGCGCGGGCCTCGGCGGGGTCACCGACCGGCGTTCCGGTGCCGTGCGCCTCGAAGTACACCAGGTCGTCCGGTTCGATCCCGGCCTCCTGGCACACCGTGCGCAGCAGCGCCTCCTGCGCCTTGGAACTGGGCAGCGTCATACCGGTCGTACGTCCGTCGGAGTTGCTGCCGGTGCCGGCCAGGACGGCGTGGATCCGGTCGCCGTCGGCCACCGCGTCCGCCAGCCGCTTCAGCACCAGCACCGCACCGCCCTCGGCCCGCACGAAACCGTCGGCCTCGGCGGAGAAGGCAGCGCACCGGCCGCGCCGCGACAGCATCCCCGCGTAGGAGAAACCGGCGTACGAGAAGGGGTTGACGAGCACGTTCACTCCGCCCGCCAGCGCCACCCGGCTCGTGCCCTCATGCAGGGTGCGGCAGGCGCGGTCCACTGCCACCAGGGACGAGGAACACGCCGTGTCCACCGCCATGCTGGGGCCGCGCAGGTCGAAGGCGTACGAGATGCGGTTCGCGGTGATGGACAGGGTGGTGCCCGGCATCGTGTGCGGGCTGGTGTGGTCCTCCAGGATCGACAGGACGGTGCCGTAGGCCGGATCGGAGACGCCCACGTACACGCAGGTGTCGGAGCCGGCGAGCGTCTCGGCCGGGACGGCCGCGTCGTCGAGCGCCTCGGCCGCCATCTCCAGCAGCAGCCGCTGCTGCGGATCGATGTGCGCCGCCTCCTTGGGCGAGATGCCGAAGTACCCGGCGTCGAAGGACGCGATGTCGTCGAGGAAGCCCCCGGCGGCCGTGTAACTGCGGCCCGGGCGCACCGCCCCCGGGTCTACGAACCGCTGCTTGGGAAACCGGTCCTCCGGCATCTCCCCGACCAGATCACGACCGTCCCGCAGAGCCGCCCACAGCCCGTCCAGGTCGGTGATGCCGCCCGGCAGCCGACAGCCGACGCCCACCACCGCCACTGACCGGTCGTCCCGCCCCACACCCATGCCCCGCCCCACACCCATGCCCCGCCCCCTGTTGCGCCGCCTGCTTGCCGGTCCGAGCGGGAGGACACTGCCCTCATCGTTCACCGGCCAAGGCCGATTTCACCCGTTGGTGGGGTCTTGGGAGGCAAACGAGTGAATCATCGATCACGGTGCGTGACCGGCCGTTACGGTGGCGCGGTGCTCGAAGCCCCGCGTGCCCGCTTGACAGCCGTCGCCGTCCATCTGCCGCCCCGCTACCGGACCATGGAGGACATCCGGGCCGGCATCGCCGCCGCCGGAAGCCCCTACGTACCGCCACCCGGCCTGCTCGAGGACGTCACCGGCGTACGCGGCGTCCACGCGTGCGAAGAGGGCGTGTGTGCCTCGGACCTCGCGGCCGCCGCCGCCCGCAAGGCGCTCGACGACGCCGGCCTGACCATCGACCAGGTGGACCTGCTGCTGTTCGCCGCCACCTGTCTGGACATGATCGAACCGTCGACCTCGCACATCGTGGCGGCCAAACTGGGCGCCACCTGCCCGGTGTTCGACGTGAAGAACGCCTGCAACAGCGTCCTCAACGCCATGGAGGTGGCCGGCGCGCTCATCGCGACGCGCCGCTACCGCACCGTGCTGATCGCCTGCGGCGAGGTCGGCTCCATGGTCACCCGCTGGCACGTCCCCGACCACGAGGCCCTGATGCGGGCCATGCCCGGCTACACGGTCTCCGACGCCGGCGCCGCCCTGCTGCTCACCGCCGGGCCCGACGGGGACGGCGACCCCGGCGTGCTCACCCTCCGCTTCGCGGCGGACTCGACCGCCTGGAACGCCTGCACCGTGAGCGGCGGCGGATCCATGCACCCGCGTTCGCTCGACGACGAGCACACGACCCTACGGCTCAACGGCGACCTGCTGCGCACCACCGCGGTCGAAGGCCTGACGTTCCTCCAACGGGCCGCCGAGAGGGAGTTGGAGGCGCTCCGGGCCAGCTCGTTCATCGCCTTCCACCAGATCGGCATGCCGCAGTACCAGGAGATGGTCGACAAACTGCCCCTGCCCGCGGACCGCTGCATGCCCGCCGTCGCCGACCACGGCAACTGCGCCGCGGCCTCCCTGCCCCTGCAACTGGTCAAGGCGAGGGAGGCCGACCGCGTCGAACCCGGCGACACAGTGGCGATGCTCGGCCTGGCCAGCGGCATGAGCTTCGGTCTGGCGCTGATCCGCCTGTGACCGCCGAGAGCCGTACGGCAGGCGCCCCGCACGCGTCCCTCCTCGGCCGGCTGCTGCCCGGCTACCCCGCCCGCGACCACTGGCGACTCGTCCCCTCGACCGGCCAGCACTATCTGGACGTCGGCACGGGCGAACCGCTGCTGTTCCTGCACGGCAATCCCACCTGGAGCTACGCCTGGCGCAAACTGCTTCCCGCGCTCACCCCGCACGCGCGCTGCCTGGCACCCGATCTGCCGGGCCTCGGCCTGTCCCATCACCTCGCCCTGCCAACGGACACGGCCGCCCGCTACCAGGCCCAGCTGGACCATCTGGACGCCCTCTACCGGCACTTGGTCGACCAGGAGGGAGTTCCGGCCCGGGGCTGGACCTTCGCCGTGCACGACTGGGGCGGCCCGCTCGGCTTCGCCTGGCTGCTGCGCAACCCGGGCGTCGTCTCCCGCCTGGTGGTCCTCAACACCATCGCCTTTCCCTGGCCGGACGGCTACCGGCTGCCGTTCTACCTGCGCTGGATCAGGGACCACCGATCTGTCGCCGCCGCCGTCCACGCCACCAACGCCTTCGCCCGGGCCACGCTCCGCGTCGGCGTCACCCACCCGCTGTCGCCCGCCGAACGGCGCGCCTACCTCCTGCCTCACCGGCGTCGCGGCAACCGCAGGGCGATCACGGAGTTCGTCCGCGCCATCCCCCGCGACGACACGGACGAGGCGTGGCGGCTGCTCGAACCGTCGGCCGAATCGGACGACCTGCGCCGGATCCCGATGTTCATCGGCTGGGGCATGCGCGACCCGGTCTTCACCCCGCAGGTCCTCACCGAGTGGACCCGCCGCCATCCGCACGCCGTCGTCCACCGCTACCCGAATGCCGGCCATCTCGCGATGGAGGACGCCGGGCACGAACTCGGCGTCGACCTCCGCGCCTTCCTGCGAGGACAGCGATGACCACCCCACAGGACAGCATCCACGCCCGCCTGACCAGGCTGCACGAACACCCCGAGGCGACCGCGCTCGTCCGCTGCGCCGGTGCCCGCGCATCACAGACCATCACGGCCGCGCAACTCCTGGACGGCTGCCGCCGCACCGCTGACAACCTCCGCACGGCCGGAGTCAAGCGCGGCGACAAGGCCGTCATCATGACCCGCGACGCCTACGAACTCTTCGTCGCCGTCCACGGGTTGGCCCTCCTCGGTGCCGTCCCCACCCTGATCGAGCCGCGCGCCGAGGTACGCCGCTGCCTGGACGAGATCGCCCCCGGCGTCTTCGTCGGGGAACGCCTGGCCCACGTCGGGCGCAGAGCGCTGGGCTGGGGCCGTGGCCACCTCCACACCGCCCTCGTCACCGGCGGCCGAATCCCCGGCCAGGACAGGCTCCTGGGCCCGAGCCTGCCGGTGCCGGTCGCCGACGGGAGCGGGCCGCCGCCCTCCGCCCCGGTGCCGCACGACGACGACCTGGCGATGATCGCCTTCACCTCCGGCTCCACCGGCCGCCCCAAGGGCGTCGAGTACCGGCACGCCACCATCGCCGGGCAACTCACCACCCTGGCCGCCGTCCTGCGGCCGGAACCCGATGACGTCCTGCTCTCCTGCTTCCTGCCGATCGCCCTGTTCGGCCCGCTGCTCGGCCTGCCCACCGTCGCCCCGCGGATCAACCATCTCGCTCCGGCCCGCACACCTCCCGGCCACATCGTCGGCCCGCTCCTGCAGCACAGCGCCACGGCCGTGGTCGCCTCACCGGCCGTCCTTCGCCTCATCGTCGGCCACTGCGCCCGCACCGGCCTGACCCTGCCGTCCGTACGCCGCGTCCTGTCCTTCGGCGCGTCCCTGCGCCCACGCCTCGCCGACGCCCTGGCCGAGGTGCTGCCCGCCGACGCGGAGATCCTCAGCGTGTACGGCGCCACGGAGTGCCTGCCCGTCGCCGCCATCGCGGCCGGTGACCTGCGCGAGCTCAGCACCCGGCCGCCCCGGGGCCACGCCGGCACCTGTCTGGGCCGTCCCCTGCCCGGTGTCGAGGCCCGCATCCTGGACGCCGACGCCACCGCACTGGGGGAGATCGCCGTCGCCGGGCCCGTGGTCAGTCCCGCCTACCACGCCCGCCCCGACGCCACGGTCACCGCCAAGACGGTCGCCGACGGCAGACTGTGGCACCGCACCGGCGACCTGGGCCGCCTCGACGACCAGGGCCGCCTCTGGTATCTCGGCCGCAAGGCGCACCTCGTGACCGGCGAGGGCTTCACCCTCACCACCGAGGACGTCGAGGCCGTCGCCGACACCGCCACCGGAGTCCGCCGCACCGCCCTGGTCGGACTCGGCCCCGCAGGACAGCAGCGGCCGGTGCTGTGCGTCGAGCCCGTCCCCGGTACCGACAGGGACGACATCCTGCACGCGCTGCGGGCCGCCCTCGGCGACCACCCGCACGGCCGCCGCATCGGCACCGTGCTGTTCCACCCTCGCTTCCCCACCGACATCCGCCACAACTCCAAGACCGACCGCGCCCGGCTCGCCGCCTCCGCCGCCAGGCATCTGCCGAGGTCCACGCGATGAGGGTCCTGGTCACCGGTGGGAGCGGCTTCCTCGGGCGGGAGATCTGCCGGCAACTCGTCGCCCGGGGCACCACGGTGTCGTCCCTCAGCCGCCGCCCAAGCCCCGCCCTGGAGAGCCTCGGCGTCCGGCAGCACCGGGGCGACCTCGCCGATCCGTCCGCGGTCTCCCGCGCGCTCGCCGGCTGCGACGCCGTCGTCCACAACGCCGCCCTCGCCGGCGTCAGCGGCCCCCTCCTGCCGTACTGGAACACCAATGTGCGGGGCACCCGCAACGTCATCGCCCAGTGCCGCGCCCAGGGGATCGGCACCCTGGTCCACACGTCCACCGCCAGTGTCGTCTTCCAGCCCGGCGGCCTGCGCGACGCCGACGAAAGCTGCCCCTACCCCGACCGGCACCTGGCGGCCTACCCCCGTACCAAGGCCCGGGCCGAAGCCCTCGTCCTGGCCGCCAACTGCCCCGACCTGGCCACGGTCTCGCTGCGCCCGCACATCATCTGGGGCCCCGGCGACCCGCACTTCGCACCGGCCCTGGCACGGGCCGTGCACGCGGGCCGACTGGTGATGCCCGGTGACGGCGCCAACCTCGTCGACACCACCCACCTGCGCACCGCCGCCCACGCGCACCTGCTCGCCCTGGACCGGCTCCAGCAGGGCGGCCCCCCGGTCGGAGGCCGCGCCTACTTCATCACCCAGGACGACCCCCGTCCCCTGCGCGACCTCACCGCCCACTTCCTGCGCGCGGCAGGCCTGAGGGCCACCTGGTGCACCGTGCCGGCACCGTTGGCCCAGGCGGCCGCGGCCACCTGCGAGAACGTCCTACGCCTGACCGGACGCACCCGCACCCACGCGCTCAGCCGCTTCCTCGTCGCCGAGCTGGTGCAGCCGCACTGGTTCAGCATCGAGGCCGCCTGCCGCGACCTGGGGTTCGAGCCGCCGATCAGCTTCGACGAGGGGATCGCCGAACTGGCGGCCACGGCGTCGCAGGCCGATCACCAGCCGCGCACGCTCAGTCGACACCTCCGGGTGCCCGGCTGCCGGCCGCGCCGCCGAGCCATTTGAGCCCGTCGACGAGGAAACGGTTCTGGGTGGGGCTCGCGAACGTGGAGGACAGCCGGGTGCCCGTGGCGTAGTCCATGGCGTTGTGGCCGAAGTTCGCGTACAGCATCCGGTACCGGCTGTTGGTCCACAGGATCGGGTAATAGCCGCTGTACCAGGACTGGTTGGGGTCCGTGCCCAGCGGGAAGCTCGTCGGGTCGACGGAGGCCAGCACCTTGATGTCCGGGTTGGTGCGCAGGTCCCTGGACCAGCTGTACCACTCGCTCACCGACGAGGTGAACGTCGCGGGCAGCCCGGTCACGGACGGATGCGTCCGGTTCTCGGTGCGCAGCACCGCCGTCGTCGGCCCCCAGGTGTTGGAGCGGAAGTTCCCGCTGCCGAGGAAGGTGTCGTGGTACCAGGGCCAGGACCCGGCGTCGGTGGTGAACGCCGAGACATGGAAGCCCATCCAGCCGCCGCCGGCCCGCATGTACCGCTCGAATCCGGCCCGTTGCGCCGCCGTGTCCGGTGCGTCGTCGAGGAAGAGGGCGACCTGGTAGTCGTTCACGCCTCCGTTCGCGAGCAGGTTCCAGTCAGTCGTCGCCCTGTAGGTGAAGTTGTGCTGGGCGGCGGTGCGCGGAAACCACTTGTTGGCTTCCTTGACGAAGTCGATGTGCGCGGCGTCCCAGGTGCCGTTGTAGAAGGCGATGACCTTGAAGGCGGGGGCGGCCCCGTGCGCGGCGGAGGCGTCGGGCCCGGCGGGCGCCGGGGCCGCGGTCAGCCCCAGCACCAGCGCGAGTCCCGTCAGCAGACGTGCCACGAGCCGCCTCACGGGTAGCTCACCAGGTTGGCCACGTTGGTGGACGAGTTGGAGGGGCCGCCGCGGTCGTTGATGACGTGCCGGATGGTTCCGGTGCCGCCGAGCGAGACGGTCACCATGTTCCGGAAGCGGACCTCGGGCCTGTTCGGCACCTCGAAGGCGTGCTCGGCCGTGACGGACGGGTTGGCGTTGAAGAAGCAGTAACTGCCCAGTCCGTACGCCTGATGACTGGTGACGGAGTCCGCGACCTTGTAGGCGGCGTACCCCTGGGTGGAGCCGTTCATCCAGGCGGCCTGGTTCGGCGGGTCGTAGGGCATCTCGTTCTGGTAGAAGTACGTCCGCCCGCCGTTGCCGTTCCAGATCGTCTGGTGCTTCTGGTAGTGCTCGACGAACAGGCCGTACATGGTGACGTCGTCGCCGTTGACGACGAGCCCGGTGTCGGCCGTGTTCGTGTTCCAGCCGATGCCGCTGCCGTGGTCGCCCCGCCAGATCCACATGTGGTCGCCGATGACATGGTCGCTGTTGACGACGAGGCTCGTGGTCGCCTTGCCCACGGCGGCCCCGCCGACGCGGAAGCACACGTCGTGCAGCGAGGTCGGGTTCGCCGCGTGGGAGGCCGAGGCGCCCTCGGGGCCGATCTCCACGAGGGTCCGGGAGTTGGTGGTGCCGGCGTCGAAGAGCACGCCCGCGATCTTCACCCCGTCGACGTCGGCGACGGTCATGGCGGTGATGCCGTTGTCCGGGATGAACGTCGCGAGGCCGAGACCGAGGACCACGGTGTCGGGGCGGGTCACCCGCAGAGTCTGGTCGAGGTGGTAGACGCCGGGCGTGACCAGGAGGTTCTTGCCGTCGGCGAGGGCGGCGTTGAGCTGCGCGGCGGTGGCGCCGGGCTTGACGACGTGGAACTGGTCGATGCCGAGCGACGTACCGGGCGCGTTCCCGTTCGCCCAGCTGGTGGCCGTCGAGTTGGTACGCAGCGAAGGCACGAACACCCGGTAGGCGCCCGCGTCGTCGACGTACAGGAAGGGCTTCTCGCGTACGGTCGGGGTCTGGCCGACCGTCGTGTAGGGCGGGTTGGGGAAGGTGTTGCCGGGCACGCCCTGGCTGCCGACGAAGACCATGTTCCAGTTGGAGCCGGTCCAGCTGCCGAGCTGCGAGTTCCGGGTCAGCCACTGCTGCTGGGTGCCCGAGCGGACCTGGCCGTCGATCTTCGTGTCGGCCATGAAGCCGCCGCTGGACCAGCCGCCGTCGCTGAGTTCGAGGTTGCCGCGCACGTGCATGCGCCGGTACCCGGAGGCCTGGGAGACCGCCCACCGGTCGGTGCCGCCGGTGGGGTTCACCGAGAGGTTCTCGGCGCCCCGCCAGAAGTTGTGGGTGGCGTTCTGCGGCGGGAACCAGTCGGCCTCGACGTGAACGGCCCCGTTGACGGTGACCGAGTCCGGGGACTGGCCGAGGCCCAGGACCTGGGTGTAGAAGCCGACGTTGACGTCGTTGCTGTACGTGCCCGGCTTGAACATCACCGCGTAGCGCTGCGAGCCGAACTGGTTCGTCTCCTGCTGCCGGAAGATCGAGTCCAGTCGGCTCTGGATCGTGGACGAGGGCATCGACGGATCGAAGACGGCCACGTTGGGACCGAGGTCGACGTCGCCCGGGGCGGTGCTCACGGGCGCGACCTGGAAGCGCTGGGCGGCCGTACCGTTGCAGGTGTACTGCACGAGCTGGACGCTGTCGGCCGTCGAGGCGGACGGGACGTCGAGGCACTTGCCGCTGTGCCGGTTGACGAAGTGATAGGCGCCGCCGCCCTCGTCCACGGCCTGCCACTGCTGGTTGTTCCCGCCGCCGTACGTCCACAGGTGTACGGCCGCGTTGTCGGCCGTGGACACCTCGCTCACGTCGACCACCTGCTGGGTGTCGTTGCGATTGCCGATCCGCACGAAGCCGTCACTGGTCGGTGTGAGACTCCACTGCTGGGCGGTGCTGTTGTTGCAGGCGTACTGCTGCACCGCCGTGCCGTTGACGGTGCCGGCCGCCCGCGCGTCCAGGCACTTGCCGCTGCCGCTGTTCACCACTGTGGACCAGCCGGTGGGCAGGGCGGCGGCGGACGGGGCTGAGGAGGCGGCCTGTTCGGCGGCGGCCTGCGTGGGCTGGAGAGCGCTCAGGAGCGAGGCGGTCGTCGCGGCGGCGACGAGGGCCGCGGTCAAGGGGCCACGGGTGCGGGCCCGGCGTGACGGGGGGCGGCCGCCGATGGCTGGTCGCGGGGTGGGGAGCATGGTTTCTCCTGCGCCGGCGAAGCGGCATGAGTGGGGGGTGGGGGAGTCGGGAGCGGCAAGCAGGGAGGGGGCGTTTGGCCTGCGCATGACAGGTGAGCCCTCAGAGGGCTCGACCTCCGGGGCACTTATTTCACTTCATGAATTTAAGGAGCGGCGGAAACGCCCTGTCAAGACTTTGGTATAGGCCAACCCCCTGCCTACTGGCGGCCCCTCATCTCCGGCCGCAGCAGATCAGGTGCCAGTCGTGGGCGGCGAGACGGCTGAGCGGATAGCCACGGCGGACCTGGCTCTCGGACAGCCGGAAGGTCTTGAGGCAGACCGTCCGCCCCTGCTCGTCGCTGATCGCCTCAGCGATGTGGTTGTCCTGCTTGGGACGGAAACTCGGCAGAAAGTGGTGTCGTGGAAGTCGGCCCACTGGGTGGCGTGCAGCGTGCGGTGGTCGTCCGGGTGGGGCACGACGAACGCCGCGGCCGGCGCGTCGGCCAGATGGACCAGCACCCCGCACTGACCGGGGTGGATCCCGATGACGCTCAACGCGTCGGCCGGCCCGGGCACTTCGGTGCCCACGAAGGCCGCCTCGAACGCGTCCACGGCCGGCGAGGCCTCGCCCGTCCGTCCCCGGCCGGCCCTATCCGTCGGAGGTGGCGAGCCGTTCCACCTCGTCGGCCGCCTCGCCCGCCGCCCGCTCTGCCCGGGCCAGGGCCTCCGTGGTGGCCTGAAGCCGGTCCTCGGCTTCCCGCTCTTCCCGGTCGGCGCGCTCAAGTTCCCGGCGTGCCCGCTGCAGTTGCTGCTCGGCATCCGTGGCCTCCTGACGGGCCCGGTCATGCCGGTGACGTGCCTGCCGCAACGCGGCGTCGGCATCCGCCTGCTCCGTACGCCGATCGCGCAGCCGCCGCTCGGCCTCCTTGGCCGCCTTGCGAGCCCGGGCGAGTTCCTCCTGCCGCTTGCGACGCCGCCGCTCGGCCAGGTCGTCCTTCGCCCGCGTGGCCGACGCCGGCGCCGACGATGCCGCTGCGCGTTTCGGAGTCTCGCGCGGCGTACCGGCCGCCGTGTTGGTGCCGGTGGGGGAGGGGAAGTCGGAGGGCGGGGTGAGCGCGCCCTCCAGGCGGCCCGTGGCCCACTGCTCGGCCGCGCCCTCGTCGGCGAGCACGGCCCGCAGCGTTGCTTCGACGTCCTGCTGCGCCGCGTCCGACAGGCGGTGACCGTCCGCACGGGCCAGCTCGGCGGCCCGCCGGGACAACGCGGAGACGACACCTCGTCGCTGCTCGGACAGCTCCTTGATCCCGTCGGCATCCAGTGTGCGATAGGCATCGCGCAGCGCCCGCCCCAACTCCAGGAAACGCCGGCTCTCCTCCGGCTGGGAGCGCAGCAGCAGGTTCGCCGCCCAGGCCGCGAGCGTGGGGCGGCGGGCGGCGTGGATCCTCTGGGCGTCCTCCGCCCGGCCGGACGTCCTGGCCGCGGCGGCCAACTCCTCGCGACGGGCCACGAAGCCGGGCGGCGGCGTGGTGTAGAGGTCGTCGAGCACGGACTCCACGTCGAAGGCCGAGCCGGCCCGTCGCCCGTGCTTACGCTCCATGATCCCCAGACTCCACCGAACCGGACCGCCGCGCATGTCGAGTGAGTGCCGTTGCCTCCCGGAGTCGGGGCGGGCGCTTCGCGAGGGTGAAGCACACAGGACCATCCGGACGCCACCCGCGCGGCGCGCGTCCGAGCCTCCGCATGCGTGATGTGCCCTGAGACGGCAGGACAGCTCATCCGCGAAGGAGACACACGGCATGCTCGGACAATCACAGGCGTTCAGCGGCTTCTCGGTCGACGACCTCGGCGAGGCCCGCCGTTTCTACGGTGAGACCCTCGGCCTCGACGTGGAGGAGTCCGGGCAGGGTGACATGCGGCTGCTGACCCTCAAGCTCGGCGGCGGCGCACAGGTCTTCGTCTACCCCAAGGAGAACCACGCCCCCGCGACGTTCACGATCCTCAACTTCCCCGTGGACGACATCGAGGCCGCCGTCGGTGAACTGGAGCGACGCGGTGTGACCCTCGAGCGCTACTCCGGATTCGACCACGACGAGAAGGGCATCGTCCGGGTCGGCAACGGCGGCCCCGCGGCGATCGCGTGGTTCACCGACCCCGCCGGCAATGTCCTCTCCGTCCTCCAGGAGAACTGACGGGCGGGGTGCCGAACCTTCAACTCGCGTCCGTGCCCGTGGCTCTGACGGTGATCCGCGCGCAGTCGTACCCACCGGGCTCCGGCGACGGGTTGTACGTGACCGTGAACGTTCGTGTTGCATCCCGGCCCTGCGCTCCACCGCCTCCTGCGGACCGTCACCGGCCGGCGTGAGCAGCACGACGACCGCCCGAGCGAGCGCCGACGAGGGCCCACAGCGGCGCAGCACGCTGCAACGACTGAGCGATCACCCGTGGTGGGACCCTGGCCGCACGGTGGCACACCGGGCAAAGAGCTCCCGCCAGCGGGCGATCGGGGACGACACGCCTGTCCTGGCATCAATGATCACGATCCCATCAGGAATGACATATTTTCAGATTGATCGCCGTCCTTTCATCACAGGAACATCGAGGCCCGCCCCGCCATGTTCGACGGACAGAACCGGACGCACACGGCGCGCGGCCCGCGCGCACCCTCGCTGAGGGTTTGGGCCGCCTCCTGTGTCGCCGCCGCAGTCGTGGCGGCGTTCGCCGGCTGTTCCGCCGTCGGTACGGTTCACGAGACGCCAACGCCCCTGCCACGGGCGGGCGCCCCGGCCGCCGGGCCGGCGGCGGCGCCGCGCGAGAAACGGGGCACGACTCTCTCGCGGGCGCTCAGACCGGTCCTGCCGCGCGGTGACACGCGACTGGCGGTGGCGGTGCTCGACCTCGACAGCGCCGACCAGGAGATCGCGTCGTACGGGAAGGGCGCGACCTTCGAAACGGCGAGCGTCATCAAGGTGGGTATCCTCGCGACCCTGCTGCTCCAGGCGCAGGACGAGGGCCGGGAGCTGACGGTCGAGGAGCGCGAACACGCCGAGGCGATGATCCGGACGAGTGACAACCACGCCACCAACGTCCTCTGGCAGGCGATCGGCGAGGCGGACGGCCTGAGCGTGGCGAACGAACGGCTGGGGCTTTCCTCGACACGGGGCGGCCCAGGCATCAGATGGGGCCTCACCCGGACCACGGCCACGGACCAGGTCAAGCTGTTGCGCGCCGTGTTCGCGCGGGGTCCGATGGCCTCCGTTCGCCCACCCCAAGGGCTCGACCGGGCGTCCCGTGCCTACATCCGGGACCTGATGGGCTCGATCACCGACGACCAGGACTGGGGAGTGTCGGCGGCCGGCTCCCGTGGCTCCCGCTGGGCTCTCAAGAACGGCTGGTTGCAGCGGAGCACGACCGGCCTGTGGATCATCAACAGCGTCGGGCAGGTCACGGTGCACGGGCACCGCTATCTGGTCTCCGTCCTCAGCGCCGGCAATCGATCCATGGAAGCCGGCATCTCGCTGGTCGAACGGGCGGCGAGAGCGGCGGTCGGCGCGGCCAGCGCTCATGCCCGGCCCTGGCCGCAGTGATACCTGTGTCGCCTTCCCGGCCCTGAGTCAGGAGTCGGGCGCGGACGCCTCCCGGTGGGGCGGGTGGGTTATCGTCGCTCCAGGGCGCGGGGCGGGACAGAGCCCGCATCGAGGAGGCGATGGTGCTCGGACGGAGCGCGTGGTTGCTGGTGGGAGCCGTGATCGCGGCTTGCATGCTGCTAGTCGGCCCCAGCACACCCCTCGGTGCCTCCTCCGCCGGATCGCAGCCTGTCGAGGCCGCCCGGGACGTCGTACCGAACCGGGTCATGACGTGGAACATCTGCAACCCGTGCGAGGTGAGCAACGTCGACCGGGCGGCGGAGATCGCCGCGTACGCGCCGCAGGTCATCGGCATGCAGGAAGCGTGCGTGCGTGACGTCGAGATGATCCGGGACTATCTGGAGAACCTCCACGGGCTGGTCTACCACGTCAAGTACGGCTCGGTTCTGCAGAGTTGGGGCCGCTGCGGGGGCGTGCCGTGGAACCCGGGAGGCTTCGGCCAGGCGATCCTCTCGGCGGCTCCGATGACGGACCGGGTCAACGTGGAGTACCCCGACGGCGGATCCGAGGACCGCGGGTACATGGCGGTCACCACCACGGTCGGCGGCCGGTCCGTGCGGGTCTTCAACACGCACCTCGCCCAGCGACGGCAAGAGTCCTTCCGCGCGAGCCAGGTCGGCGTACTCGCCGCCGCGGTCGCCCGGCACGACCGCGCGATCGTGCTCGGCGACTTCAACGCCGTACCGGACGCCCCCGAACTCTCCAAGATGTGGGCGCTGGCCACGGACACCGACCCCCGGTGCCGTCCCTCGCAGACCGCCGGCTGCGAGACGACCACCGACTGGCACACCAAGTTCGACTACGTCTTCCTGCGCGGCTTCGCCCCGCTCGAGCACCGCGTGCAACCCAGCGCGTACTCGGACCACCACATGCTGCAGACCGACGTGGACCCGCGCTGACACGGGGTGGCGCGAAACGGCTGTAACGCGGTCGACCCGTGCCGCGGTCCGGAATACTGGTGGCTTCTCGCGACGTGGCGACACAGGGGAGCGGCTCGGTGAACTCTGCCGGAAATACGGGTGGTTGGGGCGTGGGACGCGGGAGCGGGCGGCACGCGGTCGTGGTGGGCGGGAGTCTGGCGGGGATGCTCGCGGCACACGTGCTGGCCGGGCACGCCGACCGGGTGACGGTCGTGGAGCGCGACCGGTTCCCGGACGGGACGGGGCCGCGGCCCGGCGTACCGCAGGGCCGGCATCCGCATGTCCTGCTGGAGGGCGGGCAGGTGGCCATGGAGTCGCTGCTGCCGGGCATCCTGGCGGACCTGCGGGCGGCGGGAGCGCCGCGCGTGGGCCTGCCGTCGGGCCTGGTGCTGTGGCAGAACGGCCGCTGGTTCCGCCGGCTGCCCGCGACGACGCACATCTACACCGGCTCCCGTGCGCAGTTGGAGGAACTGGTACGGCGACGGGTCCTGGCCGACCCGGTGATCAGTACGGTGCAGGGGACCGAGGTCGTAGGGCTGCTCGGCGACGCCGCACGCGTGCGGGGCGTCATCCTGCGGGACCGTTCCGGCGACGCCCGCGGGGAACAGCGGGAACTGGCGGCCGACCTGGTCGTCGACGCCTCCGGCAGCGGCACGAAGGCACCGGGGTGGCTCCAGTCGATCGGGTCCGGGGTCCCGCACGAGGAGACCATCGACACGGGTCTCGCATACGCCTCGCGCGTCTACCGTGGCCGCGACGGCGTCCTCGGCGGTGACACCGCCGGCTACTACGTCTACCCGAGCCCGGACCAGGTCCACGCCGGCGGCGCACTGCCGCTGGAGGACGGCAGCCATCTCGTCATCGTCTCGGGGCTGCGCGGCGACGAACCGCCCACGGACGACGACGAGTTCGTGACGTACACCAAGAGGCTGCCGCACCCGCTCCTGCACCGGTGGCTGGACGAGGCCGAACCGCTCACGCCGGCGTTCGGCTACCGGCGTACCGCCAACGTCCGCCGCCGCTACGACCTGCCCGGCAGCTGCCCGGCCGGATTCCTCGCCACCGGTGACGCCCTGTGCACCTTCAACCCGATCTACGGCCAGGGCATGGCCGTCGCCGCGATGAGCGCGGTCGCGCTGCGCGACGCACTGGCCGATCCGCGCCGGACGCCCACGACTCGGCGCGTGCAGCGGGCCGTTCTCGCCGCGTCCCGGCAGGCGTGGGACATCTCCGCCGGGGCGGACCGCAAGATGCCGGGCGCGGTCGGGAACGCGGTGGCCGGCGGGCCCGCGGACCGCGCCGCCGACTGGTACCTCCAGCGCGTGCAGGACCGCGCGCCCGGCGACCCCGTCGTGGGGCGCGCCTTCCGCTCCGTACTGACCCTCTCGGCCCCCGTCACCACCCTGTTCGCCCCGCCCGTCGCCCGAGCCGTCCTCTTCCACCCACCCGCCGCGAGCCCCGCCGAGCCACCGGCGACCCTGGAGGCACCGGGCGCCTGAGCGGCGGCCGGGCACCGCGCGCTGGTGCGGAGCTGACATTTGTCATGCCGAGGGCGGGACGATCGTTTCTACCGGTGACCCGGCGATGGCCACGAAGCTGGGTGCATGACGACGAACACGGGGATCACGGGGGCCACGGGGAACACGGGGACCACCAGGACGAGCACCGCGGGCGGCCGGAATGTGCTGCGGAACTTCGCGCCGCTGCTCATCGATGTCGCAGTGCCTCTCGGGGCGTACTACCTCCTGAAGAACGGCTTCGGGACGAGCACGCTGACGGCGCTCGCCCTGAGCAGTGTCGTGCCGGCCGTGCGGACCGGATGGGGTGTGCTGAAGGCGCGCGAGGTCAACGGGCTGGCCGCTCTGATCCTCTGCGTGAACATCGTGTCCCTGCTGCTGGGCTTCGTGGCGGGCGACCCGCGACTGATGATCGCCAAGGACAGCGTGGTCAGCAGCGTGATCGGGATCGGGATCATCGCTTCCGTGGTGCTCGGCAAGCCGATGATGACGGCCGGTATGAAGCCGTGGGTGGTGAAGGGGAACCCGGGCCGGGAGGCCGCCTGGGCACGACTGCGGGCCGGTTCGGCGCGGTTTCGACGGGCCGAGCGGATGTTCTCGCTGGTGTGGGGTGTCGTACTGCTCACGGAGTGTGTGGTGCGGGTCGTGGGGGCGTACACGCTGCCGGTGGACACCATGGTGTGGGTCGGCAACGTGATCATGGTCGTCGCCATGGGAGTGGGTTTCCTGGTCGGCGGGGCGCTGGGCGCCGGTCCCATGGCCGCGATGGTCGTCGCGGAGGCGAAGCGGGACGCGGAGGCCGCTGAGGGCGTCGAGTCCCTCAAGGGCGAACGCGCCCCCGCCGAACCGGCCACCATCGAGCAGAGCTGACGGGAACCGTGAGCCCTCAGGGCCGAGGCAGTGCAGGACCGTGTTGGTGGTGAGGCTGTCGTACTCACCGGCGAAGGTACGCCTCCAGCTCCGCTGCCCCGGTCAGCATGGCCCGTCCGCGGGCCGACAGGCGGCCGTGCCAGTCGCGCAGTGCGGTCTCCAGTGGTTCCAGCCCGCCGGCTGCCCGTACCTGGGCGATCAGCGGCGCGATCTGCTCCAGGAGGTAGCCGCCCCGCCTGAGTTGGTGGGCGAGCCGGGCGTCCCGTACGGCGTCCTCGTCGTAGACCCGGTAGCCGGTCCCGGGGTCGCGGCGCGGGTGCACCAGCCCGGCGCGCTCCCATTTGCGCAGCGTCGCGGGCCGGATTCCGAGCCGCTCCGCCAACGGCCCGATGAACGTGCCGCCGGGCTCGGACCTGGGACCGGGTTCGGGTGGCGGCGCGATGGGCCGCAGATCGCGCAGGGCCCGCTCCACGGCTTCGAGGGTGCGTCGGTCGTCGAGGAGTTGGGCATGGCTCTCGTCGATGAGACGGAACGCCTCGTCGGGCGCGCCCTCGTTCACCGCCCGCATGATCGACGTCGCCGTCCCGTGGCCGTGGCCGGAGACCAGGGCGAGGAACGCGTCCAGGGCCGCGGCGTGCAGCGAGGTGTAGGTGCGGTAGCCGTGGGGCGTGCGATCGGCGGCCGGGAGGATGCCGGCCTCCTCGTAGTTCCGGATCGCCTGCGTGGACAGACCGTGCCGACGGGCCAGGTCGATCGGCCTGAGCTGTGCGCCGCTTTGAAGGTTTCGCCCCATGGACCCGACAGTATCGCGGAAAAGTTTCAACCGAAGGTTCAACGATACCGTTGAAGCCATGGCTACCGACACCCAGGACAACGACTTCCAGGACATCGCCCAGGCCGTCGAGGCCGCCACCCTCATGAGGCTGTTCCCGGCGGCCCGGCCCCGGCTGCTCGCGCTGGGCGAGCCCACCCACGGGGAGGACGCTCTGCTCGACCTGCGCAACGAAATCTTCCGGCAGCTCGTCGAGCAGGACGGCTACCGGACGATCGCGATCGAGAGCGACTGCATGATGGGCCTGGTCGTGGACGACTACGTCACCTCGGGCAAGGGCACCCTCGACGAGGTCATGGAACGCGGCTTCAGCCACGGCTGGGGCGCCTGCGAGGCCAACCGCGAACTCGTGCGCTGGATGCGCGCCCACAACGACGGCCGGCCCGAGTCGCAGTGGCTGCGCTTCGCCGGGTTCGACGGCCCGCTGGAGATCACCGCCGCCGCGAGCCCGCGGCAGCCCCTCACCGCACTCCACGGCTACCTCTCCGCCTGGGTGGACGCGGACCTGCTCCCGTGCACGGCGGAAACACTCGACCGCCTGCTCGGCAGCGACGACCGGTGGACCGACCCCGCCGCGATGATGGACCCGGCCCGGTCCGAGGGGCAGTCCGCCGAGGCCGCTCGGCTGCGGCTGCTCGCCGACGACCTGGTGACGCTGCTCGACACGCAGTTGCCGAACCTCGTCGAGGCGACCTCCGGCGACGACTGGGACCGCGCGCGCCTGTACGGACGTACCGCGACCGGCCTGTTGCGCTACCACCACTGGATGGCCGACACCTCACCGGCCCGCATGACCCGGCTGTGCGCACAGCGGGACGTGATGATGGCCCACAACCTCATCGGCCTCGCCGAACGGGGCCGGACCTTCGTCCACGCCCACAACTCCCATCTCCAGCGGCCGAAGAGCTCGATGCGGATGTGGGAGGGGCGGGTGGAGTGGTGGAGCGCCGGCGCGCTGGTGAGCGCCGAACTCGGCGAGCAGTACGCCTTCGTGGCCACGGCCCTCGGCACCATCCGGCACCAGGGAGTGGACACCCCGCCGCCGGACACGCTCGAAGGACTCCTGTACGCGCTCCCGGAGGACCGCAGCGTGATCGACGCCACGCGGCTGGCCACCTCCCTCGGCGACACGCCTCCCGCGCCCCGCGTGTCCCCGTGGTTCGGCTATGCCCCGTTCGACCCGGCCCACTTGACGGCCTGCGACGGCATCGTGTTCGTGAAGGACGTCCCGCAGAGCTAGGAGCACCACAGAGCCAGGAGCCGCAGGAGTACGTGGCCGTCCTCGAGGTCCTGGTCGAAGACCTCGGGGCCGGTCAGCGGTCGACCAGCGCGCGGAACGCGACCCGCGTCGGCACGGGTCAGTTGCTGCCCCGGTCCTGGGTCGCGCTGTTCGGTGAGCAGTCGCAGGCGGAGTTACAGGGCGATCAGCCCGGCTGCCGTCGGCTTGAAGCCGCAGGCGTCGAAGTAGAACGAGCGCAGGTGCTCCTCGAAGTCGACATGAAGCCACTGGCACTTCGCGGCACGGGCTTCTTCCGCCGCGGTCGCGACGAGCGCGGCTCCGACTCCTCTCGACCGGCAGTCGCGCGCGACCACGGTGTCCAGGACGAAGGCATGCGCTCCGCCGTCCCACACCACGTTGACGAAGCCGATCAGACGGCCGTCCTCCCGACCGCAGACCCAGCCGAGACTGTGCCGCTCAAGTCGTGCTCGCCAGTCCGTCTGCGCGACGGGGTGGCCGAAGCCGTCGGCATGGAGCGCGTCGAGGGCGCCGTTGTCGAAGTCGCCGCGCCACTCGTACCTGGTCTTCACGGCCCGATCCTCAGCCGGTGTGCAGGATGCGAAAGCGTCCAGGTTCCGCCGGATCCCGATCGACGACCTGAACCGGCGGCCAGGCCCACTGCCACACGCTGATCCCCGGCGTGCGCGAGAACCGGATCGGCCCGCGGGTGCCTTCGACGGCGACCCGCGGCCAGGACTCGGCGATACGCGCCCGGTCCGTGCCCTGGGAACGCAGCACGTCGGCGAGGACGACGACCGTGTCGTAGCCCTCGTGGGCGACGAAGGAGGGCGCTTGCGCCAGCCGCTCGCGCAGGGCGGCCTCGACTCGGGCACCGAGCGGACCGAGGCGCTCGGGCAGATAGCGCAGGAACGGGATCCCGGTGCCGTCGTCGCCCAGCAACCTCGCCCATTCCGCGAACTCCGGTTGCCCGGCCGGAGCGCCGAGCATGATCCGGGCGAGACGCGGGTCGCTGCGGACGGACTTGACGATCGGCACGGCCGGCTCCGGGTGGCCGACCAGGAGAAGGAGGGCTGTCGCGCGGCTGTCGACGAGTTCGTCGCACAGTGCCGTGGGGGAGAGCGTCCGCATGTCGAGTTCGAGGACGGTACCGCCGCGTGGGGCCAGATGGTCCCGCAGGATGCCGATCCCCGAGGCCCAGTAGACACTCGGTTGGCTCGCCACGGCGATACGACTGTGGCCTGCGGCGAGGAGGAAGTCCGCGTAGATCCGCCAGCCGCGGGACTGCGGCGGGGAGAGCCGCGCTACCCAGTCCGTCCGCTGCTCGGTGGTGAGGGCGTCGAGCACCGCCGACGAGCAGAGATACGGCAGGCCGAGCGCGTCCGCCCTGGTGGCGGCGGCGCGAGCGACGACACTGTGATACTCGCCGGCCAAGGCGGCCACGCCCAGCTGAGCCAACTCGTCCACGGCCGTCCTGGCCTTCTCCGGGTCGGCAGCGGTGTCTCGTACCACCAGCTCCAGCGGTCGCCCGCCGATCCCGCCCGCGTCGTTGACCTCGTGGACGGCCAGTTCGAGCCCGGCGAGCAGGTGTTGGCCTGCCTGGACCCAGCCCGGGCGAGTCAGCGGAACGAGAGCGCCGATCCGGACGGACGGTCCGTCAGTTCGGGCTGCCCCGGGTGGCGTTGACGGCGGATTCATGCTTGGGCGTCTCCCGTGTCGGAATCGGGCACCTGGGTGATCATGCCGGTCATTGCATCCATCACGCTCGTCGGCAGGCAACCGAATATCGCGGCGTGGTGAGTCACCCTGAGTGGGGGAGGGGTGCAGGGATTCCAGCGTTGCGGCCCTGCGGGCGTGAAATGGCGCCGGCTGGTTACCCGTCCGTGTTGTCTGGAGGAGTCGTGGATCTCACCGACTGGCTGCTGACCCCGGCCGAACGCGGCAACAGCGCCACACGGCTGGACAGCCGCCGATCGGATCGAACCGCCTGGTCGCACGGGAACCTGGTGCGGCCCCTCATCCATGGCTCGACATACTTCTTGGCACTCCTCGACGCGATCCGGGCGCAGCGCGCGGGAGACCTGCTGCTGTTCACCGACTGGCGGGGCGACCCCGACGAGCGCCTCGACGGCCCCGGCACCGAGATCGGCCGCGTCCTGGGCGAGGCGGCCGCGCGCCGGGTGATCGTCAAGGGGCTGCTCTGGCGCTCCCACCTGGACCGCTTCCAGTTCAGCGAGGCCGAGAACCGCCATCTGGGCGAGGCGGTCGAGGCGGGCGGCGGGGAATGCCTGCTCGACATGCGGGTACGGCCCGGCGGCTCGCACCACCAGAAACTCGTCGTGCTCCGGCACCCGGACCGCCCCGAGCTCGACGTCGCGTTCGTCGGCGGGATCGACCTGTGCCACAACCGCCATGACGACGCGACCCACCGCGGAGACCCGCAGTCCCTGCCCATCGCCGCCGCGTACGGACCGCACCCACCGTGGCACGACATCCAGCTCGCGATACGCGGACCGGCCGTCGGGGACATCGAGGCCGGGTTCCGCGAGCGCTGGAACGACCCCGCCCCGCTCACCCGCAGCCCGTTCGTCCGCCTGCGGGAACTGGCGCACGGCGAGGACACCCATGCCGACCCGCTCCCACCCCAGGCACCCGACCCCGCGCCCTGCGGCACGCACACCCTCCAGGTCCTGCGCACCTACCCCAACCGTCTCCTGCGCGGCTACGACTTCGCCCCCGACGGCGAGCGCAGCATCGCGCGCGGCTACCGCAAGGCGCTGCGGCGGGCGCGGGCCCTGATCTATCTGGAGGACCAGTACCTGTGGTCCCCGCACGTGATCGAGGCCTTCGCCGAGGCACTGTCCGCCCATCCCGGCCTGCGCCTGATCGCGGTCATCCCGTCCGTCCCCGAACAGGACGGCCGGTTCACCCTGCCCATGAACCTGATCGGCCGGATCACGGCCCTGGACCGGCTGCGCCGCGCCAGTGGTGGGCGCGTGGCGGTGTACGGGCTGGAGAACCACGCCGGGACACCGGTGTACGTACACGCCAAGGTGTGCGTGATCGACGACGTGTGGGCCTCGGTCGGATCGGACAACATCAACCTCCGCTCCTGGACCCACGACTCCGAACTCACCTGCGCCGTCCTGGACGAGTCCACGGACCCACGCGAGCCGCGCGACCCGGGCGGCCTCGGGGACGGCGCCCGCCGCTTCGCCAGGGACCTGCGCCTGGAACTCTCGCGCGAGCACCTGGACCTGATGCCTCCCTCGACCCCGCCCGCATCCGACCCCCTGTGCGACCCCCTGAAGGCCTTCGAGGCCTTCGCCGCGAGCGCCGCCGCCCTGGACGCCTGGCACGACAACGGCCGCCGCGGCCCGCGACCCCCCGGGCGGCTGCGCACGTATCACCGACCGCGCCTCTCCCGTACGGCCAGGACGCTGTACGCCCCCTTGCATCGAGTGCTCGTCGACCCGGACGGCCGACCCTTCGGGCTGCGCCGTCGCAACGACTACTGACGGACGGCCACCGCCGGCCACAGCCCCTCCGCGTCTACGGCCCGTCGTGGTGTGAGGCCTCCGCCACCTTCTTGAGCGCCGACGTCGTGGCCGCGTCACCGACCTTGGCGGGTTGCTCGTGCCGGCCGACCTCCGGCCGGTCGTGCTGGAAGTGGGAGGGGGCCAGCCTGGCGCCGGGGCCGGAACCCTCGGGCTCCGGCACGGCGTCGTCGGCGGTTCCCGCACGGACGTCGCCGGAGCGCACGGCCGTAGAACGATCGCCGTCCCGCGTCGCCCCGTCTTCCTCGCCCTGGCGCGGGCGCGGCTGGGTCAGCCAGGCGACGGCCGCGCCGGTGAGGGCCACGGGCCACTCCACCACGCCGGCCACGCCGAGCACCCCGGCTCCGGTGTACACCGCGATCCGCCGTCCACGCGGCGAGACCGCTCCGATCCGATCCAGCGCCCCGTCGGCGACCCTGCCCACCTGCCCGGCTCCGGGCAGGCGGCGCAGCCCGGAGCCGAGCATCCGCAACGGCTGAGGTAGATCCGAGGAACGCGTCGTCCTGACCTGACTCACTGCGCACTCCCTCCGCGCTCCGTCAACGACCCCGTACGTCATCGACTCTCGCCCGGGTTTCCCCTGACGTGCGACATATGCGGCATCCGAGGCGCGCGTGCAGTGGCTACGGCAGGGGGGTGTCCACGGCAGTGGAGTGGCTACGGCAGCAGCACCCCCGGATTGAGGACGCCGGCCGGATCGAGGGCGGACTTGGCGGCGGTGAGCGCGGCGGCGAAGGGCGCGGGGCGCTGACGGTCGTACCAGGGCCGGTGGTCTCGGCCGACCGCGTGATGGTGGGTGATCGTGCCGCCGTTCGCCAAGATCGCCTCGGACACCGCGGCCTTGATGTGGTCCCACTGGCCGACGAGGCTGCCCCAGCGGCCGGGCGCGTACACGCTGAAGTACGGCGCCGGGCCGTCCGGGTAGACGTGGGTGAACCGGCAAGCGATCACCCCCGCCCCGGCCACCTCGTCGACGGCCCGCCGTGCCGCCTCCGTGACCGCCTGGTGCAGGGCGCCGAAGCCGTCCCAGGTGCAGGCCGTCTCGAAGGTCTCGGCGATCACCGAGTGGCGGGCCAGGGCGTCCCGCTGGTACGGCATCCGCAGAAACGACGAACGCCATGTCCCGGCGACGGACTCGCCTCGCGCGGCACCGCCGGACCCGTCGGCGGTGCCGGCGTCGGACGGCTCGCCGCCGTGGTCCCGGCAGAGTTCCACCGCGTGCTCCAGGCTCGCCCGCACCGGGTGGTCCGCCGACTCGAAGGCGAGGACGAGGAGCCCGCCGCCGACGCTCACACCCGCGTTGATCAGCGCCTCGGTCGCGTCGAGCAGACGGCAGTTCGCCGGGTTGAGCCCGCTCTGCGCGACGGCCCGGGTGGCGGCCACCGCCGACGCGTAGTCGCTGAACCGCACGGAGGTGCCGGCGCGCTGCCGCGGGCGCTCGCGCACTCGCATCCACGCCTCGGTGATGATCCCCAGCGTCCCCTCACTGCCCAGGAAGAGCCGGTCCGGCGACGGACCGGCGCCCGAGCCCGGCAGCCGCCGTGACTCGCTGATCCCGACGGGCGTCACCACGCGCATCGATTCGAGCAGGTCGTCGATGTGCGTGTAGAGCGTCGCGTAGTGCCCGCCCGCCCGGGTGGCGAGCCAGCCGCCCAGCGTGGAGAACTCGAAGGACTGCGGGAAGTGGCGCAAGGTGAGGCCGTGCGGCCGCAGCTGGTCCTCCAGGTGCGGGCCGTACACGCCCGCCTGGATCCGCGCGGCCCGGCTGGTGGTGTCGATCTCCAGGACCCGGTTCAGGCGCTCCAGGTCGACGGTGACCACTGCGGGGTGGTCCTCGCACCGCGCCTCGACACCGCCGACCACCGAACTGCCGCCGCCGAACGGGACCACCGCGATGCCCTCGCGGGTGCACCAGTCGAGCAGGTCGGTCACGTCACGCTCGTCGCGGGGCCGGGCGACCAGGTCCGGTACGTGGCGCAGGTCCCCCTGCAGATTGCGCACGACGTCCCGGAACGCCTTGCCGTGCGCGTGCGCGGCCCGGTCGGCCGGGGCGGCGGAGCACAGCTCGGCGAGGGAGGCCGGGGGAGTGACCCGCGGGCCGGGCAGACCGAGCGACGCGATGCTCGGCGGCTCGTGATCCATCAGCTCGCCCGGCATCACCGCCCGTACCCGCCCCAGCAGCGCGTCCAGCTCCGCACCGCCCACCGCGTCCTCGACGTTGCCCCATCCCCACCACGATCGCGTCATGCCGCCCGCTTCCCTTGCCGTCCGCCGGGCTCGCACCCGTTGAATTGACCGATGGGTAAATTACCTGCGGGTCAGATGGTTGGCTAGGATGCGTCGCATGGGCAAGGCCGGAACCAAGGGCGTCTCCCGCGTCGACCGGGAGCGGCAGATCATCGACGTGGCCGTGGAGGAGTTCGGCAGACACGGCTACGCGGGCGTGTCCGTCGCCGCCGTCGCCGCTCGCGCCGGCATCTCCAAGCCGCTGATCTACAGCTACTTCGAGTCCAAGGACGGTCTGTACGTCGCCTGTGTCCACCATGTCGGCGGCCTGCTGGTGGACTCGGTGGCCGCCGCCCGGTCCCGCGGCGGATCGACCGCTCACGCCGTCGACACCCTCACGGCGCTCTTCGCCGCGGTCGAGCACTGCCGGTACGCCTGGTCCGTCCTCTACGACCCCGCTCTCCCCCCGGCCGGCGAGATGCGCGACGTCGTGAACCTCTACCGCGAGCGGCTGGCCGCCATGGGAGCCGCCGGTGCCGCGCGGCTGCTCGCCGGCGCCGGAGACGACGACCCGCTCGACCACGACCTGCTCAACCACGTGTGGCAGCACGCCGTCACGGCCGTCATGCGCTGGTGGTTCGAGCACCCGGAGCAGAGCACGGCCGAGATGACGGCCCGTTGCGCCCGCCTCCTCGCGGCCCTGGGCACCGGCTGAATCCGGGTGACTAGCGAGTGATCGCGTCGGCACCCGCCCGCGCGAACTTCTCGTCCAGCGCGCCGGACGGGGCACCCGCGACGCCGACACCGGCGATCGGTGCCTCGCCGGCGGTGACGGGCACGCCGCCCGCCAGGAACAGGGTGCCGGGGATGTCCTTGAGGTTCGGGGCCTGCTCCAGGCGCTCGGCCAGCTGGGAGGTGGGGGCGTTCCAGGCGACCGCGGTGAACGCCTTGCGCTCGGCGGACTCGTAGGACTGCGGGCCGGCGCCGTCGCCGCGCAGGGTGACCACAGTGTTGCCGTTGCGGTCGACGACGGCGACCGTGACGCGCTGGTTCTCCTTCTCGGCCGCGTCGAGGGCGGCCTGCGCGGCCTTGGTGGCGGCGTCGATCGTCAGGTGGGTGGAGGTGGTGGTGGCCCGGTCCGGGGCGACGGCCGACGTGGCGGCGGCGGACGTCGTGGCGGGGGCCGAGGCGTTCGCGGACACCGCGCCGAAGCCCGCGAGGGCGACGACGGCGAGTACGGCACCGCCGGTGGCGACGCGGGCACGGCGGGAGAGGTTCTGGTGCACTCGGTTCATGGGTCGGTCGACTCCTTCGGTGGGCGGGCGGCCCGGTTGCCGCCCCGCTTCGTCGCTCTCCACCCTCGGCCCGGAACCGGGCCCCGCCGGTCGGCGTTCCGGCTGGCTCCCGCTCGCGCGACGGACGACACCCGGGTCATCCGATCGGTTGACCTCCCAGGCCCCCGGCCGGGCCACAATGGAGGTGTTTGCCCAGTTCAGCGCCCACGAGTGGAAGGGGGACCCGCATGGAAGACCGGTCGTACGAGCCGGACACCGTGGACACCCGGTGGCTCGGCGCCGTGATGCACGCGGCGTTCTTCCTGCTGCTCGGCGGAGCGCTCGCCCGATTCCTGCTGCGCCACCCCGGCGAACCGCGTACGCCGTGGATCATCGCGTTGTGCGCCGTCCTCACCTTCCTGCACCTGCTCGGCCCCAGGCCCGGCGACGCGGGCCCCCGACCCACTCGGCGCCGCACGGCGTGGCTGGCGCTGGTCGTCGTGGTGTGGATGGTCCTGGTCGTGCTGGCTCCCAGCTTCGCCTGGTGCGCGGTGCCCCTGTTCTACACCGGCCTGCGCACACTGCAGCCGCGCGCGGCCCTCGCCCTCGTGGCGCTCCTGACCTTGTTCGTCGTCGCCGCCCAGGTGCAGCTCGCCGGCCGTTTCGACCCCAATCTTCCTGCGCCGACCCCGGCCCACCCTCACCGACCGCGAGCGCGACATCCTCGCCCAGCTCGCCAGGGGCATCGGCAACCGCGGCATCGCCCGCGCGCTGTACATCAGCGAGGCCACGGTCAAGACCCACCTGAGGCGCATCTACGACAAGCTCGGCGTCGACACGCGCGCGGGCGCCGTGGCGGTCGCCAAAGAGCGACGGCTGCTGCCGTGACCATGAAGGGGCGGGCCGCCCACAAGGGTGCGTCCCGCCCGCGTCGTCGCTCAGAAGGCGAATGCCGCCGCCCCCTGAGTTTCCTTGATGCAAGGATTGGCGAAGGTGTGCTCGTAGTTTATCCGTGTACCACGCCATACCCCTTGAACCGTCACGACAATGGGGCGGTATTCCCTGGTGCAGGGCTGCCCGGTGTCATTTCCGCGGAGGGTGGCCAAGCGGTCGAGATCCCCGTTCACACGGTCCAGGTCCGCACAGGCCTGCCGCGGGTCGGGATGCGTTCCCGAGGTGGTGTACGCACAGTTCACCGTCACGGCGCGCTCCGGTGTCGTGGTGGCGGCCTTCTCCCCGTGACCTGTGGTCATGACCAGCGCCGACGGAGCGTACAGCGAGGCGGGGGCGGCGGGTGCGCTGTGAGCTGGCACGCTCAGGGGCCCCGCGAGTGCCGTGCTCAGCAGCGCTCCTGTCATTGCCCAGCGCGTCATGGGACGCATGGTGCAACTCCCTTCTGTCTGCGGTGTTCGATGCCTCGAAGTACCCACCCTGTCACTGTCGTCTCAGGAGGCTGGAGCTGAATTCTGTCCCGTCGCAGGAATTCGGACCCTATTGCCTATTCAATCAGTGGCGTGATCGGTCGGCCGGTTCCTGAGGTCGAGGTGGTGACGGGAATTTCATTCGGGTCGTCGGCTCAAGGAGTGGCTGATGTGCCTGTGCTATGAAATGGCCGGAAAGCTGTGAGTGAGTTTTCGGCCCCGAAGGGGGTGGGGCAGACGCGTCGCGCGGACACGCCGACGGGCCGCCAGGCGATGCTCGTCCTGGCGGCCTCGGGCTCGGTGTCGTACGAGAGGCCGTACGGAGGTAGGGCGCCGGCGGTCAGAAGTCGGTGGGTAGTCCGCTCACCTCGGCGATGCCCCGGAGCTCCTCCGTCAGCCTGTGCCGTTCTCTGATGTAGTCGGCGATCTCGCCGAGGCGGGCGGGGTCGGAGGCGGTGGTCGCGTCGGTGACGATCCTGACCGGACCGGTCTCCTCGACGTCGATCTCGATCACTTCGTTGTCCAGGCGGCCGGTGACGGCGGTGGCGATGACGAGGGCGGCCTCGTCACGGACCTCCTGGGGCAGCTCGTCGGCCGCCCCCGCGTCCAGCGCGAGGTCGTGACTGGAGAGGCGTTCCTCTTCGATCGCCTTCAGGACCGGTTCCACGGCGCGCAGCAGGAGGCGGTAATCCTCCGTGTCCATCCGGATGCGCAGGAGGTCCAGGTACGCGTCCACGGCCCGGCCGTCACCATGCGCCCGGCCGTCGCCATGCGGAATCTCGGAATCGCTCATCCGCTTCGTGTTCCCCATCAGCCGCGACTCAGACGCGCCGCCAGCGCGCCATGGCGAAGGAGAACACCCCGAACAGCACCAGCCCGACCGCGACGCAGACCAGCAGCCAGGGGCCGAGGGGCGTGTCGGCGAAGGTCCGCAGGGTGTCGTCCAGCCCCTTGGCCCGTTCGGGTTCGTAGTCGACGGCCGCACGGACGGCGAAGACGCCGGCCACGGCGAACACCAGCCCGCGGGCGGCGCCGCCGACCACGCCGGTGACGTCCACCAGCCGCCGGGCCCGGCGGCGCATCTGCCCGAGCCGTAGCTCGTCGTGGTACTTGCGCAGGACCGCCCGTACGGCGATCCAGCCGCCGGTCACGACGACGGCGATCCCCGCCGCGCCGACCAGCCACTGCCCGGCGGGGATCTCCAGAGCCCTGGCGGTGGCATCCCGGGACTGCTGGTCGCTGGACCCACCGCCGCCGCGGTTCCGGCTCGCCGCGAACGACAGCACGGAGAAGGCGACGACGACGTAGAACGCGAACCGGACCACCGCCAGCAGCCGCTTGCGGGCACTGCGGCCGTCCTGTCCGACGGAGCCGAAGACCGCCTCGGACAACCGCCACAGGGCCATGCCGACCAGCCCGATGCCCAGCGCCCACAGCAGCACCGCGCCGAACGGCTTCTGCGCCAGTTCCTCCAGTGCCCCGCCACGGTCGGCCTGCCGACTCGTGTCGCCGAAGGCGACCTGCAGCGCCAGCGCACCCACCAGCAGATAGATCACACCCCGGGCGGCGAGACCGGCCCTGGCCGCCCCCTCGACGACCGAACCCCGCGCCACCCGCCGCGCCCGAAGACGTCCGGTCCGTGCCAACGCACTCGTGTCCATCGCGACCTCCCGGGAATCCGGATGCCCCGACTGGACCGCCACACACACCGGCCCTGCTCGGGCGCGGTGCCACTCAGCCGACGGGCGGCATGTCCGTGGGGCTGGAGTCGAGTCCGGGGCGCTCGGCGGCCCACGCGCCGCGGGTGAAGTCGGGGATCTCCACCGGGCGGCCGTCCCGCGCCAGGGACGCGGCGCTGAGCGGGACCGCCGCGCACCAGGCGGCCGAGTCGTACACGTCGATGTCGGGCACCAGCCCGGCACGCATCAGCTGGACGGTCCGCCACTGCAGGACGTAGTCCATGCCGCCGTGCCCGCCGTTGTTCGCGGCGTCGTCCCCGACCTTCCGCCACAGCCAGTGGTCGTACTCCTTGCGGTAGTCGGCGAAGTCGCGCCAGGTGTGGCCGGCGTGGTCCGGTTCGAGATAGACGCGCGCGCCGGTCGGGGAGGGCCCGGCGTAGTCCTCGACGATGCCGCGGCTGCCGGCGAGCGTGTTGATCCTGCTGTACGGCCGGGGCGAACTCACCTCGTGCTCGGCCCGGATGACCCTGCCCCGCTCCGTCTCTATGAGGCAGGTGACCAGGTCGCCGTTGATGTACGTCTCCTGCCAGGACGGATGGTCCCGGGGCATGAAGCGCTCGCGGTAGTCGGCCAGGCCCCTCGGCGCGGTCGCGGTGGCGCGCAGGGTGGTCATCCGGTCGCCGCGGTTGATGTCCATGGCCGCCGCGATCGGGGCCAGGCCGTGCATCGGGTACAGGGACGCGGTGCTGCGGGTGTGCCACAGCCGCCGCCAGGAGTCGGTGTAGTACGTGTCGGAGAAGAGGAGTTCCCGCAGGTCGTGGCAGTAGCCGCCGTGCCCGTTGGTGATGTCCCCGAACAGGCCGGCGTGCGCCATCCGCAGCATGGCCAGCTCGTTGCGGCCGTAGCTGCAGTTCTCGGAGAGGAACAGGTGCTTTCGGGTGCGCTCGGAGGTGTCGACGAGGTCCCAGAGCTGGCGCAGTTCGGTGGCGACGGGCAGCTCCACCACGGCGTGTCTGCCGCTCAGCAGCGCGGCCCGGCCGTGCTCGTGGTGGAACTCCCAGGGCGTGGCGACGTACACCAGGTCGATGTCGTCGCGCCTGAGCATCCGGGCGTAGGAGTCGGCTGATCCGCCGTACTCGGCGGGGCGGGGCTCGCCCTTGCTCTGCAGTCGGTCTGCGGCGCTTCGAGCGCGGTCGGCGCGGATGTCGCAGACGGCGGTCACGGTGCAGCCGGGTACGGCCGCCCAACCCGTGATCATGCCGCCGCCGCGGTTGCCCAGGCCGATGACGCCGACGCGGACGGTTCTGTGGACCTCGAACGGCACGCCGATCATCGACCTCTGCCCGGGACGCCGGCCGGGCGCCGGTCCGGTCGCGGCGGACGCGGCCGGTGCCGCGGTGGTCATCCCGGCCGCGAGCGCGCCGGTGGCGACGGCTCCGCCCAGGAGCAGTCGGCGTGAGACAGCGGGGGTTTCGGACATGACGACAACACTCCTCGTGAGGTGGCTTGCATCACTGCCGGTGCACTGTCGGGACGGTGGGGTCTGTCGGGGCATGACTCTGCGGGCTTCGCGAGGGCATGTCAATATGTGCTCGATAGAAAGCAGTTACGAGCAGGATCGAGCATTGGTGCGGTGGGCTGACCGCTTGTCAGGAGTCGGCCGCCGCACCGGCTTGACGCCCGTCGATGACTCATTTCAGTGAATGTCGCTCGGCCTGCGGCGTGCTGATCTCCCCTCAGCAGGCGGCAGGCGGAACGATGAACCCCGACTCCCGACCCCCAGCCGCGGCGCCGGGGGCTGCCTGGAGACCACGCGTGCACGGCGAGCGGATGTGGGCGGTTTGCGTGACTGGCGGACTGACACGGGTTGTACTGCAGGAGCGCCCCGAGGCGGCGGTGCGGTTGTACTGCCTGCCGCCGGCCGGCGCCGGAGCGGGGTTCTTCGCGCCGTGGGCGGACTTGATGCCGGCGTGGGCGGAGATGTGCTCGGTGAGCCTGCCGGGCCGGGGGAGCCGCGCGGAGGAGCCGTCGCTCACGGACACGGCTGCCGTGGCCGCTCAGGTCGCGGAGATCGTGGATGACGCCGCCGATCCGCGGCCGTTCGCCGTGTTCGGGCACAGCGTGGGCGCTCTCGTGGCCTTCGAGGCGGTACGAACCCTGCGGAACTCGGGTGGTCGTTTGCCGTTGTGGGCGGGCTTGTCGTCGCTGCGCGGGCCGCAGGACGCCGCGTACGCGAGAGGTCTTCTGCCGCTGCTGATGGGAGGACTGGAAGGGGTGGGCCAGCTGGTGGGCGGGCCGATCCCGCAACGGCTGCTGAAGGATCCGGTGTTGATGGCCGTGGCGTGCACGCCGCTGCTGGCCGACTGCCTGTTGCTGTTGCACCATCGCCACCGCGACGAGCCTGCCCTTCAGGTACCGCTGGCGCTGTACGGAGGCGCGCAGGACCCGACCACCAGCGTGCGGCAACTGCTCGAGTGGAACGAGCTGTTCAGCGCGGCGGCCCAGCCGCGGCTGTTCGAAGGCGGCCACATGTACATGCACGGACAGACGGAGCACGTGGTACGGCGAGTGGCGGCCGACCTCGGCACGGTGGTGCACGAGGCGGTGCTCGCCGTATGACGGCGCACCCCGGTGGAGAGGCGGATGCCGGGATCCGACGGGGTTGGGCGGCCGGGGTGGTGTGCCTCGGGCTGTTCATGCTCGGCATGGACCTGACCGTCCTCAACGTGGCCGTGCCGCAGCTGCGCGAAGCCCTGGACGCCACAACGGCCCAGGTGCAGTGGATCGTCGACGGCTACGCGCTGATGCTGGGCGGCAGCGTCCTGGCGGTCGGAGCGGTGACCGACCGGTGGGGGCGACGACGCTGCTTCGTCCTGGGGGTGGCCGTGTGCGGCGCGTCGTCGGTCGGCGGGGCGCTGGCCGGCGAGCCCTGGCAGGTGATCGCGTCGCGGTGCGGCATGGGAGCCGGGGCGGCGCTGCTGATGCCGGCGACCCTGGGATCCCTGCACCACATGTTCCCCGAGCCGGAGTTGCGGCGTCGCGCCATCGCCGTGTGGGCGGCGGTCGGGGGACTCGGCGGGCTGAGCGGGCCGGTGATCGGCGGCTGGCTGGTCGAGCACGCCTCGTGGCGGGCCGCGTTCTGGATCAACCTGCCGCTGACCCTGGTGATCATCACGGCCTCCTGCCTGCTCGTCCCCGAGTCGCGCGCACCACGGTCGGCCGCCTTCGACGCCGTAGGGGCACTGCTGTCCACCGCCGGCCTGCTGGCCCTGGTCTGGGCGATCATCGAAGGCCCGCACCAAGGCTGGACCAGCGCGCAGGTCGTCACCGGCTTCGCGCTCGCCGGGCTGATCCTGGCCGCGTTCCTCGCCTGGGAGCGCCATGTGCGGGCGCCGATGCTGCCGTTGCGCCTGCTGGCCCGGCCCGGCATCGGTGTCGCCGCCGCGGCCCTGGCACTGATGTCCTTCGCCCTGTTCGGTGCCCTGTTCGTCCTCACCCTGTACCTGCAGGGAGTCCTCGGCTACAGCCCCGTCGAGGCAGGGGTGCGCACCCTGCCGCTGCCGGCCGGGCTGGCCGTGGGCGCGGCGGCGGCCGTCGCCGTCCAGCGCCACCTGGGCATCAGGGCAACCGTGGTGAGCGGGCTGCTCGTGGTCGCCGTCTCACTCGGCGTCTGGGCCACCACCACGGTCCAGTCCGGCTACGGGCACTGCGCGCTGTTCCAGACGATCGCGGGCGTGGGGGCCGGGCTCGTGGCGGCGGCGGGCACCGAATCGGTGATGGAGTCGGTGCCCACGGAGCAGGCCGGTCTGGGCTCCGCCATCAACGACGCGACACGCCAGGTCGGTTCCGCGCTCGGCGTCGCGGTGCAGGGCTCCCTGCTGACGGCCGTGTTCACCGCCCGCTTCGTAGAGGCACCCGCCGTGACGGCCACCGGGCCCGAGGTGGCCGACGCCGCACGGCACAGCCTTCTGTCCGTACCCGACCAGGCCGGCCTCCTGCCGCCGGCCGAGCGGATCGCCGTGCTGTCGGCCGCCCGTGACGCGTTCATCGACGCCATGACGCTCACCGCGACGACCGCTGCCGCCGTGGTGCTGCTCACCGCGGCGGCAGCGGCCCGCTGGCTCGCCCCACGCACCGCACCCCTGCCGTCACCGCACATCCGACCAGGACCGCTGCCGGAAGCGGGGACGCCCCTTTCCGACTGACCACCCACACCGCTGACCCGCCCACAGTTCTGGAGGCACCCATGGCGACGACCCTGGACACCATCACCCAGGTGCTCACGGAGACCTTCCCGATCGACGCCGCCGACATCACCCCCGAACGCACCTTCGAGGACCTCGGCCTCGACTCGCTGGCGCTGCTGGAGATGGGCCTCGCGGTCCAGGAGAGCACCGGCATCACACTCAACGACACGGAACTGCCGAAGACGGTCGGTCAACTGGTCGCCCTGCTGGACACCGCACGCCCCGACATCGCGCAGGCCGACACCGCACCAGCCGACCCGGCCCTTGCCGCCACGGACAACAGCGCATGACCCGTGTCGCGATCACCGGCCTGGGCATCGTCAGTCCGGCCGGCCTCGACGCGGAGAGCACCTGGCAGACCCTCCTCCAAGGCACCTCGACCGCGCAGCGGGACGAACAACTGGCCGGACTGCCCGTCGACATCTCCTGCCAGGTACCCGGCTTCGACGCCCGTCGGCTGGTCGGCCCGTCCGCCTGGCGGCTGGACCGCTTCACGGCCATGGGCCTCCTCGCCGCCCGCGAGGCCCTCGCCGACGCCCACCTGGACCCACGGACGTGGGAACCGCCCCGGGTCGGCGTCGTGATCGGATCGGGCACCGCCAGCATGGAACGCTACGACCACGAGTTCGCCAAACTCGCCGACAACCGGCCCCTGGACATCTCCCCGCTCGCCATTCCGCGCAGCGTGCCCAACATGTCCGCCGCCGAGATCGGCCTCGACACGGGCGCCCGTGGACCGAACCTCACCGTGTCCACCGCCTGCGCGTCCGGGGCCACCGCGATCGGCATCGCCCGCGACCTGCTGCGCGCCGGGACCTGCGACATCGTGCTCGCGGGCGGCGCCGAGTCCGTGCGTCACCCCATCCCCGCCGCATGCTTCCACCGCATGGGCGCGCTCTCCCGGCGCACCGACGACCCGGCCCGGGCCAGCCGCCCCTTCGATTCCGCCCGCGACGGGTTCGTCCTGTCCGAGGGCGCGGCCGTCCTCGTCCTCGAACGCGCCGACCACGCCCGTGCCCGCGGCCGCCGGCCACGCGCCTGCCTGGCCGGATACGCGGCCACCTGCGACGCCCACCACTACGCGGCCCCCCACCCCCAGGGCCGGGGCGCGGCCGAGGCGCTCACCGCCGCACTCGCCGACGCCGGCCTGGAACCCGCCGACATCGGACACGTCAACGCCCACGGCACCGCCACCCGTCTCAACGACCTCGCCGAAGCCCGCGCCCTCACCACCGTGTTCGCCGCGCCGCCACCCGTCACATCGCTCAAAGGGGCGATGGGCCACGCGATCGGCGCCGCGGGCGCGATCGAGGCGGCCGTCACCGTCCTGACCCTCCAGCACGGCCTGATCCCGCCGACGGCCAACCACGAGGACACCGCCCTCGACATCGACCTCGACGTCGTCGCCAAGGCCCCCCGCACCACGCGCGCCACAGCCGCCGTCAGCACCTCCTACGGCTTCGGAGGCCAGAACGCCGCCCTGGTCCTCACGACCTGCTGAGCGACGGCTCGACGGAGCTGTGGCGCGCCCGCGTCCGGGTGGGTCAGATACCGAACGGTGCGGCGTAGCGGACGGTCCCGCTGGGCAGCGGGTGTCCGGCGTCCAGGGCGAGGGCCATCAGGGCCTCGTCGGGTACGTCGATGGTCAGGCCGATGCCGTGGGCGGAGGCGCGGGTGAAGCCGAACCGGGGGTAGTAGGCCGGATGTCCCAGGACGACGACGTGGCGTTCGCCCATGTCCTGGGCGGCCGCCAGGGCGGCGCGGACGGCCGCGGAGCCGGCGCCGCTGTTCTGCCGCTCGGGCCGGACGGCGCACGGGGCCAGGCACAGGGCCGGCGTGTCGCCGATGTGGCAGCGGGTCAGCAGGGCGTACCCGACGGGTCGGTCGTTCTCGTCCGTGGAGACGAGGGACAGACCCTCGATCCAGCAGGGGTCGGCCCGCAGCGCGTCGACGAGGTCGGCCTCCAAGGAGGTCTCGAACGCGGACAGAACGATGTCACGGATGGCGGGGATGTCGGCGCTGGTCTCAGCGCGCGTGGTCCAGTTGCGCATGATGGATGAGGATCCGTTCCCAAGTGGTGTTCGTGTGGACGCCCCGCGGGCTCACGTTCCCGGTGAGGGCGGACAGGACGAGGTCAGGCCACGGCCCGGGACGTGAGGGAGACCCGGACGCTGCGCACGGTGGCCTTCAGCGCGGTCATCAACCTCACCTCCCTGCTTCCCTGATCTTCCGTCGACACGAACAGGGCACGAGCATACACACGGCTCCCGGAGGACGGCGGGATCGGGTGGTGTCACTCCTCGCGGCACACCGTGTCCGGGTCGGCGCCCTTGCGGCCCGGCGGGGCGGACAGCGGTTCGTCGCTGCCGGCGGGCCGACCGCACACGGTGACCGACCGTACCTTGTGGCCTCGGTAGGTCACCCGCACGATTTTGTACGCGTGGCCCCGCTGGTCGGCGTAGGGCTGACTGCCGGCGAAGCTGACCGTGCCGACCGGCAGGTTCGGGTTGGGGCGCCAGCGCAGGTCGGCCCAGGTCTCCGGAGCCGTCTGCGGGGCGTCGCCGTTCTTCGAGGCGCGGTACAGCACCGCGGTGGCGCTGTAAGCCAGTACCGCCTGGCCGCTGGAGAAGAGCGCGTCGCCCCAGGGTCTGGCGGGATCGGCGAGGGGGGTCGCCGAGGTGCCGGTGGGGAGCAGGTCGCCGAGCACGCGGTGGGCGTCCTCGTAGAAGCCGGCCGCGCCGACGAGGTCCATCGGTGCCAGCGCGAAGTGGTAGAGAGTGACCTCCGGCGGGATGCGCAGGCTTTCGCCCTCGTCATAGTTGCTCTTGGCCAGGTCGTCGCCGGTGAACACGGTGATGTGCCGGCCGGAGCAGCCGGGCGTCGAGCCCAGCTGCGACATCAGGTTGGGCACGTCCTCCACCCGGCCCGCGAAGTACAGGGCCCTGGGCGCCGGGTCGCCGGCGCAGATGTCCTCCACCGGGGCGGTCAGTTCCGGTTCGCCGTTGGGGCTCAACTCGTAGGAGCGGGAGGGCAGCGGCTCGAAGCCGGCCCGGTCCAGCATCCCCTTGCCCACTCTGGCCTGCTCGGTCGTGTAGAAGTCCTTCTCGCTGCCGACCTTGCGGGCCAGCACCACGGCCCGGGTGCCCTCCGCGCGCCGGGCGAGTTGCTGGGCGACGACGAGCAGTGCGTCGGCCTCCTCCTCGTCGGTGGCGGCCAACCCGAACCAGTTCGACAGCTTCCGCGCCAGATGGCTGCCGGAGTTGGTGGTGCTCACCACGGGCAGACCCGCGCCCTTGAGGATCGCCACGGCGTCGTCGCTCTCCGTGGTGTCACGTCCCAGTCCCACGACACCGACGACAGACCGGTCGCGCCGGGCGAGCTCCGCTATGTGCCGGGCCATGGGCAGCACCTGGAGCATGTTCTCGCCGGCGTTGGCGAGCAGGACCCTTATCTTCGTCGGCTGATGGGTGCTGACGTTGGCGTAGTGCTGGTAGAGGTAGACACCCGTGATCTCCTCCAGGCCCTTGCGGGTGTCCGACTCGTCCGCCGCCGTGACCGGACCGGCGTAGACGATCGTCACGTACTTGTCCGCGGGGCCGATCTTCGCGTTCTCGGCCCTGATCGCCTCCTCGACGGCGTCGAAGGTCACGCCCTTGCCGGCCCCGTACAGTTCCAGCCCGTTGCCCGCGGCCAGCCGTACGTCCCCGGTCGCGACGCCCACACACTCGCCGCCCACCAGAACCGAGTCCGTGTTGGAGCCGACCAGCCGGCCCTGGCAGTAGCGCTGGGCCATCCACCGGTTGCCCAGGAAGCCCAGACCCAGGGCGATGGCGAGGACCACCGCGAGGCAGGGCCGGGACCACAGCAGCCAGGCGGCGGTACGGCGGATCCGGGTGGTGGAGTGCTGCGCGGAGTGCCGGCGGCGCAGCTCTTCGGCGGACAGCGGTATCCACAGGATCCACGGCAGTGCCGCCGAACGCCCGGGGGACTGGCCGACGTTGAGGCCGGTCACCCACTCCTGGTACCGGGCGTCCGCCGCGAAGGCACGCTCCGGATCATCCGGCTCGGGCCCGTCGGGCCGCGGTACGGCGAGCCGTCCCAGATCCTCGGATCCCGGCGGTCGCAGCCGCTCCGCCGCCGGGATCGCGGCCAGCACCAGCAGCGGGTCGACCTCGCTGCGGCGGGTGCGCACATTGCTGATCGCCCGCAGCAACAGCAGGCCGCCGTCGTCCTCGGTGGCACACGGCAGATACACCACCGGCGGCACCGTGCGCTTGCGGCGGCGCAGGTCCAGGGTCCGCGGCCGGAAGTTCTCGCGGAGATCCTCCAGCAACGCCAGCACCCGCAGCTCCAAATGGAACTGACGAGCCGTCGCATCCCCGGCCTGGGCGGCCACCACCTGCTGGGCGACGGCGAACGCCCGGCCGCGGATGGTCTCCCAGGACTTCGTCGGCCGCCACCGGGACCATTCGGCGGCCGCCGGCCGGTCACTCGAAGGCGCCAGGAACGTGGTGGTCGCGAACCACCGGCTGGCCCGGCGCAGCCACAGCAGCGGCGGCGCGCTGCGCGCCAGCAGGTGCACCACTCCGAACGCCGCCAGCGCCAGGGCACCGCCCCACACGGCCGTCTGCCACCCGCCCTCGCCCAGCAGCACGCTCAGACAGGCGATGAACATCGCGCCCACGAAGCCCGACGGGTTCACCACCGCACCGACGGTGTCCGACAGCGCCGAGACACGCCTCTCCTCGTCGACGCCGTCCGGATCGCGCTCCGGACGCCAGCGCAACTCGGCCAGCCGCCGCATCAGCCGTTCGCGACGCTGGGCGGCGGACCACACCGTGCTCACATCCCCGCCGACCTCCGGCGCGGCCTGCTCGATGGCCCGCAGCAGCCGCGAGCGCGGAAAGCCGAAACCCTTGTACTGCGACTGGTTCTGGTTGTCCCAGTGGTGCTCGCACAACTGGCGCACCATGTCGATCGCCGAGGAGTACGCGTCCGCGCCGCCTCCGCCGTCCAGCCGCTTGGCGATCAGCCCCCGCGGCTGATGGCCCTGCCGGACGAACTCCACGACCTGCGCGACCCGTCGGTCCAGGGTTGCGGTGGTGTCCTCCTCAGCGGCCTGAAGGACCACCAGCGGCGTCACCGGCGGGTTGTCCCGGAAGTTGTCGATGAGCCGCCTCATCAACTCGAACACCGCGTCCGCCGCCTCTATCCCGGCGCTGCCGCTCCATACCTCTCTCGCCACTCGCTCCGCCCCCGTCGCATCCGCCCGAACCGGCACCGCCGGATCCGATGCTGATACCCACACCGAAACACGCTGCACCGCACAGACGTCGGATTCTCCTGAACGTGATAGGGGGTGGGCGTCACAGCCCGAACAGTTCTACGGCGTTGTCGTGGCACACCGCCCGCAGCCACTCGTCCCCGAGCCCGAGCCGTTCCAGGGCGTGCAGCTGATGGACGTACGGATAGGGGATGTTGGGGAAGTCGGAGCCGAGCAGGACGCGGTCGCCGAGGTCGGCCAGCCGGGGCAGGGCCCTGGCGGGGAACGGCATGAACCGCTCGGTGAAGTCCGTGAACGCCATCGTCGTGTCCAGCCGCACCTCCCGGTACCGCTCGGCGAGCCCCAGGAACTCCTCGTACTCGGGCATGCCGAGATGCGCGACGGCCAGTCGCAGCCGGGGGTGCCGTGCCAGCACATGCGCGATCGGCTCGGGGCCGGTGTGCTTGCCGGGCGCCGGCCCGGAGCCGCAGTGGATCACCACGGGGATCCCCGCCTCGGCCAGCAAACCCCAGGCCCCGTCGAGGAGTTCATCGGCCGGGTCGTAGGCCCCCACCTGCACATGTGCCTTGAAGACCCGCGCGCCCGCCTCGACGGCCTCCCGGACGTACGCCTCGACGCCGGGCTCCGGGTAGAGGGTGGCGGTGTGCAGGCAGTCCGGGGTGCGGCGGGCGAAGTCGGCGGCCCAGCCGTTCAGCCAGGGCGCCATGCCGGGCTTGTGGGGGTACAGCATCGAGGTGAAGGCCCGTACACCGAACTCCCGCAGCAGCGCGGTCCGTTCCGACTCCTCCGCGCGGTAGGTGATCGGCCACTCCAGCCCACCGGTCAGCGGTCCGAGCGCATCGAAATAGCCCCAGACCTTGCGCAGCACGCGCTCCGGCATGAAGTGCGTGTGGACGTCGACCAGCCCGGGAAGACCGAGCCGCTCCCAGAAGAGACGGATCGCGGCGGACCCGGGGTGCGGGTCGGGGGCGAGGGACTCCGTGCGGTGATCGTTCATGCCGTTCACGATCGCCCCTGGTAGGGCGGCGGGTCCATTCCTCTGCTCGCGGATGCGCCAGGGATCACTCTCGGCGGGCGCTCCTGACACATGACAGGGACCGGCGGGCGGGCGGATTCCGTACGTTCGCGGGGAGACCGTAGAGACCAGGGGGAGTGCCGTGATCAACAGAGTGCGCGGAATCAGAGACGCCAGAGGAAGAGGGGCCGGAGGGAGAGGGGCCGGCGCAACGGGGGACGGAGGAACGGGGTGGGGCGGGCCGTCGTGGGTTCGGCGGGTGCGGCTTCTCGTGGCCGCGCTCGTGACGGTGGTGAGTCTGGGGCTGCCGGCATTCCCGGCCGCTCCGGCGGCCGCCGCCGCGGGGTGCGCGCCGCTCCAGGGCGGTGCGAGTGCGGCGGCGGAGGCGGCCGTCGAGGTCGCGTGCCGGTACGTCGGTGAGCAGTACGCCTGGGGAGGCGGTCACGCACAGGGGGTGCCGGGCCCCAGTCAGGGCATGGTCGACCGCACGGACCCCGCATCGGCCGCGGATCCGACCTACTGGAGCTTCGACTGCATCGGGCTGGTGCGCTGGGCCTGGTACAAGGCGACCGGCCGGGACCTCATCACCGAGCGCACGACACAGGCGACCTTCGCGGCACCGGGGTACGCGCACACGAAGTTCGTGAAGGCACAGGGGTCGGGTGTCCTGCTGCCCGGCGACATCATGTACTTCGGCCGTGAGGGCTTCGGCCCGACGCACGTCGCGCTCTACCTCGGCAACGGCATGATGGTCGAGGCACCGGAGTCGGGCAAGAAGATCCAGGTCAACTACATCAGCGCGCGCTGGGAGCGCTACCAGGGCGCCTTCCGTCCGCACGCCGACGTCACACCCGGGGTCTGGTCCTGGGACGGCCGCGGCTCCTACCAGAAGACCTGGGGCCGGCCCAACCTGCGGCAGGACTCGAACACGACCAGCCGCATCAACTTCACCAACGGCAACGGCATTTCCGTCAAGGTCCGGGTGCTGTGCCAGCGGGTGGGCGAGCGGGCCACGGTCGACGGCATGGTGAACAACGTGTGGTCGTTCCTGCCGGACTACCACAGCTGGATCAGCAACCTCTTCGTCCAGGGCCCGGCCCTCCTCAAGGACGTGCCGTCCTGCGGCAACTATCCGGAGATCGGCGGCACCTTGGCCGGCGCGGAGAACAACACGTCCTGCGGCGACGGTACGCAACCCGACTCCGCGGGCGCCTGGACGGCCAAGTCCACCACCGTCTTCGGCCGCACGGTGGAACTCCGCTACAACAGCACCACCCAGTGTGCCTGGGGCCGCATCATCGGCGGCACGGTCGGCGACGAGATCTGGGTCGACCGCAGCGCCGACGGGGGCGCGACCTGGCACCCGATGCTCGGCTTCACGACCATCACCTCCGGCAGCGACGCGTACACCACCCAGTGGAACGACGCCGGCCTCGTCATGCGGGCCTGCGGAACCAACGGTCCGGGCGGCGCCATCGAATGCACCGCCTGGTTCTGACCGCCCCCGGCCCTACTTGGCCCGATACGCCCGCAGGAAGGTCCGCACGCCCTCCACGAGGAGCGGCCGGACGCGGTCGTCCTCCGCGGCGTTCGCGGAGCCGAACCTGTTGAGCGCGACGCTGAAGGTCAGCGCGATGAACTGGTCGGCCGCGAGCCGGGGGTCGGGGACGTCGAGCAGTCCGGCCTCGGCGAAGGCGGCGAAACGCTCGGCCAGCGCCTCGTCCGGGGCGTCGGCCATGGAGTTCTCGCCGCCTTCGCCGAGTCCGGACTGCGCGCGGACCAGACGCTGCAGCGTCGCGTACTCCGCCGAGCCGAGCATGTCGGTCGCGATCCGCATCGAGAACGTGACCAGGACGTCCTCGAGGTCGGCGGCATCGGCGGCTTCGGCGGGGTCGGCGAGGGTGTCGTCGAGGATGCGCCGGATCGTGGTGATCAGTGACTGGCCGACGCCGTCGACGACTGATTGCAGCAGCGTCCGCTTGTCGCCGAAGTAGTCGTAGACCGTCCGCTTGGACACCCCCGCCCGTGCGGCGACCGCGTCGACGCTGGTCCGGTCGAAGCCGTCGGCGAGGAACAGTTCCCGGGCCGCGGTGAGGATGGCGGCCCGCTTGAGCGTGGAGCCCTCGCGCAGTGTCTTCGTGGTCGGCATGGCCGTATCCTAACCCGACTTTACTGCACAGTGTAGTGTAGTTGGCATGCCCTGCGTGAACGGCCGCCGCGCACGCGCAGGGAACGGCAACGACACTCATCCGGCAACGAAGGAAGGGACGTTCATGACCACGACCTTGGCTCGCCCGGTCCGCGTCGGGAAGGCCGCTGTCGGTGCTCTCGGCATGCTGGCGGTCGCCACGGGGGCCCTGGAGTCGGTGGTGACACCGACGCTCCCGCTGCTGCAACGCGAGTTGTCGATCAGCCCTGCCCAAGGGGCGTTACTCAGCATCACGATGCTCATCACCGGAGCCCTCGTCACGCCCGTCGCGGGCAACCTCGGTGACCGCTACGGCGGGAAACGGGTCATGCTCCGGCTGATGGCGGTGGTCTCGGCCGGTGGCCTGGTGTCCGCGCTGGCTCCGAACCTGCCGGTGCTGCTGCTCGGCCAGGTACTGGAGGGCGCGATGGTGGGCGCGATGCCCCTGTCGTTCATCCTGGTACGCAAGCACCTGTCGACGGGGCAGTCGCAGGTGGCCATCGGGGTGGTCAGCGGGTTGTTCGTGGGCGGCGGCATGCTCGGCACGCTGATGGCCGGGCCCGTCGCGGAAGGGCTGTCCCGGCACTGGATGTTCGCGATACCCACGATGGCGATCGTCGTGGCGACCCTGTTCGTCCACCGGCTGATGCCGGACGATCCGCCGACCCGGTCGGACGCCGGGATCGACTGGCCCGGCCTGGTTCTCCTGAGCGGCATCCTGCTGACGCTCATGCTCGGCCTCTCGATGGCACCCGAACTCGGCGGCCGCCCACTCGTACTCGGTGCCCTCCTCGCGCTCCTGGCCCTACTGGTGACCGGATGGATCTCCGTCGAACGCCGGTCGCCCTCGCCGATGGTCGATCTGCGCATGGTGGCGAAGCAGGCGATCTGGAGCTCGTACGCGATCACCTTCGCCGTGTGTGTGGGTACGGCGGTGTCGATGTTCCTCGTTCCGCAGCTGTTCGCGGCGTCCGCCGACGGATACGGCTTCGGCGCCAGTTCCACCGACATCGGCCGGTACCTGTTGCCCGGGGCCGTCGCGGGGGCGGTCAGCGGGCCGCTCGGCGGGGCCGCGGCGCGGCGTTTCGGCTCGACTGCCGTGGTCACCACCGGAGTCGGCACCATGACGGCCACGCTGCTCGCCCTGGCGTTCCTGCACACGGAGGTCTGGCACCTGGTCGTCGGCAAGGCGCTGGTCGCCCTCGCCAGCGGTGTCTGCATCACGGCGATGGTCGTCAAGGCCGCCACCTCCGTCGAGCACGGCAACACCGGCACCGCCACCAGCCTGGTCCTGGTGACACGGGTGATCGGCTTCGCCGCGGGCGCACAGGTCAGCGGTGCCTTCCTCGCCGCCGGAACCCGTCCCGGGGCGGACGACCCGGCCGAGTCGGCCTTCGTCACCGGATTCGTCATCGCCGGAGCCGTCACGGCGCTGTCCCTGCTCGCCGTCCGCACCATGAGCAAAGGAGTCAAGCAATGACCCGCACCGACCCCGAGCCGTCGACGCCTTTCCGTACTCCGCCCCGGAGGCGCGAGGTCCTGATATCGGGCGGCGGCATCGCTGGCCCCGCCCTCGCCTTCTGGCTGAACCGCCACGGATACGCCGTCACGGTGGTGGAGAAGGCGGGCACAGTACGCGGCGGTGGCTACCCCGTCGACATACGCGGCACCGCGCTGGAGGTCGTTCGCAGGATGGGGATCCTGCCCCGACTGCGGGACGCGCACGTCGACTTGCGCCGGTTGACCTTCCTCGACGCGGACGGCGGCACGGTGGCCTCGGTCGACGCGCACGCCGTCGCCGGCAGCGTCGCGGGACGGGACCTGGAGGTGCGGCGCGGGGATCTGACGAAGGCTCTGTACGGGGCGGTCCGTGACGATGTGGAGTTCCTGTTCGACGACTGCGTGGACTCCTTCCACCAGTCCGACCACGGGGTCGATGTCACCTTCCGCGGGGGCGGCCGGCGTACGTTCGACATGGTGGTCGGTGCGGACGGTCTGCACTCACGTACCCGGGAGCTGCTGTTCGGCCCCGAAGAGCGGTTCCACCACTACCTCGGGTACTGCTTCGCCGGGTTCACCATGCGCAACACCTTCGGCCTCTCCCACGAGGTCATGATGTGGAACACCCCGGGCAGAGCCGCGGCTCTCTACGCCGTGGGGGACAGCGACGAGGTGCACGCCCTCCTGACCTTCGCCCGACCGCAGGCCCCCACCTCGTTCGGCGCGTTCCGTGACCCCGAAGCCCAACGGGACCTGTTCGCCGCGACGTTCGCCGGCGCGGGATGGGAGGTCCCGGGCATGCTCGCCGCCCTGCGCGACGCGACGGACCTGTTCACCGACGTGGTCAGCCAGATCCGTATGCCTCGCTGGTCCAGTGGCAGGGTCGGGCTGGTGGGCGACGCCGCGTACGCACCCTCCTTCCTGACCGGGCAGGGCTCCAGCCTCGCGCTCGTCGGCGCGTACATGCTCGCCGCTTCCCTGGCCGACCGGGACGCCGCCGCGGGCCTCGCCGCCTACGAACACGGCACCCGTGAGTTCGTGACCCGGAACCAGGACCAGATCGGCGAGGGCGGCGCCACGCTCTTCCCCACCACCGCCCGGGGCCTGGAGCAGCGCAACGACATGCTGCGCGGCCTCAGCACCGGAACCGTGCCCGCCACGGAGGGACGACCCGCCCACTACGCCCTCACCTTGCCACCACCGACGCGGGGCCAACTGCGATGACCAGCGAGCAGGCACCGCGGATATCCGCTTGCGCAGCATCGGCAGGCGGGTCAACGTCGCCTGACGACGGACGAAGGCGGAGAACATGACCACGCAGATCCAGGACCTCGACCACGAGCTCATCCAGGCCGCGGCCCACGTCGCGCGCACGCGGTGCCGGGGCGACAACCACACCATGGCGGCCGCGGCCCGCGCCGGGGACGGGCGCATCGTCACCGCCGTGAACGCCTACCACTTCACCGGAGGGCCGTGCGCCGAACTGGTCCTCATCGGTGCGGCGGCCGCCCAGGGCGTCTACGACCTGGACACCATCGTCGCCGTGGGCGACCGCGACCGCGGCGTCGTTCCCCCGTGCGGCCGGTGCCGCCAGGCTCTTCTCGACTACTTCCCCGACCTCAAGGTGATCGTCGGCGAGGGCGACCGGGTCCGGGCCGTCCTCATCACCGACCTGCTGCCCGCGAGCTATGTCTGGGCCGACCACCAGATCGACGCCGAATAGGCCGCCCACGCCGCGGCATGTGCGTCCGACCCTTCACTACCGCCGGATCGCGGTGACGTCGAACGTCAGCGTCACCTTGTCGCCGACCAGACCCGCGGCCCCGCTCACTCCCCAGTCCTTGCGGCTGACGGCCGCCGTGCCGGTGAAGCGGACGCGACGGGCGGCCCGGGGGCCTTGGTCGGCGTCGGTCAGGCGGAAGGTCACGGTGACCGGCCGGGTCGTGCCGCGGATGGTCAGGTCTCCGGTGACCTTGAAGGCGGCCCCCTCGATCTGCTCCACGTGGGTCGAGGCGAAGGTGATCGTCGGGTGGTCGGCGGCGGCCAGGAAGTCCGCGCCGCGCAGGTGGTCGTCGCGCTTGCGGTTGCGGGTCTGGACGCTCGTGGACCGGATCGTGAGCCGGACGGAGGACCTCGACGGGACGTCGCCGTCCAGGCGCGCGCTGCCCTCGAACGCGTCGAACTGCCCGCACACCTTGGAGATCATCGCCGCCCGGGCGGTGAAGCCGATCCGCGTGTGGGCCGTGTCGAGGTCGTAGTCGCCGGTCAGTGCGCTGAGCTGGGTTGTGGTGGTGGTCATGGTTGATCGCTCCAGGAAGATGCGGACGGTCGCCGCCTGCGGGATGGTTTCGGTCTCGCAGGTACGACGACACAGCCCTTCGGAATGTCAGGCGCGACCGCACCTCACATCTCGCCGGGCTGTCTCGTCGTAGGGGGGAGAGACGATGTGACCGAGGGAGCCGACGGCCCATGACCAGCCCATCTGCGCCGGACGACGGCGAACCCGACCCCGACCTGAGCGTGATCATGCGCGAGCGGCGCCGGCTGATCAATGTCGCCTACCGGCTGCTCGGTTCACTGGCCGAGGCCGAGGACGTCGTGCAGGAGGCCTACGCCCGCTGGTACGCCATGTCTCCGCGACAGCGGCAGGACATCGAATCCCCCGGTGGCTGGCTGACGACCGTCACCAGTCGCATCTGTCTCGACCTTCTCGGCTCGGCACGGGCCAGACGGGAACGGTACGTGGGGGAGTGGATCCCGGAGCCGCTGCCGAACGGAACGGAGTGGGTCGGCGGGAGGCCGGGCGGTGCCCCCGTCGACCCCGCTGACCGCGTCACCCTCGACGAGTCGGTCAACATGGCCTTCCTCGTCGTGCTCGAATCGATGACGCCGGCCGAGCGGGTCGCGTTCGTCCTGCACGACGTCTTCCGCTACTCGTTCGCCGAGGTAGCCGAGATCGTCGGCCGTACGCCCGCGGCGTGCCGTCAGCTGGCCTCGTCGGCCCGGCGCCGCATCCGTGCGGCGCAGCCTGCCGCGGCCCCGGCAGCGGCCGCCCGGCGTGCCGGTGTCGTCAGGGCCTTCAAGCAGGCGTGGGAAGCGCGCGACATCGACGCGCTCGTCGGTCTGCTGGCCCCGGACGCCACGGCGACCGGTGACGGCGGCGGCGTCGTCCCGGCGGCTCTGCATCCGGTCCAGGGGGCCGAGCAGGTCGCAGGGTTCTTCGCGGAACGGGCCAGGGCCGTGCCCGACGTGGTGATCCTGGAGTGCACCGTCAACGGCCAGCCCGGCCTGGTGGCTCAGCTGGACGGCGTCGCCGTGTCGGTGCTGGCGTTCGACTTCGCCGGCGACCGCGTCCAACGGATCTGGGCGGTGCTCAACCCCGAGAAGCTCCGGCCCTGGACGACGGGCTGACCAGGCCGACGCGGCGAGGCTGTCACTCCTCGCCGCGCACCCGCAGCACCAGCTTGTTCAGCCCCCACAGCCCGATGCCGAGCGCCAGCAGCACGCCCGCCCGGATGTAGACGTTCGCGGGCCGGTCGGACAGCGGGCTCGCCAGGATCAGCGAGGTGATCGCGCCGAGCACCGGCAGGACGGTCGGTGTGCGGAAGTGCCGGTGCTCGACCCGGTCCCGGCGCAGCACGAGGACGGCGATGTTGACGACGGCGAAGACGCACAGGAGCAGGAAGGCCGTGGTGTCGCCGAGGCCCTCGATCTCCCCGGTGGAGACCAGCCCGATGGCGAGGAGGGACACGAAGACGATGCCGACGACGGGGGTGCGGCGCCGGGGGAGGACCCGGCCCAGGGCGCGCGGCAGGATGCGTTCGTTCGCCATGCCGTAGCACAGGCGGGAGGCCATCATGATGTTGATCAGAGCCGAGTTGGTGACCGCGAACAGGGCGATCAGCGCGAACAGCTTGGGCGGGAAGTCGAGTCCGCCGGCCTTGACGACCTCCAGCAGCGGCCCGCTGGAGTCCTCCAGCACGCGGTGATCGACGAGCAGCGAGGAGACCAGGGCGACCAGGATGTAGATGGTGCCGGTGACGACGACACCGGTGAAGATGGCGCGCGGGAACGTACGGACCGGATCCTTGGTCTCCTCGGCCATGTTGACGGAGTCCTCGAAGCCCACGAACGCGAAGAACCCGAGCGCCGTCGCCCCCAGCACGCTGGTCATCAGCGCGAACCCGGTGCCCTCCGCCTGGAACTCACCGAGCCGCGAGGGTTCGCCGTCGCCGGACAGGACCGCCCAGGCGCCGATCGCGAGGATGATGAGGAGGCCCGTCAGTTCGACCACGGTGAGGACCACGTTGGTCTTCACGGACTCCGACACACCGCGCAGGTTCAGCGCGGCCAGGGCGAGGACGAACAGGACGGCGATGAGCGTGGGCGGGAAGAAGTCGGTGAACTCGGCGAGGTAGTCGCCGCTGAAGGCGCGGGCCGCGGCGCTCGCCGAGGACAGGCCCGAGCACATGACCATGAAGGCGACGATGAAGGTGAGGAACGGGACCCGGAACGCCTTCTGGGTGTAGAGCGCCGCGCCCGCCGCCTTCGGGTACTTGCCGACGAGTTCCACGTACGAGGCCGCCGTCAGGACGGCCACGACGAAGCCGATGACGAACGGCAGCCACAGCGCGCCGCCGACCTTGCCGGCGACCTGACCGGTGGTGGCGTAGATGCCGGTGCCGAGGATGTCCCCGATCACGAAGAGGACCAGCAGCCTGGGGCCGATGGTCCGCCGCAGCGGGGTGTCGTCCTGGCTCTCCGGTGCGGCGGCGGCATCACTTCCGGTTGCGGACACGAAGGCTCCCCCATGAAGCGTCGACCACGGGACAGGACAACGTCTCATCTGCCCGGCAGACCGTGAGTGATGCGGGTGACCTGAAACCGGCGCGGGGCCGACCGGCACACCGGTCCACACCAGTGGCAGTCGCACCGGCGTTCGCCGACCGTCCACGGATACGGTGACTCCCCCTCCCACCTGCGCCGCAGAGGCCGAAGCCGCACCCGCGGGCGGCGGTGACCCCCGTTCGAGCACACGGTCCGGGCGAAACGACCCCCTGTCCCGCACCTGCGTTTTTCCGTCAGGTTCCGCAGCAAGAGCACGAAAGCTCCACAGATACCTCACTATTTGACGCGACGGATGGGTCGACGACCGGCGGACTGAGGGGGAAGCCGGCGTCACGCGCGGGGGTGCGTCCGCTCAGCGGAGCAGTACTCACCCCTGCCCTGGGAGGGGACAGCACCGCATGAAGCGGACCTTAGGCACCACCTTGCTCACGACGTGCGCGCTCATGGCGGCGCTCGGCGCACCGGCCGCACACGCGGCGGATCCGCCGCCCCGCATCGATCTGCGGGTGCTCGTCGTCAGCGACGGCGGCCCGGCCACCGACGCCATAGCCGCCGAACTGGACACCGCGGGAACGCCGTACACGGAGATCGACCTCACGCGGTCCGACCGCCCGGTGATCGACGCCGGCTACCTCGCGGACACCGTGGACGGCCGGGACCGCGCCAAGTTCCAGGCGGTCGTGCTGCCCAACGACAACCCGTTCCCGGCGAACTCGCCGGAGATGGCCGCCCTCGCGGCGTACGAGCAGGCCTACGACATCCCGCAGGTCGACGCCTACACCTACGCCCGCCCCGAGACCGGGCTGCAGTACCCGGTGTACGGCGGCTACTCGGGCAGCGTCGACGGGGTGCAGGCCCAGGTGACGGACGCCGGCCGGGCGGGGGTGTTCGGCTACCTCGACGGGCCGGTGCCGTTCGAGGACAACTCGCCGTCCGTCGGCGAGAGTTACGCCTATCTGTCGACGCCCATGGCAGGCGCCGACTTCACCCCGTATGTGCAGGCGCCGATCCCGGGCACCGCCAAGCAGGGCTCGCTGGTGGGGGAGTACCGGCACGACGGGCGGCGTGAACTCGTCGTCACCTTCGTCTACAACGAGTACCAGCAGCAGTTCCGGCTGCTGGCCCGCGGCATCGTCGACTGGATGACCGGCGGGGTGCGCCTGGGCGCCTCCCGCAACTACTTCGCCGTCCACGTCGACGACGTGTTCGCCGCCGACGACCGCTGGAACTCCACGCTCAACTGCACACCCGGCGACGTGGACTGCACGGACCCGAACGCCACACCCGACCCGATCAGGATGACGCCCGCCGACGTCGGCCACGCCGTCACCTGGCAGCGCGAGCGCGGCTTCACCCTCGACCTCGCCTACAACGGCGCAGGCAGCGTCGACCACCGCGAGGACAACGGTGGCGCCGACCCGCTGGCCGACCGGCTCGTCGCCGAACGCGCCGAGTTCCGCTGGATCAACCACACCTACACGCACGCCTTCCTCGGCTGCGAACAGGACACCTCGGTCGTGCCCTGGCGGTGCGCCACCGACGCGGACGGCCGAACCAAGTGGGTCAGCCGCGCCGACGTCGCCGACGAGATCGCCCACAACAGCGCCTGGGGCCGGTCGGCCGGACTCCCGTTGGACGACGACGAGTTGGTGACCGGCGAGCACTCCGGGCTCAGGGTGCTGCCGCAGCAGCCCACGGACAATCCCAACCTGGCGCTCGCCCTCGCCGACACCGGCATCGCCTGGCTCGCCTCGGACAACTCCCGCGAGCCCGGTCAGCGGCAGGTCGGCCCCGCCACGACGGTGCCCCGCTACCCGATGAACGTCTTCTACAACGCGGGCCGCGCCGCCGAACAGGTCGACGAGTACAACTGGATCTACACCAGCCGCGCCCAGGGCGGCAGCGGCATCTGCGAGGACAACCCGGACACCACGACCTGCCTGCCCGAGCCGCTCGACACCGCGACCGGCTACGACCGGCACATCGTGCCCCTGGAACGGCAGATCGCCCTCGGTCACGTCCTCGGCAACGACCCCAAGCCGCACTTCATCCACCAGTCCAACCTGGCCGAGGACCGCATCGCCTACCCGGTCCTGGACGGCGTCCTCGACACCTACGGCACGCTGTTCGCGCCGAACACACCACTGGTCAACCTGAGAATGAAGGACATCGGCAACGAGCTGAAGCGGCGCGCCTCTTGGCGGACCGCGGTGGCCGACGGACACGTCACCGCCTACCGGATCGGCGACACCGTCACCGTCGAGACCCCCACGGGCGTCGACGTCCCCGCCACGATGCCCGAGGGCACCACACGGGACGGCGCCGCCTTCGGCGAGGCGTACGCCGGTGAACGGTCCGCATGGACCGCCGCGACCGCCACGCCGCTCGCCCTCACCCTGCCGCAGTCCGCGGCCCCCTCCACGGCCACCGCCACGGACGGCTCCGCGCCGGTCACCGCCCCGGCACCGGACGCCCGGGTGCCCGAGGGCGTGGCCGAGCCCGTCTCTCCCACGGGGAGCTGACCGGCGCGACCGGCACCCCCGCCCACACCTCGGCCGTGGAGCACATCCATGCACGTTCACCACGGCGCGCGACGCAACGACACCGCGCGCGTCACCCTGCTCACCGAAGGCACCTACCCGCACAGCCACGGCGGTGTGAGCGTCTGGTGCGACCAACTCGTCACCGGCATGCCCGACATCGAGTTCGACGTCATCGCCGTCACCGGCACCGGACGGGAGCCGATCGTGTGGGACCTGCCCGACCATGTCCGCGGCGTCCGGTCCGTCCCCATGTGGGGCGCCGCGCCCGAGGGCCGCCCGCCCCGGGGCCGGTCCCGCAGGCGGCTCGCCGACGCCTACGAGCGGTTCCTGACCGCGCTCGTCGACCCCGGCGCCGAGAACGGCTTCGCACCCGCCCTGCACACCCTGGCGCGGGCCGCCGGGAGCGGCGAACTCAGCGCGTTCCTCCGGGGCGACACCGCGATCAGCATCCTGACCGCCGTATGGACCCGTCCCGGGCTGGCCGTGCGCGAGGCGCGGCCCACCCTGCACGACGCGCTCACCGCCACCGCCCTGCTCGAACACGCGCTGCGCCCGCTGGCCGCGCCGCCCCCGCAGCACGGCGTCGCACACGCCGTCAGCGGAGGCGTCGCCGTCCTGCCGGGGCTGGCCGCACGCGAACGGCACGGAGTTCCGCTGCTGCTCACCGAGCACGGCGTCTACCTGCGCGAGCGCTACCTCGGCTATCGCACCGCGCCGTACCGCTGGCCGGTCAAGGCGGTCATCCTGGGCTTCTTCCGGCTGCTGGCGGAGGAGAGCTACCGCCAGGCGGCGCTGATCACCCCGGGCAACCGCTACAACCGGCTGTGGGAGGAGCAGGGCGGCGCCGACCCCGGGTCGATCCGCACCGTCTACAACGGCGTCGACCCCGCCGCCTTCCCGCCGGCCGGACCGGAGCCGGAGAGCCTCACCCTGAGCTGGGCCGGGCGGGTCGACCCGATCAAGGACCTGGAGACCCTGATCCGCGCCTTCGCCCTCGTCCGGGACCGACTGCCGGACGTACGCCTGCGGTTGTTCGGCGGCACACCCCGGGGCGGCGAGGCGTACCGGGAACGCTGCGAGGCCCTGGCCGCCGAGCTCGGGCACGGCGACGCGGTCACCTTCGAGGGCCGCGTCGACGACATCAAGGACGCCTACGCCGCCGGGAACGTGGTGATGCTCTCCAGCATCAGCGAAGGCTTCCCGTTCACGCTGATCGAGGCCATGTCGTGCGGCCGGGCGACCGTCTCCACCGACGTAGGCGGCGTACGCGAGGCCGTCGGCGACACCGGTCTCGTGGTGCCGCCGCGCGACCCGGCCGCGATGGCCGCCGCCGCGCTGGAGCTCCTGGGCGATCCCGTCCGGCGCCGGGCGATGGGCGAGGCAGCCCGGCTGCGGGTCATCGAACAGTTCACGCTGCGCCAGACCATCGACACCTTCCGCTCCATCTACCACGAACTGGCCACGGGGAAGGCGGAGTCGCCCGCCAGAGTCGTGCTGCCCGCGCCGGCGGTCACCGGCCCGGCGGTCACCGGCACGGGGAGTCTGACCGGATGAGCGGTCCGATATCCCTCGAACCCGGCGACGCGGGGCAGGACACCCTCGCCCTGCGGCTGGCCGCACCCCACCGGCCGCGCCGCCGCCCGCGCTGGGCCCTGGACGACGCCACGCTCGCGATCCGGCTGCCCGGACACGGCCCCGACGAGGAGGCGGTCAGCACACTCGCCGCCGAACTCGCCGACGCCATCGGGCCCGCCGTCCATCCCTACGAGGTGGCGGCCCTGCTGGAGGCCGAGGGCCTGTCCGCCACGGTGATCAAGGAGCGGTACGGCCACCCGAACCTCTTCTCCCTGGCGACCGCCCTGTACGAGCGGGTGCCCCGGACGTTCCCCGAACCGCCCCGCGCGGCCGACCCGTGGCGCCCCGACACCCTGCGCTGCCTCCTGCGCGGCGTGCTCTTCGCGCTGCCGGCCCTGGCCTACCTGCTCACCGCTCCCCTGTGGGCCGTCGACCGGCACGCCCCCGTGCTGATCGTCGCGGGCATCGCCTCCTGGGCATGGGGGCAGGCGCTCGGCCACCGCGCCCATCTGCGCCTGGTGACCGGACGCCGGGAGGCATCCGGCACGCTCCTGACCGGGTCCCTGCTGGGTGCCGCCGCGGCCACGGCGCTCGCGGCGCTCCCCGCGGCCGGCGCACTGGCTCTCGCGGTGGCGGCCGCCCAGTCGCTGTACCTGGCCGGTGCGAGCGTGCTGCTGGTCCTGGCCCGGGAACGGCTGCTGCTGGCCGCGCTGAGCCCGCTGATCGTGGGCGCCGCGGCACTGCCGTGGTGGGAGCCCGGACCCGAACTGCGGGTCGGACTACCGTTGTTGGCGCTGCTGGCCACGCTGAGTGCCGCCGGTCGGGTCCTGTGGGCGGGGCGCGCCGGCCCGGCCGCCTCCGACGCCGCCCGCCCGCCGCTTCGCGCGTCCCTGCCGTACGGACTGTTCGGGCTCGCCGCCGCCGTGCTCGTCATGCTGGAAGGTCGACGGCAGCCGTACGCGGTGATCGCCCTGACGCTCAGCATGGGCCCGGCCGAGTGGCTGCTGTACCGCTACCGCGGCTGGTCGGTCGCCGCGCTGCGGGTGAGCGCGACTCCCACCGGATTCCTGCTGCGTTCGACCGCCGTCCTCGGCCTGTGCCTGACCGGCTATCTGTCCCTGCTGCTGCCCGCGGCACTGCTCACGGGCGCCGAACCGGCCACGCTGCTCCTGCTCGCGGCCGCCTTGTGGACCGCTCTGCTGCTGCAGGCGTTCGGGGTGGCCTGGCCGCCGGCCGTGCTCTGCCTGGCCGCGGCCGGCCCGGCCGCGGCGGTGCTCCTCGTGGACCTGCCGCCAGGACCGCCCCTACTGCCCTGGGCCTGCGGCGTGGCCGCCGGCTGTCTCGCGGCCTGCGCGATACGCCTGCTCGGCCGGCCCTCCCCGCACTCCTGACCACGCGAACCACCCGCACGACCCCATCGGACCGCAGACCCGCGCCCCGTCCGCGCCGCGCCGGGTCCGGCGTCCGACGACCACGACGAAGGGACCAAGAGTTGACCTCCGCACCGCTCGCCGCCGTCACCGGAGCCGAAGGCTTCATCGGCTCGCACCTCACCGAGGCGCTCGTCGCCTCCGGCCACCGCGTCAGGGCCATGGCCCAGTACAACTCCTTCTCCTCCTACGGCTGGCTGGAGACGCTGCCCGCCGACGTCCTGGACCAGGTGGAGATCGTCCTCGGGGACGTACGCGACCCCGGCTCGGTGCGCGGCCTGCTCGACGGCGCCGACTGCGCCTACCACCTGGCCGCGCTCATCGCGATCCCGTACTCCTACCAGGCCCCGCACAGCTACGTGGACACCAACGTCACCGGCACGCTCAACGTGCTGGAGGCGGTGCGCGCGCTGGGGACCCCGCGGTTGGTGCACACCTCGACCAGCGAGACGTACGGCACCGCGCGGACCGTGCCGATCACCGAGGACCACCCCATCAACACCCAGTCGCCGTACGCCGCTTCGAAGGCGGGCGGCGACCGGCTGGCCGACAGCTACCACGCCAGTTTCGGCACGCCGGTGGTGACCTTGCGGCCGTTCAACACCTTCGGTCCGCGCCAGTCGATGCGGGCCGTCATCCCCACCGTCATCGGCCAGGTGGCGGCCGGGCAGCGCACCATCACCCTCGGCGATCTGCGCCCCACCCGGGACTTCACCTTCGTCGAGGACACGGCGCAGGCGTTCCTCGCGGTCGGCACGGCCGCGGCCGAGCGGGTCGTGGGCCGCACCTTCAACGCCGGGACCGGCGGGGAGATCTCCGTCGGCGACCTGGTCGCGCTGATCGGCAAGGTGATGGACGCCCCGCTCGACGTCCAGGAGGACTCCGCGCGCCTGCGGCCCGCGGCCTCCGAGGTGATGCGGCTCGTCGCCGACGCCACCCGGCTGACCACGGCGACCGGCTGGCGGCCCGCGAGCACGCTGGAGGAAGGACTCGCGCGCACCGCGCGGTGGTTCACCGACCCCGCCAACCTGGCCCGCTACAAGACCGGCATCTACAACATCTGACCCGACCGGCACGTATCGCAGGAGGTATGCCATGCACGCAGTGATCCTGGCCGGTGGAAAGGGCGTCCGGCTACGGCCGTACACCACCGCGCTGCCCAAGCCGCTCGTCCCCATCGGCGACCAGCACGCGATCCTGGAGATCGTGCTGCGCCAGCTGTCCACGGCCGGCTTCACCCACTGCACCATCGCCATCGGCCACCTGGGCGAGATCATCCGCGCCTACGTGGGCGACGGCACCCAGTGGGGCCTGAAGGTCGACTACGCCACCGAGGAGAGCCCGCTCGGCACCATGGGCCCGCTGCTCACCCTGCGCGACCGGCTGCCCGAACACTTCCTCGTCATGAACGGCGACGTCCTCACCGACCTCGACTACGCCGACGTCCTGCGCACGCACGAGGCGTCGGGCACACCCCTGACCATCGCCACCTACGCCCGCAAGGTCCACATCGACTTCGGCGTGCTCACCACCGACGCCAGCCGGGTGGTCGCCTTCACCGAGAAGCCCAGCATCGACTACCGGGTGTCCATGGGCGTCTACGGCGTCTCCCGGACCACCCTCGACGACTACACGCCGGGGCTGCCGCTCGGCTTCGACGAACTGGTGATGGACCTGCTCGCCGCCGAACGCCCCCCGCACGCCTACGAGTTCGACGGCTACTGGCTCGACATCGGCCGCCCCGACGACTACGACCGGGCCAACGCCGAGTTCACCAGCCGCAAGTCGCTGCTGCTCAAGGGGGCCTGAGCGGCCATGCGCATCCTCGTACTCGGCGCCACCGGCTACCTGGGCACGCATGTCGTCGAGGACCTGCGCGCCCAGCCGGACACGCGGGTCCTCGTCGCCGGCCGCTCGCCCGCCGCCGACGTCACCGTGGACCTCGCCGCCGACCGCCCGCGGGACCTGGCGGCGGCGCTCGCCGAGGCCGCGCCCGACGCCGTCGTCAACTGCGCGGGCGCGACCGGCGGCGACGCCGTCACCCTCGCGGAGGTCAACGCCCGCGGCCCCGCCGTGCTGTGCGCGGCGCTGCGGGAGGCGGCGCCCGCGGCCCGCCTGGTCCATCTGGGTTCGGCCGCCGAGTACGGGCCCACCGAACCCGGAGTGCGGGTGACGGAGTCGGCGCCGACCCGGCCCACCGGCCCGTACGGCGCGACCAAGCTGGCGGGCACGGTGGCGGTGACCGCCTCCGGGCTGGACGCGGTGGTGCTGCGGGTGGGGAACCCGGTCGGTCCGGGCGCCCCGCCCACCGGACTGCCCGGCCGGGTCGCCGCAGTGCTCGCCGCCTCGCTCGCGGACGCCGGGGCCGACCCCGAGTCGGCCCTGCGCCTGGGCGACCTGTCCGCGTACCGCGACTTCGTGGACGTACGCGACGTGGCCCGGGCGGCCCGGCTGGCGGTGACCGCCGGGGGGCCGCTGCCGCCCGTGCTCAACGTCGGCGGCGGGGAGGCCCGTCCGGTGCGCGAGTTGGTGCGGGCGCTGGCGCACGCGGCCGGGTTCCGGGGCCGGATCGTCGAGGAGGAGAGCGGCGGATCCGCCCGGTCCGCGCAGGTGTCGTGGCAGTGCTCGGACATCACGGCGGCGGGTGAGGCGCTCGGCTGGAAGCCCGCCCACCCGCTCGACGCGTCTGTGGCGGCCCTGTGGGCGGCCACCGGCCGACGGGCCCGCCCCGCCGAGGGGGTCGCGGCGCGGTGAGCCTGCTGATCCCGCTGTATGTGCACCCGGCCGAGGACCCGGCCGCCTGGCACCGGCTCATCAACTGCGCCGCCCGCACCTACGCCGTCGTACTGAACCCCGCGAACGGACCCGGCCGGGTCCCGGATCCGGCGTTCGTCGCGGCCGCGGAGGCGCTGCGCACGGCGGGAGCCCGGCTGCTCGGCTACCTGGACACGGACTACGGCGCCCGCGACCCCGACGACATCACCGCCGATCTGCGCCGGCACCAGGAGTGGTACGCCGTCGACGGCTGCTTCCTGGACCAGGCGCCGGCGGCACCGCACGCACTGCCCGACTGCCGCCGACTGGTCCGCTCCGCGCGCCGGCTCGGCGCCTCCACCGTCGTCCTCAACCCGGGCGTCCATCCCGCGCCGGGCTACGCCCGGCTCGCCGACCTGACGGTCACCTTCGAAGGCCCCTGGTCCCGGTACGTCTCGGACTTCAGCCGCCCCGCCTGGACCACACGAGTGCCCGCCGAACGACTGTGCCACCTCGTCTACGGCGTACCTGAACCGCTCGTGCCGCTCGCCCTGCGCACCGCGAAGGAGAGGGGCGCGGGCGTATGCGGACCGGTGACGGGCGAACCCCCGAACCCCTGGTCCCGGCTGACGCCCGCGCTGGCGGAGGCGGACCGGTGAGGCGGGCGGTGCCGGCCGCCGTCGTGGCCGCCCTGATCACCTTGGCGGGGTGCTCCGGCGGCCAAACTCCCACCCCGGCCCCGGCCACGGTTCCCGCCCCCGGCGCGCGGTGGCAGCCGCGCCCCGGTCTGGCCTGGCAGTGGCAGCTCGACGGCAAGGTCGACCCGTCCGTCGACGTACCCGTCTACGACATCGACGGATTCGAGAACACCGCCGACGACGTGGCACGCCTGCACCGCGACGGCCGCAAGGTCATCTGCTACGTCAACGTCGGCGCCTGGGAGGACTTCCGCCCCGACCGACGCGCCTTCCCACGCTCGGTCCTCGGCAAGCCCAACGGCTGGCACGGCGAACGCTGGCTGGACATCCGCCGGCTCGCGCTCCTGCGGCCCCTGATGGAACGCCGGTTCGACATGTGCCGGGACAAGGGCTTCGACGCGGTGGAACCGGACCTGGTCGAGGGCTACGGCAACGACACCGGCTTCCCGCTCACGGCGCGCGACCAGCTCCGCTACAACCGCATGATCGCTGCCGTCGCCCACGAACGCGGCCTCGCCGTCGGCCTCAAGAACGACCTGGCCCAGATCCCGCACCTGCTCGACGACTTCGACTTCGCGGTCAACGAGGAGTGCGCCCAGTACGACGAGTGCGGACTGCTCGAACCGTTCATCTCGGCGGGCAAGGCGGTCTTCCACGTGGAGTACGCGCAGCCCACGGCCCGGTTCTGCCCGACGGCCCGCGAGCTGCGTCTGTCGTCGATGCGGAAGAAGCCGGAACTGGACACCTGGCGCAGGCCATGCTGAGGAGCGGTCCTCGACGCCTCACTGCCAGGTCGCGGTGTCGGGGTCGATGCCGTGGGCGCGGGCACTGGCGTCGACGATGCGACGGAACCATGTGGCGAGGCCGGGGCGGATGCCGTCGTAGTGGGCGGCGAAGCCCGGATCGGCCTCGTACATACGGCCGAGACAGACCTGCATCTGCCGGGTCAGGGGAAAGTACGAGGCGAACACCTCGCGGTGCCGCTCGACGAGTTGACCGGCTTGCGGGCTGCCAGGTGTGACGCCGGCGTCCATCGCGTCCGCGAGGGCGCGGTCGAGGGCGGCCGCGGAGTCGGCGACGGCCTGCCATTCCTCCGGGCCGCGAGCGGCCGAGAGTTCGGCGTACTGCTGCCATTGCTTGGTGTCTCCGTAGCGCTCACGGGCCTCGGCGGGCCACTCCGGGTTCCACTGGGGGCCGAAGATCGCGGCCTGCTGTTCGGCGGTCAGCAGCAGGCCGCGCTCGTGGGCGTCGATCATCGAGCTGCTGGAGGCGCTCGATCCGTTCGGCGACCTGGGCGCGCTGCGCGCGCAGCGCACCGGTCACGTCCGCGGTCGAGTCGTCCAGGAGGGCCCCGATCCTGTCCAGGCCGAGACCGACCTCGCGGTAGACGACGATGCGGTGCAGACGTTCCAGATCACCGGCGGTGTAGAGACGGTATCCGGCGGCCGTGCGCAGCGACGGCCGCGCCAGATCGATCTCGTCCCAGTGGTGCAGCGCGCGGACCGTCACGCCCAGACGCGCCGAGACCTGACCGACGGTCAGGCCGTCGCTGTCGGTGGTGTCAGACATGATCCTCATTGTCGCCGCCACCGGCACCCGGCGGCGTGATCCCTACGGCCGCGAGGTTCCGTGCCTCCTCGCTGTCCGGATCGAAGGGCTTCGCCGCGGTGAAGACGATCCGTGCGTTCTCGGGGGTGATCACTTCCACGTCACGGGTGGTCCAGGGCGTGTCCCGTGGGCCGTCGACCGAGCCCGGTCGCACCGCGCGACAGGCCTCGGCAACGGACTCGATCTCGCCCAGCACGCACGCGAACGCCAGGCTCAGCGCCGGTGCCTGCTCCGGAACTCTCTCCGCCTTGACGAGGAGCACGTCCTGGAACGCCCACCGGCGCAGATGCACCACCGTGCCGGGGATGGCGAACAGCTCGAAGAACCCGAGCCCCCGAGTCCAGAAGTCCACCGACGCGGCCAGATCACTCGTCGGGATCGTCGCGAACGCCGGCATTCCGTAGATGCCACGGAACGGCTCCGGCGGAACCGCATCCGGACCGGGGGCGGGCACGGGGCTCATCTCGAACGCGTTGTAGTAGTCGCTCATGCGCCCCACGATTCAGCCTCACGCAGGGTGAGGGTCAAGTCGGGTCACAGGGGCCGGCGATCAGCCATGGGTGCCCGAGCCGTCGCGATCGAGCGCTGCCCGGATCCGGCCGAGCCATTCCGCGGCCAGTCGGCGCCCGTTCGGGAGCTGGTCGCCTCGGTCCCAGCGCCACGTCGTGATCATCGCCAGCACGAGGAGTCGGCACTCGCGCAGCAGGACTTGGTCGGCACCGGGATAGCGCGCGCCGATTTCCTCGGGCGCATGGGCGAGGTCGAATTCGACGGGCCCTCGGCAACATGTCTCGAGGTCGATGAACAGGAGCCCGTTCCTCGTGTGGACGAGGTTGCCCGGGTGCGGCTCGCCGTGCAGCAGTTGCTCGGTGCCGCCGCGTCCGGCGACAGCTCGTTTCATGCTGTGCAACGTGTCGCCGAGCAGTTCCCGGTCCGCCTCGGCGAGCGCGGGAGTCTGCTCGCGGTCGGCCACCAGCTGCCGCGCCTGCTCGACGCGATCCGTGAAGTGCCGTGCCGGGACATCGAGTTCGCGCATCCCGGCGTGCAACTGCGCAAGCGCGTCGGCGTAGTCGGCCGGTGAGATCTCTCCGGGAGCCGCAGGCTCGTAGTAGGTCCACAGCGTGACCACGAAGCCATCACGCTCATGGACACCTGGTTCCACCCGAGGATCGAGAGCGGCCACGGGGCACCCGGACTCGACCAGCCGTTGAGCAAGGTCGACTTCGAACCGGGCGACCTGATCCCCGACGGGCGCCACGCGGGCCAGGACGTCACAGGGCAGCAGACGCAGAGTGAGCTTGTTCGAGTCGTGAAGCACGATCGCGTCGTCGGCCGTCAGGCCGGCCGACGACGCGGCCGACATGGCCGCAGCCACCGCCCGGGGCACCTCTGACACCTGCATCGTGCCGGGCCCCTCTCCTTCGAGCGCTGCCACAACTCCCCTGCGGTGCAACCTCGGCACCGTACCAAGGTCGCCACGGCGGGCCACCGCCCTGATCGTCTTCGCCGTCACGTCGGGGAACTCGGGTCCGCTGCCCTTTCGCCCGGCGTGGGGACGGGCTGCCGGAGCGGCTCGGGGAGGGCCTGTTCGGCCCAGATGACCTTGCCCTGGGGGGTGTAGCGGGTGCCCCAGCGCTCGGCCATCTGCGACACCAGGAACAGGCCCCGGCCGCCCTCGTCCGTCGTCGCGGCGTACCGCAGATGTGGTGAGGTGCTGCTGCCGTCGGCCACCTCGCAGATCAGGGTGCGGTCGCGGATCAGCCGTACGTGGATCGGGGCGGTTCCGTAGCGGATGGCGTTGGTGATGAGTTCGCTGAGGATGAGCTCCATGGTGAAGCCGAACTCCGCAAGGCCCCAGGCTTCGAGGCGTTGGGACACGGCGTCGCGCATACCCGAGACGGCGGCCGGGTCCGGTGGTACGTCCCATTCGGCGATCCGGTCCGGCGGGAGCCCCCGCGTGCGGGCGACGAGCAGGGCGACGTCGTCCTTGGGACGCCGGGGGAGCAGACTGTCCAGCACGTCCTGACAGGTCTCCTCGGGCGGCCGGCCGGGATGGCCGGTGAGCGCCTCACGCAGCAGTTCCATTCCCACGTCCAGGTCGCGCCTGCGGTCCTCGATGAGACCGTCGGTGTACAGCACGAGCTGGGTTCCCTCCGCGAGGCACACCTCCGCGGTCTGGAACGGCATGCCGCCCAGACCCAGCGGCGGACCGGCCGGCACCTCCGGGAAGGTGACGGATCCGTCCGGCCGGACCAGCGCGGGTGCCAGATGTCCGGCACGCGCCACGACGTAGCGGCGCGTCACGGGGTCGTAGATCCCGTACAGGCAGGTGGCGCCCACGACGCCCGCCGCGCTCTCCGCCGCCTCCTTCTGGTCGATGCTGCCGACCAGGTCGTCCAGATGGCTCAGCAGTTCGTCGGGCGGCAGATCGAGGGCGGAGAAGTTGTGCACCGCGGTCCGCAGCCGTCCCATCGTGGCGGCGGCGTGCAGACCGTGGCCGACCACATCGCCGACGGCCAGCGCCACCCGGCTCCCCGGCAGCGGGATCACATCGAACCAGTCACCGCCCACACCCGACTGGGCGGGCAGGTACCGGTAGGCGATGTCCAGGGCGTTCTGCTCGGGCATGGCCTGCGGCAGCAGGCTGCGCTGGAGGGTGACCGCCAGGGTGTGCTCGCGGGTGTAGCGGCGGGCGTTGTCGATGCTGATCGCGGCCCGGGCCACCAGCTCCTCCGCCAGCGACAGATCCTCCTCGTTGAAACGCTCGTGCTGTCGGGCGCGCCAGAAGTTGGCCATGCCCAGCACGACGCCCCGGGCCTGGATGGGGGCGGTGATCAGGGAGTGGATGCCGTAGTCGATGATCGCCCTGGCGCGCTCCGGGTCCTGCACGCGCCAGCTCGTGGCGCTCGGCAGGTCGCTCACCAGCTGGGAGCTGCCGCTGCCGTAGCCGCGTGCCTGGGGTGTGGAGGGCAGATAGTCGAAGAGCCGGCCCTGTTCGGACAGCGGATGGTCGTCGTGGATGCCGTACACGGCCGCGCGGCGCATGTCCGTCGCCGTGGGGGCCGGCTCCTCGCCGTGCAGGACGGCGTCGGCCAGGTCCACGGTGACGAAGTCCGCGAAGCGGGGAACGGGGACCCGCGCCAGCTCGCCGGCGGTGCGCAGCACGTCCAGGGTCGTACCGATGCGCAGCCCCGCGTCGTACAGCAGCCTGAGCCGCTCCCGTGCCACCTCCGCCCTGCCGGTCACCGCCTGGAGCTCGGTGGAGTCGCGCAGCGTCACCACCGTTCCCCTGGGGTCGCCCTCGCGATCCGTGGGCCGCTGGTTGATCGCGAGCAGCCGCTCTCCCGCGAGATGGACCTCGTCGGTGGCCTCGCGCCCGGAAACGAGCAGCTCCTTCGTGCCGGGATCGAGGCCCGGCAGTTCCGAGGCGAGCCGTCCCTCGACGTCCGGGGGCAGCTCCAGCAGCCGTCTGGCCTCGTCGTTCGCCAGGATCAGCCGCCCGTCGGCGGCCACGATCAGCACCCCTTCCCGGACGGAGTGGAGCACCGTGTCGTGGTGCTCGTACATCAGGCTCATCTCGGCCGGGGCCAGGCTGTGCGTCTGCCGTCGCAGCCTCCTGCCCACCAGGGCCGTCACGCCGGTGGACAACGCGAGCGCTCCCGCACCGGCGCCCAGGATGATCGGCAGTTGCCGGGCCAGCTGGCTCTCGACGTTCTTGACCTTCATCCCGGCCGAGACGAGGCCCACCACCTCGCTGTCGGCGTTCTCGATCGGGACCGTGGCCTGCACCTCGCGACCGAGCGGGCCGTCGACGCTCTCCACGTACGTCCTGCCCTCCAGCGACGGCCCGATCTCGCCCACGAACCGCTTGCCGATCCGGTCCGGCAAGGGGTGCGTGTAACGGATGCCCTCGGTGTCCATGACCACGATGAAGTCGACGCCGGAGGCCCTGCGTGCCGCCTCCGTGAGCGGCTGGAGGATCTTGCTCGGATCGGGGGCCTGCAGTGCCGCCAGGACGCCCGGTGCGTGCGCGAAGGTCTGTGCCACGGCCGTGGAGCGGCGCCTGGCCTCGGCGTTGTTGTCCCGCTCCGACTGGAGGATGAGAGCGAAGACGCCACAGGCGACGAGCAACACGACCAGGGCCACCTGGAAGATCAACACCTGCCCGGCGACGCTTCGCGTGCCCTTGCTGATCAGGCGCTTCACCGAGAGGTGCGGAAAACGGGCGAAACGGTTCGCCATGCGACCTTTCTAACACCGGTGATCCCAAGTGGCCAGGTGCCCGCACGCACGGCCCCGGCTCCGACGGCCGGTGCGTGATTTCCCCGCGCCCGATGTCCGCTCAGGTCGATATGATACATTTTGTGATCATGCCTGGGTGGCTGTGGCGCCGTCGTCCTGCCTATGGCGGCCGATGGGACGCTGCCCGGCTGGCACCCGTGGTCCTGACGGTCCTCATCGTCGCCCTGGCGTCCTCGACCCCCAGGGAGATCGCCTTCAGCCGCCTGCTGCCCGCCGCGCCCGCCCTGGCCGCCGCGATGTGGCCCGTGCTCCCCACGATCCTGCTCGGGGCGTTCTGCTTCCTGTTCATGATCGTCCTCAGCCTCTTCCACACCGATCTCGGGACGCAGTACACGTCCGCCGCGATCATCGCGGTCACCTTGGCGGCCGCATACGGCAGCCATGTCCGACTTCAGCGGGAGGAGATCCTCTTCCAGGTCCGACTCGTCGCCGACACGGCCCAGAAGGTACTGCTACGGCCGCTGCCGCGCCGCATCGAGGACGTCGAGATCGAGTCCCTGTATCTGGCGGCCCAGGAACAGGCCCGGATCGGCGGCGACTTCTACGAGGCGATCGGCACGCCGCACGGCGTCCGGCTGCTCATAGGCGACGTACGGGGCAAAGGCCTGTCCGCGGTCGGGGCGGCCTCCGCGGTGATCAGCTGCTTCCGGGAGGCCGCGTACGACGAACCGGACCTGCAAGGCATCATCCACCGCCTGGAGACCACCATCACGCGCCACAGCGACGCGTTCCCCACCCAGGACCAGCGCGAGCACTTCGCCACCGCCCTCCTCGCCGAGATCCCGCCCGGCGGCGGCCGGATACGGATCCTCAACTGCGGGCATCCCCCGCCACTGATCGCCCATTGCGGGAAGGTCCGGCTCCTGGAGCCCACCCTCCCTTCCCCGCCCCTCAACCTCGCGGCACTCATCGGCGACCGCTACTGGGTCGACATGGTCTCCTTCACGCCGGGTGACCAGCTGCTGCTCTACACGGACGGTGTCTCGGAGACCCGCGACCACACGGGCCAGTTCTTCCCCCTGCCGGACTGGATGCGCCGACAGGGCGTGGAACAGCCCCGCGAACTCCTCGACCGCCTGCACCGGGATCTGCTCCAGCACAGCGGCGGAAGACTCGACGACGACATCGCCGCGCTCGCGCTGAGGTGCTCGGGCGCGCAGGACCGGGGAGCGGTGGAGACCGAGGGCACGGCGTGAGCCCGGGTGCCTTGCTCACCCGGGCAGGATCTGGGTGACGCGCCACAGGCGCCGTGGCAGGCCACCCTCCTCGAAGGCGTGGACCTCCCGAAGGATCCAGCCCTCCGCGAGGGCGTCGACCAGTTCACGGGAGAAGAAGTGGACGGCGAAGCCACCGTGCTCCCAGATGTCGTCCCCGTGTCCCGTCCCCACCCTGTAGTGCGCGTCTGCGGTGTGGCGGACGGTGTACACGAAGACGCCGCCCGGTCTCAGGACGCGGCGCACCTCGGCGACCAGGGCGTGGATCTCGTTCGTGGACAGCGCCATGCAGAGCAGCATGTGCGCGAACACGCCGTCCACCGAGGCGTCCGCCGACGGCAGCGGCTCGCGGACGTCGTGGACTGCCGTCGTGACCCGATCGGCCAGTCCTTGGACTTCAGCGGCCTCGCGCAACTGCTCCAGGCCCACCGGGCTGAAGTCGGTGGCCAGCACGGTGAAGCCCTCGCGTGCGAAGGACAGCGCGTCACGACCGTGCCCGGCACCCAGCTCGAGGAGTTCTCCTGCCCCGGCGGCCCGAAAGACCGCGGCGGCGTGGACGGCGGGTTCGGACGGCTTCTCGCCGTACATGCCCGGATGTTCGCCGTACGTCCGCTGCCAGTGCTCACGCTGGACGTCGGCCAGTTCCTGCTCGGACTCCGACATGCGCTCACCCCGTGGGGCGGTCGGCGGTGTCCGGCCGCTCCAGATGGGAGGCGAGGACCGCGGCCTGGACGCGGCGCTGGACGCCGAGCTTGGCCAGCAGCCGGGAGATGTGGTTCTTGATGGTCTTCTCCGAGAGGTAGAGCCTCTTGCCGATCTCGCGGTTGGTCAGGCCGTCGCCGATCAGGGCGAGGATGTCCCGTTCGCGGGGGGACAGGCCGGCCAGCTCGGGTGCGACGGACGGCGTCCCGGAGGGTTCGGCGCGTAGTGAGCGCATCAGGCGGGCCGTGGTCGCGGGATCCAGCATGGACTGGCCCGACGCGACCGTGCGGACGGCCGATACCAGGTCGGAGCCCCTGATCTGCTTCAGGACGTAGCCCGAGGCGCCGGCCATGATGGCATCGAGCAGCGCGTCCTCGTCGTCGAACGAGGTCAGCATCAGACAGGCCAGCTCCGGCATCCCGCTGCGCAGCTCGCGACAGACCGTGATGCCGTCGCCGTCCGGGAGACGAACGTCGAGCACGGCGACGTGGGGGCGCAGCGCCGGGCCGCGGGCGAGGGCGTGCTCGACGGTGTCCGCGTCGCCGACCACGGAGATGTCCGGCTCTGCGTCGAGCAGGTCGGTGATGCCCCGTCGTACCACCTCGTGGTCGTCCAGCAGGAACACGCGGATCGGGTTCTGCTCCGTGAAAGGGCCTGTCTCGGTCATGACGATCCCTCGTTCCCCGGTGGCTCACGGTCTGTGGACCACGCACTGCTCATGGTGCCGATCATTGCTCGCCGAAGCCGGATGTACCAGGGCCGACCGGCCCTGGTCGGGCTTGAGACGCGCCTCACCGGCCCACGGCCGTGTCCGGCGGCCGCTCGACAGCACGCACCAGGCGTGCGGCCACGGAAATCATGGACGCGTCCCGCGAGCCTGACCACTCCAGCCCGTCGACCACCGGCAGCCGCTCGACCTTGGCCCGTGCCATGGTGCGGGCGGCCTGGGCGAGCTCGCGTCCGGGCGGGTGGTGAGCGCCGGGGAGGTCATCAGCTCCTCCGCGGTGAGCGCGCCCGCCTCGGCCAGGTCGGGGAGGCGGCGCAGCTGGGTGCACCGGTCGGGGTCGCTGTCGCGGAACTCCTCCTTGGGCAGCAGGTCGGCCTCGGAGACGACGACGTGCGTGGCGCCGGTGCCGGCGCCGGCGCCGTACATGGTGGCTCTTCCTCGTTTCGGCTCGTCGCGGGAACGGTTCAGGCGTAGCTGCCTGAGCCGTACGGGGCGTACAGGTCCAGCAGCCGGGTCCGGGAGGAGCGCAGACGGTGGGCGAGGACGTCACCGACCCATTGGGCGACGGCGTGGCCCATGGCCGGGTCCTCCTGGCACATCGTGCGGACGGCCGCGGCGTCGAACTCGTACGCCCGCACGGGCGTCGTGGCCTCGGCGCCCAGGTGCCAGGCGTGCGGGGTGAAGAGCCAGGACCAGCCGACGAGTTCGTTGTGCCGGAGGGTTTCGATGACGGCGGCCGGACGCCCGGGCACGTGCATGTCGAGCTCGACGGTGCCGGTCCGGATGATCCAGAACCGGTCGGCCTTGCCGCCTTCCTCGAACAGACGCGTCCCTTGCGGGATGGACACCTCACGGGCGACGCGCATGAGTCGTTCCCGGTGCTCGGCCGGCAAGGCGCGCAGCATGCTGGGCGTGGACGTGGTGATCATGGCGTGCCTCCCGACGGCTGCAGGGACTTCCAGGACCAGCGTGTCCCCGCCGACGGCGCCGGCCCATGGGCCATCCGGCCCCTTCGGGCGGGCCCTCCGGCTCCGGGAACACGCCCGTGTTCGTGCCCGTTCGGCCATGCACCCCAACGGGTCCACTGGGCAGGGCCGTTCGGCCCTACGGGCACGGACCTTCGGCATCCGGCGGTCACCGGCCAGCCGCCATGAGAGTGAGCGGAGGCGGGCCCCGACCGGGTGGGACGGCACACCGAGCAGGTCGACGAACTCGTTGGCGGAGTACCACCGGCACGCTCTGGGCCCACCGCACCGCACCGGACCACATGGGGCACGCAGGACCGGGCCGGGGCCGATCGGCCCCTCGCGGGGACCCGCGGCCCATGCCGGGAGCCGTATCCGAAGACGAGGCTCGAATCGGGACCACCGATTCAGGAGGTGGAATCATGACCCGCACCGTCACCCTCAGCGTCACCGTCGCCCTCGACGGCTCACGTGAGAGCCGTGCGGCAGCCGAATGGGCGGCCCGCGAGGCACAGTTGCTGGGGCTGCCGCTGAAGCTGGTCCACGTCCGGGAGCCGGTGCCGCCGCCGCTGGCGCGGGCACCGTTCCTGGGCGCCGAGACCCAGCAGCACTGGGCCGAGCGAAGCGAGACGGGGGTGTCACCGGCCGACGGCCGGGGCGGCATCCCCCGCGACACGGCCGAGGGCGTCCGACTGCGCCACCCCGGCCTCGACGTGAGGACAGAGCAGCTCTCCGGCCGGGCCGCCGAAGTGCTGGCCGGCGAGGCGCAGGACGCGGAGCTGCTCGTCCTCGGCTCCCGCGGACTGAGCGGCATCGGCGGCTTCATGGTCGGCTCCGTCGGACTCGCCGTCGTGGCACTCGCCGAGCGGCCCGTCGTGCTGGTCCGAGGCGGCGAGCAGGCCGCCGACGAACACGAGAAGGACCCGGCGGGCATCCCGTCGGCCGCCACCGCCTTCCGGCCCGTCGTCCTCGGCCTGGACATCGAGAGCCCGAACGAGGAGCTGATCGGGTTCGCGTTCGCGGCAGCCACCCGCCGCCGTACCTCCCTGCGGGTGGTGCACGGCTGGAACGTGCCTCCGTACTACGCCTACGGCCTGTCCTCGGACCTCGAACTCCACCGCTCCCTGGCACGGGCCGAGGCGGACGCCCTGACCGGGGCCCTGCGCCCGTGGCGCGCGAAGTTCCCGGACGTCGAGGTCACCGAGGAGTCCCACTACGGAAGTCCCGCGGGCCACCTGATCGACGTCTCCCGCGAGGCGTCCCTGATCGTCGTCGGCAAGCGCGTTCGCCGCACCCCGATCGGCACGCACACAGGCCCCGTCACCCACGCCGTCCTGCATCACGCCGGCGCCCCCGTCGCGGTCGTTCCGCACCCCTGACGGAAGAACCCGAGGAGCAGCAACCATGAAGCAGCCGTCGTACGGGCCTTTTGGCTGGCCGGTCAAGCCCAGCCCGCCCTTCGTACCCGGCCACGAGGGCGTCGGCCGCGTCCAGCCTCTCAAGGCCCGGATCGTCTTCGACCTCGGTACGGGACGGTGAGGGCGATGGAACTGCCGATCGTCGTCGGCGTGGCGCCCGGCACCGGCAGGCCGCCGTGCCGGTCTCCACCCTCACGTTGCCCGAGGAGTCCGAGTACGCGCGCTCCTGCGGGAGAGCCGCGGGGGCTCCCTGCTGGTGACGGGCAGTGGCGGCCACAGCGGCGTCGCCGAGGCGCGGTCCTGGAGGCGGTGCGGGCCTGGCGGTGTCCCGCGCGCGAGGCCATGGACCAACCTCCGCTCGCCGGGGGACCCGCACGGACGCATGGGAAGCACGCGGTGGAGGTACTGGACAAGGCGCTGCACGATGTCCCCGAGGACGTCGAGGCCACCGCCGTGCGGTCGAGGGCATCGCCCGCAACGTCCTCGCGGACGCCTCGCGCGATGCCGACCTCCTGGTGAGTATGCGAGTACGGACACCTGCCACGCGACCTGAACCGACGACTTCCGGAGCCCTCCCATGTCCAAGGTGGAACACCAGAACGCCACCGCACTCTCCGACGACGAACTGCGCACGCTCGACGCCCACTGGCGGGCCGCCAACTATCTGGCCGCCGGACAGATCTATCTGCTGGCCAACCCGCTGCTGACCGAGCCGCTCACCCCCGAGCACATCAAGCCGCGGCTGCTCGGCCACTGGGGTACCTCGCCGGGGCTGAACCTCGTCTACACCCACCTCAACCGCGTCATCAAGACGCGTGGTCTGGACGCCCTGTGCGTGTGGGGCCCGGGGCACGGTGGCCCGTCCGTGCTCGCGGGTTCCTGGCTGGACGGCAGCTACAGCGAGACGTATCCGGACGTGTCGCGCGACGCACCGGGGATGGAACGGCTGTTCCGGCAGTTCTCCTTCCCGGGCGGGGTGCCCAGCCATGTGGCGCCGGAGGTCCCGGGGTCCATCCATGAGGGCGGCGAGCTCGGCTACTCGCTCGCCCACGCCTACGGCGCCGCCTTCGACAACCCGGACCTGCTCGTCACGTGTGTGATCGGCGACGGCGAGGCCGAGACCGGGCCGCTGGCCGCGTCCTGGCACTCCGACAAGTTCCTCGACCCGGTGCACGACGGTGCCGTGCTGCCGATCCTGCACCTCAACGGCTACAAGATCGCCAACCCGACCGTGCTGGCCCGCCTCCCCGAGGCCGAGCTCGACCAACTGCTCCGCGGATACGGCCACGAGCCGATCCACGTCACGGGCGACGACCCGGCCACCGTCCACCGCGCCATGGCAGCCGCCCTCGACGACGCGCTCGACCGGATCGCGCTGCTGCAGCGCACGGCCCGCGAGGAGGGAATCGGCCAGCGCGCGCACTGGCCCATGATCGTCCTGCGCACCCCCAAGGGCTGGACCGGCCCGGCCGAGGTCGACGGCGTGCCCGTCGAAGGCACCTGGCGCGCCCACCAGGTCCCGCTCGCCGGCGTACGGGAGAAACCGGAGCATCTGCGGCAGTTGGAGGCCTGGCTGCGTTCGTACCGCCCCGAGGAACTGTTCGACGCCGACGGCCGGCCCGTCGCCGACGTCCTCGCCTGCGTCCCCGACGGCTCCAGGCGTCTGGGCGCCACCCCGCACGCCAACGGCGGCCTGCTCGTGCGCGAGCTGCCCATCCGGTCCCTGGACTCCTTCGCCGTACCGGTCGAGAAGCCGGGCACGACCCTGCACGAGCCGACCCGGGTCCTCGGCGGCCTCCTCGAACAGGTCATGAAGGACACCCGCGCCCGCCGGGACTTCCGGGTCGTCGGGCCGGACGAGACCGCCTCCAACCGGCTCCAGGCCGTCTTCGACGCCAGCGGCAAGGCCTGGCAGGCGGAAACCCTCCCCGTCGACGAGCACCTGGACCGGCACGGCCGCGTCATGGAGATCCTCTCCGAGCACACCTGCCAGGGCTGGCTGGAGGGCTACCTCCTCACCGGCCGGCACGGACTGTTCTCCTGCTACGAGGCCTTCGTCCACATCGTCGACTCGATGGTCAACCAGCACATCAAGTGGCTCAAGACATCGCGTGAGCTGTCGTGGCGTGCCCCCATCGCATCCCTCAACTATCTGCTGACCTCGCACGTCTGGCGCCAGGACCACAACGGCTTCTCCCACCAGGACCCCGGCTTCGTCGACCACGTCCTCAACAAGAGCCCCGAAGTCGTACGGGTCTACCTGCCGCCGGACGCCAACACGCTCCTCTCCGTCGCCGACCACGCACTGCGCACCCGCGACTACGTCAACGTGATCGTGGCCGGCAAGCAGCCCTGCTTCGACTGGCTGTCCCTGGAGGCGGCCCGCGCTCACTGCGCGCGCGGAGCCGGCATCTGGGACTGGGCCGGCACGGAGAACGGCGGCGAACCGGACGTCGTCCTCGCCTGCGCCGGCGACGTACCCACCCAGGAGGTCCTGGCCGCCGCCCAGCTCCTGCGCCGCCACCTCCCCCAACTCGCCGTGCGAGTCGTCAACGTCGTCGACATGACGCGCCTCATGCCGCGCGAGGAACACCCCCACGGCATGACCGACTTCGAGTACGACGGCCTGTTCACCGGGGACAAGCCGGTGATCTTCGCGTACCACGGCTACCCGTGGCTGATCCACCGCCTCGCCTACCGCCGCACCGGCCACCCGAACCTGCACGTGCGCGGCTACAAGGAGTCCGGCACCACGACCACCCCGTTCGACATGGTCGTCCGCAACGACCTCGACCGCTACCGCCTGGTCATGGACGTCATCGACCGCGTCCCCGGCCTCACGGTGCGCGCCGCCGCCGTACGGCAGTCGATGGCCGACGCCCGCGCCCGCCACCACGCCTGGATCCGCGAGCACGGCACCGACCTGCCCGAAGTCGCGGACTGGACCTGGACCGCCTGAGGGCCCCCGAGCGGCCCAAGCGGTCCTGCCGTATCCGAGCCAACCTGGAAGCGTGGGGCGAGTTCCGGCGCGGGCACCGCCAGGCTCGTACGGTCGCCGAACCTCACCGCCGGTTCCGGGCTCCGCAACATCATCGAGTGGGGTGAGAAGTGCCATGAAAGGCTACGTGTTCCACGGTGCCGGACAGTCCGCGTGGGAGGAAGTCCCGGACCCGGCCGTCAAAGACCCCACCGACGCGATCGTGCGCGTCGGAGCAGTCACCATCTGCGGCACGGATCTGCACATCCTCAAGGGCGACGTGCCCGAGGTGCGACCCGGCACCGTCCTGGGCCACGAGGCCGTCGGAGAGATCGTCGAGGTCGGCAGCGACGTCCATACCGTGCGCCCCGGCGACCGCGTCCTGGTGTCCTGCGTCACCGCGTGCGGACGTTGCTCCTACTGCCGTCAGACCGCGTACGGCCAGTGCCGGGGCGGTGGTGGCTGGATCCTCGGCCACCTGATCGACGGAACGCAGGCCGAGTACGTCCGGGTGCCGTACGCGGATCTCTCCGTGCACCCGCTGCCCGGGGCCATGGACAGCAGGGACGCCGTCCTGCTGGCCGATATCTTCCCGACCTCCTACGAGGTGGGCGTGCTGAACGGCCATGTCCGCCCCGGAGACACCGTCGTCGTGGTCGGTGCCGGCCCCATCGGGCTCGCGGCCATCGCCACGGCCGGTTTGTTCTCCCCCGAACGGATCGTGGCCGTCGACCTGGCGCCCGCCCGGCTGGAGGCCGCCCGCAACCTGGGTGCCGACGCGGTGGCCGACGCCCGGGAAGGTCCGGAACAGCTCGTCGCCGACCTCACCGACGGCCTCGGGGCGGATGCCGTCATCGAGGCGGTCGGCGTGCCCGAGAGCTTCGAGCTGTGCACCCGCATGGTCCGGCCCGGCGGGCATGTCGCCAACGTCGGCGTGCACGGCGCTCCCGCGACCCTGCACCTCGAAGACCTCTGGATCAAGAACATCACCATCACCACCGGCCTGGTCGACACCTACTCGACCCCGACCCTGCTGCGGATGACGGCCGCCGGCCGCCTGCCCACCTCGCGGCTGGTCACCCACACCTTCCCGCTGGACCGCATGGAGGAGGCGTACGACGTCTTCGCCGGGGCCGCCGACACCGGTGCCCTCAAGGTCGTGCTCGGCGGGGAGCAGCACGAGGTCGTCGCCGTGCACGCCGCCTGACGAAGGGGTGGGCGGTGCCGGTAACGGCCGAGCGGGCCCCGACCGACTGACCACGACCGCCCGACCGCCCGACCGCCCCGAACGGGCGCCGGTCCAGTGGCCCTTGCCCGGATCAGGCCCCGCCCGAGCGGCCGTCCGCGGTGAGCAGGATGCCCGTGACCAGGTCGGGCCGGATACGAATCGCCTGGTCCATGGCCTGCTCCACCCACGGCTGCACCAACGCCCGGCAGCGGACCAGGTCCTCGGGGTCGGTCACCAGCCGGGCGTACCCGGTCACCACCACGCGCCAGCCGAGGTGCGTCCGCGGGGCGAAGGCGTCCGCTTCATAGGCGACGACGACACCCTGGTCATCCGCTCGCCCGGTGTGCGACGCGAGGGCGGCGCCTTCGTGGGTGCGGAGGACGATGTCCCCGCCGTCCAGGGCGTGGTTGACCGGACGCACGGTCGGCAGGGCGTGCCGGGTGAAGACGACCCTCCCCAGGGACACGCTGCCCAGCAGCCGCAGCGCCTCGGCACCGCTCAGCTCGATGGGGCGGTCCTCGGGTGGACGGAGCGACACCGCGGGGGATCGGTGCCGCTCCTGCCTCCACTGTCCTGCGCGCGGTGGTCGGCGCCAAGGGCCTATGGTCCCTGGTCCGGGCCCGCACACGGCCTCAATCCGGACGCCGTTGACGAGGTGGGCGGGGACAGGCGAACGGTCGGAACCGCCCCGGCGCACGATCGACGAGCAGGCCACTGACGCACCCCGCCCGCCTCCCGTCCCGTGCTGTCACCTCTCACCGGGCGGTAGCGTGACCCATGACCGGAGCGGCCGGTGTCGGACCGCCCACGGGACCGGAGGAGACGCAGGTGGGAAGCGCCGAGGAGCCTCGGGAACCCCGCGTACGGCTGCCGCAGCTGCGGCTGGACGAACTGCTGGAGGAGCTCCAGGCCCGGCTGGACGCGGCCCGCGGCACGCGCGACCGGGTGCACAGTCTGCTGGAGGCGGTGCTGTCCGTCGGCCGGGAGCTGGACCTGGAGCAGGCGCTGCACAGCATCGTCGAGGCCGCCGCGGTGCTGGTCGACGCCGAGTACGCGGCCCTCGGGGTGATCGGCCCGGACGGCAAGCGGCTGTCGGCCTTCCACACGGTCGGGGTCAGCGAGGACCAGATCGCGCGAATCGGCCACTACCCGGAGGGCCACGGCATCCTCGGGGAGCTCATCCGCCACCCCGAGCCGCTGCGCCTGGCGAAGATCTCCGAGCACGCGTCGTCGTACGGCTTCCCGCCCAACCATCCGCCGATGGACACCTTCCTCGGCGTCCCTATCCGGGTCCGCGACCAGGTCTTCGGCAACCTGTACCTGACCGAGAAGCGCGGCGGCGCCCAGTTCGACGAGGACGACGAGTCGGTCCTTTCGACCCTGGCCGTCGCGGCGGGCGTCGCGATCGACAACGCCCGCCTCTACGAGGAGTCCCGGCTGCGGGAGCGCTGGCTGCGGGCCACCGCGGAGATCACCCACAGCCTGATGTCCGGCGGCGAGCGCGGCGAGGTGCTCGGACTGATCGCCGACCGCGCCCGGGAGATCACGGGCGCGGCGCTCGCCATGGTCGCGGTGCCCATGGAGGACACCGACTCGCTCAGTCTGGAGCTCGCCATCGGACCGGCGGCGGAGGCGTTGCGCGGGCTGGTGCTGCCCGTCCAGGGAAGCCTGATCGGCGAGGCGTTCTCGGAGGTCGCTCCCGTCACCAGCCCGGACGTCTCCCATGACGAACGTGTCGCGGCACTTCCGCCGCGCTTCACCGGCCTCGGCCCGGCGGTCGCGGTGCCCGTCGGGACGGCACAGGGCGGTGTACGCGGCGTCGTCCTGCTCATCCGCGAAGCCGGCCGGACGGTGTTCACCGGCAAGGAGATCGAACCCCTGCAAGGCTTCGCCGCGCAGGCCGCCGTCGCCATGGAGCTCGCGGAGCGCCGGCAGGACGCCGAGGAGGTCGCCGTGCTCAAGGACCGCGACCGCATCGCCCGCGACCTGCACGACCTGGCGATCCAGCGGCTCTTCGCCACCGGCATGACCCTCCAGAGCGCCGGCCGCTTCGTCGAACACCCCGAAGCCGCCGAGCGCGTCGCGCGCGCGGTGGACGACCTGGACGAGACCATCAAGATCATCAGGTCCACGATCTTCGGCCTGCGCTCGCGCGAGGGCAGGGGCGGATCCGGGCTGCGGGCGCGTGTGGTGCGGATCGCGGGCGGGGCGGCCCCGGTGCTGGGCTTCGCGCCCAGCGTGCGAATGGAGGGCCTGGTGGACACCCAGGTGCCGCGCGAGGTGGCCGACCACGTGGTCGCCGTACTCTCCGAAGCCCTCACCAACATCGCCCGCCACGCCCACGCCGACCGCGCCGACGTCACCCTCACCGCGGATTCGGACCAGGTCCGCCTCACGGTCACCGACAACGGCGTCGGGATCCCGGCCGGCGGCGACCGCAGCGGGCTGCGCAACATGGCGGAGAGGGCGCGGCAGTCGGGCGGGGAGCTGGAACTGAGCAGGCCGGACGACGGGGGCACCAGGTTGGTGTGGTGGGCGCCGGTGACGGCAGATTAGGGACGTACGCTCTCGTATCACCCGCCCCGGCGCGGCCGCCCGCGCGCACTGTCCGGTGATCGGGGTCCGAGGAGACGAAGCAGCCTGGCGGGCCTGCACGCCGAGGAGGATCCGCTCGTCCGGGTACGCCGTACCACTGCCGAGGGCCCGGCCGCCCCGGTCCTGGTGCCCCGCTCGGCCGACACCGACCTCGTGATCACCGGGGCGCGCCACAGGCACGGTCGCTTCGGCCTGCGACTCGGCAGAGTCGGTCACACCGTGTTGCACCACGCGCAGTGCCCGGTGGCGGTCGTTCCCCAGCCGGCGCGACCACGAAGTCGTCGCCGGTGACGCCGCCTTCGACCGTCGTCACCATCCGGTCAGCAGCAGATGGTTGAGGAGCAGCGCGAGCACTGCCTGGGCGGCGAGCCATGCGCGGTGCCGGGTGAGGAACGCGCACGCCGGGAGCAGCCACACCGCGAAGGGCAGCCAGATCCGTTCCGTCTCCGCCTTGCTCATGCCGGACAGATCGGCGACCAGCAGGGCGAGCAGAGCGGCGGACACGAGGAGAGCGAGGCGGCCCGCGGCGGTCCGGCCGGGGGCGCCGTCACGTCGGCGGACGAGGACCGCACCGGTTCGCCGCAGTCCCGCCGCCGTCGCCAGGCCCGTGACGAGCACGGTGCAGGCCAGGTTGGCCCACACCCAGTAGCCGTAGGGACGGACACCGCCCGCGCCCTGGTAGTAGCGCGTCACCAGGATGCGGTACGCCTCCCACCAGTCGAACCCGGCGAGCGTGAACAGCGCCGGGACCACCGCCAGTCCGGCGAGCAGCGGCACCAGCAGGCCGGGCCGCTCCCGGATCCCCTGCCGGCCGAGCCACAGCACCGCCGCGCCGATCAGTGCGACGAGTGTGAGGCCGTACGACAGATAGCAGGTCAGGCCGAACAGCAGACCTGACGCCCCCGCCCACCACAGGGACCGGCCGGTCACCGCAAGTGCCAGCAGCGCCACCGCCCACGCCGCCACCGCCGCGAAGTACGCGTCGGCCGAGGCCCCCATCCACACGGCGGCCGGCGCCAGCACGAGGAAGGGTGCCGACCTGCGAGCGAGCGCCTCGTCGGCCAGGGCGCGCAGCGTGACCAGCACGGCCACACAGGCCGTCGCCCCGACGACGATGCACCACACCCCGGCCCAGCCCCCGCCGCCCAGCCCGATCCGGTCGAGCAGGACGAAGGTGAGCGGGGCGGCGGGCGGGTGACCGGCGACGTGGGCGGGCCAGTTGTCGGGGGAGCCGATAAGGATGTGGTCGGTGAAGCCGCGCAGAGCGGCCGGGATGTCGTCGAAGCGGTCGATGACCTGGAGGTACTCGTGGCGGGTGGTGAGCCGGTCGGCGATGCCGCGCTGCCAGCCGTCGATCAGGGCGAGGGAGAAGATCCATGCCAGGGCCGTGGCCCAGGTGAGCGGGAGCAGGCTCCGCCAGGGGAGCCGGGCCGCGAGGGTGGGCCCGTACGCCACGGTGCCGATCGCCACGGCGACCGCCGCCGGAGTGCCCGGGCCCAGGTGAGGGTCCCAATCTCCCACCAGCGGGGGCCAGTTGACGAAGAGGGTGTGGCTGGTCGCCTGAATGCGGTGTCCGAGCAGCACGGCTGCCGTCACGAGCAGTGCGGCGGCCAGGGAGGCGTACAGGTCACGGCGGAGGGATCGGTTCACGCCCGGAACGCTAGGCCGACAGAGCGGGCGCTGACCGCTGTCCGGGCCGGACGTCAGCGTTTCGTCATCGTTCGCGCACCCGTTCCCGGGGTGGTCGGGGCCTACGGTCGGGCCATGCGAGACGATCCACGCGATCCCCGGTTCCCCTCCTCACCCGGCTTCTGGCGCAGCCCGCTGCGCGGCCCCTGGCTCACCTCGGTGCTGGGCCTGGTCCTGCTCGTCGGCATCACCGTGCTGTTCGTGACGGGCCTGGTCTCGTACGCCGCCTACAACCCGGACCTGTCGCCGGTGAACGACCAGACCCCGGACAAGGGGATCCTCGGCTTCTACCTCTTCGCCTGGCCGACGAACCCGCACTGGCTGTACCGGCTCAACCAGGGCGTCCACGTCACCCTCGGCATCACTCTGATCCCCGTCCTGCTCGCCAAGCTGTGGTCCGTCGTACCGAGGCTGTTCGCACTGCCCCCGGCCCGCTCGCTCGCGCACGCCCTGGAGCGGATCTCCCTGCTGCTCCTGGTCGGCGGCGGACTGTTCGAGTTCGTGACCGGTGTGCTCAACGTCCAGCTCGACTACGTCTTCCCCGGCTCCTTCTACCCCCTGCACTTCTACGGCGCCTGGGTGTTCTTCGCCGCCTTCGTCGCCCACGCGCTGCTGAAGATGCCCATCGCGCTGCGCAATCTGCGGCAGCTGCGGGAGGAGAGGAACGACCTGGTGTCACCGCGCCCCGCCGACCCGACCGTCTCCCGACGCGGCGCCCTGTGGTTCGTCGGGGGCGGCTCGCTGCTGCTGTTCGCCACCACGGTGGGGCAGAACTTCGACGGCCCGCTACGACGCACCGCGCTCCTCGCACCGCACGGCGGGTCCGAACCCGGCAACGGACCGAACGGCTTCCAGATCAACAAGACCGCCGCGTACGCCGGCATCGACAAGGCGGAGACGGGCGCCGACACATGGCGGCTCGTGGTGACGGGGCGCACGGGAACAGTACGCCTGAGCCGCTCCCAGCTCCTCGAACTTCCCCTGCACAGCTCGGCGTTGCCCATCGCGTGCGTCGAGGGCTGGTCGACGTCGGACCAGTGGTGGCGCGGGGTGCGGCTGCGCGACCTCGCGGCGCTCGTCGGCCACGACGACCCGCCCGACGTGTTCGTCGAGTCCCTTCAGCGGCGCGGCGCCTTCCGGAAGGCCGCACTGCGCGCCAACCAGGTGGCCGACCCGCGCTCCCTGCTCGCCCTGTACGTCAACGGCGAGGAGCTGTCCATCGACCACGGCTACCCGGCGCGCATCATCGTGCCCGCCGCACCCGGTGTGCTCAACACCAAGTGGGTGACCCGCATGACGTTCGGAGACCTGTGATGCGCCGCGCACCGATCCCTCTCGGAAGCCCCTTTCAGATCGTGCTGCTCGCCTGCTCGTTCGCCCTCGCCGCCTACGCCGGGGTGCGGCTGCTCGCGGACGACTGGTTCGGCGTGGCCCTGTGGATCGTGGGCGCGGCCGTGCTGCACGACCTCGTGCTCCTGCCGCTGTACGCGGCCCTGGACCGGGCCGCCGTACGAGGGCTCGGCGCGGTCCGGCGCCGGGACTGGGCGCTGTACGTGCGCGTACCGGCGGCCCTGTCCGGGCTGCTCCTTCTCGTGTGGTTCCCGCTGATCAGCGGGATGGTGGAGCGGCGCTACCGGTCCGCCACGGGGCTGCCGGAGGACGGGTTCCTCACCCGCTGGCTGCTGATCACCGCCGTCCTCTTCGGCGGTTCGGCACTGCTGCTGGCGGTGCGACTGCGGCGGCTGCGCAGGGCGACGAAGCAGCGTCCGCCGGTCGTCCACTGACCGGCCGGCTCCCAGCCCCGCGCGTACCGCAGCAGCGCCCGGCTGCCGAGCCGCGCCCAGGGGAAGTGGGCGTCGGCCCCACCGGTGGCGGTGGGGCCGACGACCTGCACCTGGGCGCGTTCGTCGACGTCCACCGGGGCGGTCTCGGTGATCAGCAGTCCGCCGGGGCGCAGGAGCGCGGCCACCCGGTCCAGCAGGGCGCGCGGGTCGCCGCCGATGCCGACGTTGCCGTCCATGAGCAGGACCGTGCCCCAGCGGCCCTCGCCGGGCAGTGGCTCGAAGACCGAGCGCCGCAGCGCCGGACCCCCGAGGCGCACGGTGCGGTCGACGGCGGCCGCACTGACGTCGATGCCCAGAGCGGCCTGGCCCCGGGCGGCCAGTTCCACGACCAGCCGCCCCGGCCCGCACCCCACGTCCAGCACGGTTGACTCGCACCGGTCCAGCACCTCCCGGTCGACCGCGTCGGCCGTGGCGCACCAGCGCTCCACCTCCAGCGGCAGCAGCCAGCCGTCGGCACGGCGCAGGAACAGCGGGCCCCGGCCGGAGAGCAGGGCTGCCGCATAGGGGTCGGCGGTCGCCCAGGCGGCGGCGGTGGCAGGCACGGTGCTCATCGGGGGCCGGCCGGGGGAGTGGCAGGCCGCGTGGCCGGCCCGGAACTGCGAGAGGTGTCGGGTGCCACGACCGCCATGCACCGGGCCAGTCGTACGGCGAACCGGCTGTGCGGGGCCAGCGCGGCCACGGCGCGGGCGTCGGCGGCGGTGTCGACGTCGCGCAGCCGCGGCAGGTCGCGCACCCGCAGCCCCGCGCGGACGAGGCGTTCGCGTTGCAGCGCGCCCGTCACGGCGGTCGACATGGGCACGCCCCGCAGCAGAGCGGGGTCGGGATCGGCCAGTCCGAGGGCCCAGAATCCGCCGTCCTCGGCCGGGCCGAACCAGGCGTCGCAGTCGGCGAAGTCGACGTCGAGCAGCTCGGGTGTCACCTGCGGGGTGTCCATCCCGATGAGCAGCGCCGGACCGTCGCAGCGGGCGAAGGCGTCCGCCAGGCGCTCGTCCAGGCCGCCCGCGCACTGCGGTACGACGTCGAAGCGGGGCGGCAGCCAGGCACCGGCGGTCCCGTCGAGGACGAGGACTCGCCGGGCGGCGGGCACGGCCGACACCGCGTGCAGCGTGTCGGCGAGGGCCGCCTCGGCCAGCCCGGCCGCCTCCTCGGGCGTGAACGGCGGCGTGAGCCGGGTCTTGACCCGGCCCGGTCGCGGCTCCTTGGCGATGACGAGCAGCGTGGTCGACGCACTCAACGGACGGTTCCTCCTCCATGCGCGGGTGTCTCGCCCAGGACGCGACTCATGTCCCGTACGGCCTGCCAGGTGCCCCGCCAGGTGCCCGTCACCTTCGAGGCCCCGGAGCGCGGCAGATACGGCACGTCGTGCTCCGCGATCCGCCAGCCCGCGTCGGCCGCACGCACGACCATCTGGAGCGGATAGCCGCTGCGCCGGTCGGTGAGCTGGAGGGCGAGCAGCGGATCCCGGCGGGCGGCGCGCAACGGACCGAGGTCGTGCAGGCGCAGTCCGGTGCGGCGACGCAGCATCCGCGCGAGCGCGAGGTTGCCCACCCGGGCGTGCGCGGGCCACGCGCCCCGTCCCTGCGGGCGCCGCCGGCCCAGCACCAGATCGGCGTCGCCGTCCCGCACTTCGCGCACGAAGGGGACGAGCAGCGAGGGGTCGAGGGAGGCGTCGCAGTCGCAGAAGCACACCACGTCGGCGGTGGCGGCCCGCAGCCCGGCGTCGCAGGCGGCGCCGAAGCCCCGGCGCGGCTCGTGCACGACGGTCGCGCCGAGCGCGTGGGCGAGGGAGGCCGAGCCGTCGGTGGAACCGTTGTCGACGACGAGTGCGCGCCAGCCCGGCGGGATCCGCTCGAGCACCCAGGGAAGGGCCTCGGCCTCGTTCAGGCAGGGCAACACCACATCGACGTCGGAAGGTGTCGTCGTCACGGTTTCACCCTACGAACGCGAAGGGGACATACCGGACTCCCGCTCCTTACGAAACGCGGACGTCGAAGTCACGGACGAAGCTCGGGCGCGGCATCCGGGGCGGCGCGGTGCGAGGCTGGGGGCATGCAGCAACAGCCGTACGAGCCCACGGGGGCGCGAGCCCGCGAAGAGGCCCCCCGGATCCTGGTCGTCGACGACGATCCGACCGTCGCCGAAGTCGTCGCCGGGTATCTGGACCGCGCCGGTTACACCGTCGACCGGGCCGACGACGGTCCGGCCGCGCTCACCCGTGCCGCCGCGCACTGGCCGGACCTGGTCGTCCTCGACCTGATGCTGCCCGGCATGGACGGCCTGGAGGTGTGCCGCCGCATCCGCGGTCACGGCCCCGTGCCGGTCATCATGCTCACCGCCCGCGGCGACGAGGACGACCGCATCCTGGGCCTGGAGGTCGGCGCCGACGACTACGTCACCAAACCCTTCAGTCCGCGTGAGCTGGTGCTGCGGGTGGAGTCGGTGCTCCGCCGCAGCCGGCCGGCCTCCGACACCGGGCACCGGCTGGGCGCGGCAGGCCTGACCCTCGACCCGGCGGCCCGCCGGGCCACCAAGCACGGCGTCGAACTCGCCCTCACCCTCAGGGAGTTCGACCTGCTCTCCTTCTTTCTGCGGCATCCGGGGCGGGCGTTCGGCCGAGAGGACCTGATGCGCGAGGTGTGGGGCTGGGACTTCGGCGACCTGTCGACCGTCACGGTCCACGTCCGCCGACTGCGCGGCAAGGTCGAGGACGATCCCGCCCGGCCCCGGCTGATCCAGACCGTGTGGGGCGTGGGCTACCGCTTCGAGCCCACCGGAGCGGAGGCCGATCATGCGTGACACCCTGCTGATCGCCCTGTACGCCTTCGCCGGCGCGGCCGTCACCGGTCTGACCGGAGCGGGTGTGCTGCGGCTGACCCGGCGCCGCTCGCTCACCGCCTCGCTCACCGTGATCGCGGCGGTCGGAGTCGTCGCGATGCTCGCGGGCACACTCGCCGTCGCCTGGGCGATGTTCCTCTCCCCGCACGACCTGACCGTCGTCACGACCGTCGTCGCCATGGCGGCCGTCGTCTCCCTGGCCACGGCCCTGCTGCTGGGCCGTTGGGTCGTCGCCCGCAGCCATGAACTCGCCATAGCCGCACGCTCCTTCGGCGACGGCGGCGCGTTCACGGCCCCCGTCGAGCCGGCCACCGCCGAACTGGACGCGCTCAGCCGCGAACTGGCCGCCACCAGCGCCAGGCTCGCCGAGTCCCGGGAGCGGGAACGCGCCCTGGAGACCTCCCGGCGTGAACTCGTCGCCTGGATCTCGCACGACCTGCGCACCCCACTCGCCGGCCTGCGCGCCATGTCCGAGGCCCTGGAGGACGGCGTCGCCGCCGACCCCGACCGCTATCTGAAGCAGATACGCACCGAGGTCGAACGCCTCAACGGCATGGTCGGCGACCTCTTCGAACTCTCCCGCATCCACGCCGGCACGCTCCCCCTCTCCCTCGCCCGGATCTCCCTGTACGACCTGGTGGGCGACGCGCTGGCGGGAGCCGACCCGCTCGCCCGGGAGCAGGGGGTGCGGCTGGTGGGCGGCCGTATCGAGCCGGTACCGGTGGAGGTGGACGGCAAGGAGATGAGCCGGGTGCTGGGCAACCTGCTGGTCAACGCCATCCGCCGGACCCCGGCCGACGGCACGGTCGCCATCGCGGTGGAGCGTTGCACCGAGGGCGTGGTGCTGTCGGTGACGGACGGCTGCGGCGGCATCCCCGAGGGCGACCTGCCGCGCGTCTTCGACACCGGCTGGCGCGGCACCCACGCCCGGACGCCCCCGGCCGGCGCGGGGCTGGGCCTCGCGATCGTCCGGGGGATCGTGGAGGCGCACCGGGGCCGGGCCACCGTACACAACATCCCCGGCGGCTGCCGCTTCGAGGTGGTGCTGCCCGCCGCCGCTTCCTGAACACGGGCAGCACCACCGGTCCGTCAGGGGCCTACGCCCCGCGCATCCCGGCCCGGGCGAACTCCGTCATGCCCTCCTCGAACCCGACCTCAGGCTTCCACCCCAGCTCCTCCCGCAGCCGCGACGAGTCCGCCGTGATGTGCCGTACGTCCCCGAGCCGGTACTCACCGGTGACGACCGGCTCGGGCCCGCCGTGGGCGGCGGCCAGCGCCCGCGCCATCTCGCCGACGGTGTGCGGGTCGCCGCTGCCGGTGTTGTACGCCGTGAGCGCTCCCCGGGCGGCCGCCGCCTCCAACGCCACCGCGCCCGCCGCCGCCACGTCCCGCACGTGCACGAAGTCCCGCCGCTGCCGCCCGTCCTCGAACACCCGCGGCGCCTCCCCCCGGGCGAGCGCCGAGCGGAAGAAGGAGGCGACACCGGCGTACGGGGTGTCTCGGGGCATGCCGGGGCCGTACACGTTGTGGTAGCGCAGCGACACCGCCGATCCATCGGTACAGCGGGCCCAGGCGGCGGCCAGGTGTTCCTGGGTGAGCTTGGTCGTCGCGTACACGTTCCGCGGATCGGCCGGGGCGTCCTCGCCGACCAGGCCGGGGGAGAGGTCGTCCCCGCACACCGGGCACGTCGGCTCGAACCGGCCCGCGTCGAGGTCGGCGACGGCACGCGGTCCGGGCCGTACGACACCGTGCCGCGGACACTCGTACCGGCCCTCCCCGTAGACGACCATCGACCCGGCCAGCACGAGATGCCGTACGCCCGCCTGCGCCATGGCGGCGAGCAGCACAGCGGTCCCCAGGTCGTTGCGCGAGACGTACTCGGCCGCGTCGGCGACCCCGTCGCCGAGCCCCACCATCGCGGCCTGATGGCACACCGCGTCCACACCGCGCAGAGCGCGACCGACGGCCACCGGGTCCCGCACGTCCGCGCCGGGATCGTCCCGCACGTCGAACACGACCGGCTCGTGCCCGCGCAGCGCGAGCGTCTCGACCACATGGGACCCGATGAACCCGGCACCGCCGGTGACCAGTACACGCATACGCCCAAGCTAGGTCGGCGTGGGCATCGCACCCCGCTTCCACGCTGGAACGTCATGACTCCGTAAGGCATGCGAGGGTGCGTCGGACCGGGACAAACCGGAAGTCTCGCGAGACGCTGCCCGCATGACGAGCTCACCCTCCACCGACACCCCGTACCGCTACGACGACCTGACAGCCCTGTACATCAACTGCACACTCAAACCGTCCCCGCAGCTCAGCCACACCCGGGGCCTGATCGACAAGAGCCGGGCCGTCATGGACGCCGCCGGCGTGCGAACGGACCTGATCCGCGCCGTCGACCACGACATCGCACCCGGCGTCTACCCGGACATGACGGAACACGGCTTCGCCACCGACGCCTGGCCGGGCCTGCACGAGAAGGTGATGGCCGCGGACATCCTGGTGCTCGCCGGACCGATCTGGCTGGGCGACAACAGCTCGGTCACCAAGCAGGTCATCGAGCGGCTCTACGCCTGCTCGTCGCTGCTCAACTCCCAGGGACAGTACGCCTACTACGGCCGCGTCGGCGGCTGCCTGATCACCGGCAACGAGGACGGCGTCAAGCACTGCGCGATGAACGTCCTCTACAGCCTCCAGCACCTCGGCTACACGATCCCGCCCCAGGCGGACGCCGGCTGGATCGGGGCGGCCGGCCCCGGACCGTCGTACCTCGACCCCGGGTCGGGAGGCCCGGAGAACGACTTCACCAACCGCAACACCAGCTTCATGACCTGGAACCTGATGCACATCGCCGCCCTGCTCAAACACGCCGGCGGCATCCCCGCGTACGGCAACCAGCGCTCGCAGTGGGACGCCGGGTGCCGCCCGGGCGCGGACAACCCCGAGCACCGCTGACCGCTCCACTCCCGGCGGCGCGCAACAGGCCTGTTTGACCTTGACACGGTGACAAGGACTTCACTGGCCCGCCGAGGAGGTGGTCGCGATGACGATCACGAGACAGGACACGGACACGGACACGGACACGGACGCGAACGCGGTACGCGCACTCCGGGGGTTGGAGGACGGCCGCTCGTCCGTACGGCTACGGGCCGCACTCGCGGCCGGCACGAAACCACACCCGCGCTTCGTCGACAAGCTCGTCGAGCGTTGCGCGGTCGAGCCCGAGTTCTTCGTCCGCGACATGCTGACCTGGGCGCTCACCCGCCACCCGCTGTCCATGACGCTTCCCGTGCTGCTCCGCGAGGTCGGCTCGGAGCGCGCGCAGGCACGCAGCCAGGCGTTGCACACGCTGTCCAAGATCGGGGACCGGCGGGCGTGGCCGGCGATCACACCGGCGGTCCTGTCCGACGCCGACGAGGAGGTCGCGCGCAGCGCCTGGCGGGCGGCGGTCGTCCTCGCACCGGAAGGGGAGGAGCCCGCGTTGGCCACGATCCTGGCGTCCCAGCTCGGACGCGGTGGCCGGGAGACCCAGCTGAGCCTCAGCCGGGCGCTGATCGCCCTGGGCGAAGTGATCGCGCCGGTCCTGCGCACCGCGACGACGACGGCACCCGACCCACGCGCACGCGCACACGCGCTCGCCACACAACGGCTGCTGAGCGACCCGGACACCGGATTCGAGTACGCGATCGAGGAGGCGAAGCGCGTCGTGGCCCTGGGCGGGTCCGGCCACGAGGGACAATAGGACGTGTTGATCGGTGAGATGGCGCGGCGGTCCGGGGTCAGTGCCCGCATGCTCCGGCATTACGAGTCGCTGGGGCTGGTGCGCCCTTCGGGCCGCACCGGCTCCGGCTATCGGGAGTACTCCGCAAAGGACATCCAGCGGATTTTCCATATCGAGAGCCTGCGGTCGCTGGGTCTGTCGCTGCGCGAGATCGGCCGCGCACTCGACGACCCCTGCTTCACTCCCGCCGCACTCGTCGGCGACCTCATCGAGCAGACCCGCGAACGCATCGCGGCGGAGACCGAACTCCTCACCCGGCTACGCCGGATCGATGCCGCGGACCCCGCCGCCTGGGAGGACGTCCTTCAGGTCGTCGCACTCCTCCAGGCTCTTCAGTCCAAGAGCGCCGACGCGCGCCAGCGCGCCGCCCTTTCCGCGGCCGACGATGTTCCGGTGCCGGTCGAGGCCCTGGTCGAGGCGGCACTGAGCGAGACCGAGCCGAACGTCGCCGGAGCGCTTCGATGGGCTCTGGCGCGATCGGACGACGCCGGCACGGCGTTGCTGGCGGAGGGCCTCGGCTCACCGCTGCCCGCGGTGCGCGAACGCGCCGTACAGGCACTCGTCGAGATGCCGGACGGGGAGGCGCACACGCACCTGCAGAACGCCCTCGCGCACCCCGACGCCGTGGTCCGCGGCTACGCGGCCGTGGCACTCGGGACGCGTGGCGTGGCCGATGCCGTCCCTACCCTCCTCGACATGATCGTGGCGGGAAGGAACGACACCGACGCAGCCGACGCACTCAGCGTGCTCGCGAGCGACCCCGAGGCAGCGGATCGGCTCGCGAGCCGCCTCGTCGACCGCCTCGCCGACGACGCGACCGATGCGCCCGCCCGCGGACGGCTGACCCAGGCCCTGGCGGGCATCCCGGGGGCGAGGGCCTCAAGTGCCCTTGTGGAGCTGTCGCACGACGGGGACCGTGCTGTCGCGTTGACCGCGACGTACCTTCTTCAGCTGCGGGACGCACGATGACGCTGTCGTCACCGGGCGCACCAGCCGGGAGAGCCACCGTCTCGGCGGCGTCGGCAACCGCCCACGTCGGGAAGGTCATCAGGAGCGGGGATGCCAAACGGTCGGACCTCACTTCAGGTGTCGGTCCAGGAACCGGCACCCGTCCTCCAACTCGAACCACGGGGTGCCGGTGTGCCCTCCCAGGTTGGCGTGCAGCGTCTTCTCCTTGCTGCCGAAGGCGTCGAACAGGTCAAGGGCCCGTTGCCGGGGGTTTCCTTCGTCGTCCCACTGGAGCAGGAACAGCAGCGGAACGGTGACCTGCCGGGCCTCCTCGCGCTGGGCGCGGGGCACGTACCCGCCGGCGAAGAAGCCCGCCGCCGCGATACGCGGTTCGACCACCGCCAGCCGGATGCCGAGGGCGGTCCACCCCCCGGAGTACCCGACGGGGCCGCCGATCTCGGGCAGCTCGAGGAGGGCGTCCAGAGTGGTCCGCCATTCCGGGACCGCGTTCTCGACCAGGGGGCCGACGAACGACTCCAGGATCTCGTCGACCGGCTCGCCGGACTGCATCGCCCGGCGCAGGTCGGCGCGGGCCCGTTCGTCGGCGGCGGAACGGGGACGGTCACCGCACCCGGCGGCGTCGATGGTCGCCACCGCGTAGCCGCGCGCCGCCGTGTACCGGGCCCGGGCCCTCAGCCGGGGGTCCGCCTTGGGCAGGCCGTTGTTGTGAGCCATCAGGACCAGTGGGGCCGGTGCGGAGCCGGGCGTCCAAAGGGTGCCGGGGATCTCACCGAGGGTGAATTCGCGTTCGAGGACGCCGTCGTCGAGGCGCTTTTCGGAAGTGAATCGCACGGTCGTGCCTTTCGGGATGCGCTGAACGGCGCTCCCGGACGACCTATCGCCCGACCGTGACCCCGGAGGGGAGCACCCATGTCGATACTGCGTTCACGGGTACCACCTCCTCGTTCTCTCGCACGGCCTCCAGGAGACTAGCAACCGTCGCCGCCGGCCCGTCAACGGGTTTTCGCCACGTCCTCGGCACCTTCGACCGCGGAAGGCGAAACATCCGGGAATACTCGCCGACATGCGCGGACGACCACGCCACGAACCCGGCACCCCTCGGATGTCCAGAGTCTTCCAGAGTGCTGCATGCTCAGCGCGGCGTTCGTCTGGCTGTGGCAGCGGGGGCGGAACACGCGGGCCCTGCACCGGAAGACACGGTTCTTCGGCATGCGGCCGGGCGAGACGTGCATCGTCGTCATGAACCACAAGTGGGACCGGCCGGGAGTGGCCGCGCACCACGACGTGCAGGCCATGGTCGAGGCGGTCGTCCTCGCCCGCGAACTGGGCTGCGAGGTGTCGATGCGCGTCAGCGGCGACTTCCGCGACAGCAACGGACCGTGCACGGAGTTCTGCATCGGCGGCCCGGAGCACGGCTCCAACGTGCGAACCGCCGGGCATCTGGAGCACAACCTTCCCGGCATCGAGGTGCGGCCCTTCAGCGACCGGCCGGACTCCATGGCCTTCGTGGTGGGTGAGGAGACCTTCGCGTGGGACCGCGGGCGGTGCGAGCACGTACTCGTCGCCAAGTTCCGGCCGCTGTCCGCGACGCGGCCCGTGTTCGTCGTCTGCGGCCAGAGCGCCGTCACCAACCACGCGGCGATGGTCTTCCTGCGCAGCTCCCACCGGGAACTGTCCGCCCGGCTCGCGAGCACCGAGCGTTTCTGCCTCATCCTGCGGGTCGACGCGATCGCCACGTACGGCGTGCAGGGGACCACGCTCGCCAGGGATGTCTCGGCGTCGGCCTTCGAACCCCGGCCGGGCCTGCGCCCCGCCGCGGCGACCGGCTGACCCGGGATCAGTCTCCGGCCCCCATCACACACATGCCGGCCCAGTCGTACCGGCCGAGCTCGGGATGCCGGTCGCGCAGGGTCCGCGCGGCTGTCCGCAGTGCCGACCGCGCCGGCAGTCCCTCGGCGACGTACCGCAGGGTCTCCGCGGCGATACGGGCGGCGGCCCGCTCACCGACCCGGCCCACACCGGGCACGACGGTCCGCGCGCCCCCGAGAAGGCCGACGACGGTGAGACTCAGCGGGTCCCGGCCGTAGCGGCTGGCCGCTGTGGCGCTCCAGCAGCCCACGAGCAGCAGCAGTTCGGGCAGCGGCAGGGTGGCCAGCGAGTCCGGGGTGACCCCGGACGGGCCCAGTGCCGTGTCGCCCGGGGCGGCGCCGTGACCGCTGACGTAGAGCAGGGCCGGGTCCGGGAGCTGAGCCACGTGGGACAGGCCGCGGAGCGGCCGGTGCCCGCCGGGCCAAGCGTCCAACGCCGCCCGCTCCCGAGAGTGCGCGGGCAGCGCGTCGTCCAGAAGGCTGCCCGCCACCCCCGCATCACGCCCCGTCGGAGCGGCCTGCCGGGCCCGGCCACGGACCAGGCACAGAGTGCGCAGGCTCGGCGTCAGCGTCGCCTCGGCCACGTCCACCAGTGCCGTGTCGCCGCGCAGCAGGGCACCGTACGGCACATGCCGCAGGCGGGGATCCGGGCAGATCACGACCGACCTCGGAGCCTCGGGCGCCCCCTGCCAGATCTCCGGGGCGGGCAGCAGCAGCTCGCCCAGCGCCCGCCACACGGCCCGTGCCACGCCTCGCGGCGGCAACGGCGTACCGGAGGCCATCCGCGACGACCTGCGCACCTCCAGCCTGGTCCTGATGCCCTCCCGGGTCGAGGGGTTCGGCCTGGCCGGCCCGGAGGCGATCACCTCAGGCACGCCCGTCCTGATCAGCGGCGCCAGCGGTCTGGGCCTCCTGCTGGACAGACCGCTGTCCCAGGACATGCCCGAGATGATCAACCGGCTCGTGGTGCCCGTGCGCAACGGAAGGCGGCACGAGGACGCCAACGTCGACGACTGGCGCAACGCGATCACGGTGGCCCTCGGCGATCTGGACGCCGCGTTCGCCGACGCGGCCACCGTACGCTCGGCCCTGGCCGAGAAGCGGACCTGGGTCATGGCGGCCACCCGGCTGCTGGAAGAGCTCAAGCGCTGACAGCGGCGTGACCTGCGCGGTGGGAAAGGAGATCGACTACAGGCTGTGAGCCGGGACGTCAATGGAGGACGGGCCGGTAGACGAGCTCCTGGATGCGACCGTCGAGTGTCCGGTGCTCGAGCAGCTCCAGGTCGAAGTCGGCCGCACCCTGGAAGACCGGGTCCAACCCGGTCCGACCGGTGACGACAGGGAAGAGCGTCACCTGCAGGCGGTCGACCAGTCCGGCGGCCATCAGCGCCCGGTTCAACGACAGGCTGCCGTGCGAGCGCAACGGCACTTCGGACTCCTCCTTGAGCCGGGCGACGACATCCACGGCGTCACCGCTCACGAGGGTCGCGTCCGGCCAGTCGAGGGGCCCTTCCAGGGTCGTCGACACGACCGTCGTCGGCAGGTTCCTCATCCGCGTGACCCATGGGTCACGCACGTCGGAGTCCTCGGTGCTCTCGGCCAGCATCTGCGCGAAGGCCCGATAGGTGTTGGCCCCGAACACCATCCGCTGCTCCTCGCCGTACACGGCAAGGCGGTGGTCGAGCAACTCGGGGCCTTGTTTACCCCAGTAGCCGGTCCAGTCGCCGCCGGCGGCGCCGTAGCCGTCGAGGCTGGAGAACACGTCGAAGGTGTAGGTGGCGGTCATGTCGTCCTCCTCGGGGGCGGTTCATCGCTGCGTAGACCCAGCGTGCTGCCGAGACTCATCGCTGCACGGGCCACAAGCGGTGCTGCCACTCGAATGGCACGTCTGCATGGTCGGGTTGATCTAGTTGATCTAGTTGATCGGGTTGATCGAGATTCACCAGCTGATTCCGGCCGCCACCGGCAGATGGTCGCTCCCGGTGGCCGGCAGCACCCACGAGCTCCGCGGCTCCACGCCGCGGACCAGGATCTGGTCGATCCGCGCCACCGGAAACGTCGCCGGCCAGCTGAAGCCGAAGCCGTCCCCGGCCTCCTCCTGGGCCGAGCGCAGCTGTGAGGTGAGCCCGTCGAACGCCCGGTCGTCCGTGGTGCCGTTCAGGTCGCCGAGGAGCACCACCCGCTCGTTCCGCTCGGCGGCGACGGCTTTGGCGAGCGCGTCCGCGCCACGGTCCCGGCTGTCCGTCCAGAACCCGTTCCGGGGAAACACCCGTACGGACCCCAGGTGGGCCACGTACACCGCCAGCTGGCCCCGCTCCGTGGCCACCGTGGTGCGCAGCGCCCGGGCGTAGGCCAGCTTGACGTCGTCCGGCTTGGTGTCCGCCAGCGGCCCGTAGTCCATCTCGATGTCGACCGCCAGGGTGTCCGACAACGGCAGCCTGCTCCACAGCCCGACCGTGCCCTGCACCGTGTGATACGGGTACGCCTTCGCCAGCACCTTCTCGTACGTGCCCCTGGCGTCCTCGGTCACCTCCTCCAGGGCCAGCACGTCCGCCCCGGAGGCGGCCAGGTCGCGGGCGGTGCCGGCCGGGTCGGGGTTGTCGGCGCCGACGTTGTGGCTGACGACGGTGAGGTCGCTGCCGGAGTGCGACTTGTCACCGAGAAGCCCGCCGAAGAGGTTCAGCCACACCATGACCGGCAGCAGCAGCGTGACCACCGCGGAGGCGGAGCGGCGCCACAGCGCGGCGGCAAGCAGTACCGGGATGAACAGCCCGAACCAGGGCAGGAAGGTCTCCACCAGGCTGCCGAGGCCCCCGCGGTCCGTGATCTGCGCGTGCAGAAGCATCAGCAGGCCGAGCAGCAGCGCCAGCGCGGCGAGCACCGGCCCGCGCTTCCAGGGTCCCAGCCCGAAGCAGCTGCGGACAGTTCGACGAATGCGCGCCCGCCAAAGACCGAGGCCGGTGTCCCGGCGGCCGACGTCCCGTCGCCCGGCCCGCTCCGCCGCGTCGACCTGCACCATCGTCTGTCCTCGCTCACCGCCGGTCACTACTGCATCCTCGGGTCATGGGTGGGGTCGGGCTACATACGCGGGCAACCTCGCTCGGTCGCCTCGGTGCGTCGGCAGCCTCACGAAGAAGCTGATTCTGGTGGTCCGGGGAAACGCCGGCCGGCATCGCGTCGTCGAAGACAGTCACGCCGTCGCCGTTGCCATCGACGACGAAGGAGAGGAATTCTGCGATTGGCGGCCGAGCACTGCGGTGATCACCGCTGGACCGACCGACCGACAGGCGGACGGCCACGAGTCGGCGAATCCGGCATGCCGTCGTTCGTGCGGACGATGGGGATCGATTCATACCGCCAGTCAAGGCAGCACGGCGTTGCCGGCACGTATGCGGTTTTCGATACGCCGACCATATGGGCCGACTCGTAGCATCAACGCATGCGCGTGTTGATCGTCGAGGACGAGCCCTATATGGCGGAAGCCATTCGCGACGGCCTGCGCCTGGAGGCCATCGCGGGAGACATCGCCGCCGACGGCGAAGCCGCTCTGGAACTCCTCGGCATCAACACGTACGACATCGCCGTACTCGACCGCGACATCCCCGGGCCCTCCGGTGACGAGATCGCCAGACGCATCGTCGCCTCCGGCAGCGGCATGCCGATCCTCATGCTCACCGCGGCCGACCGTCTCGACGACAAGGCCTCGGGGTTCGAACTCGGCGCCGACGACTACCTCACGAAACCCTTTGAACTCCGGGAACTCGCGCTCAGGCTCAGAGCACTCGACCGCAGGCGCGCCCACAACAGGCCGCCGGTGCGAGAGATCGCGGGTCTGCGACTCGACCCGTTCCGCAGAGAGGTCTACCGGGACGGCCGCTACGTGGCGCTGACCAGGAAGCAGTTCGCAGTGCTCGAAGTCCTCGTCGCCGCCGAAGGAGGTGTCGTCAGTGCCGAGCAACTCCTGCAGCGGGCCTGGGACGAGAACGCGGACCCGTTCACCAACGCCGTACGCATCACCGTCTCGGCACTGCGCAAGCGCCTCGGCGAGCCCTGGATCATCGCCACCGTGCCTGGCGTCGGCTACCGGATCGACGCGCACCCCTCGGCCGGCGGCGGGGGAGGAGACCGTGCCTAGAGAGCCCGGCATGAGCGTTCGCCTCAAACTCACCCTCAGCTACGCCGGATTCCTGATGCTGGCCGGTGTTCTGGTGCTGGCGGCCGGGTGGGTGTTCCTGGACCGTGTGGCCCACCCGGGGCTCATCTTCATGCCCGACTACCGCTTCGCGGTCGTGCGCCAGTTCGCTCCGATCGCGGCGGCCGTGCTGGCGTTCCTGCTGGTGTTCGGCCTCCTGGGCGGCTGGTTCCTCGCCGGCCGGATGCTCGCCCCGCTGACCCGCATCACCTACGCCACCCGCATGGCCGCGAACGGAACGCTCTCCCACCGCATCCGGCTGCCGGGCCGCGAGGACGAGTTCCGCGAACTGGCCGACGCCTTCGACACGATGCTCGCGCGGCTCCAAGCGCACGTCGCCGAACAGCAGCGATTCGCGGCCAACGCCTCTCACGAGCTACGCACCCCGCTCGCGATCTCCAAGGCACTCCTCGACGTTGCCCGCACCGACCCGGACCACGACACCCGCGAACTCGTCGACCGCCTGCACGCCGTCAACACCCGGGCGATCGACCTCACCGAGGCGCTGCTCCTGCTCAGCCGGGCCGAGCGGCGGAACTTCGGCCGAGAACCCGTCGACCTGTCCCTCCTGGCGGAAGAGGCCACCGAAACCCTTCTGCCTCTCGCCGAGAAGCACGGCGTCACCATCGAGACCTGTGGCGACATCGCCGCCACCACCGGTTCGCCGACGCTCCTGCTTCAGCTGACGACGAACCTCGTGCACAACGCCATCGTCCACAACCTCCCCGCACGGGGCACCGTATGGGTCACCACCCGTGCCCGGCCGGACAGCGTGACGCTCACGGTCGAGAACACCGGCGAGAAGCTGACCCCAGAGCTGGCCTCGACCCTCACCGAACCGTTCCAGCGAGGCACCGAACGCATACACACCGACCATGCGGGCGTCGGCCTCGGCCTGGCGATCGTCAAGACCATCACCCACGCACACGACGGAACCCTCACTCTCACCGCACGCTCCGAGGGCGGGGTCCGCATCACTGTGGAACTCGCGGCGACAGCCGGTGCCGGCGCGGGCGAGCCCGACTCCCTTCAGCGCTACCACCAGCGTCTGCGCACCGGAACCTCTGAATAAGGAGGTTCACCCCGCGCCCGCCGCCCATGGACGATGGCCGAACTCAGCCACCGCCATGAGGGGGAACTCATGTCCAAACGCACGTTCGGCGTCCTCGCCGCAGCAGGCGCGCTCGCCATGGCTGCAGGCCTGGCCGGAACCGGCTCCGCGCAGGCAAGCCCGTCCGCGACGCTCTACGGCTGCCCGTCCGGCTACGTCTGCTTCTACCGGACGACGAGCGTCAACTCGGACATCGTCTTCAAGACGGCCGGCAACTGGTACGGAGGCGAGTTCGCGACCCAGGCGGTCTTCAACAACGGCAAGCGCTACCCCGGCGCCGACCATGTCCGGTACACCTTCCACTATCCCTCGTCCCCGAACACGAAGCGCACCGACTGCCGGACCTACCACAAGACGGACAGCCCGGTCGTAGAGCCCGGTGAGAGCGCCAGCTTCATCGAGCGTCACGTCGAGAAGATCGAATGGGTCGGCTCCTGCTGAACCCCAACGGCCACTCACGACCGATGACTTGAGCCGATCGTCGTACGAGACGGACAGGCGAGGTCCACCCCGGCCGGCGGCCAGGGCTGGACCTCGCCTCTGCTGTCAGCGGCGTGCCATAAGGTCCGAAAACAGTCCCGCGTTTTTCGGAGCCCTCATGCCTCGGCCTGCCCGCCTCGTGACCACGATCGCCGCCCCTGTGCCCTTCGCGGCGGCCGACGCCGCCCCGTTCCTGGTCTCCCGGTCCGCGACGCGACGGCTCGTACAACGCGGAGACACGGAGCTGATCGTGCAGGACGTCGATCCGTCGGCGGCCTCGGCCGCGACGTCGGCTTCGTCCGTCCGCTTTCCAGCCCCTTGGCAGGCTGTGCGGGACACGACGCCTTCGCCGAGTACGCGAACGAGCGTGATCACCGATACACGGGCAGCGGCTCGGTCGGCTTCTCCTCGGACGGGACACTCGTGTGGGCGCACACCCGCGGCCCGCTGGCGTCCGATCACGGCCGCGGGGCGGACCAGTGGCCGGTCATCGCCTCCGCGGACGGCACGGTGCTCGCACGTGCCCGGACAGATACGGCCGCCGAAGGCTCCCACCACGTGCCGCACCCGGACCCCGCCCAGATGGGGTTGTCGATCGGCGAAGGGCAGGACGGCGCTCCGCTGAGATGGGGCCGTTGGGACGGACAGACTCTGGACGTCGACGGTCTCGGCGACGAGGACCGTGTCCTACTGGCGGTGAGCCCCAGCGGCGACCGCCTGCTCACCGTCACCCACGACCAGGCCGCCGTCGCCCTTCACCGAGCCACCGACGGCACACTGGAAGCCGAACTGAGCGCGGACGATGTCCCCAGACACCCCGCGGCCGAGTCGGAACAGGGCGAGACGTACGAGGACGACAAGATGCAGGCGTTCTTCGACTACGAAGGAGGGTTCCTCGACGAGCACACCGTCGTCGTGGGAACGGTCGAGAGCGACGAGGAGTTCGGCTCCGGCTGACACTGGCTCGTGGACGCGGCCTCCATGCGGCTGACCGACCAGGTCGCCTACCCCTTCGAGGTGTCCGGCCTGCCACACGCACCCGGCGACGGGACCTGGTACACCGTGTCCCGGACCGAGCAGGCGCTTCATGTCCGGAGTCTCTGAGCACCATCCGGCGAGCGGCGCTGAGCACAGCCCCGTCGAGCACCTCGTCAGTGCCCCGCTCGTCGGTCTCCGTCCATGGTGGGCGTGAGCGTGGTCCACGTCCCGGCCTTGATCCAGCGCTGACGCCCGGTCTGTGCTCTTCAAGTCGCCATACCCGGCAATCTCTCCCGGTCGTCCGCAGACGCGAACCCGAACTCAGGCGGAGACGGGCACGGACGCGCCCGGCCCGCTGCGGGCCTTCTCGTCCTGCATTCTGGTCAGCGCGAGCACGAAGAGGATGGCGAGGACGGCGGCGACGATGTCGACCGCGTCCGCGAACAGCACCTGCCCCAGGGCCCGCCGAATCTCTGGAGCCGTCTCGGCGTTGCGGTACGAGGTGGCGGAGAACCGGCCGACGAGCAGGCTGATCACCCAGGCCGTCCACCAGGCGTTGAGGAGACCGTGCGGCCGTGCCCTGTCCCAGGGGCCGCTGGCATCCCAGATGTCCACCGCGACGCGGCGGGGGAACCACAGATTCACGACCGGCACGAACCAGCCGCCCACGGCCCAGCCACGCTTCTTGCGGTGCCCGAACGGATCGAACACCTCGGCGTTGACCCGCACTCGATGGAACCAGACCAGGAAGACGACCGCTGTGGAGAGCAGCGCGGCCGTCTGTGCGACACCGGCCGCGGCGTAGAGCGAGTCCGCCCGGTCGGCCCTGCTTTGCACGGCCTCGCTGTAGTCGCCGTCCATGAGGGTGCCCAGCACGTCGTACGACATGACGTCCGCCCAGACCGCGAACAGGTCGGTGACGATGACCAGGCCGAGCAGCACGGCGACGGCCCGACCGAGGCCCACGGGCGAGCTCAGCCAGGCGTTGTGGCCGGCCGGCGGCGCCATGAGCGGTGTCCCGGCCGCGGCACAGTGGGCGCAGACGACCCCGTCCGGTGCCGCCTCGAAACGGCGGCATCGCGTGCACAGCATGGTGGAGTAGCCCCCCGTGTCAGGTATCCAGCAGAACCGTGCACGGTCCTCCCCAGAACCTCACGCACGGTATGCGGAAGATACGGGTCACCACGCCGGTACGTCCACCGCTTTCAGCTGCGGTCTTCCACCGTCGTCGCCAAGGGCCCCGGCGTCGCCTTCCTCCGGCACGCGGAACGCAACACGCAGCAGCCGTCCCGTCCCTGGTGCGGCGATGTTCCCCCCAGTTCTCCCATCACTCAGAACAACCCTTGAGGAATTCGATGAGCGCCGCGTTCACCTCGTCCGGGCGTTCCTGCTGGGTCCAGTGCCCGCAGCCCGCCAGTTCGAGGGGCGTGCGCCGGAGGTCGGGCATGAGGTCGGGGAGCTTCTCGATGAGTTCGGGGGTGCCGGGGAAGGCGGGCACCAGGTCGCGGTCGCCGTAGATGTACAGGGCGGGCGAGGTGACGACGGCGCCGTGCCAAGCGGCGGTGAGTTCCCAGTTGCGGTCGAGGTTGCGGTACCAGTTCAGGGCTCCGGTGAAGCCCTGCGAGAAGCTTTCGGTGAGCGCGTCGAGGTCGTCCTCGGTGAGCCATGCCGGCAGTACTTCGGGATCCGGCATCTCGGCGAGCCAGCCGCGCTCGGGGTCGACCAGCGGCTGCCTGCCCTCGGCGGTGCCGGGGGCGTCGCCGGACGCGGAGTAGAAGAACTTCCGCAGGGTGAGACGGGTGTCCCTCGCGAACTCGGCGTCGGCGACCCCGGGACGGTTGAAGTAGTTCCAGTAGAACCGGCCGCCGAACCGCTCCTCCATGGCCGCCAACGGAGGATGCGTCCCCCGGAACGGCGGCGGCACGCTCAGCCCGGCCACCCCGAGCACCACGTCCGGGCGCAGCAGCGCGGTGTGCCAGGCGACCGGCGCACCCCAGTCGTGCCCGACCACGTACGCCTTCTCCTCGCCCAGGGCCTGGATCAGTCCGACGACGTCGCCGACCAGGTGGAGGATGGTGTACGCGGCCACGTCCTCGGGATGGTCGCTTCGTCCGTATCCGCGCTGGTCCGGGGCGACCACCCGGAACCCCGCGTCGGCCAGCGGACCGAACTGGTGATGCCAGGAGTGCCACGACTCGGGAAAGCCGTGCAGCAGCACCACGAGGGGTCCGCTGCCCTGCTCGGCGATGTGCAGCCGAATGCCGTTCACGTCAACTGTCCGGTGCTCAACCATGGACACGAGCGTACGGGTCGTCGCAGCGCACCCCGGTTCCGGGAGGCGAGCCGTCTCACGGCCTCTCAGCAAACGGTTACACAACACATCTTCCCCAGTGCCGTGGCAGTCCGGCACAAGCCCGTCCGGTCCGCGCACCGGACGGCTCAGCTCGGCCTGAAGATGATCGCCTGGCCGCCGGCCGGGGCCATGGCCACGTCCAGTGTGGTCTCCGAGGTGACACTTCGGGTGCTGACGACGACCGGCGTCCGGTACGGGTTGGTGCCAGGGGTCCCGTCGGAGTAGATCGTCGCCGTGTACGTACCGCCGCCCAGGAAGGACAGCGGAAGCGACAGGGTCCTGGACGTCTCGTCGGTCATCGCCCCGAGGTACCAGGTGGCGCCGTCGCGCCGGGCCACGGCCACGTACTCGCCGATCGACCCGGCCAGGGTCCGGCTCTCGTCCCAGGTCGTGGGGACGGCGTCGAACCAGGGCAGCCCGGGCCAGTTCGCGGGGTTGTTGTACTTGGACGGTTTGTCGTACCAGAAGAGGAAGTTGAGGGGCTGGTAGTACACCGCGGCCATCGCCATCTGGTGGGCGTTGGTCGTCTTGTTGCGCGACTGGCCGTAGCAGATCGTGTAGTCCATCGGCCCGCCGACGTTGCGGGCGAAGGGCAGTGTCACATTGTGCGTGGCGGTCGGGAACTGCTCGTTGCCCCGGACGCCTTCCAGACTGACGTAGTTCGGATACGTCCGCTCGAAGCCGAACGGCCGGACGTCGTCGTGCATGTCGATCAGCAGCTCGTACTTGGCGGCCGCCGCGGCCCAGTCGACGATCTGGTCGGTCATCGACCGCGTACCGTCGTTGATGAAGCCGAGCTTGATCCCCGCGACGCCCCAGCTCTTGTAGAGGCCGAACAGCGCGTCCGCGTCGGTCAGGGCGAGCCGGTTGACGTAGAGGAAGACTCCGATGTTCTGGCTCGTCGCGTACGAGATGACCGACGGCAGATCGATGGCGGCGATGGGCTTCGTCGCGTCGACGGTGGAGAACTCCGGGCCGTACCACCCGGCGTCGTACTCGATGTACTGAAGGCCGCGGGCCACCGCGAAGTCGACGCCCGCCATACCGGCGGCGGTGCTGAGCTCACAGCGGAAGACCTTGCCCGGCTTGATCCACGAGGTGTCCTCGAGGACGCTCGCCGGGGCCAGGTTGAGCACCAGCTCGGCGTTGTCGACGAGTTCGGCGTCGGTGGAGCCGATGACGACCGCGCGCCAGGGCGTGGCGAACGGTGTGGTGACGGTCGTGGTCGGCTCGACGGGGCCGGTACCGCGGGCGGTGTGCTCCATGAGGAAGGCCGACAGGGTGTTGGGCTGCCCCGGGAGCGAACTGAGCATCAGCCGGGGGAAGTTCACCCGCGCCGATTCGCAGACGCAGGCGATGAGCCCGTCGGCGAGGGCGGCGGTGAGCGGGAGGTCGGTCAGAGGGCCGTTGTCCGTCGTGGACGTTCCCGTGACGGGTATCGCGTCGGGCGCCACCGGTTCGTAGGCGTTCTCGTCGCGGGCGCTGTAGACGGTGGTGCCGTCCGGGAAGACGAACGTCGTCAGCTCGTCCGCGATGGTCGCCGTGCCCTGGTCCAGCAGTACGTAACGCAGGGCGACGCCGGTCCGGTACGCCCGGACCCGGACCCCGAACCGGATCCCCGAGAGCCTGTCCCGCAGGTCCCAGCGCTGCTCCTGGTAATGGTCGACGACCCGCGCGTTGCGCCCGTACGCGGGCGCCCAGACACGGTGAACGTTCTCCCTCCGGCTCGCCGTCACCGTCACGTCTTCGCCGAGAGCGGTCCCGTCGCTCAGCCTGAGGCCGAGCGCGGAGGTGTCGACGACCGTCCTGCCGTGGTGCTCGGCCGACCAGTGCAGAGTTCCGTCGACCAGGGAGAGCGTGATGGAGTTTCCGGCCATGCGGGCGGTGGCCTCGCAGGAGCGCCGCGCTTCCACCGCGTGGGCCTGACCGGCCGCACCGATCCCCACCGCCGCCATCCCGACGCCGACGGCCGTGCCCTGGAGCATCCTCCGCCGCGACAGCGCCGCCGAGTCGCCCGCTCTGTCGGCCGTGGACTCGTCCCGGGTCTGTGAGGTTCTCATCGTGCTGGGGCCTCTCCGTTGAGGGCCGCGGCGGTGCGCGGCTCGATCAGGGCGAAGACATCATGTAGTAAACGCTTTCTGCTGGGGGATGTTGTACGCGCCGTTGCGAGGTGAGGTCAATACGCCGAGCTTCAAAAGGTGTTGCTTCGGTCTGCGGCCGTGTGCGGCGTACGGCCGGCGGAAGCCTGACGGGGCCGGCGCTACGAACCCGTGCTGCACGTTCGTGTCACTGGTCAACCAAGCTTCGGGGGTCCACATGGATCTTGGGGCCGGGGCCGGCGCCCCGTGGTCGTGCGCCCGCGAGGACCGGGCCGACCGCGTCGAGGCCGACGGTGGCCGCGACGAGGGGGCGGGGGTCGACCGTGCCGGAGGCGTAGGCCCGGATGGTGGCGTCCAGGCCGGGGGAGGCGGAGAGGATGCCCACCGCCGTCACGTCCTTCAGCGCGAGCGTCCGGGTGTCGATGCGGCTCGGCAGGCCGGCCAGCCCGATGTAGACGAGGCGGCCGGACGGCTCGACCAACTCCAGTGCCTTCTCCGGCAGATGGGCCGCGTTCGAGGCATCGACGACCGCGTCGAAGGGAAGATCCGGAAGGGAGCGCTCGTCCCACACGTACTCGAAGCCCAGTTCCCGGGCGAACGCGGGGGAGGCGTCGGCACGGTCCAGGAGGTGTACCTCCACTCCCGTGGCCCGCAGGAACATCGCGACCAGGAGGCCGATGGTCCCGGGCCCCAGGACGAGGGCACGGTCCCCGGCCCTGGTGGTGGCCGCCCGGGCCGCGCGCAGGGCGTTGCCGCCCGGCTCCACCAGCGCCCCGAGCACGGCGTCGACCGAGTCGGGCAGGGCGTGCAACGACGATGCCGGTACCGCGAGTCGCTCCGCGAGAGCACCGGCCCGCGCCCCGCGGATCCCGACCTCCTGGCGCTGCTCGCACACGTGCTGACGGCCCCGGACACAGCGTCGGCAACCGCCGCAGCCGAGCATCGTGTCACCCATGACACGGCGTCCGATCCAGCCGGGGTCGACGCCGTCACCGACCGCCGCCACCCGCCCCGCCCACTCGTGGCCCGGCCGCATCGGGTAGTGGGAGTGCCCTTGACGGAGGTAGGCCATGGCACCGGTGAAGAACTCCATGTCGGTGCCGCACACGCCGACCCGCTCGACGTCGACGACGACCTCGCCGGGCACGGCCACGGGCTCCGGGACTTCCTGGACCTCGTACGTGCCGGGGGCGGTCAGGACGAACGCGCGCATGAGACGACCGGTGCGGTGCGGCGGAAGAAGTACACGATGGTCGCTCTCCAAGGTCAGGAGTCGGGTTCGGCGAGCGGGCCGAGCACGGCGCGTATCTCGTCACGGGCGTCGACGAGGGAGCCCAGCGGGGTCCGGTAGGCCGGCGCGTTGACGCTCACCGCCCCGGCGGGGACCGTGGGCGAGTTCGGACAGACGGCGAGCGCGAGACAGTTGACGCCGGTCTGGTTCTCCTGGTCGTCGACGCCGTAACCCCTCTCGCGCGTGGCCGTCAGTTCGACGGCGGTGGTGTGCTCGGGGTCGCGCCCGCCGATCGTCGACGTCAGCCGCACGGCGCCGGTGGGCGGGTCGACCTTGGAGCGGTGGACGACCTCGCGGCCGTCGAGCACCGCGTAGTGCGCGGCCTCGCCGAACCGTCGCGCCAGCGCGTCGAGCACGGGTCGCAGCCGGACCTGCTCGGGTCGCGCCTCGTGGTGGGCGAACGCCAGCCGCAGGAACATGTCCCCCCGTACGTAGCGGCCACGGTCGTCCTGCCCAGCACGCGGTCCGCACCCACAAGACGGTTGCCGCCGACGGCGGTTGGCGGGTCGGCGCCGGGGTCTGTCGATCCGCCGTACGGCTGCGTATGCTCCATGGCGTTCCAGACTGTAGACCTCCGTACCGACTGCCGGAAGAGGTCCCATGGTGAGCCTGCGCAGCGCACACTGGTACGAGGGGCCAGACCGCAACGCCTACATCCACCGTGCGTGGATGCGCAGAGGCGTGCCCGGTGACGCTTTCACCGGCCGGCCGCAGATCGCCATCGCCAACACGGCCTCGGACCTGACCCCGTGCAACACCCATCTCGACGAGGTCGCCTCCTCGGTCCGCGACGGCGTGTACGAGGCGGGCGGCATCCCGCTGGACCTGCCCGTGGTGTCGCTCGGCGAGACCAACGTGCGCCCCACCGCCATGCTCTGGCGCAACATGGCCGCGATGGCCACGGAGGAGATGCTGCGGGCCAACCCCGTCGATGGCGTCGTCCTGCTGGGCGGCTGCGACAAGACCATCCCGTCGCTGCTGATGGCCGCGACCTCGGTGGACCTGCCCGCCGTCGTCGTGCCCGGCGGTCCGATGCTCACCGGAACCTTCCGGGGCACCCCGCTCGGCTGCGGCACCGACGTGTGGCGGCTGTCGGAGGAGGTGCGCGCCGGGGCGCTCTCGCAGGAGCAGTTCACCCGCTCCGAGTCGGCGATGATCCGCAGCCGCGGCCACTGCAACACCATGGGCACCGCCTCCACCATGGCGCTGGTCGCCGAGGCCCTCGGCACGGTCGTCCCCGGTGTGGCCGGGACCCCGGCGCCCGACAGCCGACTGCTGGAGGCCGCGCACCACACCGGCCGTCTGGCCGTCGACATGGTGGGCGCCGACCGGCGGCCCGGCTCCTTCCTCACCAAGGCCTCCTTCCACAACGCGATCGTCGCCCTGGCCGCCGTAGGCGGCTCCACCAACGCCGTCGTCCACCTCCTGGCCATCGCCGGCCGACTGGGCGTCGACCTCTCCCTCGACGACTTCGACCGCATCGGCTCCCGCGTCCCGGTCCTGGTCGACCTCCAGCCGGCCGGCCGCTTCCTCATGGAGGACTTCCACCGCGCCGGCGGCCTGCTCGCCGTCCTGCGCGAGGTCCGCGACCTGCTCGACCCCGACGCCCTCACCGTCACCGGCAAACCCTTGGTCGACGCGCTCGACGACGCCCCGATCTGGGACACCGACGTCATCCGCAGGCGAGCCGAACCCCTGGTCGCCGAAGGCGGTATCGCCGTCCTGCGCGGCAACCTCGCCCCCGACGGCGCCATCGTCAAACCGGCCGCCGCCTCCCCGCACCTGCTGCGCCACCGCGGCCGGGCCGTCGTCTTCGACTCCATCGAGGACTTCCACGCCCGCATCGACGATCCGGACCTGGACGTCGACGCCGACTCCGTCCTCGTCCTGCGCGGCTGCGGACCCAAGGGCTACCCGGGCATGCCCGAGGTCTCCAACATGCCCCTGCCGAAGAAAATCCTCGAACAGGGCGTCCGTGACATGGTCCGCGTCTGCGACGGCCGGATGAGCGGCACGGCGTACGGCACGGTCGTCCTGCACGTGACGCCGGAAGCGGCGGCGGGCGGGCCGCTGGCCCTCGTCCGCACCGGGGACTTCGTCGTCCTGGACGTCGCGGCCCGCCGTATCGACGTCGACGTACCCGCCGACGAACTCGCCCGCAGAAGCCCGAGCGCGGCCACGGTCGAGGCCTACGCCCACCCGCGGCGCGGCTGGGAGCGCCTCTACGTCGACCACGTCCTGCAGGCCGACACCGGCGCCGACCTCGACTTCCTGCTCGGATCCAGCGGTTCGCAGGTGAGCCGCGAGTCGCACTGACCGCGGACGGCCCGCCAACGGCCGGAATGGGAACAGGTCCATCAGGCCCGTGGTGCGGGCCTGATGGACCTGGGTGGAAACCGGATATGCGGTTACGGCTGGGTCAGGCGACGACGCCGCAGTCGTCGATGACGATCTTCTCGCTCGTCGAGCCGGAGCGGCTGCCCAGCGCCTCGACGGCCTTGACCACGTCCTCGCCCTCGACGACCTCGCCGAAGACGACGTGCTTGCCGTCCAGCCACGGCGTGACCACGGTGGTGATGAAGAACTGCGAGCCGTTGGTGCCCGGGCCCGCGTTGGCCATGCTGAGCAGGAACGGCCGGTCGTGCTTCAGCTGGAAGTTCTCGTCGGCGAACGTCTCACCGTAGATGCTCTTGCCACCGGTGCCGTTGCCGTTGGTGAAGTCACCGCCCTGGAGCATGAACTCGGGGATGACCCGGTGGAAGGGGGCACCCTTGTACCCGAAGCCGTGCTGACCGGTCGCCAGCTCGCGGAAGTTGCGTGCCGTCTTGGGCACCACGTCGTCGAACAGCCGGAAGACAATGCGGCCGAGATCCTTGCCACCAGCCGAAACCTTGAAGAACACGTTCTCGCTCATGACCTTGATTCTCCACAAGAGGGGGGCCCAGGTCGAACCGGCGGGGTGTCGCGCGCCGCGAGGCGGGCCACCGGCCGACGTTTCAGCCGCCGAGCAGCGGCGCCGAGAGACGGCAGTCCACGGGCTCGGCGTGCGCGGGGTCGAGGGCGTTGAGGACGAGCTGCATGGCGTTGGAGTCGTAGGCGATCGAGATGTGCTCGGAGAGGTCCAGAGGACAGACGTCCTGGATCGTGATGTTGCGCACCTTCGCACCCTTCCCCGCCGTGAGGAACTGGTTGGAGTACGGCGTGACCACCTCGTCGTACCGGGTCGCGATGACCGTGTAGTCGACGCCCGGCTGTGTGTCGCCGCCCCGATCCAGTTTCCTGTTCACCTCGGACCCCACCATCTGGTCCGCGTACGCCTGTCCTGCCAGGGCGGACACGGTCTCGTTGAGGCCGAGCGCGGTGGTGAGGGTGCCCAGGCCGGACACGGAGGCGCCGTGGTTGGACGGAGCCAGTCCGACGAGTCTGCGCACCTTGTTGCGCGACGGCTTCGCCGGGTTCGTACCCCCTTCGAAGCGCAGATACCAGCGGGGTAGTACACCGCCGCCCTGGGAGTGCCCCACCAGGTCGACCTGCCGGGCACCGGTCGCGTCGAGCACCCGGTCGACGAAGCGGGCGATCTCGCGGGCCGAGTCGGGGACATGGCCCGTGGCCTTGAACGGAACTCCCGGCTTCCCGCCGTAGTTCGGCGCGAAGACGCAGTACCCCTCGTCCTTCAGCTGCGGTGACAGCATGCCCCAGTTCATGTGGGCGTTCGTCAGGGTCGCGTGCAGCAGGACGACGGGGCGGGGGTGCGCTGCGGTCGGCCGGCACTTCCAGTCGTTGGCGCCCGGCGGCGGGGCGTCCGGCTGGAGGGTCCCCCGGATGAGGGCCGCGGGGGCGGCGACGGCTCCCTCGGGCGGGGTCGGGCCGTCGGCCGCGCCCGCGGTGCCCGGGAGACCGAGGGCCAGAGCCGTGACAGCGCCGATCGTCGCCCACCAGGTGAACAGGCGGGAACGCGGCGCAGGCCGGGCAGGGCGATGGGACATACTTCCGCTCCTCGTCAGGGTCGGTCACGAACGGACGACCAAGATCCTCGGGGAGCGACAGCCGGGGCCGTGGCCGAACCGCACCCAAGACCCCCGTCCGAGTAGCGGCTTTCATTCTTGCGGCTCTGCCGCGGGCTACCAGGTCTGCTTCTGTGTGACACCGATGACGTATCCGTTGGGGTCGGTGAAATAGAAGAGCTTCTGCCCCTGGCGCTCCATGACGTCCTTCTGGACGGTGACCAGCGGGCGGATCTTCTCGACGTAGGTGTCGAAGTCGTCGACGGCCAGGTAGAACATGCCGAAGGCGCCGACGGGCGTGTCCTGGAGGACCGGGAGCCAGCCGCGCAGGTGCTCGGCGCGGTAGACCATCAGCGCGAACTCGCCCTCGAAGAGCAGGATGCGGAGGTCGTCGTCCGGGTCGTCGCCGCCGGGCAGGGCGGTGAAGCCCAACTGCTCGTAGTAGTCGCAGGTCGCCTGGGTGTCGGGCACACCCAGGCACGGTGAGATGGCGGGAGCCTTCAAGAGGAACCACTCCTTCACGGAAGACAGCGGGCACAGGCCCGCGCCGCGGGCGACCGAGCGTGCTTCGGACATCTTCGCTGGTCGAAGGTGCCGGGCGCCGCCTCCGCGGGGCTGTTCGGGTGGTCCGCGTTCGGCTGGGTCGCCAGGAAAAAACACATTGCCGGTCACCGGTCGCGCTGGCACGATCGCGGGCGTGATCACTACTGGGACGGGGACGCGGGACTGTGTGATCGTCACGGGGATGCCGGGGGCGGGGAAGTCGACGGTGACCCGGCTCATCGCCGCACGCCTGCCGCGCTCGGCCCGGCTCGACGGCGACTTCGTCGGCAGGCTGATCGTCAGCGGTCGCGTGGGAGCCCTCTGCGAACCCGCCGAGGAGGCGGCGCGGCAGGTGGAGCTCTGCAACCGCAACCTGTGCACCCTGGCGAACAACTTCTCCGACGCGGGCTTCACCCCCGTGATCGACTGGGTTGTCCCCGACCGAGCGCAGCTGGACTTCTTCCTGTCGCTCCTCCCGGCTCGACGCGTGCTGTTCGTCGTTCTCGCGCCGGGCATCGAGATGTGCCGGTACCGCAACTCCATCCGTGATCCACGGGAACAGTTCGCCTTCGACGGCTACGAGGATCTCGAAGCCCGGATGCGGCGCGAGCTCGGCGACGCCGGATGGTGGCTGGACAGCGCGGCCCTCACCGCCGAGGAGACCGCCGACGTCGTCCTCCGGGAAGCCGGCCGGCGTGCCCTGGTGAGCCGTCGCTGACTGCCACCTCACGGATGAGGCACAGTCCGGGAGCTGACAATGCCTGCGGTCGGACCGCGTGAAACCCGTGAGGCTGGGGACTTGGCGGTTAGGTCGGGCTGAGCTGCGTTCCCCTTGGGGGCCGGCCCGGCCAGGCTCCTCTGGTTCAGACCACGAGCTGGGGGAGCCGCCCGCGGGTCATGAGAGGCTGCCGTACTCACAGATCTGCCGGGCGACCTCGCGGAGTTTGACGTTGTTCTCCTGCGAGTACCGGCGCAGCGTGTCGAATGCCTGTTTCTCGGTGAGCTGGTGGCTGCCCATGAGGATGCCCATGGCCTCGCCGATCATGTGACGGGTGGCGACCGCCCGTTCCATCTGGGAGTGCGTGCGGGCGCTGGAGAAGGCGACGGCGGCGTGGGAGGCCAGCAGCCAGCCGGCCAGCTCGCTGACCTCGGTGAACGCGCCCGGCTTGCGCGAGTAGACGTTCAGCGCGCCGAACTCCTCGTCCTCGGTGTACAGCAGGAAGCCCATCATGCTGCCCACTCCGAGCTGGTTGGCCTGAGGGGCGAAATCCGGCCAGCTCGGCTGTTCTTGGGTGAAGTCCGGAATACGGAAGACCCGCTCGCCCTCCTTGATGCGGGCGGCGTCGAAGCACGGCCCCTCGCCCAACCGCTCCTGCAGCCGGTCACTCGCCGTGACCAGCTCGTCCGTGGGTGCCAGCGTATGGACCTCCCCGCCGCTCAGGACCAGGATGCCGGCCGCGTCACAGCCCTCCACCAGCTCGGTCGCCGAGCCGGTGATCCGTTCCAGGGTCGCATCGACGGACTCCTGGGCGAGAAGATCCCGCGCCATCGCCGCCATGTCCTGCGCGAACCGAGCCCAGTCCATCGCGTCCTCCACCTCCGGGTGCGCCCGGGGCCAGTCGTCTACTCAGCATGTCACGTACGCCTTGGTACGAGCGGCCGGCGGCCCAGCTCCCTCGCCCAGCCCAGCAGCTCGGGCTCGGTCAGGCTGGTGCCCAGCCAGTCGTGGTCGAGGTCCGTCCCGGGGAGGGACGGGACGACGGCCACGTGGAGGCCGGCGGAACGGGCGGAGGTGATGCCGGTGGCCGAGTCCTCGAAGGCGACGGTGCGGTTCGGGGCGGCGCCGATCGCTGCGCACGCCGTGAGGTAGAGGTCCGGTGCGGGCTTGGGGGAGCGCACCTCGTCGGCGGCGAACGTGCGGGTGAAGCAGTCGCTGAGCCCGGCCGATTCGAGGGCGATGTCCAGCAGCTCGCGTGGGCTGTTGCTGGCCACCGCGATGGGGACGCGCGCCCGGCAGGCGCGCACCAACTCCACCGCTCCGGGGAGGGCCGTGGCGCCCCGGGCAAGCTCGCCGCGGACCCTTTCGACGAGTTCGGCACAGATTTCCGCAGCGGCTCCGGGCCGCCCGAAGTGGTCGGCCATGGCCTGCCCCGCGGCTTCCAAGGTGCGGCCGATGACCAGGGCTTTCTGTGCGGGGCCGAAGGGCAGGCCGTGTGCGGCGAAGATCGCGGTTTCCGCCACGGTCCAGCAGTCTTCGGTGTTGACCAGGAGCCCGTCGCAGTCGAAGACCACGGCCTCCGCGTCGGTGGGAAGCGAGCGCATGTGTTGCCCCTTTCGCCCGGGTGATGCTGAAGCGGCCCGCTCGGACGACGGACGCCGGAGCAGGATGATCACGAGCGATCACCCTAGGTCTCCACGGCATGGAAACTCCACGTTTCTGCCCGAAATCGGGCAGGATTTTCGACCTTGCGGCCCATTTTTACATCGACGTGCCACGCCTCTGCGCCGGTACAACCTCTGGCCCACTCACCTGTCCAACTCACCGGGGTGTTCATGGGATCGGAACAGCAGATCGCCTTCTTCCTGCGGGAGTTGAAGGCCGGCGACACCTGGCGGCGAGCGGCCGCGGCGAAAGGGCTGGGCAGGGTCGGTCGGGACGAGCACGCGTGGGTGCTCGTCGCATCGGCCGACGACCGTGCGCCCGAGGTGCGTGAGGCCGTGGCCGCGGGACTCGGCCGACTCGGGGTCGCGGAGGCGGGCCGCAGGGTGCTGCCTGAACTGATGGGCGACGAGGACCCGTGGGTACGGCGCCGGGCCGCACGCGCCGCGATCCGGCTCGGACTCGACGGCCCGGCGATCGTGGACGCCTACTCGCGCCTGCTCCGCGACCCTGACCGGCACTTGAGGATCAACGCCCTCGATGGTTTGGGCGCCTTGGGCCTGCCTGGGCACGTTCCCGCGCTGGTGGCCCTCCTGGGCGACCCGGACTCCGCCGTGCGGGGACGCGCCCGCGTCCTGCTGCACCGCCTACGGGACGCCCCGGGCGTCGGCGCCGAGGTGGTGCGTACGGCCCAGCAGGGCGCGGACGACGCTCGTGTACGGGCTCTCGAACTGCTTCCCGGGGAGTGGACCGAGCGCCTCCACGATGCGCTGATCACGGGGCTCCGCGATGCGTCCGCCCCAGTGCGGATCGCGGTGGCCGCCCGGTTGTCGGACGTCGAGGCCGCACAGACGCGGGACGCCCTGGTTCAGGCGCTGGAGACGGAACGGGACGCGAATGTCGCGGCCGCCCTGCTGCGCGGGCTCGGTCGGCGTGGCGAGGAACGCGTGAGCGGGCCCGCGGCACGATGGCTCGGCGATGCCGCCGCCGGTCCCTCGGCCGCGTATGCCCTGGGAGCCGCCGGGACATGGGCCGCCGCCGGGGTACTGCGCACCGCCGTCAAAGACCCCGCGCTGCCCGGCCGTACGCGTGCGGCGGTCGCGAAAGCCATCGGGCGGGCGGGCCGATGGGACGCCGTCTGGCTGCTGCTTCCACTGCTGGACGACCCCGACGGCGAGGTGCGCGCGGGCGCGGTGGACGGTCTGGACACGCTGGTGGACGACGGACTGCGCCTTTGGGAACGCCGGTCCGTGGCCCGGGCGTTGGTCGCCCACCTCGCCGCCGACCCCGACACGGTCTGGGAGACGCACAACGCGCTGATCGGCCTCGCGGAAGCGCTGCCCGGCCTGCGCCGGACAGCGGACCGGACCCCTTCGGCCGACGTCCGGGCCGCCGCGCTCTCGCTCCTCGACACGCACAACGCCACCGACGACGACACCGGAACCGACCTGGCCCGGTTCGTGCACGCCCTGGACGACCCGGTCGCGACGGTCCGCTTCCACGCCACGGAAGGACTGGCCCACTGGCTGGCGGACACCGGGACACGGCCCCAGGCCGATGCGCGGCTGCGCGCCCGGCTCACCGCGCTCGCCTCGGACGACTCGGAATCGACCGCCACCCGCGCGGCCGCCGCCGACGCGCTCCGAGCGCTGGACGAGTGCCAGCCCTGACGGCGGACCAACTCAGCTGTCCGGCACGGCGTCGCCCGAAGGCGCGTTGCCACGGCCGTAGTGGTGCGTGGTGAACATGTAGAGCAGACCCGTGCCCAGCACCACAGCGCCGCAGAGCAGGACGATCCAGTTCTCCCACCACGGCTTCTCCGGCGTACGGGCCCAGCAGATGTTGACGATCGCGAAGACGCCGTAGGCCAGTGCCCCGATGTTCACCGCGAGGCCCCAGCGGCCCAGCGTGAACTCCCCTGCCGGACGCCAGCCCTTGAGCCGGGCCCGCAGCGCGGCCAGGACCACCATCTGGAACGAGGCGTAGATGCCGAGGATCGCGAACGACACGATGTTGGTGAGGGCGTCCTCGGAGAACAGCGAGGCGAACGCGATGAGCAGCGGCACCGCGGCGGCCACCAGCAGGGCGTAGCCAGGCACCGCGCGGGCGTGCGCGAACCGCCGCAGCAACTGGTGCCCGACGATCATCTCGTCCCGGGCGTACGAGTAGATGAGCCGCCCTGCCGCCGCCTGGAGGCTGATCGTGCAGGACAGGAAAGAGATCAGCACCACCGCCATCACCAGCCGGGCCCCGGTCTCGCCCATGGCGTCGTACAGCACGTCCACCACCGGGTCGGCCTGCTCGCCCGAGATGACCGCGCCGTAGTCCGTGACCGACAGCAGCAGCGACATACAGGTGAACGTGGCCGCCGCGCCGCCGATGTAGATGGTGCGGCGCATCGCCCTCGGGATGACACGGCCCGGGTGGGCGACCTCCTCGGCGGTGTCGCCGCACGCCTCGAAGCCGTAGTACTGGTAGAAGCCGATGATGGCCGCGGCGAGGAACACCGGCAGGTAGGAGCCGTCCCCTTCGGTGCCGTAGGTGTCGAAGACGACGCCGAGGCCGTGGTGGCGGTGGGTGGACAGCAGGTAGATGCCGACGATCAGGGCGCCGATGAGCTCGCCGGCGAAGCCGATCACGGCCGCCGCCGACAGCGCCTTGGTGCCCATGTAGTTGATGAGGACGGCGACGACGATGAGCACCGCTGTGCACAGCACGGTGTTGTGCACGGAGGTCTTGAAGCCGAAGAGGATGGCGATGTAGGGGCCGGCACCGTAGGCGACCGAGGTGATGGTCACCAGCAGCGCCCACATGTACACCCAACCCGTCATCCACGCCCAGCGTTTGCCCCACAGCCGCCGCGCCCACGGGTACACACCGCCGGCGATGGGGTACTGCGCGACGACCTCGCCGAAGATCAGCGCGACCAGGAACTGACCGCAGCCCGCGAGTACGAACGCCCAGATCATCGGTGGTCCGCCCGCGGCGAGCGCGGTGCCGAAGAGCGTGTAGGTGCTCACCACCGGGGAGAGGTAGGTGAAGCCGAGGGCGAAGTTCGCCCACGGTCCCATGTCCTTGCGGAACTCCGAGCCGGGCTCCCCGCCGGGGGCGGCGGACGCGGGGGCGGACGGCCGCTGCGGGCCGGTCACCGCCCGGCCTCCCGTGCCGCCGGTCCGGCGCGGCCGGTGATCAGGTCGGCGGCGCGTTCCGCGGCGAGCAGGACCGTCACCATCGGGTTGATGGTGGGCATCGTCGGGAACACCGACGCGTCCACGATGCGTACGCCCTCGAAGCCGCGCAGTCTCAACTCCGGGTCGCAGACGGCCATGCGGTCGTCCGGGGCACCCATACGGCACGTGCCCGCCGGATGGTAGACGGTGTGCGCGGCGCGCCGCCCGTACTCCGACAGGTCGGCGTCGGAGACGATGTCCGGGCCGGGCGCGACCTCACGGACCAGCCAGTCGCGCAACGGGTCGGTCGCGGCCACCTCGCGGGCTACTCTCAGCCCGTCCACGATCGTGCGCTCATCGTGGCCCTCGGGGTCGGTGAAGTACCGGAAGTCCAGGGCGGGTTGCTCGGCCGGGTCGGCGCTGCGCAGCCACATCCGGCCCGTCGAGCGGGCCCGCGGCACGTTCGGCGTCATGCACACTCCGTACCGCGGCACGGGGTAGCCCAGCCGTTCGGTGTTGACGGTGAACGGCACCTGGTAGAAGTGGAACATCAGGTCCGGCCGTGACCTGCCCTTGTCGCGGCGCAGGAACAAGCCGGCGTCCGAGTCCATCGCGGAGTTGGGCGGCAGCGGACCCGCGGTCTCCCAGACGATCACGGACTCGGGGTGGTCCAGCAGGTTCTCGCCCACGCCGGGCAGGTCGGCCCGTACGTCGATGCCCAGGTCGCGCAGGTCGTCGGCCGGACCGATGCCGGAGAGCAGCAGCAGGCGCGGGGTGTCGACGGCGCCCGCGCACAGCAGGAGTTCACGCTCCGCCCGCACCGTGGCAGGCCGGCCGTCGGCGTCGCGGACGGCGACCCTGGTCAGCCGCCCCGCCTCGTCCGTGAGCAACCGATGGGCCCAGGTCTCCAGGAGCAGGGCCAGGTTGGGCCGGTCCAGGACGGGGTGGAGGTAGGCGACCGAAGCGGAGGAACGCAGGTTGCCCTCCGGCTGGTAGGCCAGCGAGAAGAAGCCGACTCCGTCGGCGAAGGGTTCGGCGTTGAAGTCGTCGACGACGGGGACGCCGAGCGCGCGGGCGGCCGCGGTGACGAAGTCCTTGGCGATGGGGTTACGGTCCGCCTCGGCGACCGGGACGATCTCGGTGAGCAGCCGGTCGCGGTAGGGCAGGATCGTCGCCGGGTCCCAGCCGGAGCAGCCCCGGCTCACCCAGTCGTCCAGGTCCTGCGGCAGCGGCATGAAGCTGATCAGCGTGTTGTGCGAGGAGCAGCCGCCCAGCACGCGGGCCCGTGAGTGCAGGATGTGGGAGTTGCCGCGCGGCTGCTCGACGGTGGTGTAGCCGTAGTCGAACTCCGAGCCGAGCAGATTGATCCAGTTGCGCAGACGCAGGATGCGCTCGTCGCCGACATCGCTGGGGCCGCCCTCGATGACACAGACGCGGCAGTCGGGGTTCTCGCTCAGCCGGGCGGCGAGCACACAGCCGGCGGTGCCGCCGCCGACGACGACGTAGTCGTAGGCGGACTCGGCGCCGTGCGCGGGAGTGGTGGCCATGCGGTGCCTTTCTTCGATGGCCGGTGCGCCACGGGTTGATCCGGGCCGGCCCCGGCGGACGGCGGGGTTGTCCGGTCAGCCCTTGAACCAGCCGGAGGGGGCGGGGGAGAGGTTCTGGTAGATGTGCTTGGCCTCCTGGTACTCGCGCAGCCCCGTGGGACCGAGCTCGCGCCCGACGCCGGAGCGGCCGAAGCCGCCCCACTCGGCCTGCGGTACGTAGGGGTGGAAGTCGTTGATCCACACGGTGCCGTGCCTCAGCCGCTGGGCGACCCGCTGGGCGCGGCTCGCGTCGGACGTCCACACGCCGCCGGCCAGGCCGTAGCGGGTGTCGTTGGCCAGTTCCACCGCCTCGTCCTCGGAGCGGAATCGCTCGACGGTGACCACCGGGCCGAAGACCTCCTCCTGGACGATGCGCATGGACCGGTCGCAGTCGGCGAAGATCGTCGGCAGCAGGAAGAAGCCGCGGCTCAGCGCCGGGTCGTCGGGCCGGGCACCGCCGGCGACGAGCCGGGCGCCCTCCTCCTGACCGATGGCGATGTACCGCTCGACCTTCTCGCGGTGCTCGGCGGAGCTGAGCGGACCGCTCTCCGTGCCCTCCTCCAGGCCGTTGCCGAGCCGGATCGCCCGGGCACGGCCGGCGTAGGCCTCGACGAACCGGTCGTGCAGCGAGTCCTCGACGAGCAGCCGCGAACCGGCCGAGCAGACCTGCCCCGAGTGCAGGAAGGCGGCGTCCAGCGCGTGGTCCACGGCGGCGTCGAAGTCGGCGTCCGCGAACACGATGTTGGGGTTCTTGCCGCCGAGTTCGAGGGCGATGTTCCGCGGCCCCTCGGAGGCGCTGGCCATGATGGCGCGTCCGGTGTTCAGGCCGCCCGTGAAGGACACCAGGTCGACCTCGGGATGGCTGGTCAGGGCCGCGCCGACCCTCGCCCCGGAGCCCAGCACCAGGTTGGCGACGCCGGGCGGTGCGCCGGCCTCCTCGATCAGCCGGATCATGGCGATCGTGGTGAGCGGGGTGGTCTCGCTCGGCTTGAGGACGAAGGTGTTGCCGGCCGCGAGCGCCGGGGCGACCTTCCAGGAGGCCTGCAACAGGGGGTAGTTCCAGGGCGCGATGAGCGCGCAGACGCCGACCGGCTGGTAGACGACACGGCTCAGGACGTCCGGCCCGACGTCCACGACCCGGCCGCCGTCCTTGCCCGCGAGCTCGGCGAAGTAGCGGAAGGCGTTCGCCACGTCCTCCACGTCGATACGGGCCTCGGTCAGCGTCTTGCCGGTGTCGAGGGTCTCGGTGCGGGCGATGTCCTCCCTGTCGCGCAGCAGCAGGTCCCGGACACGCAGCAGAAGGTCGGCACGGTGACGGGAGGGAGCGTGCGCCCAGTCCTCCTCGACGAACGCACGCCGCGCGGCACGCACCGCGCGATCCACGTCGGCGGCGTCGGCCTCGTCGACGCTGGTGACCACCGAGGCGTCGTACGGGTTGACCACCTCCCGCCGCCCACCCGCAGCCGCCTGTGTCCACTCGCCGTCGATGTACAGCTCACCCACCGCGGGGCCTCCTTCGCATCCGCCCGGTGCCGATCGCCTCGACGGTCAGCAACATGGCCCATCGAACGGGCGGCGGCCACGGGACGCACCGCCACCCGGGCGTCCTGACGGTGCAGAGGACCCGGGTGGGCTAGGGACATCGCGTCACGTCACACCGGCACCCGCTACCCCCTCCGGGGCTCCTCCTCCGGCGCCACCAGCGCCCGAGTCAGCGGGATCCGCGACAGGGCGAGCACCCCGGCGGCGATCAGAGCGACACCGAACAACTGGGGCAGCAGCCACCACCCCGAGCGGATCTCCTCCTCGTACAGGGTGATGCCGAGGGTGAGGCTCACCAGTGCGTCGCCGAGGGTGAGCGCGGGCTGCGAGGCGACCAGCGGGCCGGCCTGCATCGCGTGCTCCAGCAGGAACAGCGCGCAGACCCCGGTCGCGGCGAACGCGTACGTCTGCCAGGCGGAGAAGAATCCCGCTGCTCCCCGCTCCTCGAGGATGTGCGTGGCCGCCTTCATCAGCGCCGCGGTCATCGCGTAGCTGATCGCCGTCGCGGCACCCAGACACGCCGCCCGGGCGCGGCCTTCCGGGCGCCGCAGGGCGGCCAGAGCGAGGGCGACGACCAGCCCCATGCACACGGCGAGCGCGGGGACCCAGCGGTCCAGCGCCACATGGGTGCGGTTGCCGGTGGGGGACGCGGCGAAGAGCGCGACCGCCAGCCCCGCCACCACCACCGTCACGGCCAGCCAGCCCTTGCCCGGCAGATGCCGGTGCATCAGCAGTGAGGCCACGACGAGGGTGAGCGGCAGCTCCAGCACGAACAACGGCTGCACGATCGTCAGCGGCCCGGTGGCGAGCGCCAGCGCCTGGCAGACGGCGGCGGCGATCACCGCGAGGATGCCGGCCAGCCAGACGGGCCGTCGCAGCAGGTCGAGCATCAGCCCGGCCCGCAGCCCTTCGGAGCGCGGCACGGTGAGCGCCGCCTTGCGCTGGAGCACTGTCGCGACGGCGTTGCTGAGGGCCGCGCAGAGCGCGAAGACGACGGAGAGCGGGGTGTGCAGCGGGGCCACCTCCCGGATCGGCGGAGGGTGCGAAGGGACGCGGATGCGAGGGGGAGCCGGGCGGCGTTCCCTGTCACGGTACGGCCCGCGCATTCTGGGCGGGCGAGGCCACCGACGTCTACGCAGCGCCGCTGGTCCCCGTCATGTTGCTGGCCTTCACCGTGGGACCGATCGCCGGCGTCGCCTGGGCCCAAGGGCTGTTCACACTCGTCGTCTCCACCGCCTTCGCCCAGTTCGCGCCGGTCACCTGGCGGATCGGCGAGGTCCGGGTCGTGGACGTCCTCACCGGCTCCTGCATCGGCCTGCTCTGCGGGGTCCTGGCCTGGCCGGCCGGAGCGGCCACCGAGGTCCGGCGCGGCATGACCACGCTGCTCCGGGAGGCCGCGCCCCTCATCCCGGCCACGGTGGCGGCCACACTGCCCACTTCTGCGCCACAGGTGTCATCGGCGCACCGGGAAGGCCCTGAGGACAGCGAGCGCACCCGTCGGGAAACACGGCACCGGTTGCGGCTCGCCGAGGCGGCCTACGCCCAGTACCGCAGCGAACCCGCGAGCCACCACGACGACGCCCCCGACTGGCCCGCCGCCCTCAACTTCGCCATCCACACCCTGGTCGGCGCCAACTGGCTGCCGAGCATCGCGGCGCGCGCCCTCGACCGCGAAGTGCCCGACGCCGTGGCGAGGTGGGCCCGCGAGGCGGCCGAGTCGACGGCCACCGCGGCCACCGGGCGGCCTGCTTCCCGCCCGGCGGCATCCGGATGCCGCCGCCGCACATCCCGTATACGTCCGCCATCGCCCCGGACGCCCAGGTCCTACCGCTGTTGCCGGCCCTGACGGCCGTCGAGAACTGGCTCGTCACCCTGCGGGCGGACCTGCAAGCGATGAACGACGGAACGCCACCCCGAGGCGCGTGCCGTCACGGGGCGCAGGCCTGGGCGATCGACAGGCTGTTCTCGTACAGGTGATGCCGGGTGATCCGGCCGTCCTCGACGGTCAGGTGCAGCGCGAACGGCCCCTCGAAGCTCTTGCCCGTGGCCCGTACCGTCCCGGACAAGTGCCCCATGAGCACGGCGTCGGTGCCGTCGACGAGAAAGGTGTCGACGCAGGCACGCGCGTCCTCGGGGACGGTGTGCTCCGTCAACTCCGTGAACTGGGCGGCGCACTCGGCGGCCGTGGACCGTGGCCGGATCCACGGGACACCGGGGTTCTCGGCGAGCAGCCAGTCGACGTCCTCGGCGAAGAGCGCGACGAGCCGCCCGGTGTCACCGGCCAGACGGGCGGCGACGAACTCCTGCACTACGGACCGGGTGACGTCGGCGACGGACGCCGTGGCCGACGCCGAACCTGCCGTGGACGGGGTGGACTTGACGGACATGGCGCTCTCCTCGCGGCTGCGGGCGGATTCCGCGGGCTCCCGTGCGCGTCGGCACCGGTCCCGTGTCGGTGTGCTCGAATCCTGCCGGGGGAGGTCAGAGCCGTCGATTACCTCTGACGTCATGGCATCGGGGGACTCATGGGCGCAGGTGGTCCAGGAGCCCGTCGGGCGTGGGGTAGGCGGATTCCTGGGGGAGGAGCCGCTGGGCGGCGTCCAGGTCTCCGGCCCGCACGTGCCGGTGGATCTCGTGCGCGAGGGGCGTGATGTCGGTGATGGAGAGCGTCCACTCGTCCGCGTAGCGGTGCGCGGTCTCGCCGGAGAGCCCGAGCTGCAGGGAGCGGTGGGGAAGGGGCCGCAGACGCATGTCGCGCTCAGGGTCCCATTGGACACGCGCCGGGGCCTTCCTCATCTGCCGCTTCCAGTCGGCTTGGTCGGAGTGCAGTCCGCGCTCGTAGTGGGACAGGCAGGCGTGCTCCAACGCCCACTCGAAGCCCTCGCGGGCGATCTCGACCGCGAGGACGGTCTGCTGGCCCTCCTTGGTGGCCCACCCGCAGCGGTACATCATCCAGAGGAACGACGGCTTGATCCACGTCATCCGGTCACGCTTCCAGGCCGCCGGGAACCGGCCTTCAGCGGCTGCCGGCAGGCCGATCTGCGGAGCGTAGGCCTGGTAGACGGTGATCGTGGAGTCGGTGTGGCGGGCGCGGATCCGGTACTTGAGTTCTGGCACAGGCACAGCCTGGGACTTCGGTTTGACATGCGCCAGCGGATTGACCGAGCCGGGAAGTGACCGCATGACCGCGACGCCGAGATGCCTGCCCGTCGTCAGGCTCCAGGGTGGGCATCCCCGCTCCCCCCGCTGCTCTCCCGCCCGCCCGCGACCGACGACTGCTCGTCGACGCTTTGGAGCGGGAGCCCGGCCCGCCGATGGGACTGCCGTCCCTGTTGACCGACTCCTCGCGGGACGCACGAGGTCGCCCTCCAACCCGGCGACGGGTGCTGCTGTACACCGACGGCGTCACCGAGTCCCGTACCCGCGACGGCGGCCTGTTCGGGTTGGAGCACTACGCCGACTACATCATCCGCGCCACCGCCGCGGGCGAACTGGCGCCGGAAACCCTGCGGCGGCTGATCCACTCGATCCTGGACGCCCAGCCCGGGCGTCTTCGCGACGACGCGACGCTGCTGCTGTTCGAGTGGCGGCCGCCGACCCGGTGACCGCGGGACCCCGGCCGGCCTTCTCCCGGCGAGGACTCCTACGAAGCGGGCCTCGCTTCGAGGAGGGAGAAGGGCTCGGCGTCGGCGAGCGGGGTGCTCGACGTGAGCGTCAGGCCGGCCCGACGGCACAGGTTCTGGAAGTCCTCGCGGGTACGTTCCCGGCCGCCGAGGTTGACGAGCATGTTGAGGTCGCTCAGGTAGGTGATCGCGTCCTCGGCGAGGCCGGCCCCGGTGTGGGTGTCGGCGACTTCGGGGAGCAGGGGTTCCACGATGAGAAGGAGGCCGTCGGGCGGCAGGGCGGCCCGGCAGTGGCTGAGGACGGTGACTGCTTGGTCGTCGGTCCAGTCGTGCAGGACGCTCTTCATCAGACAGAGGTCGGACCCCTCGGGCACGGAGGTGAAGAAGTCCCCGGCGACCAGGGAGCAGCGTTCCTTCAGCCCGTGCCGTTCCAGTGTGGAAGGTGCCTGCGCCAGGCCCTCGGCGGTGTCGAGGACCACGCCGGTGAGGTGCGGATACGCGGTGAGTACGCCGGCCAGCAGGGTCGCGTCGCCCCCGCCGACATCGGTGACGGAGGTGAAACGGCTGAAGTCGTAGGCGTGGGGGAGCGCCGCGGCGGTCTCGGACACGGCCTGGCTCATGGCCGCGTTGAACTCGCCGGAAAGTTCGGGGCTTTGGCCGAGGTGGGAGAAGAAGTCGGTGCCGAAGACGGTGTCGAAGGCGGGCCGGCCGGTGCGGATGCTGTCGTCCAGATGTTCCCAGGCACGCACGACGGCCGGTTCGGTGAACACCCGCACGAACGAGGAGAGGGAACCGGGGCGGTGCCGGTGGAGGAGAGCACCCGCGCCGGTCACGGAGTAGGTGCCGGGGGTGTGTTCGTTCAGCATGCCGAGACCGGTGAGCGCGCGCAGCAGCCGGGTCATGGGCTGCTGCCCGGCTCCGGCCTCGGCGGCGACATCGGCCGCGGTGCGCGGTGTGTCGCCGATGCGCTCGACCACCCTCAGCCGGACGGCCGCACGCAGGGTCTGCGCGGCCATGGTGCCGAAGACGAGTCGCACGATCCGGTCACGGTCGGCTGTGCTCACTGCCGGGGCGTCGGTGTTCGCCACGGATTTCTTCCCTTCCTTCGATGGGGTCCCGTTTCGGTTCGGGCGGGTCTCAGCGGGCGGTCGTCGTGCTGCCGACGAGGGCGCCCGGTGTGCGTCCGGCGTGCGTGAACACGTCGCGGTGGAGGTGGGACTGGTCGGTGTAACCGCAGGCGAGGGCGACATCGGCGGCGCTGTGACCCGAACTCAGCGCCCGCGCGGCACGGTCGAAGCGGACCAGCATGGCGGCGCGCTTCGGGGTGAGGCCGACCTGGTCCGTGAACCTGGCCCACAGCCGCTTTCGGCTCCATCCGCAGGACGCGGCGAGGTCGTCGACGCGGACCCGGCCCCGGCGGGCGACGATGGTCTCCCAGGCGGCGGCGACCTCGACCGCCACCGACGGCGCCCGGGCGGCCCGCCCGGCGAGGAACTCGTCGGTCAGCGCGAGGCGTTCCTGCCAGGTCGAGGCCTCGGCCAGCCGCTCCCGCAGACGCCGCTCCTGACACCCCCACAGGTCCGCGAGACCGGTGACGGACCCGACGAGTTCGCGCGGGGAGACCCCGAGCACCCGGTAGGCGGCCGGCGGCGAGAGACGGATCTCGACACACTCGACACCCCGGCCACGAATACGGGCCTGACCGGGCGCCAACCCGGCGACCAGGCTGTTCACCGGTTGCCGCCCCGTGGCACTGTCCACGCGGAGCGGCTCGTCCCCGAGCCCGACGACGACGATCACCGCGGGCTGGGGAAGTACGTGCAGATCCAGTCCGGCGGCGATCCGGTCGCGGAATCCGGCCATCCGGACGCCGTCCAGTGACGTACCGCCGAGCGGGTGGGCGACTTCCCAGCCGCTCGCGGCATCAAGATCCGTGGGCGCGGGCGCCACGTCGTAGCTGCGCATGCCTCCACGGTCGCCGACGTCGGGGCGCCCTGTCTTGGACGAATGTTCCCCGCCCGCCTTTGACGGCGGGCTCCATACTTTGGTCGGTCGCGCCGAGACCGAAGGCGGATGTCCCGGTACCGGATGCCTTCCTAGCGTGGCGGTGTGACGACAACCGACGCCGACACCGCAGACAGCGCAGGAGTATCCGACAGCGCAGGAGCCGCCGACAGCGCCACGAAGGCACGGCCGCCGCGCGGCGCCGTGCGCAGTGGGGAACGGGCGCTCGCACCCGATCTGGCACGAGGCATCATGCTCTTGCTGATCGTCGTGTCCAACACCGCGTTCCACCTCTGGGCGGCTCGCCACGGCCCCTCGGGGTGGCAGCCGGTCGACGGTTCCTGGGCGGACCGGGCGGCGCAGTTCACCATGATCACCGCGCTGGACCTGCGGGTGTACCCGCTCTTCGCGTTCCTCTTCGGCTACGGCATGACGCAGCTCTACCTGCGTCAGGTCGAGGCCGGGGCCACCGGGCGCGCCGCCGTCGGCATCCTGCGCCGCCGCAGCCTCTGGCTGATCGTCATCGGGCTGTCGCACGCCACGCTGCTGATGGCCGGTGACATCGTCGGCTACTACGGCGTGCTGAGCCTCGTCCTGGGGCTGCTCTTCGTCAGGCGCAGCGAACGCGCGCTGAAATGGTGGATCGGCATCGCGGCCGTACAACTGCTGCTCATATCGGCGTTGCCCGTCGTCACGGCCCTGCTGCGGGGCGAGTTGGGATCCCTGGGGGACGCGTCGGCTGAGCCGGGCCTCGTGGCGTACGCGTCGGGCGAGGAGAGCTTCCTCGCGGCGATGGGCACCCGACTTACGACCGGCCTGTTCGTCACCTTCGTCGCCGCCCCCTTGGCACTCGTCGGCGGGGGCTACCTGGTGTTCCTCCTCGGCTTCTGGGCGGCCCGCCGACGCGTCCTCGAGGAGCCCGGGCGGCATCTGCGCCTGCTGCGCCGCACCGCGGTCGGCGGGATCGCGATCGGCTGGCTGGGCGCGCTGCCGGCCGCGCTCGCCCACGTCGGAGCGCTGGACGTGCCGGACGACGCACAGAGCGAGGAAGGGGTGCTCACCATTCTTCGCGACGTGACCGGGAACGCCGCCGGGATCGGCTACGTCGCCGCCGTCGCGCTCTTCGCCCACTGGTGGGCCGGCCGACGCCCCGGCAAGGGCGATGGACGGCTCGGGAAGACGGTCGTGGCGGTCTCAGCGGTGGGCAAGCGGTCGCTGTCCTGCTACCTCGCCCACTCGCTGATGTTCTCCCCACTGCTCGCGGCCTGGGGCCTCGGTCTCGGTGAGCACCTGACCAGCGCCACCATGGTGCTCTTCGCGGGCGGCGTCTGGCTGGTGACGGTCGTCGGCGCGTACGCACTGGAACGCGCCGGGCGGCAGGGGCCGATGGAGACGGTTCTGCGACGGCTGGTGTACCGCCGCGCCTGACCCGGACGCGGATACCTGACGTATCAGCGTCCACGGAGGCCTGGGCGGCTCAGCCCGCGTACACCCGGCCGTCCTTGACGACGAGGTGCGTCGGGTCGGAGCAGCCGAGGGACGGCGTGAGCAGCAGACTCACCGTCAGGGGCGCAGGTTCGGTGCTCGCGGTGGAGAACTCGCAGACGGCCCCCGTGCCGGTGAGCGGGTACCAGAACCAGCCGTCCACCTCGCCCAGGGTGACGCGGTCCGACTCCTTCCAGGCGCCGTTCGACTGCGTGTAGACCTGCAGCCGCACCGAGGCCGCGTACTCGTCCTGCGTCGAACGCAGCGCGGTCAGCGTGACCTTGTAGTCGGTACCGAGCTGGGACGAGGCGATCTGCCGGGTCTGCGGCGCGGCGGTCCCGGCGCTGGACGCTCCGGCGCCCGCGGCACCGAGACCTGCCGCCATCAAGACGGTGAGAAGTGCGGCCGTGCCGCGACGCTTACGAGTGCTGGCCAAGCTCATGTGTTCCCCCGTTGGAACGAGTTGGGAAGGGCACTTCGACGAGTGCCGGTCACTGGTGAGGACACGTGACACGGAGCGGGGGTTGTACGGCGGATCGTCGGGCGCCTCCGGCTCGTCGTTAGCTCTTGACGGCCACCGTCTCGTCCGGCTGGCGTGCGGTCTGCCCGTCCGGCCCGCGCCCGGCGAAGCGCATGGCGACGCACGCCCCCAGATACAGCAAGGCGACGACCAACAACAGCGCCTGATAACCCGTCAGCAACGCCAGGTACTCGAGCGCACCCCCGGTCAGCGCGCCCAGCAGGTTCGCGCCGAACGCGGACGTCGGGTCGGGTGCCAGCGCCAGGCGGTCGGAGAAGATGAGGTTGGCGCAGAAGATGGGGGCGAAGGCCAGGGCGATGGCGGCCGCGAGCCGGCCGGCGGGCGGCAGCGAGAGCACGGCCTGGGTCGGAACGAGCCAGGCCACGGCGAGCGAGCCGAAGAGCAGAAGTTGCAGGAGCAGTTGGTTGACCCGTCGCAGCCTGCGCCGGACCTCGACCGCGGCGAGGACGGAGAGCAGCACGCCGAAGAAGACCAGGGCGTTGACCAGCCAGGTCGTACCGAAGTACAGCGCGAACCCGATCACGTTCTTCGTCTCGAGCAGCATGAAGGCCGCACCCAGCAGGAACATGTCGGTGTAGCGGAACGTATTGCGGATCCGGACCCCGGTCAGGCGCACCGCCAGCAGTGTCACCAGCAGGATCGCACCCAGGGCACCCACATAGAGCGTGGGAATGCTCCGGTGCAGCAGATACGGGAAGGGGTGGTCGTCGGTCGCGGCCGCCGGAACCGGGCCGCTGGGCTCCCAGATCTGCTGGCAGGACTGGTCGGCGGGCGTCATCCCGGCCACCAGGACGGCCGCGTTCCGTTTGAACGTCGTCATACAGGGGGCGTGGCCGTAGAGGTCGGCCAGATCACCGGCGAAGCGGTCGACCAGCCAGGCCTTGCGGTAGTAGTTGTACATCGCGAACGCGCCGTCCGGCGTCAGATGATCCCGGGCCGCCTCGAACGCCTCCCGCGTGAAGAGATAGCTCTCCAGCCGCAGATTGCTCGCGCCCGACACCAGCGTCAGGGAGTCCGGAAGCGCCAGGATGATGAGGTCGTACTTGGCGTTCGTCCGCTCCAGGAACGCCCGTCCGTCGTCGATGTGGACGTGCACCCTGGGATCGTCGTACGGCCGGGCGGGATGCAACTGCGCGCCGATCTCCTGGAGGCGGGGATCGATCTCGACCGCGTCCACCCGCTCCGCACCGTGCGCCAGCGCGACCGCGACGTCGTTGCCGTTCCCGGCTCCGATGACCAGCACGCGCTTGTGCGGGTTGCGGGGCGTCTGCTCGTAGGCCTGTCGATACGGCGAGTTCTCCCGCATCAGCACCGGCAGCGGCGCGGTGCTCTGGTGCGGGACGCCGTTGGCGGAGATGTAGTACGTCCGGGTGGCGGTCGGCGACGCCTTGAGCTCGATCTTGTAGTACGGCGACCAGGACACGCCGGCCGCCGTCGACTCCAGGAACAGCGCGGCGACCATCGCGGTGAGCGGAATGCCGTACAACAGCTTGTTGCGGCGCCCGCCCAGGACCAGCAGGGCCACGGCGGCGAGGACGCCCCACACGACCGACGGGGCACGCAGCCAGGACAGCACGGCGAACGACACCGAACCGGTGATGCTGCCGATCAGGTCGTAGCGGTAGGCGTCGAGCGAGGGCAGCTGACGGAAGAGGTCGGCGGTGATCTTCCCGATCCCGGCCATGATCACCGCGGTCAGCAGGAAGATGGCCGGTAGCGTCACCCACTGGGGCAGGCCGGTGGTCTTCACGGCGGTGAAGTAGATGACCTCGCTGCTGCTCTGACGCACCTGCACCGGGTACGCCCGTACGAAGACGACGAGCAGGGCGAGCGGAATCGGTGTCCAGCGTTTGAGCCACTGCCCGCGCCCGGCCGGGATCAGGAACCCGATGCCGATGCCGAGGAACGATCCCAGCAGGATGAAGTTCGAGAAGTAGCTGAGGTGGACGACGTTGGCGCCCGCCCATCTGATCAGCGCCAGCTCGACGAAGAGCATGGTGGTGCTGGCCAGCACGAGCCTCCAGCGAAGCGAGAACGCTGATTGCCCCGATTTGGTCATATTCATGCCGATTTACGGTGCCAGTTTCGGGTCGGCTAGTCGAGATGCCTTGCCGGTGTGCACCGCGGACATTGGTGCCGGATGGTCACGGTCGCCGGCGGGGCCGACGGTCCGTCAGCAGCCGCCGCGTTCCCGCGGTGTGGTCACAGGCTCGCCAGCAGATGGTCGAGGGGAGCGGGTACCTGCTCCGGTTCGAGGGCCTCGACGAGGAGACGGCCGTAGCGGATCTTGCGGCCTCTCTTCGTGCCGAGGAAGCGCCGCATCTGCTGGTGCGGGGGCCGGCCCTGCTGTGCGGGTTGGCGTTCGAAGATCCGCCAGGCCTGGAGGTCGCCCTCGGCCTGGACGATCCTCTCGATGCGGGGCACGCCCAGCGCACGGATGAGTTCGTCCTCCAGGTCCGTGACACACACGAAGACCCCTTGGCGGGGCGCGCGGGCCCGTTCGAGGCCGCGGTCGTAGAAGGGCCGCTCGCGCTCGTCGCACAGACCGGCCAGGCGCAGCCCCAGCCCGGGCGGCCCGAGGAGGCCGGCGTAGCGGCCGACGCTCATGGCTCCGCCCATGGGCAGGGCGCAGATCCCCTCGGCGGGAAGGTCCCGGCCCTGGCGGGCGGCCAGCGTCTCGACGGCCGCGAGGTCGCTCGGGCCTTCCAGCAGCACCGCGGTGCGCACGCGCAGCCGCGCGGCCAGCTCGGTGGCCGGCCCGCCCGGACTGCCCGCCGCCCACCTGGTGACCGCGTCCCGGAACGCTCCCATGTCCGCCATGGAGCCGATTCTGCTCCAGCGCGAGCGGACGCCGCACAGAGTTTTCGCGGGCGACGTGCCTTCGACGCGCCGCGAAACCGTCGGGCTGCGGTCCTCAGGCCTCGGCCGACAATGGGCAACGGATGGCATGTCCAGCCGTCCGGTGAGCGCGCACCCCGCCCCGAGACGGTCGTGCCCTTCGTACGGACCGACGCGGAGCGCTGGTCCGCGCAGTCCGACGACGACCGTGCCGTCCTCGCCCTCTCCCTGGTCCCGAAGTCGCCTTACGCACAATGAAATTGACCGTGCATCATTTTTGAAAATCAAATACAACTTTGCGAGTTCTTGGTGTAGCTCTGTCGTCGATTACGTGAGCCTCGTGGGCATCACCAGGCGACTGCGACCCCTTCCGCAACAGCGGGCAGCGCGCGGTCGCCGAACCCCCCACGTACGTGAGAGGCAACAACGATGACGATGAGCCGCGCACTGCGGTACGGCGGCCGCACGCTGGCGCTGACGGCGTCCGCCCTCGGGACGATCGCGGTGGCCGCCGTGCCCGCGGTGGCCGATGAGCAGCCCACCGCGGAGCAGATCATGGCCGACTGCGCCTCCGGGCAGGGCAAGTGCAGCTTCAACTCCCCGGAAATCGGCCAGGCCTACCTCGGCGAACCCCGCCAGGCCTCCGAACTGCTCTACAACTGCACGGCCTCGCCCGCCTCCCAGTCGATGGCCTGGGCCGACACCGTGGGCTCCTCCCACTCGGTGGGAGGCTCCGTCACCGTCGGCGGAGGCATCGAGGGCATCATCACCGCCAGTGTGACCGCGACGTACAACTACACCTGGCAGAGCTCGCACACCGAGACCAGCACCTTCACCGTGACCGTGCAGCCCGGAGAAGTCGGCTGGATCTCCCGCGCCCAGGTCATGCAGCGGATATCCGGCACCTGGCAGACCCACTACGACGACCCCAAGTGGGGCCACTACTACTGGTTCGTGCCCGACGTGGTCACCGGCCCCGCCCCGAACGGCACGGACGGCAAGCACAACGCGGTCGTGGTCAAGTCCCGCAAGATGACTGCCGAAGAGAAGAAGCTCTGCTCCAGCGGCGCCAATCAGGACAGCGTGTTCACCCGCAGCGGCTGATCCGGTCCGCTCGGCGGGCAGGGGCGGCCCCCACGCGGGCCGCCCCAGTCGTTGCGTACGTTCAACCAGCGCGAATGCCCGTAGTGCGCGTGCGCAACTCAATCCCTGGGGTACCCGGGCGGCATGCAGATCGATCTCAAGGGCCGAACCGCCCTCGTCACCGGTTCCACCCAGGGCATCGGCGCGGCGATCGCCGCCGGGCTGGCCCGTGCCGGGGCCCGAGTGGGTGTCAACGGCCGAAGCCCGGAGCGGGTGGAGCGCGGCGTCGCCGAGCTGGCCCAGGAGGTGCCTGGAGCGGCCTGGGTGCCGGTGCCTGCGGACGTGACCACGCAGGAGGGCGCGGACAAGGTGGCCGAGACCGTGCCGGACGTGGACGTCCTCGTCAACAACCTCGGCATCTTCGGTGCCGTCGACCCCCTGGAGATCAGTGACGAGGAGTGGCGGCGCTACTTCGAGGTGAACGTCCTGTCGGCCGTGCGCCTGACCCGGCTGTTCCTGCCCGGCATGACCGAACGCGGCTGGGGCCGCGTGCAGTACATCGCGAGCGACTCGGCGCTCGTCACGCCGGCCGAGATGATCCACTACGGCATGTCCAAGACGGCGCTGCTCGCGGTGAGCCGGGGGTTCGCCAAGCAGGCGGCCGGCACGGGCGTGACGGTGAACTCCGTCATCGCCGGGCCCACCCACACGGGCGGGGTCGAGGACTTCGTGCGCGAACTGGTGGAGAGCGACCTGCCCTGGGAAGAGGCCCAGCGCGTCTTCATGCGTGAGCACCGCCCCCAGAGCCTGCTGCAGCGGCTGATCGAACCGGAGGAGATCGCCCACATGGTGGTCTACCTCAGTTCCGACCAGGCCTCGGCCACGACCGGCGGCGCACTGCGCGTGGACGGCGGGTACGTCGACTCCATCCTGCCGTGACCGGCCGGTCCCGGCAGGAGCGACTGTCGCATGGTTTGTCCTCCCGCGGCCGCGGCACTCGGACTCCGCGTCGTCCCGGTGGAGGACGGGCGGAGCAAAGGGCGGTCGATGACGACGATCGGTGTGGAAGAGGAGTACCTGCTGCTCGACCCGGACACGGGTCTGCCGGTCCCCCGGGGGGAGAAGGTGCGGGAAGCGGCGGGGCTCGGGCGCCTCGCGGCGGACCGGGAGGTGCAGCACGAGCTGCTCCAGGCGCAGGTCGAGGTGGCCACCCCGGTGTGCGAGACGCTGGAGGAGGCCGCAGGACATCTGCTGCGTCTGCGGCAGGCCGTCGCGGTGGCCGCCGAGGAGCACGGCTGCCGGATCGCGGCCTGCGGGGCTTCGCCCCTGCGCCGCGGTCGTCCCGTGGCCGTCACCGACGAGGCACGCTATCGGGCCATGGTCACGAAGGCGCCCCAGCTGGTGGCGGAGCAGTTGGTCAACGGCATGCACGTGCACGTCGCCGTGCCCGGCCGCGAGGAGGGCGTGCAGGTCCTGAACCGCATCCGGGCGTGGCTGCCCGCGCTGACGGCCATGTCCGCGAACTCCCCCCTGTGGGACGGCCAGGACACCGGCTTCGCGAGCTGGCGCACGGTCATCTTCGGCCGCTGGCCGGTCAGCGGCATGCCCCCGCTCTTCCAGGACGCCGCGGACTACGACCGGCGTATTGAGCGACTGCTGGACGCGGGTCTGCTCGCCGACATCGGTCAGGTGTACTGGCAGGCCCGCCTGTCGAACCGCTATCCCACCGTGGAGGTGCGGTGCTCCGACGTCCAACTGGGCGCGGACGAAGCGGTCATGCTCGCCGGGATCATCCGGGCTCTGGTGAAGACCGCCCTGGCGGAGACGGCCGCCGACGCCCCCGTGCCCGACCACGCCCCCGAACTGTTGCGAGCCGCCATGTGGCACGCCGCCCGCCACGGTCTCGGCGCCACCCTGGTCGACCCCGGCGGGGCGTCCCGGTGCGCCGGCGACGTGCTGCACCAACTCCTGCGCCACATCGTCCCCGCACTCGAAGCATCCGGCGACACCCGGCAGGTGACGGCCCTGACGGACCGCCTCCTGCGCAACGGGACCGGCGCGGAACGCCAGCGCGCCGCCCTCGCCGACGGCGGCCTGCGGGCGGTCACCGACCTGATCAGCGTCCGAAGTACCGTGCCGTGACCTCACCCGCCGATTCCAGGTCGGTCAGCGGACGGTACCGGCCTTCGAGGGAATCGCGGGCCGGGCGCGTGGCCGGACGGCCGGGGCGTGGTACCGGCATGAGATGTCCACGCCGCCTGATCCGCCCGCTTCGCCGTCCGGACGTTCCAGCGGCGGGGAAGCGCGCGTGCCGGGCGCGCTGCGGACCGCCGCCGCCTACGCATGGCGGATCATCGCCGTAGGTGTCGTCGTCCGCGTGGTCTTCTCGGTGCTCGGGCAGTTCCACCGGATCGCGGTCGCCGTGTTCCTCGGACTCGTCATCACGGCCGTGCTCCGTCCCGTGGCCGGACTCCTGGCGCGTTTCATGCCCCGGCCGCTCGCGGTCGCCGCCGCGCTCATCGGCGGCATCGTCCTGGTCCTCGGAGGGCTCGCCCTGGTGGGGGAGATCGTGGCGGATCAGCGCAGGGGCCTGGAGAACGAGTTCGTGGCGGGCATCGACCGGATCGAGCGTCGGCTGGAGGAGCCGCCGTTCCGGCTGCCGCCGGACGCCTTCGACGATCTCCAGTCCCGGATCGGCAAGCTCCTGTCGAGCCACCGCTCCACCCTCATCAGTACGGCACTCAGCGGTGCGAGCCGGCTGCTGGAGGTGCTGACCGTGCTCGCGCTGGCCCTGTTCTGCGCGGTCTTCTTCACGCACTCCGGCGACCGGCAGTGGCGGTGGCTGTGCGACCAGCTCCCCGTGGCCGCGCGGCAACGGTGCACGGTCGGCGGTGCGGCCGCCTGGCGGACCTTCACGGGGTACACGCACGGCATCCTGCTGGTGGCGGGCACCAACGCGGTCCTCGTGGGCATCGCGCTGTTCGCTCTCGGGGTGCCCCTGGCCGTGCCGCTCGCGCTGCTGGAGTTCGTGGCGGCCTTCATCCCGTTGATCGGTTCGCCGATCGCCCTCGCCGTCGCGGCCGTCGTCGCACTGGCGACGAAGGGACCGCTGATCGCTCTGCTGGTCGTGGCCCTGGTCGTGGTCATCGGCCAGATCGAGGGCCACCTCCTGCACCCCATCGTGATGAGCTGGGCCGTTCGGCTGCACCCGGTGGTGGTCGCACTGGCCGTCGTCGGCGGAGCGGTCGCGGCGGGGGCCGTCGGAGCCGTGGTGGCCGTACCTCTGGTGGCCGTGGCGTGGTCGGTGTACCAGGCGCTGCGGAGACCTGCCGCTGACGTGGCGTGAGCCGGGGCCGAGGCCGAGCAGGGCGCGGCTCCCGGCGGTGGCTGTCCTCTCTACTTCGGCTGTGTCGCGATCTGGATCAGGTTGCCGCAGGTGTCGTCGAACACGGCGGTGGTCACGGGGCCCATCTCCAGGGGCTCCTGGGTGAAGCGGACGCCGAGGCCGAGCAGGCGCTCGTACTCCGCGTGCACGTCGTCGACGGCGAACTGGGCGAGCGGGATGCCGTCCTCGGTGAGCGCGTCGCGGTAGGTCCTGGCCGCCGGGTGGCCCATGGGCTCCAGCAGGAGTTCGGTGCCGCCCGGCTCCTCGGGCGAGACGACGGTCAGCCACCGGTCCTTCTCGCCCACGGGGACGTCATGCTTCTTCACGAAGCCGAGGATCTCGGTGTAGAAGTGCAGGGCCTTGGCCTGGTCCTCGACGAAGACGCTGGTCAGATGGATCCTCATGGGGTGCTCTCCTCCTGGTCGGACGGGTCGGACGGGTCGGACGGGTCGGACGGGTCGGACGGGTCGGACGGGTCGGACCCTTCGGGCACGAGCCATCGCTCGGTGATCTGCCGCAGCGGCGCCGTGTTCAGATCGTGGAACTTGTACCGGCCTTCCCGCCTGGTCTCGACGAGCCCGGCGGCTTCCAGCACGGCCAGATGCTGGGAGACCGCCTGGCGCGAGATGCCGAGCCGGTGCTTCATGCTCAGCCGCGCGCAGATCTCGAACAGTGTCTGCCCGGATTTCTGCGTGAGCTCGTCGAGGATGGTCCGGCGGGTGGAGTCGGCCAAGGCTTTGAAGAGTTCATCGGCCACACCCACAGCATAGGCAAGTGAACACTTGCCTATCAAGTGAGGGATGCGTTCGCGTCGGCGGGCGCCGTTCCTGCGTGAACGCGAGCGGAGCGCGAGTGCGTGCTTGTGTGAGCCCTGTACGCGCCCCCCGGCGGAGAGATTGTCTTACCGCGGGGCAGGTGGCCGAAACGCGCCGTCTGTCGCCTCTATCCGACTCATGAGGAAGGCAGGGTGGTGAGCGTGCTGTTGCGTCTGCCCACGTCTGTGTCCGATGCGCAGGAGTGTCTGGCCGAGGGGGCTGTGCCGATCGGCGGGGCGACGCTCCTCTGGGCCACTTGGCAGCGGGACGGTTTCCCCAAGGTCGCCATGTCGCTGCGTGAGCTGCCCGAGGCCAATGTCCTGGAACGCGGCGCCGTGGGCGGCGCGGTGGTGCTGCATCGAATAGACGACCGGGTCCCGGACGTCCTGCGCCTGGCCGCCGCCCAGGTGGGCACCGGCGCCGTACGCAGGAGCGCGACGGTCGGCGGCAACCTCGTCGGCAGCACGCTGCGCTGCCTGCTGCCCGCGGCCATCGTGCTGGACGCCAGGGCGAGGGTGCTGGAGGCCGACGGCGTCCGCGAGACCGACCTGAGTGAGGTGACGGCCAAGCGTCCCGTCCTGCTCAGCCTCCGCTGGCGCGAACCGATCGCCAGCTCGTTCAGCAAACTGGACGGCGAGGCGGGAGGCCCGCCGCCCCTGGTGGTCGCCGCCGCGCTGCACGCCGACGACGACGGTCGCCGCCGCCTGCGAGTCGCCGTCCGTGACGGCTACGACGTGCTCAGCGGACGCACGGCATGCGCCGCCGACGCCGAGCAGACCCTGCACGCGCTGCGCGGCACAGAACTCATCGACCTTTCGTCCGCCGCCTGGGACGTCGTTAGCACGAAGGTCGCCGCCATGTTGAGGTGACCACCTGAGGTGACCACCTGTGGTGACCACCTGAGGAGATCACTTGAGGAGATCACCGGCGGCGAAGTTCATCCCGGTTCGTCCTGCGGCAGACGGGCACTCGGGCGTGGCTGCCGGGCAAACCCGGCCGGGTCCCGCCGGAGGTCTCCATGGCCGTACGCCATCGTCTGATCCAGGTCAGCCCGGACGCCGTATGGACCGTCCTCGCCGACGGAGAACGGTACGCGGAATGGGTGGTGGGCACCTCACGGTCGTCCCCGCTCGACGGGCAGTGGCCCCGCACGGGCGCCGTGATCCGCTACGAGGTCCGGCTCGGCCCCCTCCATCTGGTCAACGAGACGGTCGTCCGCCACTGCGAGGAAGGCGTGTGCCTGGAGCTGGAGGCGCACGCCGGGGTGCTGGGCACGGCACGCATCGCGATCGAGCTGCGGCCCTGGGGCGAGCACTGCCTGGTGATCGTGGACGAGCATCCGCTCCAGGGAGCGGGCGGCCGACTGCACAACATGGGCTTCGAGGCGCTGATCCAGCTGCGCCACCGCGCCATGCTCGCCCGGCTCGCCCGACTGTGCGAGAGCGAGGCCCGAGACGCGGTCGGTGGCCCCGCGTGGGCGCCGGCCACTGCGGTGGCGCCCGGTGAGGACGGAGCGGGCCATGCCTGACGCCGTGGTGATCGGCGCGGGCCCCAACGGCCTGGTGGCCGCCAACGTCCTGGCGGACGCCGGCTGGAGCGTCGAGGTCCTGGAGGAACAGCCGGAACCGGGCGGCGCGGTGCGCCACGACCGCGGCGTCGACCCCGCCTTCGTCAACGACGTGTTCAGCTCCTTCTACCCGCTGGCAGCAGCCTCCCCGGTCCTTGCCGCCCTGCGTCTGGAGGACCACGGCCTGCGCTGGAGTCACGCGCCCAGCGTGCTGGCCCACCCCCTCACCGACGGCCGCTGCGCCGTACTCGACCGCGACATCGCTGTCACCGCCGCGTCCCTCGACGCCTTCGCACCGGGCGACGGGGCCGCCTGGCGGCACCTGCACGGCCTGTGGCAGCGCGTGTACCCCGACCTCCTGGACGCCCTGTTCACCCCCTTCCCGCCCGTCCGGGCGACGGCGCGGCTGGCGCTGCGCCTGAGGGCCGCGGGCGGCCTGCGCATCGCACGCTCCCTGGTCCTGCCGGTGCGCCGGCTGGGGGAGGAGGAGTTCCGCGGCCAGGGCGGACGCCTGCTCCTGGCCGGCAACGCCCTGCACGCCGACCTCGCCCCGGAGTCGGCCGGCAGCGGCGGCTTCGGCTGGCTGATGGCCATGCTCGGACAGACGTACGGCTTCCCCGTCCCCGTCGGCGGCTCCGGCGCCCTGACCCAGGCGCTGACCCACCGCCTGAAGACCCGGGGCGGCCAGGTGCGCTGCGGGCAGCGCGTCGAGCGGATCGTCGTTCAGGGCGGACGGGCCGTCGGAGTGCGCACGGCCGCCGGCGACGGGGTACCGGCCCGCCGGGCGGTGCTGGCGGACGTGTCGGTGCCCGCCCTGTACGGCGAACTCCTCGACGCCGAGCACGTGCCCGCGCAGCTCCTGGACGACCTGCACCGCTTCCAGTGGGACTTCGCAACGTTCAAGGTCGACTGGGCGCTCGACGGCCCGGTGGCATGGGAGGCCGAGCAGGCCTCCCGGGCCGGCACCGTCCACCTCGCCGACGGCATGGACGAACTCACCCGCTTCGCCGCGCAGATAGCCATGCGGCAGGTCCCCGACCGGCCCTTCCTGCTGTTCGGCCAGATGACCACCGCCGACGCCTCCCGCTCCCCGCTGGGCACCGAATCGGCCTGGGCCTACACCCATGTTCCCCGCGAGATCACCGCCGACGCCGCCGACGAGGGCGTGACCGGCAGCTGGGACACCAAGGACCAGGAACTCATGGCCGACCGCGTCGAACGCCAGGTCGAACGCTTCGCGCCCGGCTTCCGCTCCCTGATCCGCGCCCGCCGCATCCTGGCACCGCCCACCCTCGAAGCGCTCGACAGCAACCTGAGCGGCGGAGCCATCAACGGCGGCACGACCGCCATCCACCAGCAACTCGTCTTCCGCCCCGTACCCGGCACCGGCCGCCCGGAGACCCCGCTCCCCGGCCTCTTCCTCGCCTCCGCGGGGGCGCACCCGGGCGGCGGCGTACACGGCGCACCGGGAGCCAACGCCGCCCGCGCCGCACTGCACCGCCACCGGCCGCCCGGTCTCGCCCGCGCCCAACGGCTCCTGGCCCGGCGGGACCGAACGGGAGCCAGGCACTGACCCCGCAGACACCGAGCTGACAGACGGGACCCGCATCCGTCGTCCGAGCACCGCCTCCACCGGAGAGGAGGGGCAGCCCGTGCGCAGCAGCCCGCTCGCCGACCGTACGGTCGTCGTCACCGGAGCCGCCCGCGGCGTGGGCGCGGCACTGGCCCACGAACTCGCCCGGCGCGGCGCCCGGGTGGCCGTCCTCGGCCACGAGAAGACCTCCCTGGAGGCGGTCGCCGCATCCCTGCCGGGCCCGGCCCTGGCCGTCGAGGCCGACGTCACCGACCTCCCGGCGCTGACCGCCGCGGCCCACACCGTACGCTCCGTCCTCGGCCGCCCTTCGGCCGTGGTGGCGAACGCCGGCATCGCCGAAGGCGGACCCTTCCTCGCCTCGGACCCGGCCGCCTGGCGCCGCGTCATCGACGTAAACCTCACCGGCAGCGCCCACACGGCCCGGGCGTTCCTGCCCGACCTGTTCGACACGGCGGGCTACTTCCTCCAGATCGCCTCGCTGGCATCGATCGGCGCCGTCCCCCTGATGAGCGCCTACTGCGCCTCCAAGGCCGGAGCCGAGGCCTTCGCGCACTCCCTGCGGGCGGAGGTGGCGCACCGTGGGGTGGCCGTGGGCATCGCCTACCTCAACTGGACCGACACCGACATGATCCGCGACGCCGACCGCCACACCGTCCTGCGCGAACTGCGCACCCACCTGCCCCCGCCGGCCCACCGGGTGCACACCGTCGACACGGTCGCCGCCCACCTGGCGAGAGGCCTGGAACGCCGCCGTACGGCCGTGTACGCACCGGCCTGGCTACGCCTCGTCCAGCCGGTGCGCGCCGCCCTGCCGCCCGTGGTGCTGCGCGTGTCGCGCCACGAGCTGCCCCGCATGCCCGACCCGGAGCCCTCCGAGTACACCGGACCACTCGGCGCGGGCGGCCTGGCCGACCGTGCGGCGTCCGAGCCGCGGGCCTGACACCGCGTACGAACGGAGCCGACGGCGCGATGCAGACCTTCCTTCCCCACCCCGACTTCCGGCAGACGGCCCTGCTCCTGGACCGGCGCCGACTCGGCAAGCAGCGGGTCGAGGCCCTGCAGATCCTGCGCGGCCTGACCGTCCCCGGCTACGGATGGCGCCGGCACCCGGCCGTACGCATGTGGACCGGGTACGAGGAGGCACTCGTCCGCTACGGCCTGGAGATCTGCCGCGTCTGGCGGGAACAGGGGCACCCGGACACCTGCGCCGCCTCCCTGGTCGCCGGACTGGCCGCACACCGACCGGGCACCGCCGTCCGCGACCAGGCGGAACTGGCCGCCGCCGACGAACTGCCGCCCTGGCTCGGCGACGAGGCCTTCCACGAGAGCCACCGCTCGGCACTGGTCCGCAAGGACCACGAGACGTACGCCGACCTGTTCCCCGGCGTACCCGACGACCTGCCCTACGTATGGCCGGCATCGGACCGTGAACCACGGCAGACCCACGCCGCCGGGTGAGCCACACTGGCAGCAGGAGAGGGGAGGCCGACCGTGCTGACCGCAGTCCGCGAACAACTGGGCCAGGCCCTGTTCCGGCGCGTCGCAGGACCCGACGGCCCGGCGACACGCGCCCGCATCCACCACACCCCCGGCCCGCGCTGGTTCGGCCCCGACCGCCCGATCCGCACGGTCCACGGGGACACCTCGATGTTCATCGGCGGGCTGAGCGCACTGCTGCTCCAGTCCCTCCACCCGCTCGCCATGGCAGCGGTGGCCGGGCACTCCGGCTACCGCGGCGACCCGTGGGGCCGGCTGCAGAGAACCAGCACCTTCCTGGCCGTGACGACCTACGGAACCGCCGCCGACGCCCAACGCGCGGTCGACCACGTCCGCGCCATCCACGAACACATCCGCGGCACGACGACCGAGGGAACGCCCTACCACGCGGCCGACCCGCATCTGCTCGGCTGGGTCCACGCCGCCGAGACCGAGAGCTTCCTGCGCGCCCACGAACGCTACGGAGCCCACCCCCTCGACGCCGCCGCCTACGACGCCTACGTCGCCGACACCGCGCGGATCGCCGAAGCACTGGGCGTGCTCGACCCCCCGCGCGACCGCCATGAACTCGCCGAACGGCTCACCGCCTACCGACCCGAACTGCGCGCCACCCCCGAGGCCCGAGCCGCCGCCCGCTTCCTCCTTTTCCAGCCACCCCTGCCCCTTGCGGCACGCTTCTTCTACGGCGGACTGGCCGCCAACGCCGTAGTCCTCCTCCCACCCTGGGCCCGCGCCATGCTGTGGCTGCCGCGCCTGCCGTTCGTCGAGGACCTCGCCGTGCGTCCCACCGGCCAGGCCCTCACCCGAACCATCCGCTGGGCCATGACCCCACAACGCCCGTCCGTCCCGCCCGAGCAGCTGCTCGACGGCGGTTCGCAGACCGGTCCGTCCTCCTGAGCGTGCGGCTCGGGCGCGACATGGAAGCGGCCCTTCCCGGGCCCGTGGCGACGAGTCCACTGGCCCGGCCCGGCCATCGGGTTCAGGACAGGTCGAACCGATCGAGGTTCATCACCTTGGTCCACGCGGTCACGAAGTCACGTACGAACTTGGCGCCCGCGTCCTGGGCCGCGTAGACCTCCGAGACAGCTCGGAGCTGGGAGTTCGAACCGAAGATGAGGTCGACCGCCGTGGCGGTCCACTTGAGTTCACCCGTGGCCCGGTCCCGGCCTTCGAACACGTCCTCGTCCGATGCCGACGCCTTCCACTCCGTCCCCATGTCGAGCAGGTTGACGAAGAAGTCGTTCGTCAACGTCTGCGGCCTGCTGGTGAAGACGCCGTGCGTCGAGCCCTTGAAGCCCGTGCCCAGGACCCGCATGCCGCCGATCAGCGCGGTCATCTCGGGAGCGGTCAGCGTCAGCAGATTGGCGCGGTCCAGCAGGAGGGTCTCCGGCGACAGCTTCTCGCCGGCCCGGAGGTAGTTGCGGAACCCGTCCGCCCTGGGTTCGAGTACGGCGAACGACTCCACGTCGGTCTGTTCCTGCGAGGCGTCCGTACGCCCCGGGGCGAACGGCACGGTGATGCTGTGACCGGCGTTCTTCGCGGCCTGCTCGACGGCCGCGCATCCGCCCAGGACGATCAGATCGGCGAGCGACACCTTCTTGCCACCGCCCTGGGAGCGGTTGAAGTCCTGCTGGATCTGCCCGAGTTTCTGCAGCGTCTCGGCCACCTCGGGCAGGCGGTTGACCTCCCAGTCCTTCTGCGGCGCGAGCCGGATCCGTGCCCCGTTCGCCCCGCCGCGCTTGTCGGTGCCGCGGAAGCTCGCTGCCGCCGCCCAAGCGGTGGTGACCAGCTGGGAGAGGGACAGCCCAGAGGCGACGATCACGCCCTTGAGCGCGGCGACGTCCTCGTCCGCGACGAGTTCGTGATCGACCGAGGGAACGGGGTCCTGCCACAACTGTGGCTCGGCGACCCACGGGCCGAGGTAACGCGTGACGGGTCCCATGTCGCGGTGCAACAGCTTGTACCACGCCCTGGCGAACGCGTCGGCGAGCCGGTCCGGGTTCTCGTGGAAGCTCTTCGAGATCGGCCCGTACACCGGATCCAGCTTCAGCGCGAGGTCCGTCGTCAGCATCATCGGCGCGTGCCTCTTCGACGGATCATGGGCGTCGGGCACCGTGTCCCTGGCCGCGGGATCCGTGGGAGTCCACTGCTTGGCCCCGGCCGGGCTCGTCGTCAGCTCCCACTCGTACCGGAACAGAGTGTCCAGGTACCCGTTGTCCCACTTGGTCGGTTCGGGAGTCCACGCTCCCTCCAGCCCACTGGTGAGGGTGTCGCCGCCCTTGCCGCTGCCGTACGTGTTCCGCCAGCCGAGGCCCTGCTGCTCGACAGGGCAGGCCTCGGGCTCCGGACCGATGTACTCGGGGGAGACCGCGCCATGGCACTTGCCGAAGGTGTGACCGCCGACGATGAGCGCGACCGTCTCCTCGTCGTTCATCGCCATCCGCCCGAACGTCTCGCGAATGTCGCGGGCGGCGGCCAGTGGATCCGGATTACCGTTCGGCCCTTCGGGATTGACGTAGATCAGCCCCATCTGCACGGCGCCGAAGGGCGGGGCGAGTTCCCGGTCGCCGCTGTAGCGCTCGTCTCCCAGCCAGGTGTCCTCCGGACCCCAGAAGATTTCTTCGGGTTCCCAGATGTCCTCCCTTCCGAACCCGAACCCGAACGTCTTGAACCCCATCGATTCCATGGCGCAGTTGCCGGTGAAGACCAGAAGGTCTGCCCAGGAGATCTTCTGGCCGTACTTCTGCTTGACCGGCCAGAGCAGACGGCGCGCCTTGTCCAGGCTCGCGTTGTCCGGCCAGCTGTTGAGCGGGGCAAAGCGCTGAGCTCCGCTGCCGCCACCACCCCGGCCGTCGGCCACACGGTAGGTGCCCGCGGCGTGCCAGCTCATCCGGATGAAGAGCGGCCCGTAGTGCCCGTAGTCGGCAGGCCACCAGTCCTGCGACGTCGTCATCACGTCGATGACGTCCCGCTTCAGCGCGTCCAGGTCGAGGGTCGCGAACTCGCTCGCGTAGTCGAAGTCCTCGTCCATCGGATTGGAACGCGAGGAGTGCTGGTGAAGAATCTGGAGGTCCAGCTGATTCGGCCACCAGTCCCGGTTCGTCCTGGGCCGAGTCGCCGTCGGGGTCGGAGACGCGATTGCTGGGTTTTCGCTTTCGCTGCCGGACACGTACGTCCCTCTTTCTGTTCTGGTGTTTCCGCGCGCAATGCCGATGATCGTGAGGTGTCGGCGTTGTCCGTATGGTCGCGCACCACAAAGCGCACCGCGACGAAACACGCAGAGCACGCCCGCACAACAACCGGGCGGGAAGAGGAAGCTTTTCCGCTCCCGCCTCGGATTACGGCACGAGCGGAATCCGGGTCAGTCGAATCCGGGTCAAGCCGAATGCGAGTCGAGCCGAATCCGGGCCGACGCGATGCCGGCATGCCGAATCCCGGCCGGGGGAACTGGCCGGGGACTCACACCTGCATCATGTGCCCGACGCCCACGGGCGATTCGGCCGCGGGCGTGTCGGAAGGCACTCCTCAGCCGGCGCGGGAGGGAGGCCGGGGGCCGCCGCAGTGCGAGGGGCGGCCGCTTCCGGCAGGCGGCTGGGCCGTGGGCGGTGTCAGGCAGCTTCCTTGACGGGTTGGGTGAGTTCGGCGCGGCCGAAGAGGAGCGCGTAGCCGGGAGGGAGCTGGTGCAGGATGCGAGTGAGCAGCTCGGGGCCGGCCAGGGCGGCGACGGTGGTGAGGACGGATCCGGTGTCCCATCGGGTCGTGGCGAGGGAGGCGCCGGTGCGGGCGGCGAGGTCCTTGACGAACGCCCAGCCGGTCACAGGCTCGGTGTCGGGGATCTGTTCGGCCAGGATGCGCGCGGCCTCCCGAGGAAGGCGTGCGGCGAGTTCGACGCGCTCGTCGCCGGTCAGCCGGCGGCCCAGTCCCGCGACGACCAGGCGGACGGCTTCCTCGGCGCGCTCCCGGGTGGGGTAGGCGCCTTCGTAACGGACCTTCTCCAGCATCTGCTCGAACGTGGGCGCGGAGGGCTGCTGGAGTGGTGCACGCCGGTCGGGCATCACTGCGGTGATCGCCTTTCTGTCGGTCTTGGCAACGGTGCCCGGCAGGGGAGCGCGGGCACCGGATGCACGGGGTCGTCAGGGGTGGTCAAGTGGACTGTGCGCTGCCGAAGAGCAGGTCGTAGCCCGCGGGGAGCTGGAGCAGGATCTGCCCCAGCAGGTCCTGGCCGGCGGCGTCGGCGACCGTGCTGAGGACGGCGCCGACGTCCCAGGCCGCGGTCTGGGCGGTGGCTCCCTCGATCCAGGCGGCCGTCGCCCGCACGAACCGCTCCGGTGACAGCGGTTCGGCGCTGTGCATCGGGTTGAGCAGGATCAGCGCGAAGTCCTCCGGCAGGCGCGCCGCCAACCGGGCGCGCACCTCGCCGACCAGGTGCGCGCCCAGCAGGGCGAGCACCACACGGGCCGCGCGCTCTGCCTCATGCCGGCTCTCGTATTCGCCGCGTTCCTGGACATGGTCGAGGAACGCTTCCCGTCGCAGCGTCACGCCGGCCGCCCCCTTTCTCGGGCAGGGCGGGTGCGCGGGACGGGCGGGGACCAGTCCAGGTGCCCGCCCCGCGCCGCCGCTCGTCCCGGGTCGTCCGGCTCAGCCGGAGATCTCCTTGCGGGAGGATTCCCCGCTGATGGTGATCTTGCGTGGCTTGGCACGCTCGGCGATCGGGATGCGCAAGGTGAGCACCCCGGATTCGTAGTCGGCCTTGATGTGCTCGGTGTCGAGGGTGTCGGCCAGTACGAGCTGCCGGGAGAAGACGCCCAGCGGCCGCTCCGAGAGTTCCATCTGCACGTCGTCGGCCTTCGCCACGGGCCGGCGCTCGGCCCTGACGGTCAGCATGTTCCGCTCGACGTCGATGTCGATGGCCTCGGTGCTGACGCCGGGAAGGTCGAAGGCCACGACGTACTCGTCACCCTCGCGGTAGGCGTCCATCGCCATCGTGGACGGCCGTGTCCAGGTGCCCGGACTCATCAGCTGCTGGGTCAGCCGGTCGAGTTCGCGGAATGGGTCGGTGCGCATCAACATCGCGAAACACCTCCAGAAGGTTCAGGGCAGTACCTGCCAATGCGCCTCGTGAAACCGTTGTAACATGTCATCCAATGGATGACAAACAAGATGTCGTCGAAAGGATGACGACCCGGAGAGGGGTGCCCATGACAGCGTCCGGCCGGCCGACCCAGACCCCGTCCCCTGCCCCCGCCAGCCCACAGAACCCGGCTTCCTTCCTCGCGGCCGCGGCGGCTCTGGAAACCATCAACGACGCCCTGAGCGCCGCACAGCGCGAAACGTCCGGCCCCACCCCGGACGCCCGGCACACCGAGGCGGAGCAGGCGCTGGCCTCTCTCCTGCTGCTGCGGCAGATCCGCGAACAGCTCGCCGGATGGGAAACCGGCCTGATCGAGACAGCCCGCCACGCAGGCGCCAGCTGGGCCGACCTCGCCCACCCCCTCGGGGTCGCCAGCCGCCAGGCCGCAGAGCGCCGCTACCTGCGCAACCGGCCCGGCCCCGCCGGCACCACAGGTGAACAACGCGTCCAGGCCACCCGCGAACGCCGCGCCGCCGACCGCAACCTCGCCACCTGGGCCCGTGAGAACGCCGCCGGACTGCGCCGCATCGCCGGCCAGGTCACCGCGCTCACCGACCTGCCCACCGACGCCCGCCACCCGCTCGACCAACTCCACGCGGCCCTCGCCCAGGACGACCCCGCCGCCCTCATCCACCCCTTGAACGCCACCCGCCCCCACCTGACGACCGCCCACCCCCGTCTCGCCGACCAGATCGACACCCTCCTGGGGTGAGGGGCGAGCACTCGGGCCGGTGACCGGCGTCTCTTGTAGAGGCCGGACACGTGGGTACTCGCGGCGGTGAAAGGAGGCAACGACATGAGCACGGTCAAGGAAGCAGTGGAGGTCGAGGTCCCCCTGGGTACCGCCTACAACCAGTGGACGCAGTTCGAGGAGTTCCCCAACTTCATGGAAGGCGTCGAGGAGGTGAGGCAGCTCGACGACCGCCACAACCACTGGACCACCAAGATCGGTGGGATACGGCGTGAATTCGACACCGAGATCGTCGATCAGCTCCCCGACGAACGGATCACGTGGCGCACCACCAGCGGTGACACCCGGCAGAAGGGCACGGTCCGTTTCCAGCGGGTGGACGACACCCACACCCGGGTGGAACTCGTGATGGACGTCGAGGCGAGCGGCGCCGCGGAGAAGGCCGCCGATGTGCTGGGGACCATCGACCGGCGCGTCAAGGGCGACATGCGGCGCTTCAAGGACTACATCGAGCAGCGGGGGAGCGAAAGCGGAAGCTGGCGCGGCCGCATCACACCCGGTTGAACACGCCCTTCGTCCGGCGGTCGGGTCGGGGATGCCGCGGGGGCGGTCGGCCTTTCGTATCCCCAACCCGACTGACCGCGACGGCACATACGCACTACGCCGAATTCTGACCGGCCCCGAGTCGCACGCTTCGCCTCCAGGCGGACACCACCGCCGTTGTGTGAGGATGCGGCGATGGTGTGGCTTGGGAAACGCGGGAGCAGCCCGGTCGGGCAAGTGGCCGCGACGGTGGCCGTGGCTGTGGTCCTGGCGGGTACGGCGTCGGCGCTGACCGCTTGCGGCCCGGGCGGTTCCAGCGGCGTCGGCGACGGGGCCGCGGGGGACCGCGAGGCACGGTACAGACGTGTCATCGAGGACGCCCACCCCCGCCCTGCCGATGTGATCGAGGCGGCGGGCGCGCCGACCGGCGTGGTCCGCGCGGACGACGGCTCCCTGCTGTTGACGTACGACGCCGGCAACGTCGAGGACGACGAAGGGCCGGCCGCCACGGCCTGGCGGATCGTCGGCCCTGACGGCCGTACGGTGGCCGAGCGGGCGGAACACGCGGACGCGGAGGCGACACCGCCCACGTTCAAGGCGGTGCGCGGGGGCTTCGTGCGGCTGCCACCGGGAGAGGACGCCAAGGGCGCGTACGCTCTCGACGTACGCGGCAAGCGACGCGAGGTCGTGATCACCGGCGACCCGGTGTCCCCTCGCCCCGGTGACGTCCTGCTCGCCGAGGTGGAGCCGTCCCTCATCTACCGCCCTGCCACGCGTACCGTCGCGCCCCCGGCCGCGGTGCCGGAGGACGCTGTCCGCCTCGCCGTGGACGAGAAGGGCACGGTATGGAGCCTGGACCAGCCCTTGACCGAGGACCCCGAGCGCGTCGTGTGGCAGCGCGAGGGCCGCACCCTGGGCTCCCGGGCTGTTCCGAAGCCGTACGCAGGGGGCGTCCTGGCCGCGCGGGGTGGGGCCGCGGCGCTGTCCCTCATCGACGACCAAGGTGTACGCGGCCTGCTGGTGACGACGGACGGCGGCACGCACTGGCACACGCTCCTCGACGGCGGTATCCCCTTCCGGGACTTCGAACATGACCCGCAGTCACTGGTCCTCGAACTGCTTGCGGACGGACGGCTGCTCGTCGGCGAGGAAGGCGGCCGCTACTGGCTCGCCGCCGACCACACCAACCGCGACTTCCACGAGCTGAGGACACCGGCGGCCTTCACCTCGCTGACGGTCGAGGGCACGGTGATCTACGGCATCGCGGACGCGACGACGGCGACGTACGACCTGGTGAAGGGCGAGGGACTGTGGATCTCTCGCGACGGCGGCCGCGGATGGCGGCACTACGAGCAGCTCGGATAGCGAACGCCCTGCATGGCCGGGCGGCCGCGCAGGGTGCGGGAAGGAGGGCCTGCCCGGCCGGGCCGAACCAGCCGGACAGGTCCCGGCCTCGAGGAGAACTCAGCGACCGCATCCCGTACCTGCTCACCCTCCAGCACGCCCCGGCCGTGGACGCGCCCGCGGGCGAGACGTACGAGCCTGGGGTACGCCGGGGCAAGGAACAGATCGACGTTCTGACCGTTCAGGCGCCATCAGGATCCGTCAGGCACGGGCGAGTTCGGCAGCGCCGAAGGAGACGTCGAACCGGTCGCACCAGATGCTCACGCTGCTGAACCGGGCCGGATCGATGTTCTCGGGCACGACATAGTTCTGGTTGCCCTTGTTGCCCTTCAGCTTGCCGAGGCTGATGTGATCGCCGTCGTCGAAGACCCCCCAGCCGGCCCAGCCTTCCTTCACTGGTGCGTCCGTCAGCCATACGCGCAGATCCGGCCCGTTGCTGGTGTCGAGGTCCTCCAACCGAACGACATGGGAACCATCGGACAGCCGCACGAGCCTGACCTTCCCCGACGTCGAGTGCTCGTGACTGATGAGTTCACCGCTCGCCAGCGTCACGGGCCCGGTCGGAGCCGGCGCCGATGGCTCCCCGGACGGCACCTGAACCGGTGCCTTCGAGGAGTTCACCGTTTCGGGCAGTGCCTCCTGGACCGTCTCGTCCTGCCACAGCTTCCAGGGCTGGAACCAGTACAGCCCGAATCCGGCCCCCACAACAGTCAGCACCAGTACCCCGATCACCCATGGCCTGGCCAGCACTGTCCGCACCCGCCTCATCCTGCCCCTCCTTCGAAAGCCGTCCGTCGTCACCTACATTGAACGGACCGAACGGCCCTCCTGACGCCGCGAGCTGATTACAGAACACTTACGTCGTCGTCCCTCGCCAACGGTCGGCGCGCGCCGGCCGCGGGAGCCAGACCCGTCGCGGCGACCTGCCCATCCGCACAGCAGGGCCACGACGCCTGCTCCAAGCCGCGCTCGCCCTGATCACCGGCCGCTCGATCCTGGAGGTACCGCCGGACCTGTCGCTTCGCCCGCGGCGCACGTCCGTGGTGCGATGGAACCGGGGCGGGAAAGGAGCGCGATCATGCCCGCAGCGAAGCATACGAATGTCGCCGCCTCGGTGTCGGTCCGCCCGTTGGTCGAGCCGGACCTGGATCGGGCCGACGCGATCTTCAGGGTCGCCTTCGGGACCTTCCTCGGGGCCCCTGAGCCGGAGACCTTCTTCGGGAGCGCCGACTATGTCCGCACCCGCTGGGCCGCCAATCCACACGCGGCCTTCGCGGCGACCGTCGAGGGCGAGGTCGTCGGATCGAACTTCGCCGCCCACTGGGGCAGCGTGGGGTTCTTCGGCCCGCTGACCGTACGTCCGGACCTGTGGGACCAGGGCATCGGCAGACGCCTCATGGAGCCTGTCATGGCCTGCTTCGACACCTGGGGGAACCGCCACCTCGGCCTGTTCACCTTCTCGCACAGTCCCAAGCACCTGGAGCTCTACCGCCGGTACGGTTTCTGGCCCCGATTCCTTACAGCCATTATGAAGAAGCAGGTCGCCGTCAGCGCCGCAGTCCCCGGCCGAGTGCTGTACGGCGAGCTGACCGCCGCTGAGCGGCCCGAGGCACGGAGCCTCAGTCGCGCACTGACAGGGGCCGTGTACGAGGGCCTGAGCTTGGAGCGCGAGATCATGGCCACCCAGGCGCAGGGCCTCGGTGACACCATCCTCCTGGAGGGCGCCGACTCCGGCCTGGACGGTCTGGCTGTCTGCCACTGCGGAGCGGGGTCGGAGGCCGGTGAGGACGTCTGCTTCGTCAAGTTCGGCGCCGTACGCCCTGGCCCGGACGCCGCGGACCGGTTCGAACGACTGCTGGACGCGTGTGAGCAGCTGGCCACCGAGAAGGGGCTGGGGCAACTGGACGCCGGAATGAACCTGGCCCGCCAGGACGCCTACCGGCACATGGTCGACCGCGGTTTCCGTACCTGGCTGCAAGGCGTGACCATGCACAAGCCCAACGAACCCGGCTACAGCCGCCCAGACGCCTACGTGATCGACGACTGGCGCTGAGTCCACGCGCTGAACGACGTGTCGGCGGACCGGCTGCTATGGATGCTGCTCCACAGTGGACGGCGTATTGTCCCAATATGGGTGGTGCTCGCGTGGTGCGGCCCGTGGCTCGGGTACGGCCATGGCCGAACATCGCGCTCCACCGTGCCCGGACTCCTTCAGCGTCCACTTTCGGTGCCTGGTGAGGGGTGAGGGCATGCACCAGCACACGGCCGCCTCGACCGCTTCCGGCATGGAAGGGGTCGAGGCCGTCCTGGCCGACGTTCTGCGGAACACCGGCGCGTCGGTGGGCCTGCTGTATCTGTTGCCGCCGGGCGGGCGTGTGCTGCGGCTGGCCGTCTCGGCCGGGGTCTCGCGGCAGCTCACCGCCCCCTGGGCGCAGATCGCACTGGAAGACCCTATTCCGGTGGCGGACGCGATTCGGCAGCAGCGTCTGGTGTGGCTGGCCGGCCAGGAGGAGATCGCGCGCCGCTACCCGCGGCTGGGCATCGTGCTGTCCTACGACGTCATGCTGGCCGCGGCCCCTTTCAGCGGCGGCACGCGAGCGTGGGGCGGGATCGTGCTGCTGTGGCCCATCTGGCACCCCTCGGAGCTGAGCCCGTACGAGCAGGACGCGATCGCCCTCTGCTGTCGACGCGCGACGCTGCTTTTGCAGCGGGCGGCGGACAGCGGCCGTCCGCTGCTGCCCGAGGATCGGCCGCGCCTGCTGCCGCCGGTGCGCACCCTCGAAACCGACCCAGTCCAGGCGGCGGCCGCGCTCGACTACACCGAGCGGGTCCCGACCGGGTGCTGCGCACTGGACATGGACGGCAGAATCGCCTACATCAACCCTGCCGCGGGCGACCTGCTGGGAGCCGGCGCCGGAGCCCTGCTGGGCACCCGGCCCTGGGAAGTACTGGCCTGGCTGCGTGACCCCGTCTTCGAAGACCGCTATCGGGCAGCCGTGATCAGCCGCCGACCCACGTCCTTCACTGCTTTGCGCCCACCGGATCAGTGGCTGTCCTTCCAGCTGTACCCGGACGACCGGGGAATCAGCGTCCACATCGCCCCCGCCTCGACCGGTCCCGCTCCCGCGGCCGGCTCCGGGCAGCGTCCCGAGCCATCCGTGGAACAGGTCGGTGCGGTCGCTCTGTACCACCTGACGCACCTGGCGGCCACGCTCACCGAAGCCGTCGGGGTCAGCGACGTGGTGGAGCGCGTCGCCGACCAGCTCGTGCCCGCCTTCGGCCCGAAGGCCATGGCCCTGATGGCGGTACAGGACGGCCGCCTGCACATCCTCGGCCATCGCGGATATCCCGCGGAACTCATGGCCCGCTTCGACGGTGAGCCACTGACCTCGCGCACTCCGGCAGCGCAGGTTCTCAACACCGGGATCCCGACCTTCTTCGCCACCTTCGCCGACCTCAAGCGGACCTACCCTCCGGCCGTCCACCAGGACACCATGGCGGCATGGGCATTCCTGCCCCTGATCACCTCCGGCCGTACCGTCGGCTCCCTGGTCCTCGCCTATGACCGGCCTCGCCCATTCCCTACGCCGGAACGCGCCCTTCTGACCTCCCTGGCGGGACTGATCGCCCAAGCGCTGGACCGTGCCCGCCTGTTCGACGCCGAGCACAACCTGGCCCGAACCCTGCAAACCGCCCTGCTGCCCCGCGGCCTGCCCCACATCCCCGGCCTGGAGGCCACCGCCCGCTATCTGTCCGCCGACCGCCGCACCGACATCGGCGGCGACTTCTACGACCTCATCCACTACCGCCCCACCAGCGCCGCCGCCACCATCGGGGACGTCCAGGGACACAACATCCAGGCCGCCGCCCTCATGGGACAGGTCCGCACCGCCGTCCACACCCAGGCCGGCGCCGCCGCACCACCGGCGGACGTCCTCGCCCGGACCAACCGCCTCCTGATCGACCTGGAACCCGGCCTGTTCGCCAGTTGCCTGTACGTCCAACTCGACCTCGCCCTGCACCGCGCCTGCCTGGCCACCGCAGGCCACCCGGCACCGTTGGTGCGCCACCCCGACGGCCGCACCGAAGTCCTCAACCTGACTCCCGGGCTTCTGCTGGGAATCGAGCCCGACGTCGACTACCCCGTGACCGAGATTCCCCTCCCGCCGGGAACCGTGCTGGCTCTCTACACCGACGGGCTTGTCGAATCCCCCGGCGCCGACATCGGCGACGCCACCCGCAGCCTCGCCGAACAACTCGCACGTGCGGGACAGCAAAGCCTCGACGGTCTGGCCGACGCCCTCCTCCACCACGCCGAAGGGTCGGCGCCGCGTCACGACGACATCGCCCTCCTCCTGATCCGGGCAACAGGCGACGTACCGCCCGACGGTGCGTGACCGTCCGCCCCGCCGGCCCCGACGCCGACATCGCCTACGAGTAGCTGTGAATGGACTGCCGACGGCACAGAGGTCATCTGCCGACATCAACTTCTGCTCTGACTATCGGTGTTCGACGGTCGGGGTGGTGCGGCGCGGGCCAAGCTGTCCGGCATGAAGCCGAAGGTGGAGCGCACGATCGCCGTACCGCTCTCGTTGTACGAGCAGAGCCAGGAGCAGTTCGAGTACGCCAGGAAGAAGGACAGAGAGCAAGCCGCTCTGACCCGCGAAGGTCACGTCACCGAACGCTACGCGGAGGCGATCAAACTTCTGTCCACGCCAGCCGACAGTGGCCTCATGAGCCGACTGGGAGGCATCTACTCACTCGAACGGATCATGAGGGACTCGGAGAAGGACTACAACACGGTGGTCCAAAGGATGACGTCCAGGCCGCACTCTCGGTACTGGTGCGCCGTCCCAGCGGTGGAGAACAACCGCTGGACCTGTCGTTCACGGACCTCAGGCGCGCCGATCTGTCACAGGGCTCGTGCCGTACTCGCCTTCGCGCAACTGGCTGCCGTCGACTTCACTGACGCCAACCTGACGAACGCGGATCTGAGGGGCGCAGACCTCGTGGGCGATCGGCTCGGCGCGCGGATCTCGGTCGAACAACTCCGTGACACCGAGTTCGACGCCTCGACCAAGCTGCCGCTGCACGACTACGTGGGCCACCAGGCGAACGACGCCTTCGCCGACAACCAGGACTTCGCGGCCGTGCCGCGCACCGGGATTCCGGTCAGCCGGCTCTCGACACGTCGAGTGCCGTGAGTGCCACGTGGAGCTCGGTGCGCTGGTCGCCCGATTCGAGGTCGCGGGCGAGGAGACGCTCGATGGTGCGCAGCCGTTGGTACATGGTCTCGCGGGAGAGGCCGCCCCGGCGGGCGGCGGTCGTCTTGTTGCCGGCCGCGTCGAGGTAGTGGCGCAGGGTCGTCAGCAGATCGGTGCCGTGCTGGGTGTCGTGGTCGATGAGGCGCCGGAGCTGCCGTTCGGTGTACTCCTGGATCCGGGCGTCCTCACGGACGGCGTACAGCAGGCGGCGCAGACCGATGTCGGACAGCTCGTGGAAGGAGCGGTCCGGCGGGAGGGGCTGGTGGGGCGGGGTGGCCTCGGCGACGCGGGCCGCCTCGCGGAACGAGCGGGCGGCGTCGGTGAGGTCCGTGACCTCGGAGCCGACGCTCACGACCGCTTCCGGGGCCAGGCTCAGTACCGTGCCGGACAGGCGCTCGACGAGGGGGCGCCAGGTCTGGGAGGTGCGCAGAGCCAGCAGGACGCCGAGGCGGTCGGGGGCCAGTTCGCCGACGAGGGCCCGCACGCCTGCCGTTCTCAGTTCCTGCAGCAGACGGGACTCGATCTCGGTTCCCCCTTCCCCGGCGCGCAGGTCCACCAAGGTGGCGACGAAGCGGCTCCGGGCGGTCGGCAGGCCCAGTGCCGAGCAGCGGGCGCGGGCGTCCTCCGCGGAGCGGTGGCGCTGCTCCACGAGGTCGCGCAGGGCGTTCCGGTGCGCGGCGCGTTCCCAGGGAGTGGGGTGGATGAGGCGCGCGACGGTCAGTGCCATCGCGGTCCTCTCCAGCAGGGTGATGTCCTCCGGCCCGAAGGTCGCTCCTTCGGTGCGTGCCGGGAGCATGGCCACACGACCCCAGCGCTCGCCCTGGTACTCGACGGAGGCGGTGAGCCAGCCCTCCGGACCGCGTACCGCTGTGCTGTCGCCGGGCCCGGTCGCCCTGGAGCGCCGTTCCCAGTCGGCGAGTGCCTCCTCGACGGTGAGCCCGGACGGCTCGCAGATCAGGGCCTGGTGCACCAGGTTCTCCAGGACGACCGTACGCCCACTCATCTCCGCCGCCGCTCGCACCACGTCCTCCGGCCCGGCACCGCGCAGGGTCAGGGTGGTGAACGCCTCGTGGATGCGCTGCGTGCGGCGCATCGCCTCCGCCTGGTTGCCGAGCAGGAGCGCGTGCACGACCTGGGTGACCTCCAGGAAGTTGACGTCCTTGGCCAGGGTGACGAGGGGCAGGCCGCGCCGGCGGCAGGCGTCGACGAGCGCGTCCGGCGGGCGGTGGTAGCGGCGTACGAGTTCGATGACCAGGGCCGCGGCCCCGATGTCCGCGAGTTCGTCGACATACCGGCGCACGCCGACCGCGTCCTGCGGCAGGGGCATCCCGGTGGTGAGGACGAGTTCGCCGCCCTTGAGGAACGACGCGGGGTCGGTCAGCTCGGTGATGTGGACCCAGCGGACCGGACGGTCCAGGTGCGCCGCGCCGGTGACGACATGGGGCCGTCCGGCGGCCAGGACGGGAAGCGCCAGGACGTCGGCCACGGTGACCGGACGGGTGGGCCCCTGGCCGGCCGGGTGGTTGTCGTTCACGGTCTCTCCAAGGGTTCCTGCTCGAACTCGGCCCGGAGCCCGGGGGAGTGCCCGGCCACTGTGACAAGCGTCTCTGACCTGCGCAAGACGGTCCATGAGCGGTCGGTTCCAGGCGTGCCCCCGATGAGGCTGACACAACGTCCGGATGTCGCCTCCCGGCCGGACAGATCGCGCGTTGGCGGGTCCCCGTTGCGCCGAGATGCTCGAAGGACCGCAGCAGACCGAACACCGAGGCCGGGAGACGAACATGACCGCACTGTCGCCGCACCTTCGCCAGGCCACGCCCGTGGTGGCGGCCCGGGGCGAGGGCGTCCACCTCTTCGACGAGGACGGCCGCCGCTACCTCGACTTCACCGCCGGCATCGGCGTCACCAGCACCGGTCACTGCCACCCCAAGGTCGTGGCGGCAGCTCAGGAGCAGGTGGGATCACTGATCCACGGCCAGTACACGACGGTCATGCACCAGCCCCTGCGACGACTGGTCGAGAAGCTCGGCGAGGTACTGCCGGAAGGGCTCGACAGTCTGTTCTTCACCAACTCCGGCAGTGAGGCCGTCGAGGCAGCGCTGCGCCTGGCCCGCCAGGCCACCGGCCGGCCCAACGTCATCGTCTGCCACGGCGGCTTTCACGGGCGTACGGTGGCCGCCGCCTCGATGACCACCTCCGGCACCCGCTTCCGGTCCGGCTTCTCCCCGCTGATGAGCGGCGTGGTCGTCACGCCCTTCCCGTCCGCCTACCGGTACGGCTGGGACGAGGAGACCGCCACCCGCTTCGCCCTGAAGGAGCTCGACTACACACTCCAGACGATCTCCTCGCCCGCGGACACGGCCGCGATCATCGTCGAGCCCGTCCTCGGCGAGGGCGGTTACGTCCCAGCGAACCGCGCCTTCATGGAGGGCCTGCGCGAGCGCGCGGACCGTCACGGCTTCCTGCTCGTCCTCGACGAGGTGCAGACCGGTGTCGGCCGTACCGGCCGCTTCTGGGGCCACGACCACTTCGGCGTGACACCCGACATCCTCGTCACCGCCAAGGGCCTGGCCAGCGGCTTCCCGCTGTCGGGCATCGCCGCCTCCGAGGAGCTCATGACCAAGGCGTGGCCCGGCTCGCAGGGCGGGACGTACGGCGCGAACGCCGTCGCCTGCGCCGCGGCCTGCGCCACCCTCGACGTCGTACGCGACGAGAAGCTCGTCGAGAACGCCGAGGCGATGGGCCAGCGGCTGCGGCAGGGTCTGGAGGCGGTGGCCGACCGGACACCGGGTATCGGCGACGTGCGCGGCCTCGGCCTCATGCTCGCCACCGAGTTCGTCACCGAGGACGGCAGCCCCGACCCCGAGACCGCGGCCCGCGTCCAGCGCGCCGCCGTCGACGAGGGCCTGCTCCTGCTGCTGTGCGGTGCCTGGAACCAGGTGGTGCGCATGATCCCGGCGCTCGTCATCGACGAGACCGCGGTGGACGAGGGCCTGCAGGCGTGGGCGACCGCGGTCGAGGCCGGCACATCGGGCGCGGCACGGCGATGACGGACACCACCACGGCCCTGGAACGGCTGGTCGCGCGGCTCACCGAGTCCGCTCCCGGCCTGCGGGTGGAGACCGGCCCCGGCTCCACCGGTCTCTACGCCTACGACGCCTCCAACTACCGGGTCCCGCCAAGGGCCGTGGTCTTTCCCCGCAGCGCCGCCGACGTCGTCGCGGTGCTGCGGGCCTGCCGGGAGACAGGAGTCCCGGTCACCGCACGCGGCGGCGGCACCAGCATGGCGGGCAACGCCGTCGGTCCCGGCGTCGTGCTGGACTTCTCCCGCCACCTGAACCGGATCCTGGACATCGACCCGGTGGCCCGCACCGCGCGCGTCGAGGCCGGAGTGATCCTGGACGCCCTGCGGTCCGCGTCCGCCCTGCACGGGCTCACCTTCGGCCCCGACCCCTCCTCGCACAGCCGCTGCACCATCGGCGGCATGATCGGCAATGACGCGTGCGGCAACCGGTCCGTCCGGCACGGGCGCACCAGCGGGCACATCGAGGCGTTGGAGATCGTGACGGCCGACGGAGTGCGGGCCGTCGCCGACCGCACCGGACTGCGGGCCGCCGACCCGGACGACACCGACGCCGTCCGGCGAGTCGCCGGCCTGGCAGCGGACGTACGCCGCCTGATCGACGGCAACCTCGCGTCGATCCGCACCGAGCTGGGCCGGGTACCCCGCCAGGTCTCCGGCTACCAGCTGCACCACCTGCTGCCCGAGCACGGCTTCGACATGGCCCGCGCACTGGTGGGCACCGAAGGCTCCTGTGCGGTCGTCACCGCAGCGACGGTCCGCCTGGTGGCGACCGCACAGGCCTCCACCCTCCTCACCCTCGGCTACGACGACGTGGTCGACGCCGCCGAGGACGTCCCCGAGATCCTGCGGTGGAACCCCACCGCCGTGGAGGGCATGGACGAGGCGATCGTCGCCACCATGCGGGCCCGGCGCGGCGCGGACTCCGTCACCGGACTCCCCGAGGGGCGTGCCTGGCTGTACGTCGAGCTCGACGGCGACGACCAGGCGGCCGTCGACGCCCGCGCCGCCGAACTGCTGGACGTGCTCAAAGCGCAGGGACGGATGACCGGTGGGCGGGTCGTGCACAGTCCGGCCGAGCGGCGCTCGCTGTGGCGGGTCCGCGAGGACGGGGCAGGGCTCGCCGCCCGCCTGGTCGACGGCGGGGAGTCCTGGCCCGGCTGGGAGGACGCGGCCGTCGCCCCCGAGAACCTGGCCGCCTACCTGCGTGACTTCCGCAAGCTGCTCGCCGCGCACGGCCTGACCGGCGTGCTGTACGGGCACTTCGGCGCGGGCTGCGTCCACGTACGCATCGACTTCGACCTCGCCACGGACACGGGGCGGGCCGCCACCCGCCGGTTCCTCTCCGAAGCCGCCGCCCTGGTCGTCGAGCACGGCGGAAGCCTGTCGGGCGAGCACGGCGACGGACGGGCCCGGGGCGAGCTGCTGGAGGTCATGTACAGCCACCGGATGACCCGGACGTTCGCCGCCTTCAAGGAGATCTTCGACCCCGAGGGCCTGCTCAACCCGGGCGTCATCGTGGCCCCGGCCCGTCTCGACGCCGACCTGGCGCTGCACACCCCCTCCGAAGTACTGCCCGTCGAGACTCTCTTCTCCTTCCCGCACGACGACGACGGCTTCGCGGGCGCCGTACGCCGCTGTGTCGGGGTCGGCCGCTGCCGCAGCGACGTCGGCGGCGTGATGTGCCCCAGCTACCGGGCCACCGGGGAGGAGAACGCCTCCACCCGCGGCCGGGCCCGGCTGCTCCAGGAGATGGTGCGCGGCGGAACCGTCCAGGACGGCTGGCGCTCCTCGGAAGTACGTGACGCCCTCGACCTGTGCCTGTCCTGCAAAGCCTGCTCCAGCGACTGTCCGGTCGGCGTCGACATGGCCACGTACAAGGCGGAGTTCCTCCACCAGCACTACAAGGGCAGGCTCAGACCCCGCTCCCACTACTCCCTCGGCTGGCTGCCCCTGACGTCCAGGCTCGTCGGCTACGCGGCCCGCCCGGTCAACGCGCTGCTGCGCGGACCCGTCGGGAAGCTGCTCGCGCGCCTCGGCGGTGTTACCACGAAACGCCGGATCCCGGCCTTCGCCTCACGGCACGCGCTGCGCCGGGCCCTGCGCACGGCGAGGACCGGCGAACCGGCGAACACGCTGCTCTTCGTGGACAGCTTCACCCGCGCCTTCCGTCCCGAGGTCGCCGGGGCCGCGAGCCGCGTCCTCGCCGACGCCGGCATCCCGTGCACGGCCGAGGACGACCTGTGCTGCGGCCTGACCTGGGTGAGCACCGGACAGCTGTCGCTCGCCCGCCGCATCATGGCCCGCACCGTCGCCCACCTGGACAACGGCGACGACCGGCCCATCGTCGTGGCCGAACCCAGCTGCGCAGCCGCGCTCAAGCGCGACGTGCCCGAACTCCTCGGCACCGACGCCGCCCGGCGCGTCGCGGCCCGCGTCCACACCCTCACCGGAGCCCTGACCGACCTCGCCGCACCCGGCTGGGCGCCACCGGAGCTGCCGGACAAGGTCGTGCTGCAGACGCACTGCCACGAGTACGCCACCTTCAAGGGCCGCCACCCCCGCGACCTGCTCGGCCGCCTCGGCGTGACGAAGGTCGACGAGGCCGAGGGCTGCTGCGGACTCGCCGGCAACTTCGGCTTCGAGGAGCAGCACTACGACACCTCGATGGCCGTCGCCGAGCTCGCCCTGCGGCCGCGTCTCGACGACGTGGACCCGAAGACGCCGGCGGTCGTCGTGGCCGACGGCTTCAGCTGCGCCACCCAGATCGACCACCTCGCCGGAGACCGGGGTATTCGCGCCCTGCACCTCGCGGAACTGCTCGACCCCGCCGCCGACCGACCCGGACAACCAGGAGAGAACTCATGACCGACACACCCACGCAGTTGTTCATCGGCGGCACCTGGGTGGACGCCGCGGACGGCGCCACCATGCCCGTCGACGACCCTGCGACCGGCGAGGTCCTCTGCCATGTCGCCGACGCGGGCCCGAAGGACGCGGGGCTGGCCGAGGAAGCGGCCGTGCGGGCGCAGGCGGAGTGGGCGCGTACGGCGCCCCGGGCGCGCAGCGAGATCCTGCGCCGCGCCTACGAGATCATCATCGAGCGCACCGACGAGCTCGCCCATCTCATGACGTCCGAGATGGGCAAGCCGCTGGCGGAGGCCAGGGGAGAGGTGGCCTACGCGGCCGAGTTCTTCCGCTGGTTCTCCGAGGAGGCGGTGCGTATCGACGGCGGCCTCGCCACCTTGCCGGACGGCCGCAACCGCATGCTGCTCTCCCGCCGTCCGGTCGGCCCCTGCCTGCTGATCACCCCATGGAACTTCCCGCTGGCCATGGGCACCCGCAAGATCGGCCCGGCGGTCGCCGCCGGCTGCACGATGGTGCTCAAGCCCGCTCCGCAGACCCCTCTGTCCAGCCTTGCCCTCGCCGCGATCCTCAAGGAGGCCGGGCTGCCGGACGGCGTGCTGAACGTCGTCACCACCTCCCGTGCGGGGGAGGTGTGCGAACCGCTCCTGCGCGGCGGGCGGATTCGCAAGCTGTCCTTCACCGGGTCCACGGCCGTCGGGCAGCTGCTCCTCGCCCAGAGCGCTCAGGCGGTCGTACGGACCTCGATGGAGCTGGGCGGCAACGCGCCGTTCGTGGTCTTCGAGGACGCCGACCTGGACAAGGCCGTGGACGGTGCGATGGTCGCCAAGATGCGCAACATGGGTGAGGCCTGCACGGCCGCCAACCGCTTCTTCGTGCACCGGTCGGTGGCGCAGGAGTTCGGGCGGCGGCTGGCCGAACGGATGGGCGCGCTGGTCGTCGGTCCGGGCACCCGGGACGGCGTCGACGTCGGCCCGCTGATCGACAGGACGGGGCGCGCCAAGGTGGAGGAGCTGGTCGCCGACGCGGTGGAGCGTGGGGCGCAGGTGCTCGTCGGCGGCCGTAGGCCCGAGGGTCCCGGCTGCTTCTACCCGCCGACGGTGCTGGCCGACGTCGATCCCGGCAGCCGCCTGATGGGCACGGAGATCTTCGGCCCCGTCGCGGCGATCCTCACCTTTGACGACGAGGACGAGGTGATCCGCCGGGCCAACGACACCCCCTGGGGTTTGGTCGGCTACGTCTTCACCGAGGGCCTCGACCGTGCCCTGCGGGTGAGTGAACGGCTGGAGGTGGGCATGGTGGGGCTGAACACGGGTCTCGTGTCCAACCCGGCCGCGCCCTTCGGCGGCGTCAAGCAGTCCGGGCTGGGCCGCGAGGGCGGCCGGGTGGGGATCGACGAGTTCCTGGAGTACCAGTACCTCGCGGTGCCCGTGCGATGAAGGTGTTCATGCCCAGGCCGATGGATCGACCGAGGCCGCGGCCACCAATTCTCAAGTCCAGGAAAGAAGGAACATGTCGCTCCTGAAGACCATCGACACCCATCCCTCCTCCCCGCCGCACCGGTCCGGCCCACTGCCGGAACGTCTGGTTTCCGGCGACCCCGCATTCATGACCTGGCCGCAGGACATCGCCCGCGGGGAGATGATCCATACGGGAGTCTGGGAAGCGACGCCCGGCGAGACACGCTCGATCAAGGGCGAGACCTTCGAGTTCTGCCACATCCTTTCCGGCGTCGTCGAACTCACGCCGGAAGGCGGCGAGCCGGTGGTCTACAAGGCAGGCGACAGCTTCGTCATGAAGCCGGGCTTCGCCGGTGTCTGGAAGACCATCGAAACCGTGCGCAAGATCTACGTGATCGTGAAGTGACGCCGAAGCGCGACGCCCGCCTCCCGCGGGGAGGGACGTCAGGCCAGGTGCCGGGCGGTGATCTCCGCCGCCGTCTCGGCGACCAGCCGGCCCAGCTCGGGCAGCCGTCCGGACTCGAAGCGGGAGTCGGGCAGCGAGACGGCCACGGCGGCCAGCGGTGTGTCCGCTCCGTCGAGCACGGGTGCCGCGATCGCGCAGACCCCCTGCAGGTACTGGTTGTGGTTGACGGCGTAGCCACGCTCTCTCACGCGGTGGAGTTCCGCCCGCAGTCGGTCCGGCTCGGTGATGGTCTCCTCGCCGTAACCCTCCAGCGTCCCCGCGGTGACCTCCGCTATCTCGGACTTCCCCAGGTGGGCCAGGACGGCGTTCCCGGCGGCGGTGGCGTGCAGGGGTGAGGTGTCGCCGATCGTGTGGAAGGTGCGTACGGCGTGGTCGCAGTCGACGCGGTCGACGACGACCATGCACTGCAGTGCGTCCGGTACGGACAGGTGGATGGTCTCGTTGAGTGCGTCGCGGAGCCGGATCATGGGTTCCCGGGCTGCGGCGAACAGGCTGGAGCCTTGGAGGGCGGCGGGTCGTACGGCCAGGACGCGGGCGCCGATCTCCCAGCGGGTGGTGTCCTTGCGGTTGGCGCGCAGCCAGCCGGCTTCCGCCAGTGTTACCAGGGTGCGCTGCACGGTGGACTTCGGCAGTCCGAAGATCTTCGTCAACTCTCCCACGGTCACGGGCTGATGCTGGGCGACCGCCTCCAGGACGCGCAGCGACCTGGTGACGCTCTTCATTTCCATCCGATGCCCCCTCAGGCCTGTGGATTCCTGTTCTCGCCGGGTGACTCCAGCAAGGGGTCACCGTCATGGTCGTGCCGGATGTTAGCACAGCGTTCCACAATATGGCACGATTGGCAGGGCGTGAAGGTGAATCCCGATTCCCCGCGGCGATGGACAGCGGCAGGGCTCTGACCGTGCCTGCCGTGCCGTGTGGTGCGGCCGTCCTGTGCCCGGCCTTCCCCCCCGGCCGGGCACAGGATCGTGGCTGCGGTGACGCAAAGCCGAGGGCCGGCTCGCGCACTGGCGCGTGCGAGCCGGCCCGCGGTCGACGGCTTGCGGCCGTCGACTGCCGTTCAGATGCCCAGGCGGCGCTGTGAGATCTCCGCGGCCGTGTCGGCGGCGAGGCGGCCCCACTTGGGCGCGCGTTCGCTGTCGTACCGCGCGTCGGGCATGGAGATGGCCACGGCTGCCAGCGGGGTGCCGTCCTCGTCGAGCACGGCGGCGGCGACGGCGCAGACGCCCGGCCGGTACTGGTTGCGGTTGATCGCGTAGCCGTCGGTCCGGATCCGCTCCAGCTCGGCTCGCAGCTCGTCGGGCTCGGCTGGGGTCGTGTCGCTGAACCGCTCCAGCCCTGCCGTGATGAGTTCTTCGACGTCCCGCCTCGGAAGGTGGGCCAGGACGGCGCGTCCGACGGCGGTGGCGTGCAGGGGTGAGGTGTCGCCGATCGTGTGGAAGGTGCGTACGGCGTGGTCGCAGTCGACGCGGTCGACGACGACCATGCACTGCAGTGCGTCCGGTACGGACAGGTGGATGGTCTCGTTGAGTGCGTCGCGGAGCCGGATCATGGGTTCCCGGGCTGCGGCGAACAGGCTGGAGCCTTGGAGGGCGGCGGGTCGTACGGCCAGGACGCGGGCGCCGATCTCCCAGCGGGTGGTGTCCTTGCGGTTGGCGCGCAGCCAGCCGGCTTCCGCCAGTGTGACCAGGGTGCGCTGCACGGTGGACTTCGGCAGTCCGAAGATCTTCGTCAACTCTCCCACGGTCACGGGCTGATGCTGGGCGACCGCCTCCAGGACGCGCAGCGACCTGGTGACGCTCTTCATTTCCATCCGGTTTCCCCCTGTTAATCCTCGAAAATTCTGCTGGACACCCTCTTGACTCCCCTCTGGGCCACTGCCATTCTCTGTGCCAGATTCTAGCACAGCATTCCACAATGTGGCACGGCCCGCCGGGAGATCCCCCGAAGGTGAGCCGGACTGCGAGACGCGGCGGTTGCGAGCCTCAGGCCCACAAGGAGGACCTGGCTCCCGCCCAAACCATCTCGAATCGAACAGCCTCACGTCGAAGGCCCAGCATGCGCCTCGGCGAGACGAAAGGAAAGTTCTGTGTCAGCTGCCAGGAAGCGCGTCGCGGTGGTCGGCGTCGGAACGATGGGCAGCCAGGCCGCCTGGCGGCTGGCGGCCCGCGGCGCCGAGGTCGTCGGATACGACCGCTACGCACCCGGTCACGACCGCAGCGCCGCAGGCGGCGAGTCCCGGATCTTCCGCAGCGCGCACTTCGAGGACTCCCGCTACGTTCCGCTCCTCAAGCACGCCGACGCCCTCTGGGAGAAGCTCCAGCGGGAGACCGGCCGCGAGCTGCGGCGCCTGACCGGGTGCCTGCTCATGGGACCGACCGAGCAGCAGCAGATGGCCACCGTCCTCGAGTCGATCGCGGAGCACGACCTCGACCACGAGGTGCTGGACGCCGAGACGCTCGCCAAGCGATTCCCGCAGTACCGCATCGAGGACGGTGACGCGGCCGTACTCGACCGCCGCGCCGGGTTCATCCGCCCGGAACTGACGATCCAGACAGCCGCCCGCCGCGCCGAGCGACTGGGCGCCGTGATCCACCGCTACAGCACGGTCCGCGAGATCGTTCCCGTCGCGGGCGGCGTGGAGATCCGCACCGACTCCGGCAGCGAGCGCTTCGACACCGCCGTCGTCACGCCTGGCCCCTGGGTCAACGACCTGCTGCCCGACCTGCCGTGGGAGGTGGAAGTCCGCCGCCTCGTCAGCGCCTGGTACGTGCCCACCGCCCCCGACGCCTGGTTCGGCGAGGAGCGCCCGGCGTTCATCCGTACGGCGCCCACCCACTGCTACGGCCTGCCCTCCCCGGACGGCATCTCGGTCAAGCTCGGACTGTCCCGCGCGCTGCACCGGCTCGCCGACGACCCCAACCAGCTGGACCGCACCGTGCACCCCGAGGAGCTGGACATCTTCTCCGAGCTGATCGGCCGCTACCTGCCCGATCTGCACCCGGACCCGACCCGCCTGTCCGTCTTCATGGAGGGATACACCGAGAGCAGCCGCCCGCTGGTCGGCCCGCTGCCAGGCGCCGAGAACGTCATCCTGCTCGCCGGCTTCTCCGGCCACGGCTTCAAACTCTCGCCCGCCTTCGGCGACATCGCCGCCGACCTCGCGCTGGACGGCGCCTCGCCCCAGCCCATCGACTTCATCTCCACCGTCGGCCGTACGGAGGCATGAGCATGAACGACATCACCCTCGCCGTCGGCTCCCTTCAGGCCCAGCCCGGCACCAAGGCCCGTGGCACGGTCCAGGCGGACCTCGGCACCCTCACCGTGGACATCCCGTTGATCCTCGTCAACGGCTCCCGCTCCGGCCCCCGAGTGGTCATCACCGCGGGTGTGCACGGCGGCGAGTTCCCGCCCATCGACGCCGCCGTGCGACTCGCGGACGGGCTGGAACCCACCGAGGTGCGCGGACAGGTGATCATCTGTCCGGTCGCCAATCCACCCGCCGTGTACCAGGGTCGGCTCAACATCTCCCCGGTCGACGGCGTGAACCTCAACCGGGTCTTCCCCGGCGACCCGGCCGGCGGTCCCACCGAGCGGCTGGCCGCCTGGCTCTTCACCCACCTGGTCGACGCCGCCGACGTCTACATCGACCTGCACTGCGGCGGCATCGACCAGGTCCTGCGGGACTTCGTCGGCTACCGCCTCACCGGCGACCCGGACCTGGACAAGGCGACGGCCGAACTGGCAGGCTCCTTCGGCATCGAGGACGTCATCCTCGGACTGACGCCCGAGGGCGGCAACAGCCACGCGGCCGCAGCCCGCCGGGGCATCTCGGCGGTCCTCGTCGAGGTGGGCCAGCTCGGCCAGCGGGACGAGGCCACCGCCCTCCGCCGTGTCGACGGCCTGCTGAAGGCACTTCGCCATGTGGGCGTCCTCGACCAGGACGGTTCCGCCCCGGCCTCGATCCGCACATGGGTCTGGTCCGCCGGCGTCACCACCGAGGCCACCGGCCTGTGGTACCCGGAGTTCTCCTTCGACGCCGACGTCATCGGCGAAGTCGCCGAGGGCGAGCTCCTCGGCCGCATCGTCGACCCGACCGACGGCACGGAGCACACCGTCCACGCCCCGGCCGACGGCCGGATCTTCTACGGCATGCACGGTCTCACCGTCGCCCCCGGTACCGAACTCGCCGCCCTCGCCGTCCCGTGGGACCCCGACACGACCGCGCGGGCCGACATCCTCCGGGGCCCCGGTCTGGGTGCCGGATCCGACGAAGCGGATCCCCGCCCCTAGACCCCCATTTCAGCCGCCCCCCTTTCCACGTCCCCAGCCGCCCCTTCCTAGGGCCAGTACCACCAGGAGGCACCAAATGAAAGATGCCCGAATAGACCGCAGACTGTTCCTGCGAGGAATAGGCGGGGTCACGGCGGGTGTCGCCGCCGCGACCGCCCTCTCCGCCTGCGGCACCGGCACCAGCCGGTCCGGCGCCGGCAGTGGTGGCAAGGGCGGGAAGACGGTGGTCGTCCGCGACAGCGGCGGTTCCTACGGTGCGGCTCTGCAGAAGGCGATCTACACGCCGTTCACGCAGGAGACCGGCATCGGCGTCAAGGTGCTGAACCTGGATGACGCCCCGTTGCTGGCGCAGATCAAGCAGGGCCGCCCGCAGTGCGACCTCATCAACAACTCGATGATGTCGCACACGAAGTACGTCCAGCAGGACGCCCTGGAGGCACTGGACCTCGACCGGATCAAGAGCCTTAAGAGCGCGAAGATCCCGGAGAACCAGATCACCGAGCATGCCGTCGGCAACAGTTTCTACGGCGCCTGTATGGCATACCGCACGGATGCCTTCGGGGGCAGGAAGCCGCAGTCGTGGGAGGACTTCTGGGACACCGAGGCGTTCCAGGGCGGCCGTTCGATGTGCAACCCGGACGGTGACCTGCCGGAGCTGGAGTTCGCGCTGCTGGCCGACGGTGTGCCGATGGACAAGCTGTATCCGCTGGATGTGGACCGCGCCTTCAACGTGCTGACGCGGCTGCGGGGTGACATCAAGAAGTTCTGGGACAGCGGCCCGCTCCCTGGCGTGCTCCTCAGCCGCCAGGAGGTCACGATGTCCACCGTGTGGGACGGCCGGATCGCGGACCTGCAGAAGCAGGGTGTCCCGGTCGAGCGCCAGCTCAACGGCATGCGCCGCCAGTTCCAGGGTTACGCCATCGCCAAGGGTGCGGCCAACGCGGACGCCGCCTACCAGTTGATGGACTTCTCGTTGCGGGCGGAGAGCCAGGCCGCCCTGGCGAAGGCCTTCCCGTCGAACCCGTCCTCGCCGCTGGCTTACGCGAAGCTCAGCGAGGACGAGCGCAACGGGCTCGCGGGTGCGCCGCAGTACTACGACAAGGGTTTCGACACGGACATCGACTGGTGGCTGAAGAACGAATCGGCCGTCACCAAGCGCTGGTTGGAGTGGGCTCGTGGCTGAATTCGGTATCGCCGCACCGTCGGTGAAGGCGGTCGGCAACAAGCCGGCCACCGCGACCGGCAAAGCACTGTCGGTGGTGGCCCTGCGCAAGACGTACGGGGGCGTGGTCGCTGTCGACGAGGCGTCCATGGAGATCGCGGCGGGTGAGTTCGTCACCTTCCTGGGCTCCTCGGGGTCGGGCAAGACCACGACGCTGATGATGATCGCCGGGTTCTGCGAACCGGACTCCGGCACCATCACCGTCGGGGACCGCGACGTCACCCGGCTCGCCCCGCAGAAGCGGGGCCTGGGGTTCGTCTTCCAGCAGTATCTGCTCTTCCCGCACATGACCGTCGCCGAGAACGTCGCGTTCCCGCTCACCCTGCGCGGCGTGAGCAAGGACGAGATCCGCCGCCGGGTCGGGGAGACCCTGGAGATCGCGGGCCTGTCCGGTTTCGGCGGCCGCAAACCGCGCGAGCTGTCCGGTGGTCAGCAGCAGCGGGTCGCCCTGTGCCGGGCGCTGGTCTACCGTCCGCCGGTCATCCTCATGGACGAGCCGCTGGGCGCCCTGGACAAGAAGCTGCGTGACCAGCTGCAGGTCGAGATCAAGAGCATTCAGCAGGAACTGGGCCTGACCGTCATCTATGTGACGCATGATCAGGAAGAGGCGCTGGTCATGTCGGACCGCATCGCGGTGATGCGCAACGGCCTGATCGAGCAGTTCGACACCCCGAGGGAGCTGTTCGAACGGCCGAAGACCCCCTTCGTCGCCGACTTCCTCGGCGCGGCCAACTTCCTGCCCGGCCGCATCGAGCAGCACACCGACGAGCACACCCTGGTCCGCCTCGATGCCAGCGGTGGTCTGATCAAGGCGCGCCGCCATCAGCTGCCCTCCGGCGCCTCCGTGAAGGTGGCTGTGCAGCCGGGTCGGCTGCGGGCCTGCGCCAGTGATGACGGGTTCTGTACCGGCACGGTCGAGACCGCCACCTACGTCGGCACCCTGGTCCGCGCCGGGGTTCGCATCGACGGCGGTGACGCGCCGCTGCTGCGCCTGGAGGTACCCGCGGGCCGCGGCCCGGTCGCCGGCGAGCGGGTCGGGATCACCACCGACCCGGACGACGTCAACCTCTTCGCCGACGAACAGGCAGGGTGAGCCATGGCCGCCACCCTCACCGCCAACACTCCTGCCCGCCCCCGCAAGCTCCTGGCCTCGCGCCGGACGCGGGTCGGGATCCTGTACGCGCTGCCGGTCGTCATCTACCTGCTGGTGCTGTTCGTCTACCCGATCTTCTCCACGCTGCTGCTCAGCCTGAAGGACGCCGACGGCTCCTTCACCCTGCACTGGTACGCCGAAGCCCTGACCGGCGTCAACCTCTCGGTGCTGTTCACGACGCTGCGGATCTCCGCCGAAACGGCCGCGCTGAGCCTCGTCTTCGGGTTCCTCCTGGCCCAGGCGATCACCCGGCTCAAGCCCATCTGGGCGGGTCTGGCGATGCTGATCGTCGTGGTCCCGCACTTCATCAGCGCTCTGGTGCGTACCTACGGCTGGATCATCATGCTCGGCGACAAGGGCCTGGTGAACGAGACCCTGACCGCCATGTCGGTACCCGGAGCGCCGTTCCAGCTGCTCTACAACGAACTCGGCGTGGTCATCGGCACCACCTCCATGATGCTGCCCTACACCGTGCTGCTGCTCTACGGAGTGATGCGCGGGGTCGACCGCCGCCTGCTCGCGGCCGCCTCCAGCATGGGCGCGGGCCGGGTGACCATCTTCCGCCGCATCTACCTGCCCCTGGTCGCCCCCGGACTGGCCAGCGCCGGACTGCTCAGCTTCATCCTCTCGCTGGGCTACTACATCACCCCGGCCCTGATGGGCGGACCCAACCAGACCATGATCGCCACCCTCATCAACCAACAGGTCACCAAGGAGAACCAGTGGAACGGCGCCGCCGCCCAGGGCGTCATCCTGCTGGTCCTCACCCTGGCCGGACTGCTGCTGGTCAAGGCCGTGACCTCGCTGGGCGCCAGCCGTAAGAAGAGGAGCGCCACATGATGGAGCTGCGCAAGTCCCTCGCCGGACGGATCGCCCTCACGGCCGTGGCCACCGTGATCCTGCTCTTCCTCGCGCTGCCGATCGTCGTCATCCTCGTCACCTCCTTCAGCAACAACGCCTTCGCCTCCTTCCCTCCCGAGGCATGGACGCTGAACTGGTACAAGGCTCTGTTCGCCGACGGCAGCAAATGGCCCGCCGCGCTCTCCCTGAGCGCCCTGGTCGCCGCCCTGAGCACCGTCTTCTCCCTCATCATCGGCGTCACCGCGGCGACCGCCCTGGTCCGCAGCGAACTCCCCCTGCGCTCAGCGGTCTTCGCCCTCGTTCTCGGCCCCCTCGTCATCCCCCAGATCGTCACCGCACTCGGCCTGTTCCTCCTCTTCGAACCGGCCGCGATGCTGGGCAGCCCGATCGCCATCGCCCTCGGACACACCGTGCTGGCCTCGCCGATCGCGGTGCTGATCCTCATCGCCACCCTGCGCGGCATCGACGAGCGGCTGGAGGACGCCGCCGCCAGCATGGGCGCCGGCCGCCTCACCATCGCCCGGAAGATCACCTTCCCCCTCGCCGCCCCCGGCATGATCGCCGCCGCGATCTTCTCCTTCATCACCAGCTTCGACGAGTTCTACATCTCCCAGTTCCTCTCCTCCGTCGACACCGTCACCCTGCCCGTGCGGGTCTACAACTCCCTCACCTTCGAGATCGACCCCAGCGTGACCGCCGTCAGCGCACTCCTGACCGCCTTCGCCGTCCTCGCCCTCGGACTCGTCGCCCTCGTGCGCTGGCTCGGCTCCGGACGGCAGGACTCCCTGCTCTCGGTCGAGAACACGGTCGGAGTCGCCAACCCCGGAGGCGAGGCCGTATGACCACCGACGCGGCTCAGCTGACCGCCGCCACCGCCCAGCGGCACCTGCTGCTGAACATGACCGCCAACGGCTCGCTCGGCCCGGAGGGCGAGGACCTCCTCCTCGTCCGCCGCGGCGAGGGCCCGTACGTCGACGACGCGGACGGCAACCGCTACATCGACGGTCTGTCAGGGCTGTACTGCTGCCAGCTCGGCTACTCCTACGGCCCCGAGTTCGCCGAAGCAGCCGAACGGCAGCTGCGCGAGCTGTGCTACAGCCCACTGTGGACCGGCTCCGCGCATCCCTCGGCCATCGAACTCGCCGAGCGGCTGTCCCGGATCGCCCCCGTCGACATCGAGCACACCTTCTTCTCGAGCGGCGGCGCCGAAGCAGTCGAGACCGCCTGGAAGATAGCCCGCCGCTACCACGCCCTGCGCGGCGAGCCGGGCCGCACCAAGGCGATCGCCCGGCGCGGCGCCTACCACGGCCTGACCATCGGCACCCTGTCGTTCAACGACGACCCCGGCCTCACGGAGCCGTACGGCCCACCGGCGATCGACACCCGGTTCGTGTCCAACACCAACCGCCTCGGCCTCGCACCGGAGTTCGCGGACGACGAGGTGTACACGGCATGGCTGCTCGCCGAGTTGGAGGCGGCGATCCTGACCGAGGGCCCGGAGACCGTCGCGATGCTCATCGCCGAGCCGGTGCAGAACCGAGGCGGCTGCATCACCCCGCCCGAGGGCTACTGGCAGGGGTTGCGGGCGCTGGCCGACCGGTACGGCTTCCTGCTCGTCGCCGACGAGGTCATCACGGCCTTCGGCCGGATCGGGGAATGGTTCGGCGGGGACCGCTACGGCGCCCGCCCGGACATGGTCACCGTCGCCAAGGGCATCACCGCGGGCTACGCCCCCCTGGGCGCGACCCTGGTCGGCACCAAGGTCACCGAGGTCATCAACCGGCCCGGTGAGGTCCTCAACCACGGCTACACCTTCGCCGGGCACCCGCTGAGCACGGCCATCGCCCTGCGCAACCTGGAGATCATGGAGCGGGACCGCGTCCTGGACAACGTCCGCGGTCTGCAGGGCGACCTGGCGAGGCGCATGGCGGCGCTCACGGACCTGCCGATCGTCGGCGACGTCCGTGGCACCGGGTTCTTCTACACCTGCGAACTCACCGGTGACCTCGACGACGGCGGCTTCAGCACCAAGGCCCGAGCCGCTCTGATCGGCGACCTGATCCCGCGCCGACTGCGCGAGGCCGGACTGCTGGCCCGCGTCTACAACCGTTCCGCGCCGCTGGTCCAGATCGCGCCCCCGCTGATCAGCGACCGCGCCGTCCTCGACCGTATCGCCGCGATCATCGCGGGCACCCTCGCCGAGGCGTCGGCCCGTATCTGATCCACGTATTGGGAAGGAACCACATGTACTCCATCGGTCCGCTGACCGTCGCCCCCGGCGAGCGCGCCCAGGGCCTGATCCCGGTCGGCACCAGCAGCTACGGCGTGGAGCTCGGCATTCCGCTGATCGTCGTCAACGGCGCCCATGACGGCCCGGTCCTGTGTGTGGACGCGGGCGTGCACGGCGACGAGTACGACGGCCAGGAGGCCATCCGCCGTGTGCTCGCCGACATCGACCCGGCCACCCTGCGCGGCACGGTCGTGGGCATCCCCTGCCTGAACACCCCGGCGTTCGAGGCGGCCGCCCGCGCCAGCGGCATCGACCACCTCAACCTCAACCGCATCTTCCCCGGCGACGCGGAGGGCTCGTACTCGCAGCGTCTGGCGGCCACCTTCGTCGAGCAGGTCGTCCCCGTCGTCGACGCGGTGGTAGACCTGCACACCGGTGGCGCCTACGGCGAGATCGCCCCGCTGGTCATCCTGCAGGGCGGTTACGAGGACCTGGCGACCGATCTGGCGCTGGCTGCCGGGCACGAGCTGGTCTGGAAGGGCGGCAAGTGGGGCGGCACGGTCCGCCACCCCGTCCTCGAGGCCGGCAAGCCCGCCATCACCATCGAGTGCGGCGGCGCCACGTACCGCGAGGCCAACGTCGAGCACCACATGAAGTCGATCCGCAACATCCTGCGCAGCCTCGGCCTGATCGACGGCGCGGCGGAGCTGCGGGACACCTACACGACGGTATCCGGCACGTTCGCCCGCTCCGCCGCCGGCGGCTTCTTCGTCGCCCGCGCCGAGCCGGGGGAGACCTGCAAGGAAGGCGATCTGATCGCCACCATCACCGACCACTACGGCAACACGCTGGAAGAGGTCAGCGCGCCACAGGACGGCATCGTGCTCTGGGTCCGCCGGATCCGCACGGTCCGACCGGGCGACGAGGTCGTCATCTTCGGCGAGGTACTGGGGGAGATCCAGCCATGAGCGGCGAACTGCAGCTGACCGAGCTGCTGATCGACGGCAAGCAGGTCCCGGCCGCCGACGGACGCTCCTTCACCGTCCTCGACCCGTCGAACGACACGGCCATCGCCCAGGTGGCGCTGGCCGGCAAGGCTGACGTGGACCAGGCGGTGGCCGCCGCGCGCGCCGCCTTCACCGCTCCCGAGTGGGCCGGGATGCGTGCCGCCGACCGGGGGCGCATCCTCTACCGGATCGCGGAGGCCATCCGCTACCAGGGCGAACGGCTGGCCCGCCTGGAGAGCCAGGATGTCGGCAAGCCGCTTCGCCAGGCGAAGGCCGATGTCGAGGCGGCGGCCCGCTACTTCGAGTTCTACGCGGGCGTCGCCGACAAGCTCGGCGGCACCACGATCCCCCTCGGGCCAGGCCTGCTCGACTACACCGTCCGCGAGCCGATCGGCGTCTCCGGCCACATCATCCCGTTCAACTACCCGCTCCAGAACACCGCGCGGGGCTCCGCCCCGGCGCTGGCCGCGGGTTGCACGGTGGTGCTCAAGCCTTCACCCGAGGCGCCGCTCACCCCGCTGGAGATCGGCAGGATCGCCCTGGAGTGCGGTCTTCCGCCGGGCGTCCTGAACGTCGTCCCCGGCGACGGCGAGACCGGCGCGGCCCTCGCCGGCCACCCGGACATCGACCAGGTCACCTTCACGGGCTCGGTGCCGACCGGTATCAAGGTCGCCCAGGCCGCCGCTGCCAACGTGGTGCCCTCCGTCACCGAACTGGGCGGCAAGTCGCCGGTCGTCGTCTTCGCGGACGCCGACTTCGACCTGGCGCTCGGCGCGGTAGCCGCCTCCGCGTTCGGCAACGCCGGGCAGACCTGTTCCGCCGGCACCCGGCTGCTCCTCCAGCGCGGCGCCGAGGAGTTCCTGGACAAGCTCGTCGCGCACGCCGCCTCCCTCAGCATCGGGCCCGGTCTCAGCGACCCGGACGTCGGCCCCCTCGTCGCCGCACGGCAGCGGGACCGGGTCCTCGGCTACCTGGAACTGGCCCGGGAGGAAGGCGCCGTGGCACGGGCCGGCGGAGGCGCCCCCGCCGACCCCGCCCTGGCCGACGGCTACTACGTCCAGCCGACCGTCCTCACCGGACTGGACAACCAGGCCCGGTGCGCCCGCGAGGAGATCTTCGGCCCCGTCGTCACGGTCATCGAGTTCGACGACGCGGCCGAGGCCCTGGAGATCGCCAACGACAGCCCGTACGGCCTCGCCTCGTACGTGTGGACCCGCGACATCGACAAGGCGATGCGTATGGCCGAGGGCATCCGGGCCGGCCAGGTCTACGTCAACGCCACCGGCGTCGGCACCGGTGTCGAGCTCCCCTTCGGGGGCTACAAGCACAGCGGCTGGGGCCGGGAGAAGGGTCTCGAAGGCCTGAACAGCTACCTGCAGACCAAGAACGTCTGCATCGGATTCGGGAACCGGTCATGAGATACCGCACGCTCGGAGAGCGCGGCCCGGCCGTCTCGGCGGTCGGCGTCGGCGGCAACAACTTCGGCGCCCGCCTCGACGAGGACGGCACGAAGGCCGTCGTCCACGCCGCCCTCGACGCCGGGATCACCCTGTTCGACACCGCCGACATGTACGGCGGGTCCGGCGAACGGGGCGGCTCCCGCGGCGACGGCGAACGGCTCCTCGGGGCCGCGCTCAAGGGCAGTCGCGACCACGTGGTGCTGGCCACCAAGTTCGGCATGGAGATGGGCCGGGACGCCGACCTGTACGGTCCGCGCGGATCGCGCGCCTACATCCGGTACGCGGTCGAGGCATCGCTGACCCGGCTCGGCACCGACCGGATCGACCTGTACCAGTACCACGAGCCGGACGGCGTCACGCCGTTGGAGGAGACGGTCGCCGCGCTCCAGGAACTGGTGGACGAGGGCAAGATCAGGTACGTCGGCTGCTCCAACCTCCCGGCCGAGCACCTCACCGACGCCTTCGTCTCCACCCAGGCCCGCTACCACCTGCTCGACCGCGGCGTGGAGCAGGACCTGATCCCGGCCTGCCTGCGCCACGGCGTCGGTCTGCTGCCGTACTACCCGCTGGCCAACGGCCTGCTCAGCGGCAAGTACCGGCGCGGCGAGGAGCCCCCGCCCGGCAGCCGGCTGTCCTGGCGGCAGGGCTGGCTCACCGACGCGGCCCTGGACAGGGTCGAGGCGCTCACCACATACGGCGCCGAGCGCGGCCTGACCCTCCTCCAGGTCGCGGTCGGCGCACTGGCGGCCCTGCCCGCCGTCGGCTCCGTGATCTGCGGAGCCATGACCCCCGAGCAGGTCACCGCCAACGCGGCGGCGGCCGACTGGGTACCGAGCCCGGCCGACCTGGCCGTGCTCGACGCGATCGTCACCCCCGGCGAACGCGTCGTCTGAAGCCCCCACCCCCTCTGAAAACCGCGAGAGACCAAGGCTGGACACCATGCGAGAGATCGTCACCTTCGACGCCTATGCGACCCTGATCAACTTCGAGCTCGGTCCCACGACCCTGAAGGTCCTGGAGGACCGGCTGGATCTGGACAACCTGGATGTCGACGAGTTCCTCGACGACTTCCGCGTCATGCGCTTCCAGGCCGTCCTGGAGGCGTACCGCCCGTACCACGAGGTCCTGCACTCCAGCCTGCGCAACGCGATGCGCCTGCACGGCCTGGAGTACCGCGAGACCGACGGCGAGGCCCTCGTGGACGCCGTCCCCACCTTCGGCCCCTTCCCGGAGGTCCCGGAGGCCCTGCGGAAGCTGAAGACCAAGTACGAGATCGCCATCATCTCCAACTCCGATGACAACCTGATCGCGCGGAACGTCAAGAACATCGGCGTCGAGTTCGACTACGTCATCACCGCCCAGCAGGCCGGTGCCTACAAGCCGGACCGCCAGACCTTCAAGCACGCCTTCCGGACCATGGGCGTCGAAGCGTCACAGGTCATCCACGTCGCCCAGGGCTGGGAGTACGACCACATCCCGACCCGCGACCTCGGCCTGAAGCGCCGGGTGTGGATCAACCGCTACGGCCGCAAGGGCAGCGCCGACTACCAGCCGTACGACGAGCTGCCCGACCTGTCGGGCCTGCCGAAGCTCCTCGGCTGCTGACCCACGGCGCACCGGCGACACAGGACTGAGAAGGACAGAGGACGCACGCCATGAAGCAGATCCCCTACTGGCTGGACACAGCCCCCGCCCTGCCCGACCGTTCCGGCAAGGACCTGCCCGACGAGGCGGACGTGGTGGTGATCGGCGGCGGCCTCACAGGGCTGTCCACCGCCTACCACGCCGCCCGCAAGGGCGCCCGGACCGTCCTCGTCGAGAAGGACAAGGTCGGCTCGGGCGCCTCCGGGCGCAACGGCAGCATGTGCACCCAGGGCATCACCATCAGCCCCGCGGAAGCCCGCAAGCGCTATGGGCAGGAGCGGGCCCGTGAGCTCTACGACGCCTTCCGCGACGCGGTCGACCTCGTCGAGGAGCTCACCCGAACCGAGAACATCGACTGCGACTTCAACCGCTCCGGGCGGCTCGGCGCGGTCTGCAAGCCCGGCCACTTCGACGGCCTGCGGGCCAAGCAGCGCGACCTGGCCGACAACTTCGGCCACGAGACGATCGTCCTGAGCAAGAGCGAACTCCGGGCCGAGCTCGGCTCGGACTACTACCACGGCGCCCTGCTCGACCCGGACAGCGCGGGCCTGCACGTGGGCAAGTTCGTCGGCGGCCTGGCGGACGCCGCCGAGCGGGCCGGCGCCGACATCCACGAGCGCAACGCCGCCACCGGCCTCACCCGTCTACCTGGCGGCGGCTTCCTGGTGGAGACCATGCACGGCACCATCCGTGCCAAGCAGGTCATGGCGGCGACGGACGCCTACACCGACCAGTCGATGCCATGGTTCCGCAAGCGGCTGATCAACGTCGGCAGCTTCATCATCGTCACCGAACCCCTGGGGGAGGCACGCGCCAAGGAGCTCATCCCGAACGGCCGCCTGCTGGTCGCCCACAAGAACGTCGGCCACTATGTCCGCCTCACCCCGGACAACCGCCTCGCCTTCGGCGGCCGGGCCCGCTTCGCTCCCTCCAACCCGGCCTCCGACATCAAGAGCGGTGACATCCTCAAGCGGGAGATGACCGAGATCTTCCCGCAGCTGGCGGGGGTGCGCATCGATTACGTCTGGGGCGGCATGGTCGGCTTCTCCTGGGACCGCATCCCGCACGCGGGCGAGGTCAACGGCCTGTATTACTCCATGGGTTACTGCGGCCACGGCGTCCAGATGGCCACCTACATGGGCCGCGCGGTCGCCGAGATGATGGACGGCAAGCCCGAGGCCAATCCGATGCGCGGCCTCGGCTTCCCGAAGGTGCCCGTCCCCTTCTACAACGGCACCGCCTGGTTCCTGCCGTTCGGCGGAGCCTATTACAAGGCGAAGGATCGCCTGCTCTGAGCAGGTCCGACACCGGTGACACCGCGGGGGCCTTCCGCGCAGCGTCGCGGAAGGCCCCCCACCATGCCTCCCGAGAGAGGGCCCCAGCCCCATGACCGCCGTCACCCGCATTGAGCACGATCTGCTGGGTGATCGGAACGTTCCCGTCGATGCCTACTGGGGTGTTCACACCCTGCGGGCCACGGAGAACTTCCCGATCACCGGGACGCCGATCTCCGCCTACCCGCACCTGATCGACGCCCTGGCCGCTGTGAAGGAGGCCGCCGCTCTGGCCAACGAGGAGCTCGGTCTGCTGGACCCGAAGAAGGCTGCCGCGATCGTCGCCGCGTGCCGTGAGATCCGGTCCGGCAGGCTGCACGACCAGTTCGTGGTCGACGTGATCCAGGGCGGCGCCGGCACGTCGACGAACATGAATGCCAACGAGGTGGTCGCCAACCGGGCGTTGGAGTTGCTGGGCCATGAGAAGGGCCAGTACGCGTACCTGCACCCCAACGAGGACGTCAATCTCGGGCAGTCGACGAACGATGTCTACCCGACGGCGGTGAAGGTCGCGACGGTGTTCGCGGTGCGCGGTCTGCTCAAGGCGATGTCCGTGCTGCAGGACTCCTTCGCCCGCAAGGCGGTCGAGTTCCGTGATGTGCTCAAGATGGGCCGTACGCAGTTGCAGGACGCGGTGCCGATGACCCTCGGCCAGGAGTTCTCCGCGTACGCCGTCATGATCGATGAGGACCGGTCCCGGCTGGCGGAGGCGGTGGAGTTGATCCATGAGATCAACCTGGGCGCCACGGCCATCGGTACGGGGCTGAACGCGCCCGCCGGGTATGCCGAGTCGGCCCGCCGCCACCTCGCCGAGATCACCGGGCTCCAGCTGGTCACCGCCGCCAACCTGGTCGAGGCGACCCAGGACTGCGGGGCGTTCGTCCAGATGTCCGGCGTGCTCAAGCGGATCGCCGTGAAGCTGTCCAAGAGCTGCAACGACCTGCGGCTGCTGTCGTCCGGGCCGCGCGCGGGCCTGGGTGAGATCAACCTGCCGCCGGTGCAGGCCGGTTCGTCGATCATGCCCGGCAAGGTCAACCCGGTCATTCCCGAGGTCGTCAACCAGGTCGCCTTCGAGGTGATCGGCAACGACGTCGCCATCACCATGGCCGCCGAGGCCGGACAGCTCCAGCTCAACGCCTTCGAGCCGATCATCCTGCACAGCCTCTCGGAGTCGATCACCCATCTGCGGGCCGCTTGTCTGACCCTGGCCGAGCGCTGCGTGGACGGCATCACCGCCAACACCGAGGCGCTGCGCCGAAGCGTGGAGAACTCCATCGGCCTGGTGACCGCCCTGAATCCGCACATCGGGTACACGGCGGCCACCGACATCGCCAAGGAGGCCCTCGTCAGCGGCCGGGGCGTGGCCGAACTCGTCCTGGAGAAGGGCCTGTTGCCCGCCGACACGCTCACCGACCTGCTCCGCCCGGAGATCGTCGCGGGCAGCGGCCAGGTAGTGCCCTGACGGCCGCCGGCACCCGTACCGGCCCGCTCGCGACCGAAGAGGAACGTATATGAGACTGCAAGGCGTGAACGCCGTGATCACCGGAGCATCGAGCGGCATCGGTCAGGCGGTGGCCTCCCACTTCCGCCGCGAGGGCGCCAACCTGCTGCTCACCGGACGGCGACCCGAGCTGCCCGAGAGCCACGCGGACGACCGCTACCTCCCGGGCGACCTCAACGACGAGGCATTCGTCTCCGAACTCGCCGCCAGAGCGGCGGATCACTTCGGGGACGTGGGAGTGGTCGTCCTCTGCCATGGACTTCAGAAGTCCGGCCCGCTCTCGGAGACGACCGCCGATGACGCACGCGACCTGCTCCACAGCAACCTCCTGAGCGCCTTCCTGGTCATGAAGCACCTGATGCCGCTGGCTCCCCGGTCCGGAGGGTCGATGGTGTGCGTCAGCTCTCGCCTCGGGATGGTGGGCATGCCCAACCAGACCTTGTACTCCGCCGCCAAGGGTGGCCTCATCGCGCTCGCCCGCGGCGCCGCCGTCGAGTGGGCGCCCCGCGGCATCCGAGTCAATGTGGTGGCGCCCGGTCTGACCATGACGCCGATCATCGAGGCCTCGTTCCAGCGACGCCCCGACCCTGATGCCTACCGGCGCGTCAGAGAGGACTCCATCCCGCTCCGCAGGCTCGCCACACCCGAGGAGGTCGCCGACGCGGTTCTCTTCCTCGCCTGTCCGGAGTCCTCGTATGTCACCGGTGCCGTCCTGCCCGTGGACGGAGGCTACACGGCGTTCTGAGCCCCGAGGCGCGGGCGCCGGTCATGCCAGGTCCTGACCGCGCGTCACGGCGATCACCAGTCCGCGTCGCTCCATTGGTCCAGCAGCGCTTCGGCCATGTCCGCGTCGGGTTCGGCCGACGTGCTGTGGAGCGACTGCTCGGTCCAGATGACCTTGCCGCGGGGCAGGTAGCGGGTGCCCCAGCGCTGCGTGAACTGGGCGACGAGGAACAGGCCCCGCCCGCCCTCGTCGGTGTCGGCCGCCCGGCGCAGATGTGGTGAGGTGCTGCTGCCGTCGGCGACCTCACAGATCAGGCTGGTGCCGTCCCGGAGGACCCGCAGCCGTCTCGGCTCGGCGCCGTAGCGGATGGTGTTGGTGACCAGTTCGCTGATCACGAGTTCGGTTGCGAAGGCGAGTTCCTCCAGCCCCCATTCCGTCAGGCGGCGGGCGACATCGGCTCGGATCCCGGCGACGGCGGCCGGATCTGCGGGCACCTCCCAGTCGGCGACCTGGGAGGGGTCCAGCAGGCGGGTCCGGGCGACGACCAGGGCGATGTCGTCGCTCGGACGGGCCGGCAACAGGGCGTCGAGGACTGCCTGGCACGTTTCGTCCGGGGTCCGGCCGGAGCCTGCCAGGGCCTCGCGCAGCATGTCGAGACCGGTGTCGATGTCCCGGTTGCGGTCCTCGACGAGACCGTCGGTGTACAGGACCAGCTGGGAGCCCTCGGGCAGGGTGACTTCGGCGCTCTCGAAGGGCAGGCCGCCGCCCAGCCCCAGCGGTGGGGAGACAGGCACCTGCACCTGCTCGACCGTGCCGTCCGGGTGTACCAGGGCCGGTTCCGGGTGCCCGGACCTGGCAAGCGAGCACCGCCCGGCCACCGGGTCGTAGACGACGTACAGGCAGGTCGCTCCCGTGATTCCGCCGCTGTCGTTCCGCCCGTCGTCGTCCCCTTCGCTGTCGACCCGGGTGACCAACTCGTCCAGATGCCTGATCAACTCCTCCGGTGGGAGATCGAGGGACGAGAAGGTGCGCACCGCGGTGCGCAGCCGGCCCATGGTGGCCGCGGCGTGCAGGCCGTGGCCGACGACGTCGCCCACGACCAGCGCGACCCGGGCCCCGGGCAGCGGAATGACGTCGAACCAGTCGCCGCCCACGCCGGCCCGGGCGGGCAGATAGCGGTGGGCGACCTCGACGGCGGACTGGTCGGGCACGGATCGTGGCAGCAGACTGCGCTGCAGGGTGACGGCGAGGGCGTGCTCGCGGGTGTAGCGGCGGGCGTTGTCGATGGCCACCGCGGCACGGGCGGCGAGCTCCTCGGCGAAGGCCAGGTCCTCTTCTCCGAAGGCGTCCTGCTCCACACGCCAGAAGTTGACCATCCCCAGCACCACGCCGCGGGCTTGCAGCGGCACGGTGATCAGGGAATGGATACCGGCATCCAGGATGCGCCGGGCGCGTTCGGGGGCCTGGGTCCGCCAGCCGTGCGAGGCGGCCAGGTCGGAGACCATGACGGGCCGGCCGTGCTGGACACTGACGGCGGTGGGGTTGCCGGGCAGGAAGCGGATGAGCTCGCCCAGCGGGTAGAGCGGCCAGGCCCCCTTCACCCCGTGTACCGCCGTGCGGCGCATCTCAGGGCTTGGCCCGACCGGTTCGTCACCCTCCAGGACCGGATCCTGAAGGTCGACCGTGACGACCTCGGCGAATCGGGGGACCGCCACGGCGGCCAGTTCCTCGGCGGTGCGCTTCACGTCCAGCGTGGTGCCGATGCGCACTCCCGCTTCGTACAGCAGGCGGAGCCGTTCTCCGGTCACCGCTGCCCGGCCCGCCAGGGCCTGCAACTCCGTGGTGTCGCGCAGCGTGGCCACACTGCCACGCTGGCCGCCGTGCCCGTCGACGGGCCGGATGTTGAGCGCGAGCAGTCGGTCACCGGCCAGATGGATCTCGTCAGTGACGGTCCGGCCCGAGCGGAGCAGCTCCGTGGTCCCCGCTTCCAGGCCCAGTTCCGTGACGCGGCGCTGCTCGGCGTCCGCGGGCAGCTCCAGCAGCCGCCGTGCCTCGTCGTTGGCCAGCAGAAGCCGTCCGTCGCCGCCGACGATCAGGACCCCCTCCCGTACCGCGTGCAGCACCGCGTCGTGGTGCTCGTACATCCGGGTCATCTCGGCCGGGTCCAGACCGTGGGTCTGGCGACGCAGACGTCGCGACACCAGCGCGGTACCGGCCGTGACCAAGGCCAGTGCGCCGCCGACGGAACCGAGCAGGAGCGGCATCTGGTGCCGCACGACGGCGTTCACGCTCTTGACCGTGACCCCGACCGACACAAAGCCGACGATCCGCTCCCCGCCGGTGTCGAAGACCGGAACTGTGGATTCCACAGCCAGGCCGAGGCTGCCTTCGAAATCCTGGGTGAAGGGCCGGCCGGCAGCCGCCCCCTCGCGCAGGCCGAAGACATGTTCCCCGATCAGTCTCGGGTCCGGGTGGGTCCAGCGGTATCCCCGCGGATCGATCGCGACGACGAAGTCGACGCCCGTCAGCTCGCGTGTCTCCTCGGCCCGGGGTTGCAGTACGGCGGTCGGGTCGGCCGACTTCATCGCTTCAACCGTCCCGGGGGCACGCGCGAAGGTCTGGGCGACCCCCAGTGAGAGCCCGCGGGCCTCCTGCGTGCTCGTGTACCGGGCTTGCAGGACCAGCGCCACGCCCGCCGCGGCGGCGAACAGGGCGACCAGCACCAACTGCCAGAGGAACACCTGCCCTGCCACGCTGCGCGCGTTCAGCACGGAACGCGCCCGGGGCCCCGGCGACGGGGCAGCGGGTTCCCGGAGTCGATCCCCGCGCCCGCGTGGCGCGGAGGGGGACCCCGCACGAGGGTGCCGACCGCCGAAGAGACCGGACAACCGATCAGTGACGCTTTTCCTCTTCACGGGACGTTCCTCCGGCGCGGCGCACGGGGCGGTGGCTTCGGGAGGGCGAGGTCACGCGGGCCGGGCCCGCTCCCGCCGTGTCAGGGCCGCGCCCATGCCTGCCAGCGCTTGGTCACGGCTTCGATGTTCTTCACCCACCAGTCGACGTCGAGGTCGAAACCGGTGTAAAGGTGCTCCGGGGAGCTGGCCAGGTCCGCGGCCTCTCTGGGCAGGTACCTGTAGGCGGCGGGTACGACCGGGCCCACGGGATAGGCCTTGGCGAAACCGGACTGCACCTCGGGGCGCAGGGCGAAGTCGATGAGCCGGTAGGCGGCGTCGACGTTACGTGCGCCCTTGGGGATGCCGAAGCCGCTGCTCTGACGGCGGGCGCCGTTCCACTGGTACGCCAGCGGTGCGCCCTGCTTGATGAGCGCGTTCGGGCGGCCGTGCCAGACGCTGGAGAGCAGGACCTCTCCGCGTTCCAGCAGGTCACCCGGCGTGGCGCCGTCGGCCCAGAATTCCCTTACGTCGTCCCTCACGGCGTCGAGGACACGGAAGGCGCGGTCGACGTCGAGGGGATAGAGCCGGTCGAGGGTGACGCCGTCGGCGAGGAGGGCGAACTCCAGCTCCGGCGGGCCCGCGTCCGGGCTCTGCAGGGCCCGGCCGCCCGGAAACGCGCCCGTGTCCCAGAAGTCGGCCCATGACCGGGGCGCTCTGCCGTCGAACCGGTCGGTTCGGTAGGCCATGACGCTGGCCCAGTAGTTCTTGCCGATGCCGTGGGAGGCGAGCAGCGAGTCGGCGATGCCCGCGTTCCTGGCGTTCTCCAGCCGGTCGTAGTCGAGCTCCAGCGTGGCGCCGGCCCTCTTGAAACGAGCCAGCGCGCTCATGTCGATGTCGATGAGGTCGAACTGCGGCCGGCCCTCCTTGATCTGCGCGAGCATCTGCGCGTACCGGGGGATGTTGACCACATCGACCTTGATACCGGTCTCTTTGCTGAACGGCTCGTAGACCGCCTTGCGGTTTGCTTCGCCGTAGGCGCCGCCGATGTCGCGGACGACGAGCGTCTTGCTGCTCCTGGGGGCGTCGCCGCTGTTTCGGGCACGGTCGCCGCATGCGGTGGTGGAAGTGGCGGCGATGCCTGCCGCGGCTCCGCCGATGGCGCGCAGGAATGCCCTGCGGCCGATCCTGACGTCCGTCACCGTCTGCCTCCCGCGAAGCCGGGTTGCGGTGCCCACCGACGGGGCTGTTCACGGGGGCGCCGCCAAGGCTTTGGTGCAGGGGCGGAAGCCGGATCATGGGCCAGCCGGGTCGAGGGTGAGCCCGGTCACGTCATGGTAAAGCCATCCGTCGAGGATGGCGTGATCTGTACCCCGATCTCATTCGTTGAGAATTCACTTACCGAGGTAGATCAAGTTAGGCTTGCCTTATATGCTGGCCAGGTTCCCCTCGCCCCTCTGGCGTGCAGGGATCCACACACCCTCTCGCATGACAGGACACCCATGCGCACGACCTCCCGCGGTCTCCTCTTGACGCTTGCTCTCACCCCGCTGCTGGCCGGATGTTTCGTGGCCGGCGAACAGGGCTCCGGTTCGGGCAGGGAAGGCGGGTCGGCCGGGCGGCTGAGGATCGCGCTCGCGGTGCCGCCGGTGCAGGCGCTGTCGCCGTACAGCAACGACGCCACCGTGCTGAGCAAGCTCTCCGTGGCCGAAGGGCTCACCGCTCTGGACAAGAACGGCGCCGCCGCGCCCGCGCTGGCGAAGTCCTGGAAGCAGGTCGGCCCCACCACCTGGACCTTCGAGTTGCGCAAGGCCACCTTCCAGGACGGTACGCCGGTCACCGCCGAGTCCGTGGTCAACGCCCTCGACCACGCGGACGCCGCCGAGCCCAAGCCCCGCGTCCTCAGCGATGTCGCCCTCACCGCGCAGGCCGACGACGCCGACACCGTCACGATCAGCACCAAGGCCGCCGACCCGGTGCTTCCGCTGCGCCTGGCCAGCCCGGCGCTGGCCATCCTCTCCGGCAAGGCGTACGGCAAGGACGGCACCGTCAGCCCGGTCGGCACCGGGACGGGCCCCTTCGAGATCACACAGCTCACCGGGAAGTCCAAGGCCGCCCTCGACCGTTACGACGGCTACTGGGGCGGCAAGGCCAAGGCTTCCGGCATCGACGTGACCTGGATAGCCGACGGCACCGCCCGCGCCAACGCCCTGCGCGGCGGCGACGTCGACATCGCCGAGTGGATCCCCACCGCCCAGGCGAAGCTGCTGGACGCGAAAACCCGTCACGAGGTGCCGTCCGTACGGACCGACAGCCTTGTCCTCAACACGGGCAGCGGCCTGTTCACCGACCCGGCGCTGCGCGCGGCCGCCCGCGAGGCCGTCGACGGCTCGGCACTCGTCGACTCGGTCTTCGGAGGGTACGCCGACCCCGCGCAGGGCCTGTTCGGGCCCGCCGTGCCCTGGGCGGCAGGCAAGCGCGTCGAGGTCACCGGCCGTGCCAAGGCCGCGACCACAGCACAGGTCAAGGCCGAGACGAAGGGCAAGACCCTGCGCCTGGCCACCTACACCAACCGCGCGGAACTGCCCGAGGCCGCCACCGTCCTGCAACAGCAGTTGGAGAAGGCCGGGTTCACCGTGCGGCAGGACGTACGCGAGTACACGCAGATGGAGTCCGACCTCCTCGCCGGCAAGTACGACGCCCTCGTCTTCTCCCGGGTCACCCTCCTCGACACCGGCGACGCGGTCGCGTACCTGGCGAGCGACTACACGAGCGACGGTGTGTACAACATCGCCCGTCTGAAGGACGCCAAGGTGGACCAGGCCATCAAGTCCGCGGCCGAGGAAGGCGACACGACGAAGCGAGAGCAGAAGATCATGGCCGCCGAGGCGCAGATCCTGCGCACCGACGCCGTGGTGCCGCTGGTCCACGAGAAGGTCGTCCAGGGCATCGCCACCGATGTCGAGGGCGTGCTCCTCGACCCGCGCGAGCGCTCCCTGATCGACGTCGACACCCACCTGAAGTAGCGGCCGATGAGCTTCACGTCGGTCGGCACCGAGGCCGACCCCTCCCGGTGGCGCGCCGGCCTCGGCCGCCTCGCCGCCGGGACCGCGCTGCTGACGGCCGTCGCCATGCTGCCCTGGCTGTCCGGCAACGACCCCGCGCTGACCGTCCTGCGGGCCCGTTCCGCCGACCAGGATCCGACTCCGGAGCAGCTGGCCGCTGTTCGGGAGCAACTGGGGCTGGACGAGGGGCCGTTCGCACACCTCGCCCACTGGCTGGGCGGGCTGCCGCGAGGCGACGCGGGCACCTCCTGGGTGTCGGGCGAGGCCGTGCTGCCTCAGGTGACGGGCGCCTTCGCGGTCTCCCTCACGCTGATGCTCGGGGCCCTCGTGGTCACGATCGCGGTCGCCGCGCTGGTCAGCACCCGCACCCTGTACCTCGGCTCCCGGCGGCGGCTGCACCGGGGGAAAGCGGCCGTCGGGGTCGCCGTCCTCGCCGCGCTGCCCAAGTTCCTGCTCGCCGCGCTCCTCGCCACCGTGTGCGGGGTGTGGCTGGGCTGGTTCCCGTCCAGCGGGTGGGAGGGACCTGCGTCGATGGTGCTGCCCGCGCTCGCTCTCGGCCTCCCGTCCGGGGCGGTGATCGGCGGTCTGCTCGACCAGGCGCTGCCCGCCGCCTTCAACGAGCCGTGGGCCAGGACCTGGTACGCCTATGGCTTCGCGCCCGGCCGCGTCGCCCGGCACGCGCTGCGCCGCGCGCTGGCCGGGGTGCTCCCGCAACTCCTGCCGACCGTGGTGAGCCTGGTCGGGGGTGCCGTCGCGGTGGAGAAGATCTTCAACATTCCGGGGCTCGGCCGCCTCGCCCTGGACGCCGCCACCGCCCAGGACCTGCCACCCCTGCAGACCGCGACTCTTGCCCTCATCCTGCTCGGCGTCGTCGCCGGCCTCCTCATCCGGGCCCTGCGACGCGTGCTGCTGGGCCCGGCCCTGCGGGACGGCGCCCTCCCCGCGGTGCACGCACCGGCTGCTTTCCGAGGGCGATTCACCCGCTGGGCCGCCGTGGCCTGTGCCCTCGCCCTGCTCGCGCTGGTCACCGCCGGACTGCTCCGCGATCCCCTCCATGTGGACACCGCGGCCCGACTGCTCCCGCCCTCGGCCGCACACCCGTTGGGTACGGACGCACTCGGCCGCGATCTGCTGGCCCGGCTGGGCCACGGCGCGCTGCGCACGGTGGGCGTGGCCCTCGTGGTCACCGTGGTGTGCACGCTCACCGGACTGGTGCTCGGCATGGCGGCGCAGGTCGGCGCGGGGCTCACGGAAGTGGTGTCGACGATGCCGGCGGTCCTCGCCGGACTGCTGACCACCGCGGTGACCGGGCCGTCGGCCTGGGGTGCCGCACTGGCGGTATGCCTGGTCGGCTGGACCCCCTACGCCGCCCAGGCCGCGGCCCTGCTCGAACAGGAGCGGGCCAGCGGCCACATGCTCGCGTCCATCTCCTTCGGCGCCGGCCCCGGCTACCTGCTCCGCTACCACCTGCTGCCCGCCGTGCTGCCCGGCGTCGTGCGCAACGCCCTCCTGCGTCTGCCCACCACCGTCCTCGTCCTGGCCTCCCTCGGCTTTCTCGGCCTGGGCGAGCAACCGCCCACCGCCGAATGGGGCCGCCTGCTCTCGGAGAACCAGCCGTACGTCGAGCTGGCGCCCTGGACCGTGCTCGGCCCGGCCTGCGCCCTGGTCCTGCTCTCCGTCCTCGCCCTGAACGGCACGGACGCCGTGACCGCGCGCGGCCCCGCGTCCGTCCGGAAGCGTTGACGCCCGCGGCGGTCACCGCCACTGCTGCCCAACAACAGCTGTCTCCGGTACGGTGCCGGCCGCCACCGCAGTAGCCACCGGGGGCATACGCGCGTACATCCCTGTCGACGTCAACCGTGACGGTGCGGTCGATGTCACCGGGGATTGCGATGTCGAGGGCAAGACGACATGGAGCAGCGGCCGGGGTGCGATCTTCCTGCCGAACCTCGGTGACAGGCAGCGGCGTTGCAAGACGAGGACGCCGGACGGGCCGCCCCGCTGTCCAACGCTCGGCTCGAGGCGTGCAACAACGTCAAGGGCCCTGTCGTACGGGTGCCCGGGTACCTGGCGCAGCTGCGTGCAAGGCCCATCCCGGTGATGCCTCGGACGCCGTCACCGGCACATCAACGCCCTCTGACGATCCCGACGACGTACGGCTCCTACGGCGGCGCCCGTCGTCGGTCGGCTTGTGCGGGACCGTGTCGGGCGACGGGGAGCGGTCCGGAATACGTCCGCTCACGCCACCCGTGCTCGCGCCCCACCGAGAACGGTCATGCCCAATGAGACGCTTGTCCCGCCGGATCGCAGCGAAGAGCTCCGTCCGCTAAAGAGGGCACGTCGCAGACCTGGTTGATCGCCCGCCGACGAACGTTGCCGGGGAGGCAGTTCGGTGATGCCTCAGTGCTGGATCAGGCCGCCGACCGGAACTGGAGCGACGTGACCGGTTGCCGGAAGGTCGTGTGCCAGGGCGAGACCGATGTCAACCAGCGATGACCGGCGCAGGCCGGTGACATCGGAGATCGCAGTCCAGACCGACTCGGCGATTTCGCCGTTCGGCTCAGGCCGGAGCTGGCCGCCGGTGATACGGACCTGGTAGAAGATGCCGACATTCTGGTGCTCGACTCCGCCACGGGCGACGGCCGCAGGGATCACACGTGAGTCCACACCCAGCAGGCGATCCACCACCGCGTCGCAGCCGGTCTCCTCGGCGACCTCCCGGATCACCGCATCGAACGGATCCTCCCCCTGCTCGACCTTGCCGCCCGGAAGAGTCCAGCTACTCCCGCCCTCCGGTGGCACATGACGGGCGATCAGCACCCGCCCGTCCTCGATGCACACGGCGTACGCCGCCAACCGGAAACTCATCCCCACACCCCCCCGGCTCCTATCCAACGTCCAAGACCCGCCATACTACGTTCGGTCCCTGAGGACTCCGTGCGGCGGGGGAGGTCGAGGCCGGGTGATGGCTTCGACCGACGGCGGGGTGGGCGGGCTGCGCACCCACCTGGTCCAGGGCCCAGCCGATGACTGGGCCCAAAGGGCTACTCGGGCAGGCGCGGTGGTGCCGCCCCACACCACACGACTCCACCCCAGACGACCAACCCGCTGCACCGAAGTCTTCAGACTCGGCGCGCCCGCCCGACGGACTCCAGCACCGCAGTCAGAAAACGACGCACCGTCGCCAACTCGTCCGGCTCGAAGCCTTCCGCGGCCACCACCACCTCGCCGATCACCGGCCCGAAGAAGGCCCACCCGAGTTCCGTGGCCTTCTCCTCCACCTCCAGCAGCACGCGTCGCCGGTCTGCCGTGTCCCTGCTGCGCCGTACCAGGCCGAGCCGCTCCAGCCGATCCACCAGGGCAGTGGTCCCGGCGGAGTTCAGTCGTAGCTGCTCGCCGAGCCACCCGGGCGTGGCCCGCGTACCGGCGCGTGCCGCGTCCAGCAGGTGGATCAGCGCGCGCACATCGGTGGGATGCAGCCCGTGGCGCGCGGCGAACTCGGCGCCGAGCAGGTCGAATTCCACGGTGACTGCCCGCAGCAGGTGAACCAGTCCCATCGCCGGGCTCTGATCGTCCATCGCACACTCCTCGACATGGCGTAATATCTCGCTCACCGAGATTATCGCCTGGCGAGAGGAATGCCGTGTCCCTGCCCGCCTTCGACCTTGCCTACGACGAACTTCGCGCCCGCTGGCCCGAGTCCACAGAGGAACGTGACGTCGCCACGCCGTACGGGCGCACCCGGGTCCATGTGTACGGCTCGTCGAACGGCAGCCCGCTGGTGCTGCTGCCGGGCGGCTCCGCCACCGGACTCGCCTGGTTCGCCAACGCGCCGGCCCTCGGTGAGCGATACCGGGTCCATGCAGTGGATCTGGTGGGCGACGCCGGCCGCACCGAACGCCGAGGCGCACCGCTGAAGAGCGCCAACGATCTGACGGCCTGGCTGGACGCCCTCCTGGACGGCCTCGGGCTCGCCCGCACACACCTTTGCGGTCACTCGTACGGCGCCTGGCTGGCCGCCAGGTACGCACTGCGAGCACCGCGGCGGGTGGACCGCCTTGCCCTCCTTGACCCCACCCAGGTGTTCGCCGGATTCCGCCTCGGCTACCTGCTGCGCGCGCTGCCCACCCTCATCCGCCCCAGCGAGGCCCGCGCCCGCGCCTTCCTGGCCTGGGAAACGGCAGGCACACACCCGTCCGAGATCTGGCAGCGCCTCTACGCGCTGGCCACCACCGTTCCCGGCCGCAAGCTGGTCACAGGCGCCCGCCCTCGAACCACCGACCTCTCCATGCCGGTCCTGGTCCTGCTCGCGGAACACAGCCGGGCCCACCACGCTGCCAAGGTCGCCGACCGAGCCCGCAGGGCCCTCTCCCAAGGTGAGGTGGCGCTGCTCCCCGGAGCCACCCATCACTCTCTGCCGCTCACCGCCCCGGAACAGCTGAACGACCGGCTGATGGCTTTCCTGGGCTAGCAGTGCCGTCCCTTGCAAATGATCCGCTGCGTGCAGAAGGGGTGGGGTGACTCACGCAGCCCTGAGCAGGCCCACGAGTGGTCCCTGCTACTGCTTGCCGCGCATCACGAAGGTGGCGATCCCTACCTTGTCCGCTTCCGCGAGCGCCGCGCGCAGCAGCTCGTAGACCTTGACGTGCTCCTTGCCGCGCGGGCCGACGTAGTAGGTGCGGTCGAAGTAGACCGGCTCGATGTCGGCCAGATCGACGAAGTCGCTGATGTCGATCGTCTTCGAGCGGCCCGGCGCGATCTCGTCCAGTTCCTCGGGCTCGACGACGACGTACTCGCCATCGCCTGCTTCGTAGCCCTTGACGATGTCCTCGCTCGCCACTTCCTTCCCGGTGCGCTCGTTGACCCGCCGGTTGCGGATCCGGTCGGCCGTGTCGCGCTGGAGCTGGTGGAAGTGGACCGTGTGATCCTCGGTCGCGGTGAACAGGCCGACCGGCGCCGTGACCATCCCGAAAGTGATCACGCCGGTCCAGATCGCGCGTGCCATGACCGACCACTCCCAACCCGCCCGTTCTCTACAGCCGGCCCGAAACGGACACTTCTGCCGACCACGCTGGGACTACCGCACTCAGCCCGCGCGCCGGGCAGCGGCCTCAGGGCTCTGGCGCAGATCCAGGAAGCAGCGCAGCCGCACATCCGGCTCACCGGGCTCCCGGGTCGTGCGGTCCGCGGCCGCAACCGCCCACCGGGCGGCGCGCCGCTCCTGGACCGCGAAGCAGTCGTGACATCGGCGGCCGCGACCTCAACCACGGCCAGCCCCGGCTACGCCACGTTCGCTTCGTTGATCGGTCTCATGCACGGCGCGACGTTCCACCGCCCGCAGAAGTTCTCCCGCGTCAGGGTGTTCACCCGACCGAGTGAGGGGTCGCGATCATGGCTACTGAGCGGTGCTGGCCGCGATCACGGAGCTCCGGGAGGATCTCGACACCGGCGCGTGGATGCCCGACGAGTACGAGCAGGTGATCGCCCTGGTGGCAGGACGGAAGGCGGGGCGGCACGGACTCGATCCGGGCCGGGCTGCGGGCGGCCGCCCGACGGCTCGCGCCGGTCGCGGCCCGGTGTGCCTACATCCTGGAAGCTCCGAACCGCGCCGCCGCCGAGGACAGGCGCATGGTGAAAGGGCACCCTCGATGAACTGCCCAGCAGCCGTACGGCCTGGTCCTGTTCGGCTTCGGCCGGGCCGGCGGCACCGTCCGCAACAGCTCGGCGAACCGGTCCTCGATGCCCGGCACCTCCAGCGCGGCCTCACACGCCGCCGGCACCGCATCGACGCTCTCCGGCACCGGGCCGGGTGCAGGCTCTTCCGCCTCCAGGACGTCGCGGTACGGCACCTACAGCCGGTCTCCGAGCACGTTGGCCGCATCCTGGTCCGCAGGCCGGATCAGCCACTGACCTCCCTGTAACGTCCGCGCCGCCTCGCGCAGAGCCTCCTGCAGAGGGGAAGCCGTCGTCACGCACGTGACCCTGTCCGCGGCACACGGCGGGTCGACTTTCCGGCCGCAGGTGTGCTGGTGAGCCTCGAGAACGCGTGTCGGTCAGCTCCCTGCTCAACCGACCAGATGCTGCGGAACTACCAGGTCCTCGTGGGCGAACAGGTGCGTCAGAATCGGCGGGTCGTCCTTGGAACACGCGTCCGCGACCCCATCGATCAGCTGGTCGTAGTCCGGGCCGGTCTTGCCCTCATAGGCCGCGGTCATACGGCCCCACTCGTCCCAGTTGAGTGTCTCCTGCTTGCAGAGTGCGGCGAGGTCGCGGACGGCGTTGCCGCTGATCTCATGCGGGCCCCAGGCGTGGTCGGTGCCGGCCACTCCGAACAAGTCCGGGTTGATCACCCCGTTGCGATACTGGATCCAGGCTTCGCCCCCGGTGAGGAATTCGCCCGGGCCCAGGTCGTCCGGGCGGTCGACGTAGTTCTTGCCGACGTGCTCGGTGTCGACCCGCACCCAGCGGTTCTGATCGTCCTCCCAGTACTCGGTGATCCAGTGATCGACGCCGCGGTCCTTCAGGAAGTACGTGCCGAAGCCACACCGGGCTCGGGAGGCGATGCCCCGAGCGCGCAGGATCGCGCAGGCGATGGTGGCGAAGTGGCGGCAGGTGCCGATCACCCGCGTCTCGGGTGTCCGGGACTGGTGAAGCGGCGCGGGGTTCAAGGTGGTCAGCGCCGTGATCAGCTTGCTGACCGGCCGGATGTTCTTCTCGGCCATCCGGTCCTCGGGAACCCCCAACGCCGCGGCTTCCGCGGGCTGGATGACCAGGCTCTGCACGGCGGCACAGACGCCCACGGGATCGTCAGGCAGCCCTTCAAGGAGCCGGAGTTGGTTTGCGTTCAGGCTCGTGAAGGGCCCAGGGTGGGAGTAGTCGAGCACGTCATCGGTCATGACCGGGCATGGTAAGGGCCGGGGCTGACATCGACAGCGTCCTGCGCGCTACCGGCCACGTACCGATCACCTCCGGCCCTACCGCACCGCCCTCACCCGGCCCAACGGGCGGCTGCACCCGACCCGCGTGACCGCCGTTGAGGGCTCAGACCTGGACCGGCAACCGAGGGCCTATCTGGGTACCAGCGTCAGCGGATATCCCAACCTCTCGTCTCCCGCTCATCGGCCCGAGGAACTCGAGCCCGAGGCCGAAGCGGCCCACCAGCAGGCCCTGCACGAGCCCTGCGTACGACCGTCTACAACGCCGTCGGCGGGACTGGTCACTGCTTCGGCCTCCCGGGCATCAACACCTTCTGCCGGCCCTGGTCGACGGCCAGGCTCGTCAGGCGTCTGGAAGCCTTCGGTCCGGATGTCTACACCTGGACGCTGCCGTTGCCGATTCAGCCCCGCGCTGGGCGGACGGTCTGCCGGCATGCCCGTCGGATCGGCTTCAGCAGGTCCCGGTCAACGGTGCTTCCGCGAAGGGGCCGGCCTGCCGCCCGTTCCGGGCCGAGCCCGGTGTGTCCCGACCCGGACAGTGACCCGAGGGCCGGGGCGGCGGGCGTGCCTCAAGCGGGCCGGAGATCACGGAGGTGATCCAGCCGACCTGGGTGATACCTGCTACCCGGCTGCTTCTCCGTCCGGGGGCGTTACGCGGGGTCGATGCGGGAGACGGTGCCGCCCAGGTCGAGCACGTACAGCTCGCCATTGCCTGCCTGCGCGAACGAGACGACCTGGCCGCCGTCGACTCCGAGGTCGCTCACGCCGGTCACCTCGCCGTTCTCCATCTGCAAAGCGCGGATGGTGCCGTCGCAGTAGTCGCTGAACACGTACTGACCCTTGAGGTCCGGGATCGCCTCGCCTCGGTAGACGTATCCGCCGGTCACGGAGCAGCCCAGCCCGTTGCGGTCGTACTCGTGGATCGGCGGTACGTGGTTCGCGGGCTCCGTGCCGCCCCGGAAGGGATGGTTGCCCTCCATCTGGGACCAGCCGTAGTTCTCGCCGCCCTTGCTGGTTGCCGAGGCCCAGTCGATCTCCTCCCAGGCGCTCTGGCCGACGTCCCCGATCAGCAGGTCGCCCGTGCCCGCGTCGAAGGAGAACCGCCACGGGTTGCGCAGCCCGTACGCCCAGATCTCGTCCTTCGCGTTCGGGGCGTCCACGAACGGGTTGCCCGGCGGGATCGCGTACGGCTTGCCGCCGCTCGGGTCGATCCGCAGGAGCTTGCCGAGCAGTGTGTCGAGGTTCTGCCCGTTGCCGTGCGGGTCGCCGCCCGAGCCGCCGTCGCCGAGCGCGATGTAGAGGTAGCCGTCGGGGCCGAACGCGATGTCGCCGCCATTGTGGTTCGCGTAGGGCTGTGGCTGGGTCAGGACGGTGCGCCGGGTGTCCGGCTGGATCTCGCCGTCCCGCACGGCGAACTCGTCCACGGTGCTGGTGCCTTCGAGGTTGGTGAACGAGATGTAGAAGTGCGCGAACTCCTTGTCGAACGCGACGCCCAGTAGGCCGCGTTCGCCGTCGGTGGTGGTCTCGTCCGAGATGTCGAGGACAGGCTCGCTGAGCCCTTGATCGTCCAAGGCCCTTACTGTGCCCGCACGTTCGGCTATCCAGACCGTGCCACCGGGACCGGCGGTGCCGGCGGACGGATTCTGGGCCGTGGCCACCTTCTTGAGCACGACCTTCGCTGCCTGACGGGAGGCGGCGGGCTCGTCGGCAGACGCCGTGGTCAAGGCGAGGGAAGCGACGAGGCAGAGGGTGCCGATGATCGCAGAGCTTCTGGTGCGAACTTTCACCGTGATCCTCCTAGAGGCGGCGAACGGGGGAGACCACCCGGCTGCCAGGGGCAGAGCTAGGTGGGTGTCGTCCACGCCGGTACGCAACCTGGGGGGTGGGGGGATGGTGCGCTGCTGGCTACAGGTGAGGTTACCGGGACAGGGGTTGTTGAATTAGGCCAACATTCCATCCCCTCCAGGTCCTGTCGTTCGGATCAGGCTGGCTGTGAGGTGCGGCGCCCGGGTGCTGCGTCTGCTGGTCGACGGCCGCACCGTGGACATGGCCACGCTCGCCCAGACGGCTGGCCCCTGCCCTGGCCGCCCATCTGTCCTTGTGGGTGTCGGTGAAGGTCGGCTACTGTGCCGCAGCCGTTGGGACCGAGGCCGTGAACGCCGGTGTCCTCACTGAGGACGAGGCCCTGGCCGGGCACAGCCTCGGCCCTGTGTACGCGCGCTGGCAGATCCGCCGCAACCGTGAGCAGCTCGGACGCGGCCGGCTGGACCTGGTCCCGCTGCACAACCCCGAGCGGGCCCCACCTCAGCGTCCGCTCCGTCCTGCACCGCGCCATCCGGGATGCCTTCGTGGTCCTGGAGGCGCCCGGAACCAGTCCAGCTTCCCGGCACCGTGCAGCTCGATCAGCAGCACCTAGCAGGCGGTCCCACACACCGGCCTCGTGCCAGTCCCGCAGCCGGCGCCAGCACGTCATCCCGGACCCGAAGCCGAGCTCCTGCGGCAGCCACTCCCACTGGATCCCGGTGTGCAGCACGAACACGATGCCCTGCAGGCAACCACGGTCGTCCAGTGGCAGCCGGCCGGGATGGCGCGGACGACGCTGCCTGACCGGCAGCAACGGCTCGATCCGCCCCCACAGGTCATCCGGCACCATCCACGCAGCACCGTTCCCCTTCCCAATGACTCGTGCAACGAGCCAGCCAGGAAGGGGATATGGCTACGACCAGGCCTTCAATTAGGTGCTCAAACTCCCGCAGCTGACGGCCTGGAAAATTGGGTGCGGTCGGCTGAGCTGGGGTGATAGGTAAGCGATGTGACAGAGAGTCTTGAGTTTTCCACTCTGCTGCAACTGATCGACGAGCGGTCGGCCGCGTTCCGGAGTGCGGTTGCCGCCGCGCCCAGCCTTGACGCGCCGGTGCCGTCCTGCCCCGAGTGGACGTTGTTCGACCTGGTGCAGCACCTGGGTACGGGCCAGCGCTGGTGGGCCGCGATCGTCGCCGCGGGCCCGGCCGAGGCTCCGCCGGCCAAGGATGCCGCTCAGGTGCCGCGCGAGCTCGAGGCGCTGCTGGCCTGGTACGCCGAGTCGAACGAGCTGCTGCTGAGTGCGCTGCGCGAGGCTGGCCCGGAGCGCGAGTGCTGGGTGTGGTGGGGCGCCGGCGTGTCGCCGGCGAATGCCTGGGGCGTCGCCCGGCGCCGGGTGCACGAGGTCCTGGTGCACACCTACGACGCCCAGCTCGCCGCAGGCGCCGTGCAGCCGATGCCGGCGGACGTCACGATCGACGGCGTGGCCGAGTTTCTCGACACCTGCAACTCCACCCCGGCGGCCTGGCCGCACGAGGCCGCCACCATCCACTACCACGCCACCGAGGGCCGCTCCTGGCTCCTCGTGTTGGACGGCACCGGCGCCTGGCCCGAACCCCTCACGGACGACGCCGCGCCCGCCTCCGCTTCGGCCACGGGCACGGCCGAGCAGCTGCTCCTCTTCGTCTGGGGCCGCCTCACGCTGAGCGACCTGAAGATCGAGGGCGACCAGCAGGTGTTCGAGCAGCTGATCGCCTGGGAGCCCGAGGAGTAGCCAGTCAACACCGCCAGCGGACGGCCAATACGGCCTCGTACTGCTCGGGCCCGAGCGCCTCCCGCAGCGCTGCCGACTCAGCCAGGAAGGGGATGTCTGCCCACGATCGCCGCGCAGAGCCGCGGGTCGGTGAAGGCCTTGGACCAGTCCTGACGGCATCAGCGGGCCCAGTGGCTGCTACCCCGCCGTCCAAGGGCCGTACTGCGGCGACCCTCTCCAGGGGCGACGGCCGAGCCCGGGGCAGGCGAGCCGGCGGATCGCGACGGGTAGCGTCGTCGCCCAGACCGAGCAGCGTGCGGACGGTCTCCTTCAGCCGGTGGGGCTGTGGGGTGGCCGGTCCCGAGGAGCCGTGCGATCTGGATCCCGGGGCCATGGTGGACTGCCTCCTTCGTCCGTCGCGGGCTGGCAGCCGGTGCAGACGCCGGTGAGCTCGACGGTGTGCTCGACGGCCGCGAAGCCGGTCTCGGCAGTGATGCGCTCGGCCCACTCCTCGATGACCTCGGAGTCCACCGGACGGCTGCGGCCGCAGCTGCGGCAGATCAGATAGTGGCGGTGCTCGTCACCGGTCCGCGGGCGGTACAACCGTTCGCCGACTTCGTCGCGTACGACGTCGACGCCGCCGGTCGCCTCCAGATCGCGTAGAGCGCGGTAGACGGTGGTCAGGCCGATCTGGGTGCCGTGGGCCGTCAGGAGGGCGTGCAAGTCCTGGGCGGACACGAACTCATGACAATGCATCAGCCCATTGAGGACGGCCGCGCGCTGGCGTGTGATCCGGCCGCTCACAGCAGATCACCCCTGGTTGTGTCGGCATCGAGGCGGGCGTACGGTGGAGGGTAGATGAAAATGAAAGCCATGTCCATGTGACTCTCGATCTGCGCCCCGACCGCCGCGGCGTGCGGTATAAGTGGAAACCATTTTCGATAAGGTTGGGAAGGGGGCAGGGTCATGGCTCGCACAGGGGCCGGCGGCCGAAGTCGTCCTTTCACGCTCGTCGTATGCACCGCCTGCCGTGAAAGGGCCGACGGCCATGTGGTCGAGGTGCTGCGGCGGGCGGTGCGTGATTGTCCGCACGGGGTCATGGTCGCCACCGGCTGCCTGGGCACGTTGTTGCACTGCCGCTCCGGTCGCGGCTTGTACGCCGCCGTTCAGCCGTGCGCGGAGGACCGTCGACCCTCCGGGGCCTTGGTGCGTCTCGGACCGCTCGTCCAAGAAGTGGACGCGGAGGCGGTCGGCGCGTGGCTTCGGGCGGGGATGCCGGACGAGGGCGCGCTGCCCGACCGGCTCCGTGCGGCACCCGCTCCACGGCATGTCGCCCACCTCAACTGAGGGTGTACGGCATGCGGAAGGGGCTGTTGAGCGAGGTGGTGGCTGGCAACACACCGGAGGCGCGCGGTGCCGTGGTGGACGCCCTGCTGTGTACGGCTCCGCGCGCGGTGGTTCCGGCCGTCTCCATCCGGGAGCGGGGGGTCTGATGGCTCTGCGGGGCGCGCCGAGAGGGGCGTACGCGTGGTCCTCGCGCTGCCCGAGGGTCTCTCGATGTCCTTACGCTGCTGGTCGAGTTGCGGCGGGCGCGGATCGCCAGCGGTTGTCCGGGGGCCCTATGATCCAGGGCCCGTCGTGGTAGGTGTCGATGCCGCCTCGTCATGGCGGATCTGGGGTGTGTGCACCGTGCTACGCGCCTGTGGGATGGGGGCGGACGTGGTGAGTCTCTGACTCCCGCCGGGGGGCGCGATGCGGCAGGTGGAGGCGGCAGGTGGCGGCAGGTGGCGGCCTGGCCCCCGCGCCGCATCCGCTCCGCGCTGGACGCGGCGCCTCACCGCCCCCGAGCCGTCGCAGGGGTGAGAGGGGTGGGCCGCAATCCCCGCCCCCTGCTCAGCGGCCCCGATGCGCCGTGATCGGGGGGGGGGGGGGCAGCCCTGTGCGTGCGTGTGGGCGGGTATGTTGACGGAACCGGTGGCCCTTGCTCGCTGTTCAGCAGTACGGCATGCCAAGGGCCGCCCAGCGAGAAGCCGGGCGGCCCTCAGGGCGTCGCCGTTTCTGGCGGTGGCTACTCCTGTGCGTGCCGAATGGCGTCCAGAACGATGTGTGCCACATGGTCGTCGGTCAGGCGGTAGAGCGTCTCTCGTGCCTCACGCCGGGCGGTGACGATGCGGGAGGTGCGCAGCACCCTCAAGTGCTGGGAGACCAAGGGCTGGCTGACGCCGAGGGCGGTCACCAGCTCGTGGACGTACTTCCCGCCGTCGGCCAACTCGCGCACGATGCCCAGTCGGACGGGCGACGCCAGTGCGCGTAGCAGGTCACTAGCGGCCTGCAAGGTCTGTAGCGGCTCATCCGCCGGGGGAGGGGAAGTCGTTGACATATGCGGACATTAGCATATGGCAATGATTTCCAGTGTGGTGGTTGGCCACTTCGGGGTGCGAGGTGTCAGTGGTCGTCCCAGTGTCCCTCGTGGGCTGCGTGGCGGTGACCGTCGTGCACGTAGTCGGTGTGGTCGTCGTGCGGTACGGCGACGTGGCCGCAGCCCTCGCCGTGCTGGTGGTCGTGGCCGTCGTGCACGGCGTGCCCGGTTCCCGCGCACTCGTCGACGTGGTCGCCGTGGACCCGGTGGACGTGGCCGTCGTGCGCGTAGTCCGTGTGGTCCCCGTGCGGGAGGGCGACGTGGCCGCAGCCCTCGCCGTGGGCGTGCGCGTGGTCCTCGTGGGTGCGGTGCTCGGTTGCGGTGGCCATGAGTGCTCCTTGTGCGTGGTTGTGCGTCCGCGGCTTTCGCTGCGGTCAGTGCATGGCGACATTAACATATAGCGATTGCTGCATGTGTATGTGGTTCGCTGGTGGACTGCCGGTGAACTCCCGGTCACCACCGGTCGAGTTCGATGCGGGCGGGCGCCTGCGGCCACGCTCTGGGCTAAAAGGAGGGCTGACGACCATCCGCGTCAGCGAACTCGCCGCTCCTCCAGTCGTGCGGCCCGCAGGCGTCCGGCCGTGTAGCTCGGCAGGTGCGGTGTGTGGCCCACCAGGCGGGCGGAGTTGGCGACCACGGCGATGTTGCTCGTGTTGTGCAGCAGGGTGGCGAGGGCGGGGTTGATGGAGCCGCCTGCGCCCGCGATGGGGCCGGCGAGGTTCACGCCGATGGACAGGGTGTAGTTCTGGCGTACGACGCGCAGGGTGTGCCGGCTGAGTTCGACCACGGCGGCGACCTCGCGCAGGTCATGTCCGGCGAGGGCGAGGGCGAGGGCGAGGGCGAGGGCGAGGGCGAGGGCGAGGGTGGGGGCGTCGTTGGTGCCGTCGCCGGCCATCGCGACCCTGTGTCCTTCGGCCTGGGGGGCGCGGATCAGCTGGATTTTGGCCTCGGGCAGGGCGTGGGCGTGGGCCTCGGTGATGCCGAGGGTGTCGGCCATGGCCTGGGCGGTCTCGGGCGCGTCGCCGGTCAGCGGCACGATGCGGGTCACGCCGAGGTCGGTCAGCTGGCGGATGGTGTCGGCTCCGCCGCGTACCGCGTCGGACAGGCCGAGCATGCCGATCCGCTGTACGGCACACAGGCCGACGTCATCCGCGTCCGGGGCCGCATCACTGTCGTGGGCGTACCGGATGAGGCGACGGCACCGGCACATCACCATGAACTGCCCGGCGGGGTACGGCCATGGCGATCGCCGACGGTGTCTGGCAGCAGGTCTTCACCTTCGACCACTACGGCGAACTGCTCGCCCTGGTCCGCAACTCGCTGATCGCCGGTGCCGCGCTGGGCCTGGTCGGCGGCCTGGTGGGAGTGTTCGTGATCATGCGGGGCCTGCCGTTCGCGGTGCACGGGATCAGCGAGTTGTCGTTCGCGGGTGCCTCGGCCGCGTTGCTCCTGGGGGTGAACATCGTGGCGGGCTCGATCGTCGGCTCGATGCTCGCGGCCGGGGCGATCGGGCTGCTCGGTTCACGTGTCCGGGACCGCAAGCCGGTGATCGGCACGCTCATGCCGTTCGGCCTCGGCCTCGGCGTGCTGTTCCTCGCCCTGTACGAGGGAGCGATGTGGCGGCCGCTCGCCTTCGCCAGCGCCGACCCGGAGGTGGCCGAGGCGCGGGGCGTGCCGGTGCGCGCGCTGTCCTTCGCCTTCATGATCGTGCTGGGCCTCGCGGTCGCGCTGTCCGTGCAGATCGTCGGCGCGCTGCTGGTCCTCACCCTCGTCGTCACCCCGGCGGCCGCCGCGGCCCGGATCACGGCCTCTCCGGTGCTGCTGCCCGTGCTGAGCGTGGTGTTCGCGGTGGTCTCCATCGAGGGCGGGATCCTGCTGGCCCTGGGCAGCTCCATCCCGATCAGCCCGTACGTCACCACGATCTCGTTCGCGATCTACCTCGTGTGCCGGCTGGCGGGTACGTACCGGGCGCGGTAGCCGGGGTCCGGAGAACGGTCCCCGAGCTCGGCTGACGATCAGCGTCGTGGACCGGCGCCGCTTATTGAAAACGATTTTCGAGACGGGTACTGTCTATACGTCGTATACCTCGGGCGTCCGGCGAACTTTCGGCTGCCCGGGGTTGGTGCGTGCAAGGGGAGAGGGAACCGGCGTGATAGGTCGGCGTACCGCGCTGCGCGGTGTCGTGGGAGGGGCGGCTGTTGTTGCCGTCGGCGGAGGGCTCGCGGGCTGCGGAAACGGGGGCGGGAAGGAGCGGCCTGCCGGTGCCGAGGCGTCCGCCACCCCGCGCAAGGGCGGGAAACTGCGGGCGGCATTCATTGGAGGGAGCGCGGAGTCCACCGACCCCACGCTCGCCGCCGGCGTCGGCGTCGACTACGTGCGCGCCCGGGTCGTCTGGGACACCCTCGGTGAGCTGGACGGCGGCAAGCCCGTGTGGAGGCTGGCGGAGTCCGTCGAGCCCAACTCCGACGCGACCAAGTGGACGGTGCGCGTCAGGAAGGGCGTCACCTTCAGCGACGGGCGCCGACTCACCGCCCGTGATGTGCTGTTCAGCCTGCGCACGCTCGTCGAGAAGCGCAGCCCGCAGGGCGGCTTCCTGACGCACCTCGACCTCAAGAACGCCCGCGCCCGCGACGAGCGGACCGTCGAACTGCCCCTCACCATGGCCGACGGCTTCTTCGCCCTCGCCCTCGCCCACTCGATGTTCGTGTTCCCGGACGGCACCAAGAACCTCGCCAAGGCCGTGGGCAGCGGTCCGTACGTGGTCAAGCAGTGGCAGGCCGGGCGCAGCAGTGTGCTGGCCCCGCGCGAGGACTACTGGGACGCCGACAACGGCGGGCCCTACCTAGACGAGCTGGAGCTGGTCTCTGTCACGGACTCGGCCGCCCGGCTCAGCGGCCTGAAGTCGGGCCAGTTCGAGTACGCCGGCGGGCTCGCCCTCACCGCAGTGCGCACCGAACGCGGCAACAGCGCGCTGCGCATCGAGACGCCGCCGAAGGACCTGTGGGTGGACCTCAACCTCCCCATGAACCTCGGGCTGAAGCCCTTCACGGACCCGCGGGTCGTGCGCGCCGTGAAGCTGGCGCTCGACCGGGAGTCCCTGGTGCGGACTGTGACGCTCGGTCAGGGCGAGGTCGGCAATGACCTGGTGGGCGCGCACCAGCCGTACTACGACGACGGCATCGCGCAGACCGAGTACGACCCCGAGCAGGCGAAGAAGCTCCTCGCCGAGGCCGGGCAGGAGGGGCTGTCCGTCACGATCCGCACCTCCGACTACGACTACGGTACCGAGGAGAGCGCCACCGCCATGGTGCCGATGCTGGCGCAGGCCGGGATCAAGGTGACCCTCGACAAGGTGCCGGCGGCGGACTATTACAGCGACTTCAAGACCATCCTCAGTACGCCGATCCAGACGGCCGCCTACCACCCCAATCCGCTGCCGCTGGCGATCCGTACGTACTACGGCTCGACGGCTTCCTTCCCGCTCACCGGCACCGAGGGCGCCGCCGGACTCGATCCGCTGATCGCCGCCATGAACAGGGCCACGCGGGAGGCGGATCGCCGGGCGCGCGTGGCGGACGTACTGCGGCATCTGCACGAGAACGGCGGCGACGCGCTGTTCGCCCGGGTGCCCACGGTGTCCGGGGCGGCCGCGAAGGCGCACGGGGTGAAGTCGCGCGGCTACGCCGACTTTCCGAGTCTGCGGGACGCGTTCGTCGAATGAGATCGCAGCAGTCGCCGGTGGGGCAGCGCCCGCGCTCCCGCCGCCCGTGGCCGGCGCGGGGTGCGGGGGCGCTGCTCGTGCTGTTCGCCGTGTCCGTGCTGGTGTTCGCCGCCACCGAGGCGGCGCCCGGGGACGCGGCCACCGCCCGGCTGGGCCCGCAGGCATCCTCGGAGTCCGTTGAGGAGCTGCGGGCTCAGCTGGGCCTGGACCGGCCCGCGCCGCTGCGGTACCTCGACTGGCTGGGGCACGCCGTGCGGGGTGACTTCGGTGCCAGCTACGCGAGCGGGCGGCCGGTCGGTGAGCTGATCGCCGACCGGTTCGGCAACTCCCTCGTGCTGGGGCTCGCCGCCACGGCCGTGCTGGTGCCGCTCGCCGTGGGACTGGGGCTGTGGGCGGGGCTGCGGGCCGGGCGGTGCGGCGACCGGATCGTGTCCGGCGCCGCGCTGGGGCTGGCCGCGGTACCGGAGTTCGTCACGGGCGCCCTGCTGATGGCCGTGTTCGCGGCCGGTCTCGGCTGGCTGCCCGCCGTGTCCCTGCTCGGCGCCGGGCAGGGCCCGCTCGACGAACCGTCCGTGCTCGTCCTGCCGGTGCTCACCCTCGTCTCGGTGTGCCTCGCCCAGAACCTGCGGCTGGTACGGGCCGGCGTGGCCGAGGCCGCCCGCTCCCCGGCGGTGGAGGCCGCGCGGCTGAACGGGGTGCCCGAGAGCCGGGTCGCCCTGCGCTACGTCCTGCCCGCCGGGCTCGGCCCCGCCGTCCCGGTGCTCGCCCGCTCCACCGCCTACCTGCTGGGCGGGGCGCTGGTCGCGGAGTCCCTGTTCGGCTACCCGGGCATCGCCGCACTCCTGGTGGACGCCACGGCTGCCCGGGACGTCCCGGTGGTTCAGGCGGTGGCGCTGCTCGGCGCGGCTGTCGCGGTGACCGCGAACCTTGCCGCGGACCTGGCAGTACCGCTCCTCGATCCCGTGCGGAGGCGGGCGCGATGACTCTGTCTTCCGAACGTAGGGCCGCTGTGGTGGTCGCCGGGGCCCGTGGGGCGTTGCGGTGGGGTGCGCTGGATGCCCTGCTGTTGGGTCCGGGCGTCGCGGTGGTCTCGAATCTCGTCGCCGATCCGGCGGTACCGCTCCTCGACCCCGTGCAGAGGCGCCTGCCATGACCCTGATCTCCGAACGACCGCCCGCTGTGGCTGCCCCAGAGGCGAACCGGCCGGCCCGGCGGCGTCGGCGTGGCCGCGCCGCGTTGGCCTTGCTGCTGCTGGTCACCGCCGTCGCTCTGCTCGGACCGCTCTTCGCACCGCACGCGGTGACCGAGCCCGTGGACATCCCGTACGCGCCCGGTAGCGGCCAAGCCCCCCTGGGAACCGACCGGTTGGGCTCCGACGTGCTCAGCCGGGTGCTGTCCGGTGGCCGCACCCTGCTGTTGAGCGGGCTGGCGGTCACGGCAGCGGTCTGTGTCCTGGGCGCGGCCGCCGGAATGACCGCCGCCTACCGCAAAGGGTGGACCGACACACTCATTCTGCGCCTCGCCGACGTCCTGCTGGGGCTGCCCGCCTTCCTGCTGCTGAGCGTGGTGGTCGTGGCCACCGGGCGCGGCACGGCGGGCGTCGCGCTCGCCGCCGGGCTCGTCCTGCTGCCGGAGAGTATCCGCGTGGTGCGGGCCGCGACCCTGCGCATCCTCTCCCAGGACTACGTGGAGGTCGCCGTCGCGCGCGGGGAGCGCGCGGCGAGCGTGCTCGGGCGCGAGGTACTGCCCAATCTCGCCCCGGTACTCGCCGCCGACGCCGGGGTGCGCTTCCTCGGCGCGGTCACCGTCGTCGCCACCGCAGCCTTCCTCGGCTACGGCGCCCAACCGCCCGCCGCCGACTGGGGGTTGATGGTTCTGGAGAACCGCGACGGCCTCACCCTTCAGCCCCTCGCGGTCGTCGTGCCGGCGATCCTGCTCCTCATCCTCCTGCTCGCCACCAACCTGCTGCTCGACTCGGCGTTCCCCGGGCCGGACGTGAGGGCCGCTGGCCGGCGGCGCAAGGCCGCGCCGGGTGTCGTGGAGGCGGCGGGGACTCTGCTGTCCGTGCGCGGACTGATGGTCGAGCGCGCGGGAGGGCACGCGGTACTCGGCGGTGTGGATCTCGACCTCGCGCCCGGTGAACTCCTCGCCGTAGTGGGGGAGTCGGGCAGCGGCAAGACCACGCTCGCGCTCGCCGCGCTGGGGCACATCGCGCCGGGGCTGTGGCACGCGGGGGGCGCCGTACGGCTCGACGGGCTGGACCCCCTGACCCTGGACGAGCGCCGGCTACGGCGGCTGCGGGCATCCGTGTGCGGGTACGCACCCCAGGATCCACGCACGGCGCTCGCCCCGCACCTGCGGGTCGGCACCCAGATCGGCGACGTGCTGCGGGCCGGCCGAGTACCCAAGGAGCGGTGGCCGGAGCGGATCGAACGGGCACTGCGGCTCGCGGGACTCGACCGGCCGCAGGAGGTCGTCCACCGGCTGCCGCACCAGTTGTCCGGCGGTCAGCGTCAGCGGGCCGCACTGGCGGCGGCCCTCGCCGCGGAACCCAGGCTGCTCGTGCTCGACGAACCGACCAGCGCCCTCGATTCCGTCACCGCCGCCGCGTTCCTCGCCGACCTGACCAGGCTGCGACGCGAGACGGACACCGCGGTCCTGCTCGTCTCGCACGACCTCGCCTCGGTCGCCTCCGTGGCCGACCGGGTGGCCGTCATGGACAGCGGGCGGATCGTCGAACTCGGGCCCGCCGAAACCGTGCTGGCCGACCCGGTGAGTGAGCGCGCGAAGGTGCTGGTCGCGGCGGCCCGCCCGGGCGTCTCCGCGACTGCGGACTTCACGGGCGAGGGCCCCCTGCTGCGCGGGTCCGACATCTCACTCGCCCGCGAGAAGCCCATCCTTGACGGGGTGGGTCTCACCCTAGCTCCGGGCGATTGCCTGTCCGTCGTCGGCCCGTCCGGCTGCGGCAAGACGACCCTGCTGCGCTGTCTCGCGGGACTCGACATCCCCACGCGCGGCGAGATCCACCTCGACGGTGAGGTGCTCGCCGGGGACGTGCGCCACCGCGAACCCGGACAGCGCCGCCGAGTGCAACTCGTCCCCCAGGACCCGTACGCCTCGCTCAACCCGCGCCACACCGCGGCCGCGATCGTCGGCCGCCCGCTCGTGTTCCGCACGGACATACCAGCGACGCGGCGATCGGCGGAAGTGGACCGGCTGCTCGCCCAGGTTGGCCTGGATCCGGAGTTGGGCGGACGGCTCCCCGGAGCTCTGTCGGGTGGTCAGCGGCAGCGGGTGGCCCTGGCGCGAGCCCTGGCCGCGGGGCCCGAGGTGCTGCTCTGCGACGAGGTGACCAGCGCCCTGGATCCGTCGGTGGCGGCCGCGGTCACCGAGCTGATCGCCGGTCTGCGGGCGGAGTTGGGGATCGCCGTCGTCATGGTCACGCACGACCTGTCGGTCGCCGCGCGCCTCGGCGGCCGGGTGGCGGTCCTGCACGACGGCCGGATCCGTGAGACGGGGCCGGCGGCCCGGGTGCTGAGCCGGCCCGAGCACGACGTGACCCGCGCCCTGGTGGCGGCGCTGCCGCACCGGACGCGGCCCGCCGGAAAGGACGTGACACGGTGACCTTAAGGTGGCGGTATGCCGAGCTCGACGACCGACAGCGACGGAACGCGCCCCGGGACCGGGAAGCGCCGCGCCCCGCTGAACCGGGCGACCGTCGTGGCCACCGGGCGGCGGGTGGCCCGCGACGAGGGGCTGTCGGCGGTCACCCTTCGCCGGATCGCGGCGGAACTCGGCGTGACGGCCATGGCGTTGTACCGGCACGTGGGCGACAAGCGCGAGATGCTGGTCGCGATGCTGGACGACGTGGCCGAGCAGCTGGTACTCCCGGACAGCGACGGGGCGCCCTCGGACCGGCTGGTCCTGGCCTTCCGCGCACTGCACGACCACTTGACGGCCGAGCCGTGGGTGGCCGAAGTCCTCAAGGCCGGCGAGCTGTTCGGGCCGCGTGCCTCCCGGTTCGTCGAGCATGTGCTGGCGCTCCTGGAGGAGGCCGGGCTCACCGACGAGGAGGCGGCCGACGCCTACTGGGCGCTGTGGTGGTACACGTTCGGGCATCTGTCGTACCTGCCCGCGCTGAGGCCCGAGGGCCGCCCCGCCCGGCATGAGCTGATGACCCGGGTCCGTATGACCGACCATCCCCGGCTGGCCCGGATGCTGGCCCGCCCGCCGCGCGAGTCAGCGGCTCAGGACGCGTTCGTGTCCGGCCTCCAGGCCCTTCTGCGGGGCCTGTTGCCGCAGGACTGACCGGGGGCCACCGGATCGAGCACGCGGTGTACCGCTGCCGTCCACCCACCTGTATACGTCGTATACCCATGACCGCGAAGGGTTTGCCCATGACCCAGGACATACGTCGGGAGCCGTCCGCCGGCGAGAACGAGAAGTCGCCCGGCAACGGCTGGCTGCTCGCCACGACGTCACTGGCCGCCGTGCTGATGACGCTGGACATCACCGTCGTCAACGTCGCCTTGCCGGAAGTCGCCGCCGATCTGGACGCCGGACTGACCGGCCTGCAGTGGGTGGTGAACGCCTACACGCTGGTCTTCGCGGCGCTCCTGCTGCCCGCGGGGGCGCTGTCCGACCGGATCGGGCGCCGGAACATGTTCCTCACCGGCGTCGCGGTCTTCACCGTCGCGTCGGCGGGCTGCGGCGCCGCACCCGGAGTCGGGACGCTGATCGCCTGCCGCGCCGCGCAGGGCCTGGGCGGCGCGATGGTGATGTCGACCGCGCTCGCCCTGATCGCCGGGGCCTACGAGAGGCCGCGCCGTCAGTCGGCGATCGGGATGTTCTCCGCGGCGGGCGGCGCGGCGGCCGCCCTCGGCCCACTGGTGGGCGGTGCCGTGGTCGAAGGTCTCGACTGGCGGTGGATCTTCTACGTCAACCTGCCGGTCGGCGTCCTCATCATCGCCGGCGCCGCGCTGCGCGTCCCCCGGGAGCGCACAGATGAACTGCCGCGCCCCGAAGGCCGGTTCGACCTCGTCGGACTGCTGCTCGCCGCCGGGGCGCTGCTCGGCCTCAACTACGGCCTCGTGACCGGCCCCGAGGACGGCTGGACCTCGGCCTTCGTCCTGCTGCCCCTGGTGGCCGGGGCACTGCTCGTCGCCGGGTTCGCGGCGTGGGAGACACGGCGCCGGGACGCGGCGATGTTCGACGTACGGCTGCTGCGGGTGCCGTCGTTCACCGGCGCGATCGTGCTCAGCTTCGTCTGCCGCGTCGTCAGCTTCGGTGTGCTGCCGTATCTGATCCTGTGGCTGTCCGGCATGCTCGGTCACAGCCCGCTGGGTACGGGGCTGCGGCTGCTGGCGATGACCGCCTTCATCATGCTGGTCGCCCCCTTCAGCGGGCTGTTCCTGAGGCTGATGCCGACGCGCGGCGTCATGGCGCTCGGCACGGGGATCACCGCGGTCGGACTGCTCACCATGGCCCGCGTCGGGCCCGACGACTCCTGGCTGGTCATGCTGCCCGGCCTGGTGCTGCTCGGTATCGGTGGAGCGATCGCCTTCCCGCCGCTGATGGGCATGGCCGTCGGGGTGGTGCCGCCGGAGCGGGCCGGGATGGCGTCCGGGATGACCAACACCTTCTTCCCGCTCGGTACGGCGGCCGGAGTGGCCGCCTTCGGCGCCGTGTTCAGCACCCGCATCGACAGCGACCTCGACGACGCGCGGCTCGCCGCCCTGCAGGTCCCGGAGGCGATGCGGCAGCAGGTCCGGGACGCCGTGGCAGCCGGGCAGTTCGGCTCGCTCGAACGCGCCCTCCCCGCCACCGCACGCGAACCGGTCCTGGACGCGGCCCGCTCCGCGCTCACCGGCGGCCTGGCGACCATCTGCGTCGCGGCGGCCGTGGTCAGCCTGCTCGCCGCCCTCACCTCATGGACCCTCGTACGTGACCGGGACCAGCTGACCGCGAAGGAGCCGGTCGATGCCCCTGCCTGACACCACCGCCGTCCAGGACATGTACGGCCCGGCCGCCGAGTTCTACGACCTCCTCGCCGCCCCCGCATGGGCGCGGCTCGGCCCGCTGCTGCGCCGGGCGCTCGACCGGGTCGACCCGGGGCACGGGCCTCTGCTCGACATCGGCGCGGGCACCGGGCTGTCCACCGAGGCCGCAGCCGACGCCGTTCCCGGCGCCCGGCTGATGGCGGTGGAGCCCTCCGCCGGGATGCGTATCGCGCTGTCCACCCGGCTCGCCTGCCGTCCCGAGCTCGCCGCGCGCGTCACCGTCACCGCGGGCACGGTGGACGACGCGCGGCTGCCGCCCCGCCTGTGCGCGGCCGTCGCCCTCGGCGTCGTAGGGCATCTCGGGTCCACCGAACGCGCCGCCCTGTGGCGGCTGTTGAGCGAGAGGCTGGCGCCCGGAGCCCCCGCTGTCGTCGACGTCCTCGACCGCACCGCACCCCCGACCCGGGCCCCGCTGCGGCTGGCGACCCGTCGTGTCGGCGCCCTGGACTACGAGTCGTGGAGCGAGGGCGCCGACGACGGCTGGACCCTCACCTACCGCGTGCGCGACGGGGAGACCGTCGTCCGCGAGTACGCCGTACCGCTTCCCTGGTCGGGGCTCGGCCTCGACGACCTCGCTGAGGAAGCCGGTGCCGCCGGGCTCGTCTGCACGCCGCTCGCCCCCGATTTCGCCGTACTCCGATCCACCACCCCCCGAGAGGAAGACTCATGACCGGCGCGGCCCTCGCGGACACGCGAGAGGGCACACCCGACACCGCCCCCCAGCCACCCGAGCCGGCTCCCGGCAAGCCGCCGGGCCTCCAAGACCTGCTCGCCCCCGTACGCGGGCGCCTGATCGCCGCGGTCGTCGCCCAGGCCGCCGCCGCGGTCTGCTCGATGATCCCGTTCATCGCCGTCGCCGAACTCGCCCGTGCCCTGCTGGCGTCCGGCGGCCCGGACGAAGGCGGTGCCTGGACCGCGGCGTGGACCGGCGTGGCCGCCCTCGTGGCCCGGCTCGTCCTCTACGCGACCGCCGGCGTCCTCACCCACCACGCCGACGTCGATCTCCAGCTCGGGCTGCGCCGCCGCATCGCCCGGCACCTCGGGCGCGTGCCGCTCGGCTGGTTCACCGACAACAGCTCGGGCGAGGTGAAGAAGGCGGCGGGCGACGACATCTCCACCCTGCACCACCTGATCGCGCACACCGCGCTGGAGGTCACCTCGGCGATCGTGGCGCCGCTGACCGCCCTGGTCTATCTCCTCACCGTGGACTGGCGGCTCGCCCTCGTCGCCCTGCTCCCGCTCCTGCTCGGCGGCTACTTCTTCCAGCAGGCCATGTCCGGCGGCGAGGAGGTGACGGCACGGTTCTTCGGCTCGATGGGTGCCGTCAACGCGGCCGTCGTCGAACTCGTCCACGGCATCACGGTCATCAAGGCGTACGGCCGCACCTCCCGCGCCCACCGTGCCTACGACGACGCCGCCGACAGCTTCTCCGCCTTCTTCCGCGACTGGATCATGAGTACGACCCGGGCCAGTACGTCGGCCGCGCTCGCCCTGTCCGGTCCGGCGGCCCTGCTGCTCGCCACGGCCGCCGGCACCCTGTTCGTCACCCAGGGCTGGACCGACGCGCTCGACCTCGTGCCGTTCGTCCTGCTGGGCCCCGCGCTGACCGGGTCCGTGATGGGGCTCGCCCAGTCCGGGCACGCCGTCCAGGGCGGCATGCAGAGCGCCCGCGAGCTCCACGCGCTGCTGTCCGTACCGGCCCTCCCCGAGGCGTCCGAGCCCGCGACGCCGGGAGCGGACGGCCGCGTCGAACTGACCGGCGTCGGCTTCAGCTACGACGGCACCACGGACGTCCTCAGCGGTATCGACCTGACCCTGCGGCCCGGCACCGTCACCGCCCTGGTCGGCGCCTCCGGCTCGGGCAAGTCCACCCTCGCCAGGCTGGTGCCCCGCTTCTGGGACCCGACCGCCGGAACGGTACGGATCGGCGGCACGGACGTCCGGGACCTCGCCCCGCACGACCTGTACCGCCAGGTGTCCTTCGTCTTCCAGGAACCCCACCTGTTGCGCACCAACGTCCGCGACAACATCCGCCTCGGCCGCCCGGACGCCGACGACGCGGCCGTGGAGCAGGCCGCGCGCGCCGCGCACATCCACGACCGGATCACCGCACTACCGCGCTGCTACGACTCGGTGATCGGTGAGGACGCGGTGCTCTCCGGCGGCGAGTCCCAACGCCTCTCCGTGGCCCGCGCGTTGCTCGCCGACGCACCCGTCCTCGTCCTCGACGAGGCGACCTCCTTCGCCGACCCCGAGTCCGAGGCCGCCGTCCAGCAGGCCCTCTCGGCGCTCGCCGCCGGCCGCACCCTGCTGGTCATCGCCCACCGGCTCGCGACCGTACGGGACGCCGACCACATCGTGGTCCTCGACGGCGGACGCATCGCCGAACAGGGCACCCACGCCGAACTGCTCGCCCTCGACGGCCGCTACGCCCGCATGTGGGCCCTCCAGCAGAAGGGAACCGCGCGATGACCGCGCTGCTGACACGCGTACTGGGACGGGAGCAGACGGAGGGGCTGCGCCGCGTCCTGCTGTGGGCGGCCGTCGCCGCCGCGCTCCAGGGAGTGGCGTACGCGCTGCTGGTCCCGCTGCTGACCCGGCTCCTCGGCGACGCTCCGGAGGCGGCCTGGCCGTGGGTCGCCGCCCTCGCCGCCGCGACGGTCGCCTACGGGGCCGTCGCCTTCACCGCGACCGTACGCGGCAACCGCTTCAGCGCCGACCTCGGGCGCACCCTGCACCACCGCATCGGTGACCATGTCGTCGCCCTGCCGCTCGGCTGGTTCGGCGGCGAACGCACCGGCGAGCTCGGCCAGTTGGCCGGACAGGGTGTGGTCCAGGTGATGAACGCCGCCGCCAACCTGCTGCGCCCGCTGTGCAACGCCTTCGTCACGCCCGCCGTAGTCGTCCTCGCCACCTTCGTCTTCGACTGGCGGCTCGCGCTGGCCATGCTGGTTGCGTCGCCCGTCGCTGCCGCCGCGTACCGCTGGTCCGGGCGGTTGATGTCCCGCGTCGACCGGCAGTCCCATGCCGGCGCCGTCGAGACCGCGGACCGACTGGTGGAGTTCGTCCGGCACCAGCCCGCGCTGCGCGCCTTCGGCCGGACCGTCGAGGACCACGAACTCCTCGACGCCGCCCTGCGCGAGCAGCAGGCCCAGGCCCGCGCCGCCATACGCATCGGCGTACCCGGCATCGCGGGCTTCGCGCTCGCCGTGCAGCTCTGCTTCACCTGCGTCCTGCTGCTCGGCACGTTTCTGGCGGTCGGCGGATCGATCGGTGCCGGTGAGCTGATCGCGGTGTTGGTGCTGGCCGTGCGCTTCGTCGAACCCATGGGCGCGGCGGCCGAGTTGGGGGGCTCACTGCGGGTCGCCCGCGGCACCCTGGAGCGCCTGGACGAGGTGCTCGCCGCTGATCCGCTGCCGCAGCCGCAGACCGAGGCGCCGCTCCCGGAGGAGTACGGCATCGAAATCGACGGTGTCTCCTTCGGTTACGGGGACGGGCCCACCGTGCTCGACGGCCTCGCCCTGCGCGTCCCGGCGGGGAGCACCGTGGCGCTGGTCGGCCCCTCCGGCTCGGGCAAGACCACCGTGACCAGGCTGATCGCCCGCTTCTGGGACGTGAGCGCGGGCACGGTCCGCGTCGGTGGGACGGACGTCCGCGACCTGACGACGGACCAGCTGATGGCTCGCCTTGCCATGGTCTTCCAGGACGTGTACCTCTTCGCGGGCACGATCGAGGAGAACGTCCGCGCCGGACGCGAGGACGCCACGGACGAGGAGGTGCGCGAGGCCGGGCGGCTCGCCCGGGTCGACGAGATCGCCGAGCGGCTCCCGGACGGCTGGAGCGCACGCGTGGGCGAGGGCGGCGCGGCTCTGTCAGGCGGGGAGCGGCAGCGGATCTCGCTGGCCAGGGCCCTGCTCAAGCGGGCCCCGATCGTGCTGCTCGACGAGGCGACCTCGGCGCTCGACGCGGAGAACGAGGCCGCGGTGCAGCAGGCCCTGGGAGCGCTTACGGTGGATCGGACGGTTCTCGTCGTCGCCCACCGGCTCGACACCATCCGGGGTGCCGACCTGATCGCGTTCCTGGAGGGCGGGCGGATCGTCGAGCGGGGCACGCACGAGGAACTGCTGGCGCTCGGCGGGCGCTACGCGTCGTTCTGGGGCGAGCGGGAGCAGGCGAGCGGGTGGCGGCTGGCGGCACGTTCCTGAACAGGCGATAGGGCGGCGTGGTGTTGTGCCATGCCGCCCTATCGCTGTGCGTCACCCGGCGTGCGCGCAGGTCACCAGGTGGATGCCGGTTCCGGTGACCTGGCGGCTGGTGACGCGCAGGCCGGTCCGGGTGACCAGGTCGTCCAGCTGCCGGGGCGTGCGTTCCCGGCCGCCGAACAGCACCAGCAGCCGTAGATCCATGGCCGCGGCGACGTCGGCACGGCGCCTGTCGGTGACGAGGTTTTCCACGACGAGGACCCGACCGCCCTCGCCGGCCGCTTCGGCACACCGGCGCAGGATCCGCTCGGCCTCTTCGTCGCTCCAGTCGTGCAGCACCCAGGTGAGCAGATACAGGTCCGCTCCGGCGGGCAGCGGGTCGAAGAAGCTGCTGGGATGCACCGAGGCACGTTCCACCAGCCCGGCCGAGTCCAGTGCGCGCCGCGCCTCCTCGGCGGCCTCGGGGAGGTCGAGCACCGTGCCGCGCAGAGCGGGGCGCGCCGTGAGCAGCCGGGCGAGCAGCGATCCGGAACCGCCGCCGACGTCCACCACGTGCCCGCGCTCGGGCCAGGCGTACGCCGCGACGACCTCCGGGGCCGCGAACCGGGTGTGCGCGGCCATCAAGTCGGCGTAGGAGCGGGCGAGTGCGGGGTCCTTCAGGGTGTCCTGCCACAGGGACCGGCCGTGCACGAGGGGGTAGGCGGGCTCACCTGTGCGCACGGTGTCCAGCAGGCGCCCGAACGCCTGGTCCATGCGCCCGCCCATGCCGTCCAGGTCGTACCAGGCGCGCAGCCCGAACGCCCCGCTGTCCTTGAGCAGTTCGGCCGCGGGCGTCAGGGCGTACGTGTCCTCGGTCGGCTCGGCGAAGACGCCTCGGCCGGTGAGCACGCGCAGCATGCGGCGCAGCGCGTCCGGGTCGGCGCCCGCGGCGCGCGCGAGGTCGGGCAGTGCCGTGTGGCCGACGGCGATGTGGTCGGCCAGGCGCAGGGTCGCCGCGACCCTGATCGCCCACGGGGTGACGAGGTCGGCGAGCGCGGCGAGGTCGACGCGCGCGGGGGTGGTCTCCGGGAGGGTGGTCATGTCGCTCCAGCTCCAGCTTCGGCTTCAGGGGAGTACGGGGTGGTGCACGGCGGCAGGGGCGGACGCGCCGCAGGCGTCGAGGACGGCATCGACGACCCGCCCCGCCTGCGCGACCAGGTAGAAGTGACCGCCCGGCAGCACCAGGCTGCTGAACGCCCCCGACGTGGCGCTCCGCCACGCCGCCACCTCCGCCACCGTCGCCTCCTCGTCACGGTCCCCGGTGACGGCGGTGAGCGGGCAGCGCAGCCGGGCGGCGGTGTCCGGACGGTACGTCTCGATGAGGCGGTAGTCGGACCGGACCGCGGGCAGCAGCACCGCCCGCACCTCGGGGTCGTCGAGCAGGGCGGCGTGGGTGCCGTCGAGGCGGCGCAGTTCGGCGGCGAGGCCGTCGTCGTCCCGCAGGTGCACCGTGCCGGGGCGCTGGCGGTGCGGTCCGGGACGCCCGGAGACGACCACGTGCCGTGGGCCCGCGCCCGATGCCTCCAGCCGAAGGGCGGTCTCCCAGGCGACCGAGGCGCCCATGCTGTGCCCGAACAGGACGTGCTCCCGGTCCGTCCGGTCGGCACGCAGCGCCTCGGCGACGGCACCGGCGAGCTCGTCCATGGACTTCGCGGCGGGCTCCGTGAGCCGGTCCTGGCGACCTGGGTACTGGACGGCGACGAGCTCCACGTGCGGCGGAAGCAGCCGGGCCCACGCGGTGTAGAAGGCGGCGCTGCCGCCCGCGTGCGGACAGCACACCAGCGACACGCGTGCCGTGGGGCGGGGCAGCGGTCGGCGGAGCCAGGGGGAAGCGGTACTGGTCACAGAGGTCACTCCAGGTGGACGGGGAGCGCGGCGGGGCCGCGGCTCATGAAGTCGCCGGCGCGGCGGAAACGGAAGCCGGGCGCGAGCCGCAGTTTCGGATGCCGCCCGATCAACACCTCGGCCGCCACCCGTAGTTGGAGCCGGGTCAGGGAGGCGCCGAGGCAGGCGTGCGGGCCCTTGCCGAAGGCCAGGTGGGCGCGCAGCCCCGGCCGGTCGGGCCGGAACGCGTCGGCGTCCTCGCCCCAGCGGGCCGGGTCGCGGTTGGCGGAGGCGACGACGGCGACCACCCGTTCCCCGGCCCGTACGGGCGTTCCGCCCACGGTGATGTCACGGGACGCGGTGCGCATCTGCCACAGCGCGGGAGGGTCCAGGCGCAGCGATTCCTCGATCGCGTCCGCCAGCCCCTCGGCCCGCCAGTGGTCCTCGCTCAGCAGCCGCAGCACCAGATTCCCCAGCGCATGGCGGAGGTTGGGCACTCCGGCCACGATCAGGAAGTGCAGGAAGGTCACGGCCTCGGTGCGGTCCAACTGCTTCAGGACACCGCTCAGAACGGGCTTTTCCGTGGACCTCAGCGCCCAGCGTTCGAACGCGGGCCATTCCGGGTGCGCCCGGTGGCCCAGGAGGTCGGTGAAGGTGCCGGCCCAGCGGTCGTGGTCCCCCGCGTCGGTCCCGTCCACCCCGCAGAAGGCGGCCAGGACGGCACGCGGCAGCGGCGCGGTGAACGCGGGGACCAGATCCGTGTCCCGCTCGAACCGGTCCGCCAGCGACTCGGCCCGTTCCCGTACGACGGGTTCCAGCTCCGCGACGACGGTCCGTGCGAAGGCGGGGGAGAGGAGCCGGCGCAGCCGCGTGTGCGCGGGTGGGTCGAGCTGGGACAGGGCCAACCCCCGGTCCGCTTCGGGGGTGTCGGGTACGGAGGTGTTGTTGCGGCGGCTCGACCAGAGAGCCGGGTCCGCCAGGACTGCCCGCACGTCCGCGTCGCGGACCACCACGTGCCATCCGGGAAGCGGCGTGGAGACCGGCCGTTCGCGGCGGAGCGCGGCCAGCCGGGGATACGGATCGTCGGTGTGGCTCAGGTCGAGCGGGTTGAAAGCGGCGGACGGGCCGGAAGCAGCCGCCGCGGTGGTCACAGGCCCTCCCGTTCACGCACCGCCGCGACCAGGTCCGGCGCGGTGACCGGCTCCGGCGCGGGGCGGCGTACCAGGTCCGGGTAGCCGAGCCGGGCGGTGAGGTCCTGCCAGATCTGGCTGAGGGTGAGGTGGTACTGGCCCGCCCGCATCGGGTCCTCGCCCGCCCCGGCCGCGTCCGCCGTCGCCCGCAGCGCCCGCCGTACGCCGTCCGGCCACACGTCGGCGTACACCTCCCGGTGCGTGGGCGCTTCGGCGGGGCCGACCGGCTGGACGCTCGGCAGGTGCACCAGGCGGTGCGCCTCGGCGTCGAAGTCCAGCTCGCCGTCGTCCCCGCGTGGGGCGGGCAGCGCCGGGCTCCACAGGACCGGGCCGTGCGTCCCGGCCAGGATCAGCGTGCCGCCGCTGAAGCCGAGGGTGACCCGGTGCAGCAGGTGGGTGTGGTTGTCGGGGTCCTCCGGGTCGAGTTGGTTCAGCACGCGCAGGGTGAGGGGGACGCCGGCGAGTCGGCCCTCCAGGGTGGTGAACGGCCCGCCGCCGGACATCGGATCCCCGAGCTGCCAGGGCCGCAGCCCGCCGAGTGCCTGGCCGAGGATGTCGATCAGGTCGTACGACACATGGACGGCACACCACCCCTCCGCGTACAGCACGTCCTGCCGCTCGGCAAGGTGACGGGCCGCAGCGAGGAAGCGGCGCACGGGAGCCAGGTGCGGATAGAAGGTGTTGAGCCGGTACTGGACGTCGTGGCGGCGGGCGGTGCGCAGACAAGCGGCCAGTTCCACCTGGTGGATCGGATGCTCGTGCAGCACATGTACCCCGTGCCCCATCAGCCGCTGCGCGAGCGCGGCCCCCTCCCCGCCGCCGACCCCGTTGGGCACCACCACGCAGGCCAGGTCGGCGTGCCGGGGCACCTCGTCCGGGTCGGTGAGCAGGGGGACGCCGTAGCGTTGCGCGCAGGCCTTGGAGCGGGCGCTGCCCCGGCCGAGAACGCCGGTCAGCCGGAACGGGAAGTCCGGGCCCGGTTCCCGGAAGGCACTGAGGTACACACGGCCGAAACCGGTGCCGCAGACGACGACTCGGGTCACGGGAGTCAAAGGATTCCTTCTTCCAGGGGGAGTTCGGCGAGCGGCCCGTCCAGCAGCCGCAGCGCGGTCACGGCCGGGGTCTCGGCGATACGACGGGCCAGGCGCCCAGGGTCGGGGAGTTCTGCGAAGTGCCGCCGCCCGGGCGGGAGTTCACCGTTCAGCACCGCCAGTGCCGCGTGGGCGGCGGTGGTTCCGGTGAGGGCCGAGGAGCCGTTGCCGGTGAGGACGAGCGCGCGCCCGTCCAGCTCGCAGGTCACGGCCTGGTACGGCGCACGGCCCGCGAGATCGGTGAGCGTGGCACGCGACAGCTCGTCCGCCGCCCCGTCCACAAACCGGCCGTCCGGCGACAGCCCCGCGCGATAGCGGTCGAGAACCGCGCGGGTGTGCTCGCCGCCGAACACCGTGTACCAGCGAACCTCGCCGAGCCCGTATCGACGGGCGACGGCCACGGCCTCCTCGGTCAGGTACGGGATCGCCGTCACGGCCCCGGGGAAGTACGGCAGCCGCGCGTCACGCTCCACCGCGAGCGCCCCCGGCACCCGTCGCTCGTCGCGCCAGACGGCCGTCACCTCGCCACCGGGGCGGGCGAGCCGGTCCATGAAGTCCCGGGCGGCGGCGAGCGGGAAGTGGGGGAGCCCGCCGACGCGCACGGTGAGGACCCCGCCCCTGGCCTGACTGCTGTCGGCCAGCAACCCGGGCAGCATCCCGGCCAGCCCCGGCATCAGCCCCGCGCCGATCACCGCCGTCCGCCACCGCAACAGCCGCTCGCACGGCGGTGATCCGGACAGTTCGGCCGTGTCGTTGACATCGACGAGATCCGCGCCCGCCGTGAGGGCCGCGGCCGCCACCCGGTGGCCCACGGCACGGACCGGCCCGGTGGCGTTGACGACGACACGGCACTCGGCGCAGAACGCGGCGAGGGCCCGCTCGTCGGTCACGTCCACCGGATCCGGCCACAGCCCGGCCTCCACGGGCAGGGGCAGGCCGGGCCGACGGCGCACCGCCGCCCGCACCGGCCCCACCCCGAGGCGCAGCAACTCGTCCAGCACGGCCCGGCCCACCGCCCCGGCCGCCCCGACCACGCCCACCGCGACCGGCGCGGTACGGCCTCGGTTCACGGGGTGCCTCCGGCAGCCGATGCCACGTCATCGACATGCGGCGCGCGCAGGCAGCTGAAGTGGTCGCCGTCGACGTCGACCACCGTCAGCTCACCGAGGCACACCTCACGCCACAACTCGTCCGCCTCCTGCCCGAAGCCCGCGAGGAACCGGAGCCGGCCACGCGGCTGTACGAGGGTGATGTCGCCCGCGTACGGCTGGGTGCTGTGCAGCGACGCGGCGGCGAAGGCGTGCCGGAACACCCGGTACAGACCCGGTACATGGGCAGCGTCGCCGTCCCCGCCCAGGGTGCGGGCGATCGCCGCGAGCCGCTCCGTCTGAGGCACCTCGGACAGGGCGCGCATGCGGCGGGCCACCGCCTCCAGGCGCGGCTCACCGCACAGAGCGGCGAAGGCGCCGGACGGCACCCGCCCGGGGGTGGCGTCGAGGACTGCCCGCAGCGCCGCCCCCAGCTCCTCCTCGTCGTCCGGATAACCGGCCGCCGCCGGGTCCGCGCCGAGCACCCGGGCGAAGGCGTGCTCGATCAGCGGCTCGTCCTCGCACACGAAGGCGGGCGGGCTGCTGCTGACCACCGTCAGCCGCTCGACGTGCGCCCCGCCCTCGGTGAGCTGCCGGGCGATCTCGGTGGCGAGCTGCCCGCCCAGGCAGTACCCGGTGAGCCGGAACCGGTCGGCACCGGTCGCGGTCAACCGCCGTACGTGCTCGGCCGCGAGTCGCTCCACGAACTCCTCCGCCGGGATCTCGGTGCATGCCTCGACGTCGCCGACGGCCAGGCCGACGAGCGGCCCGTACGCGGTGAGCCGGGCCGAGAGGTCCCGATAGGGGGCCATGGTGCCGATGCCCTCGTGCACCAGCACGTGCAGCACTCCGCCCTCCGGTGCGTCGCCGAGGGGCAGCAGCGCGCTCGCCTCGCGCTTGCCTGCCTCGGCGTCGTCCGTGCCGCGCAGATGGCGGGCCAGATCGGCGACCGTCGGGCGGTTGAGGAGCTCCCGCAGCAGGGTGTCGAACTGCTGGTCCGCCGCCTGCGGCATCTCCTCGATCAGCCGTGCCGACAGCTGGGCGAGCAGCAGCGAGTCCGCGCCCAGGTCGAACAGGCTGCGGTCGCGCGGGACGGCGGTCACCCCGAGTGCCACGGCGGCCACCGAGGCGAGCCGTTCCTCCAACTCGTCGGCGGGCTCGGCGGTTTCCGCCACGGCGACGGTGTGCTGCTCCTCGGCCGTGACGGCGGCCCGGGCCGAGAGGGCCTTGCGGTCGACCTTGCCGTTGGACGTGAGGGGGAGCGCGTCGAGGACGTGCAGCGCGGCGGGCAGCATGTAGACCGGCAGCCGCGCCGCGAGGAGGTCGAGGGCGTCCGCGGGATCCACCAGGGCCCTGTCGGTCTTGAACCGTACGGCGAAGACGTGCTGGCCCAGCGGCTCCAGCGGGTGGCCCTGCTCGGGCAGGCAGAGCGTGTTCTCGCCGCCTGCCTCGGCGAACAGGCGCAGCCACTGCTCGCGGGTGACGAAGGTGGCGTCCGTGCCGTCCGCGCGCCGCAGGTCCTCGGCCCCGGTCATCATGAACGCCTGCGAGATCAGGATCTCGTAGTGCTCCCGCGTCGGCTCGGTGACCAGCAGCAGCCCGCCGGGCACGAGCAGCGAGCGCAGCGCGGTGAGCGCGGCCGCCGTGTCCCGGGCGTTGTTCAGCACGCCCGCGCACACCACCGCGTCGAACGAGTTCGCCACCAGCCCCTGCTCGGCCGGGTCACGGTCCACGTCGTACAGCCCGTACCGCAGCCTCGGATCGTCCCCGAACCGCTCGCGCGCCTTGTCCAGGAAGAACGGGCTCACGTCGGTGAACAGCCACTCCACCTCCCGCCCGTCCAGCGCGGCGAGCGCCCCGGTCGTGCTCGCCCCGGTTCCGGCACCCACCTCCAGCACCCGCAGTGGCCTTCCGGGCGTCCGCTTCTCGGCCGCCGTGCGCAGGGCTTCGGCGACGACCCGGTTGAGGTAGGCGGACATGACGTTCTCGCGGTAGGCCGCGTCGGCGGTCTCCATCCGGGCGCCGGGGAAGAGCAGGTCGACGGCGGCGACCCGGTCGTCCATCAGCGCGCCCAACTGGTCCGCGTTGGCGCGGAGATAGTCCAGCAGGTCGCGCGGGCCCAGCTCGTCGCTCCATACGGCGGCGATCCGGTCCCATGCGTCGGCGGCCGACGGCGGCTCGACGCCCAGTCGGTACTTGCCGGCATCCAGCGCCAGGACACCGTCCGCGTGCAGCACGCGCAGCCAGCGCCGGATCAGGCGGTGGTGGCGCGGTACGGCGGCCGCCTGGGCCACCTCGTCCGCGGTGTGGGCGGCCTCGGGCTCCGCGAACAGGCCGCGGGCGCGCAGCGCGTCGAGCATGGACGCCAGCGACGCCTCGTCCAGCAGCCGCGAGAAGTCGGCGATCCGCTCCGGCTCGGCCACCTCGAACGCGTCGGCCGCCTCCCGGGCCCGCCGCGCGAGGACACCACCCGCACCGGCGACCGGGGCCACCCGTGCCGGTTCCGCGAAGGCGACCAGCCGGCGTTGCAGCGGATCGTCGCCGACGGCGAGCACGGCCGCCCCGCCGACGGCCGGATGCCCCGCCAACGCGGCTTCGATCTCCGCGAGTTCGATGCGATGGCCCCGGATCTTGACCTGCCCGTCCTCACGCCCCAGGAACTCGATGTCCCCGCTGGGCAGCCACCGGCCCAGGTCACCGGTCCGGTAGAGCCGCCCCCCGGTGACGGGATGGGTGACGAACCGCCGTGCGGTCGTCTCCGGGTCCCCGTGGTAGCCGAGCGCCAGGCCGCTGCCGCCGATGCACAGCTCGCCCGGCACCCAGTCCGGCCGGGGCCGCAGCGCTTCGTCCAGGACGTGGAAGGTCTGGTTGGCGAGCGGCCTGCCGTAGAGGATGCTCGGCCGGTCCGGATCCACGGGCTGCTCGATCGGGTGGTGGATGGACCAGATCGCCGCCTCCGTCGCCCCGCCCAGGCTGATCAGCCGCAGCCCCGGCAGCAGTTCCCGCATCCGGTCCGGCAGACGTACGGGGATCCAGTCGCCGGACAGCAGGCCGAGCCGCAGCCCGGACAGCCCCGCCACGGCGGCTTGACCGGTGCCGGAGGCCAGGTAGTCGTACAGCATCTGGAGCTGTGCGGGCACCGAGTTCCACAGGGTCACCCGGTGGCGGGCCGCGAGGTCGGCCCAGTGCGACGGGTCGCCGCGGCGCTCGGCGTCCGGGAGGACGACCGCGCCGCCGTGCGCGAGCGGACCGAACAGGTCGTAGACGGACAGGTCGAAGCCCAGCTGGGCGAGGCCGAGGACCCGGTCGCCGGGGCCCACGCCGAACCGCTCGTCGATATCGGCGACCGTGTTGAGCGCTGCCCGGTGGGAGACCACCACCCCCTTGGGCTCACCGGTCGAGCCGGAGGTGTAGATGATGTACGCGGCCTGGCCGGGGTCCACCGGTCGCGACTGCGCGGCCTCCGACGGCTCAAGCGTGTCGACGGCGATCGCCGGCACCTCGTACGAGTCGTCCAGGCCCGCCTGGGTGAGTACGGCGACCGCCCCGCTGGAGGCCAGGACCTTCGCCCGGCGCGCGGGCGGGTGGACGGTGTCCACCGGCACGTACACGCACCCCGCGTCCAGCGCGCCGAGCACGGCCGGGACTTGCTCCCAGCCCTTGTCCATCACGATCGCCACCCGGTCGCCCGGCGCGACCCCGGCCTCCCGCAGCCGCGCGGCCACCGCCCGGGCGTACCCGGCGAGTTCGGTGTAGGTGAGGGTGCGGTCGGGTGCGATGACCGCCGGGCGGTCGGCGTGCGTGGCGGCTGCGGCGAACACGCGCTCGTGCAGCAGCCCTTCCGGCAACGGCCGCCCGGTGGCGTTGACCTCCGCGTGCCGGGCCGCCCGCGCCTCGGGCAGCCGCACCGGGTCGGTGCTGTCCCACAGCGCGTCCGAGACGGCCAACTCCCGTACGAGAGACGCGAACGCGCCGAACGCGTCATCGGCCAGCCCCTCCGGCAGCGCACCCTCCCGCACGTCCCAGCCCAGCAGGATCTCCCCGCCCGACTCCATCACCTGGCAGTCGATCCACACCTGCGGCGTCTGCGTCACGCCGTACACGACCTTGCCGGGACCCGTGGCCGGCACCTCGGTGCCCTGAAGGGTGCTGGTGAACACGACCGGCATCAGCGCCTGCCGGTCCGAGCGGCGGGCCACCTCGCGCAGCACCTCCACGCCCGAGTACAACCCGTGGTCCAGGTCCTCGAAGAGCCGCCCGCCGAGCACGCGGGCCCGGTCCACGAACCCCTTCGCGGCATCGGGCTCGACGGCCAGCAGCGTCACGGACGTGAAGTCGCCCACGACCCGGCCGATGTCCGGGTGCACGGGGCGCTTGGCGAACACCGGCAGGTTGAGCGTGAAGCGCGGCTTGGCGCTCCACCGGCCGATCACCTCGGCGTAGGCGGCGAGCAGCACGGTGGACACGGTCAGGTCGCGCCCGGCGGCCCGCCTCCGCAGCGCCGCCGACTCCTCGCCGGTCAGCCGGTCGGCCAGCCGCCGGAACCGCACGCCCGACCCCGACTCCTCATTGAGTACGGGGAGTTCGGGCGCGGGCGGCAGATCATCCAACCGGTCCAGCCAGTAGGCGCGGTCGCGGGTCCAGCGGGCGCTGTCGCGCAGCCGTCGCTCGGCGAGTACGTGATCGCGGAAGGACACCGGCACGGGTTCCAGGGCCCGGTCGGGCGCGAGGCACAGCTGCTCCAGTTCGCCCAGCAGTTGCTGCACCCCGGAGAAGTCGGTGACCAGCAGGTCGACCGACAGGTGCACGAGCAGCCGCTCGGGGGAGTGCGTCAGCCGCACGTCGAACAACGGCCAGGCAGCCGGGTCGTACGTCCGCTGGGCCAGCTCCCCGCGGATCCGCTCCGCCTGCTCGGCGCCCGCCACGGGGATGTCGTAAGGCGGCAGGTCCTTGAGCACCTGCTGCCCGTCCGGGTGGTACACCGTGCGCAGCGCGTCGTGCCGCTCGACGAGCGCCCGCCACGCACCGGCGGCCCGTTCGGGGGCGACGTCGCCCGGCAGTTCGTACTCCAGGTAGGCGTGGCAGCCGATCCGACCGTACGAGAAGGCGTCCGTGCGGCCCAGCAGGTAAGAGGACTGCACCTGCGTCAGCGGGAACGGCAGGTGCCGGCCGTCCGGGTCGGGTACCAGGCTCTCGGCGAACGGGTCCCGCAGATACGCGAGTACGGCGTCCCGGTCGGTGCGCAGCCGCTCGCGCAGTTCCTCGGTGAGGGCGCCCTGCGGCGCCCGGAAGCGGATGCGGCCGTCCTCCTCCCACAACTCGACTCCGGCGGCTGCCAGTTCCGATACCAGCTCGGCGGCGCTCACAGCTCCCCCTCTTCCCAGTTCTGATCGGTGGTGCGGTCGGTGACGTGATCGACGGCGGCGGCGAGCGCCGCCACGGTCGGGGCGGCGAAGAACTCCCGTAGCGGGACCTCCACGCCGGTGCGTTCGCGCAGTCGCGCGATGAGGCGGGTGGCGAGCAGGCTGTCCCCGCCGGCCGCGAAGAAGCCCTGCTCGCGGCCCGCGAGCGGGGCGTCGGGCAGCAGCTGTGACCAGAGCGCGGCGACGAGTTCCTCGGTGGCGCCGCGCGGCGGCCCGCCCCCGTCGGCTTCTGCCTCGGCGGTCGTCGGCACAGGAGCGGCGGACTGCTCTCCCGCCTTCAGACCCGTGGTGAGGATCAGCGCGTTCCATTCGTCGGCCGTGGACAGCTCCTCCAACAGCGCGAGTTGTCGGGCCATCAGCGATTCGGGCAGTTCGTGCGGCAGCAACCCGGTCACCGCGTCCCAGGTGAGCCGGAGCCCCTCGGCGTCCTCCAGCACCTGGTGGTCGAGCCAGACCTGCGGGGTCTGGGAGACCGACCAGTGCGGCGGGGTCAGCAGCCGGGCCCGCTCGTCGTCGATGCCCAGCGCACTGGTGAACACCACCGGCATGGCCGCCCGGTCGGGCCCGCGCTGCTGGGCGAGCCGGCGCATCACCCACACCGCCGACACCGCCCGGTGGTCGAGGTCGGTCCACAGCCGGGCCTGCAGGCCCCGCAGCCGTGCTAGCCAGGATTCGCCCGCCGCCGGGTGGTGGGCGGCCAGGAGCAGCGAGGTGAAGTCACCGGCGATCCGGTTGATGTCCGGGTGGATCTCCCGCCGGTCGAAGAGGGTGAGGTTGATGGTGAGTTCAGGACTTTCGGTGTGCTCGCCGAGCGCTTCGGCGTAGACCGCGAGCAGCAGCACGGAGGGCGTGATGCCGTAGGCCCGGGCCCGGTCCTTGAGCCGTTCCCACCGCTCGTACGGCAGATGCGTGGCGCGACGCTCGAAGCGCGGGCGGCCGACCGCCGACGGTTCGCGCAGCAGCGGCAGCCGGGGCGCCGGGGGCAGCGAGGGGAGCCGGTCACGCCAGTACTCCTGGTCGGCCGCCAGTGTGCCGTCCGGTGGCCGGGCGGAGGCGAGGTAGTCCCGGAACGTCGCGTCCATCGACGGGAGTTCGGCGTCCGGGTCCTCCCGCAGTTGCCGCAGCTCGGTGAAGACGATCATCATGCTGAGGCCGTCGAGGACCAGGTTGTCCAGGCTCACCCCGATCCGGGTCCGGCGCTCGCCGTCGGGCGCGGTGTAGTGCACGGCCCGTACGTCGAACAGCGGCCAGCGGGCCGGGTCGAGGACCTGGTGGGACATCTCCTCGCGCAGTGCGGCGAGGTGCTCCTCGCCGTCCCGGACCGGGATGGTGAACTCGGGTACGTCGGCCAGGACTCGCTGCCGCCCGTCCTCGTCGAAGACGGCCCGCAGCATCGGATGGCGGGCGATGAGCCGCCGCCAGGCCCTTTCCAGCCCGGCGATGTCGGCGTACTCCTCGTCGGTCTCGCTGTAGTAGTGCGAGCCGACCCCGCCGAGGTCGAGCTGCGCGGTGCGCCCGATCCAGTACGCGCGCTGCACGTCGGTCGCCTCGAACGGCTCGTACGCATGCTCCGGATCGCTCACCAGGGCCTGCGTGACGGGCCTCTCGGCGCCCAGGGTCAGGGTGGCGGCGTAGTCCTTGAGCACCGGGTGGGTGAACAGCGCCGCGATGCGGGCGCCGCGCACCCCGGCCTCGCGCAGCCGGGCCACGAGGCGCGTGGCGAGCAGGCTGTCGCCACCGAGGGCGAAGAACTCGTCGTCCCTCCCGACCTGTTCGGCCCCGAGCAGCTCCCGCCAGGCGGCGGCGACCAGCTCCTCGACCGGGCCGGCCGGCTGCCGGGTCCCGCCGGACGTCACGCCGAGACCGGCCGCGTGCTCGGCGAGCGCGGCGCGGTCCACCTTGCCGTTGGCGGTCAGCGGCAGCCCGTCCGGCAGCGGGATGAGCGCGGACGGCACGGCGTGCGCGGGCAGGTGGTCGGGGAGACGGCGCTCGACCGCCGCGAGGTCCAACGGTCCCTCGGGAACCACGAACGCGGTCAGCCGCTGCTGCCCCCGCGGCCCGGTCGCGACGGTGATCGCGCGGGCGATTCCCGACTGAGCGAGCAGCGCCGCGTCGACCTCGCCGAGCTCGGTGCGATGGCCCCGGATCTTCAGCTGGTGGTCGCGGCGCCCCAGGAATTCCAGCAGCCCGTCGGGCCGGTAGCGGCCGAGGTCGCCGGTGCGGTACCAGCGGTCCCCGCCGTCGGTCACGAACCGGTCGGCGGTGCGCTCGGGATCGCCCCGGTATCCGGTGGCCACCCCGGCTCCGCCGATCCACAGCTCGCCCGGCACCCAGTCCGGGCAGTCCTCGCCCAGCGGACCCACGACCCGGAACCGCTGTCCGCGCAGCGGCGTCCCGTACGGCACCGACGGCCAGCCCGCCGGCGCGCCGGCGGTGGCGTCGTACGCGTTGGACCAGATGGCGGCCTCGGTGGCACCGCCCATCGCGATGAGCCGGCAGTCACTGTGCGAGGCTAGGCGCGCGTGCAGGTCCAGCGGCACCCAGTCGCCCGAGACCATGGCGAGCCTGAGCGTGGGCGGTGTCTGCCCCGCCGACGCGGTGAGCAGCATGTCCAGCAGCATCGGTACGGAGTTCCAGACGGTGACGCCGTGCCGTGCGGCGAGGTCGCGCCACCGCTGGGCGTCCCTGCGCTCCTCCTCGGTGACCAGGACGAGCGCGCCGCCCGCGCCGAGCAGCCCGAAGATGTCGTACACGGACAGGTCGAAGTCGAGCGCGGAGACCGCCAGGACCCGGTCGCCGGGGCCGATGCCGTGCCGCTCGTTGATGTCCTCGACGGTGTTGGCCGCGGCCCGGTGGGTGAGTTCGACGCCCTTGGGCTCACCGGTGGACCCGGATGTGAAGATCACATACGCGCAGGAGCCGGGGTCGGTGGCCACGGGCTTCTCCAGGGGTGCGGGCAGCGGCTCGGCGAGGAACTCCGCGTCGAGTACGCACCGGGCCCCCGATGCCCTGAGCATCCGCTCGCGCCGCACCGGCGGCTGGTCGGCGCCGACCGGGACGTACGCGGCACCGGCCGCGAGCACCCCGAGTACGGCGACGACCTGTTCCGGTCCCTTGGGCAGCGATACGGCGACCGTGTCGCCAGGTTCGACGCCGCGCTCGGCCAGAGCGGCGGCGATGCGCAGCGAGCGGTCGCGCAGCTCGCCCCGCGACATCGCGCCGTCGTCGCCCCAGAGCAGGGCGGGGGAGTCGGGTTCGGTGGCGGCCCGCTCGAAGAACGGCAGGTGCAGGGCGCGTTCGCCGCCGGGCTTCCCCGTGGCGTTGACCCGCTCGCGGACCGCGCGCTGAGCGTCGGGCAGCAGGGCGGGCCGGGGCGTCTGCCAGTCGGCGTCGCACAGGTGGAGCAGCAGCTCGTCGAAGGCGGCCGACATCGTCTCCACCAGGGCCTCGGGGAACAGCTCCCGCACGGCGTCCCACTGGTGACGCAGCGCTCCGTCCCGGCCCTCGTACACCTGGAGGTCGAGCCAGACCTGCGGGGTCTGGCTGACCCCCCACACGCGCGGCGGGAAACCGTCGGGCGCGTCCATGGACACGCCGTCGTCGACACCGAGCGCGCTGGTGAACACCACCGGCACGGCGGCCTCGGACTCGCCACGGGCCCGGGCCAGTTCGCGCATCACCCACACCGCGGAGACCGAGCGGTGGTCGAGGTCGCGCCACAGCTGTTCCTGCAACGCACGAACCCGGGTCAGCCAGTCCTCGCCGGCGCGCGGACGGTGGGCGGCGAGCAGCAGCGAGGTGAAGTCGCCGAGGACCCGGTTGATGTCCGGGTGGATCTCCTGGCGGTCGAACAGGGTGAGGTTGACGGTGAGTTCGGGGCTCTCGCTCCAGGTGCCGAGCACCTCCGCGTAGGCCGCGAGCAGCAGGGTGGAGGGAGTGACGCCGTGCTCGCGGGCACGCTCCTTCAGACGCCGCCAGCGGTCGGTGGTCAGCTGCCCCGAGGTGCGCGTGAAGCGGGGGCGGCCCAGCGTGGCCGGGTCGCGCAGCAGCGGCAGCCGGGGCGCGGGCGGCAGCTCGGGCAGCCGGTCGCGCCAGTACGCCTGGTCGGCGGCGACCGTCTCGGGCGCGGGGCGGACGGAGGCGAGGTAGTCGCGGAACGTCGGCTCCACGGACGGTAGTTCGGCGTCCGGATCGGCGTACAGCACGCCCAGCTCGGTGAAGACGGTCATCATGCTGAGGCCGTCGAGGACGATGTTGTCGAGGCTCACACCGATGCGGGTCCGGCCCTCCCCGTACCGCACGGCCCGTACGTCGAAGAGCGGCCAGCGGGCTGGGTCGAGGACCTGGTGGGACATCTCCTCGCGCAGAGTGGCGAGGTGCTCCTCGCCGTCCCGGACCGGGATGGTGAACTCGGGTACGTCGGCCAGGACGCGCTGCCGTCCGTGCTCGTCGAAAACGGCACGCAGCATCGGATGCCGTACGACGAGCCTGCGCCAGGCCGCCTCCAGCCGCGGCAGGTCCACGCCGGTGCCGTCGAACTCCGAGTAGTAGTGCGCCCCCACCCCGCCGAGCCGCATCTCCTCGGACCGGCCCAGCCAGTAGGCGCGCTGCACATCGGTCGCCGGGAACGGCTCGTGCGCGTGCTCCGGGTCCGGCACGAGGGCGGGCGCGGCAGGACCGCCCGCGTCCTGGGTGAGCGTGGCGGCGTAGTCCTTCAGCACCGGGCTCGTGAACAGGTCGGCGATCCGGGCACCTTTCACCCCGCGCTCGCCGAGCCGGTGCAGCATCCGTGTGGCCAGCAGGCTGTCGCCGCCGAGCGCGAAGAAGTCGCCCTCGCGGTGCACGCTCCGGGCGCCGAGCAGGTCCCGCCACACCTCGGCGACCAGTTCCTCCACGCCGGGCCGGGGCGGTGTGCCCTGCCCTGCGCGGTTCCGCGCCGACGACACGTGCCGGGCGAGGAGTTCGCGCACCGCGCGCCGGTCGACCTTGCCGTTCGCGGTGAGCGGCATGACCGGCAGCAGGACCAGCCGGTCGGGGACCATGTAGGACGGCACCTGGCCGACGGCGAAGGCACGTACGCCGTCGGTGTCGCACGGCCGACCGTCCGGATCACGGACCGCGCGGATCAGGAGTGCGGGCTCCTGGTCACGTACGGACGTGTCCACCTCGCTGAACCCATGGCCGTGCAGCAACTGCTCCCAGGCCGACGGCGGCAGCAGTGGGCTGCCGGCCGCGCGGCGGGCCGGGTCCGCGTCGGCGAACCCCCGCGTGGGCAGGGCGGCACAGATCAGCCCCAGCGGTGGCAGACCGCCCTGCTCCACCGCGAGCAGGACGCCACCCGGAGCCAGCAGGGCAGCCGCCTGAGCGACCCCGGCGGCCGGGGCGTCGAAGGTGTGCAGGGCGCCGACGGCGAGGACGGCGTCGAACGCGCCGGGCAGTCCCTCGGGGAGCGCACCGTCCGGCAGCGACTGGTACCTCACGTCGTGCGGCAGGTCGGCCAGCCGGTCGCGAGCCCGCTCCAGAAGCCCGGCAGAGGTGTCCAGAAGCGTGAACTGTACGGACCCTGCGGGCAGTTGCTCTGCCACGCGCCGTACACCCAGCCCACCTCGCGCCCCGACGACCGCGACCCGCAGCACACCCCGGCCGGGCTCCGCCGCAAGGGCGCTCAATGTCTGAGCGCAGTCCGCCGCCGCCTGCGCGGTGGCGGGCAGCGCGTCGAGCGCCACCTCCGGGGCGAGAACCGGGTCGTCGAGTAGCTCCAGCGGGTCGCGTTCACCGGTGAGCATGGCGCGCAGGTCCGGCAGCCGCTCGGTAAGCCGGGCGAGCACCGCTTCGAGACGGGTTCCGGCGACGCGCTCGGCCAGGCGCTCCGCGTCCGCCGGTGCCGGGTGGCGGCTGAGCCAGTCCCGCCACAGGTGAACCAGCCCGCGCATGGACTCGGCGGGAACCCTCCGGTCTTCGAGGACCCGGCCGAGAACGTGCGCGACGACATCGGCTTCCAGCGGATCCGGCCGTGCGGCCACGACCTGGGGCCTGATCCCGTCACTCAGGCTCGACTCCTTGCCGAGCGCGGGCGCGTACGCCGCCACCAGCGCCCGCGAGGCTCCGTCCGCGTCGCCGACGACCGCCGCCACCGCCCGCCCCACACCCGGCGCCCGCTCGAGTGCCGCCTCCACCTCGCCCAGCTCGACCCGGTGGCCGCGCAGCTTCACCTGGGAGTCGGCCCGGCCGAGGAACTCGACGGTGCCGCCGGGCCGGTAGCGGGCGAGATCGCCCGTGCGGTACCAGCGCAGCCCGTCGTGCCGCACGAACCGGTCGGCGGTGCGCCCGGGATCGCCGAGGTAGCCGTCGGCCACCCCGGCCCCGCCGATCCACAACTCGCCCGGCACCCAGTCGGGACAGTCCCGGCCCCGGGCGTCGACGACCCGGCACCGGACGTTGCCGAGAGGCGTCCCGTACGGCACCGCCGTCCAGTCCTCGGGAACGTCGGCGCCGGTCACCTCGCACACCGTGGAGTGGATCGCCGTCTCCGTCGTACCGCCCAGCGCCACGAACCGGCAGTCGGGCGCACGTTCCGCCAGCCGGCCGGGCAGGTCGACGCCCACCCAGTCTCCGCCGAGCAGCACCAGCCGCAGCGCCCCGAGGCCGACTCCGGCGGTGCTGAGCAGCATGTCCAGCACGGACGGCACGCAGTTGAGGACGGTGACCTCGTGCCGGGCCATCAGCGCGTGCCAGCGTCCCGCGTCCCGCCGGTCCTCCTCCCGCACGAGCACGACCGCGCCTCCGGCGGACAGCGGCCCGAACAGGTCGTACACCGACAGGTCGAAGTCGAGCGCGGACAGTGCGAGCGTCCGGTCGCCGTCACCCACGCCGAAGCGCTCGTCGAGGTCGTCGACCGTGTTGCGCGCCGCGCGGTGCGGTACGACGACGCCCTTCGGCTCGCCCGTGGAGCCGGAGGTGAACAGGATGTACGCCGGGTCGTCCTCCGGCACCGCGACGGGCTCCTTGACGGGCTCGTGCGCCAGGGCGTCCGCCACGGTCAGCGGTACGACGCCCTCGGGCAGCGGGGAGCCGGGGGACGCGCCGACGAAGGCCACCCGGGTCCCCGCCCGGCTCAGCACACGATCCCGTCGCGCCGGCGGATGGTCGCGCCCGACCGGCACATAGGCGGCGCCCGCCGTCAGCACGCCGAGCACCGCGGCGATCTGGTCGGCCCCCTTGGGCAGGCAGACGGCGACGCGGTCGCCGGGTCCGACGGCATGCGCGGCGAGCGCGGCGGCGATCCGCCGGGCCCGGTCGGCGAGTTCGCCGTAGGTGAGGCAGCCGTCCGTGTCGTCCGTGCCCCACAGCAGCGCGGGCCGGTCCGGAGTGCGCTCGGCGCGGCTCAGGAAGCCCTCGTGGAGCAGCAGCCCGGTGCGCGGCCCGTCCGTGGCGTTGGCACGCGCGCGTGCGTCCCGCTGGTCCTCGGGCAGCAGGTCCGGCACGGGCGCACCCCAGGGAGCGTCGGATGAGGCGAGGGAGTCCACCAGCGTGCGGTAGGCGGCGAACATCGCGTCCAGCATTCCCTCAGGAAACGCCTGCTCCAGCGCGTCCCAGTTCACGAGCAGGCCGCCGTCGAGCTCGGTGACCTGGGCGTCCAGCCACACCTGCGGTCCTTGCGAGATGATCCACACCGGCCGCCCGAAGCAGGCGCGCACGTCCTCTGAGAAGAGCTCGCCCAGGTTGAGGGCGCTGGTGAAGACGACGGGCGCGAGGACCCGTCCGCCGCCGGGCCGGGCGCGGTTCAGGTCGCGGAGCACCTCGACACCCGAGTAGGAGGCGTGGGCGGCATCGTCGAGAAAGCGCTCCTGCAGGGCGCGGGCGCGGCGCTCGAAGGCGTCCTGGCCGGCCATGTCGGCGGTGAGCAGCACGGACCCGGTGAAGTCGCCCACGAGCAGGGGTACGTCGGGATGCAGCGACTCGCGGTCGAACAGCGGCACGTTCAGCAGGAAGCGGTGCTCGGAGCTCCACGCGGCGAGCACCTCGGCGTAGGTGGCGGCCAGCGCCATCGCGGGGGTGACGCCGTGCCGGTGGGCGCGGGCGAACAGGGCGTCACGCGCCTCGGGCGGCAGCCAGTGGTGGCGGCGGGTGACACGGGGCCGGACCGGACCCTGGGCCATGGGCAGCGCGGGCGCGCCCGGCAGGTCCGGCAGCCGGGCGGCCCACCAGGCCGCGTCCCGCGCGCGATCGCGTTCCCGCTCCTTGGAGGCGGCACGGTCGGCGAGGTAGCGGCGGTAGCTGTAGGCGATGGGCGGGAGTTGTTCCGTACCGCGGTAGAGGGTCGCCAGGTCGGCGAGCAGGACGCGCAGGCTGAGCGCGTCGGCGGCGAGCATGTCGAGGTTGAGGTGGGTACGCGTCCGGCCGCCCGGCAGCAGCGACAGCTGTACGTCGAAGACCTCGCCCGCGCCGACCCGCAGCATGCGGTGCGACAGATCGTCCCGCAGCTGTCCCAGGCGGCGGTCCACCTCGTCCTCGGGCAGCTCGCGCAGGTCGTGCACGCGAAGCCCTGGCCAGGCCGAGGTGGCCGGAGTGTGCTGGCGGCCGTCGTCGCCGAACACGGCGCGCAGCTGGGCGTGCCGGGCGAGCAGGGCGCGTACGGCGCGCTCCAGGCGCTGCGGGTCGACACCCTCGCCGTCGAACTCGTTGTAGAAGTGCGCCGCCACACCGCCGAGTTCGTGCTCCGCGCCGCGGCCCACCCAGTAGGCGTGCTGCATCAGGGCGAGGTCGAAGGGCAAGGTCTCGTCGTCGGCCGAGGCGCGCTCGGACCGTTCCTCGGACGGTTCCTGAGTCCGGCTGCCGGGGCCCGGACTTCGCTCGGCCAGCAGTTCCTCCCACGCGTGCAGCGTGGGTGTGCGGGCGAGTTCCGCGAAGGTCAGCCGTATGCCGGCGCGGCGCAGTGCCGCGGACACCGTCATCAGGCGGATGGAGTCCAGTCCCTGCTCAATGAGGTTGTCGTCGGGGCCGACCCGCTCGGCGTCGGGGCCGAGCCAGTCAGCGATCAGAGGGCGGACCGTCCGCAGAAGATCGGGTTCTGACACTGCGTCACCAGCCTCGATGCGATCGATGTGTGATCCGTTGTTGAAAATGATATTCATTTACTACAGTATGAAGAACGGGATCGACAAGCCCCTGCCGAGCAGGACACGACCAGAGGGGGACCACGTGCTGGACGGCTGTACGCCCTGGCCCGAGGAGTTCGCCGAGCGCTACCGGGAGGCCGGGTACTGGCGAGGTGAGACGTTCGACCAACTACTGCGGGCCTGGACCCGCGCCGACCCGCACCGCCCCGCTCTCGTGCAGGGTGAACGGCGGTTGAACCGGGCGGAGTTGGAACGGTCGGCGGACCGTGCCGCGCGTCGGCTGGCCGGACTCGGCATCCGGGCGGGGGACCGCGTGGTCCTCCAGCTCCCGAACGTGCCCGAGTTCTTCACCGGCTTCTTCGGCCTCCAGCGACTCGGCGCGATCCCCGTCCTCGCCCTGCCACTGCACCGCCGCAGCGAGATCGTCCACCTGTGCCGGCTGTCCGGGGCCGTGGCGTATGTCGTCCCGGACGTCCATCAGGGCTTCGACCACCGTGAGCTGGCCGCCGATGTCGTCAAGGAGTGCCCGGACCTGCGGCACGTCCTGGTGGCCGGCGACCCGGGCGCCCACCTCCCGCTCGACGGCCCCGGAATCGCGGGGGAGTTGCCACCCACCCCATCCGACGCCTCCGAGGTGGCGCTGCTCCTGGTCTCCGGCGGCACCACCGGCCTGCCCAAGCTGATCCCGCGCACCCACGACGACTACGCGTACAACGTGCGGGCCAGTGCCGAGCTGTGCCGCTTCGGCCCCGACACGGTGTACCTCGCCGCGCTGCCCGTCGCCCACAACTTCGCGCTCGGCTGTCCCGGAGTGCTTGGCGCCCTGCACGCGGGCGGCACCGCCGTACTCACCGACGAGCCCGACCCGGACGCGGCCTTCGCCCTCATCGAGCGTGAGCGTGTCACAGCGACCGCGCTCGTGCCGCCGACCGCCCGGATGTGGGCGGCGGCCACGGAGTGGGAAGAGGCGGACCTGTCCTCGCTACGGCTGCTCCAGGTCGGCGGCGCCCGCCTGCTGCCCGAGCACGCCGTCCAGGTGCGGGGCGCCTTCGGCCCCGTCCTGCAGCAGGTGTTCGGCATGGCGGAGGGCCTGCTGAACTACACCGAACCGGACGCGCCGGAAGACGTCGTCCTGCACACGCAGGGCCGTCCGCTGTCCCCCGACGACGAACTGCGCATCGTCGACGAGAACGACCGCGACGTCCCGCCCGGCACGACCGGACGGCTCCTCACCCGCGGCCCCTACACCCTGCGCGGCTACTACCGGGCCGACGAGCACAACGCCACCGCGTTCACCGCCGACGGCCACTACCGCACCGGCGACCTCGTACGGCGCACCCCCAGGGGCCACCTCGTCGTCGAGGGCCGGGTGAAGGAACAGATCAACCGGGGCGGCGACAAGGTGGCCGCCGCCGAGGTCGAGGTGCAACTCGCCCACCATCCGGCGGTCCTGGACGTGGCCGTCGTACCCGTCCCGGACGACCTGCTCGGTGAGCGCACCTGCGCTTTCGTCGCCCCCAGGCCCGGGGCCACCGCGCCCGATCGGAACGAGGCGGCGGCCTTCCTCCGCGAACGCGGGCTGGCCCCGTACAAGATCCCCGACCGGATCGAGCCCCTCGACGCCCTCCCGGTGACGGCCGTCGGCAAGACCGACAAGAAGGCGCTGACGGCGCTGGCCCGCGATCTCGCGGCCGTGGGCGCGCGGCGCGAGGAAGGGAACCCCCGTTCATGACCGGCACGACCGACCGCAGACGGACCGCCAGGACTTCGCCCTCGTCCCACACCTCCGACGCCGCCTGGGACTCGTGGGCCGATGGTCTCCCCGCACCGGGCCCCGCGCACACCGCCCAGGCACCCGAGGACCCTGCTGAGGCGGCCGTCCGCCTCGCCCGCTCCGGTCTCGGCGGCGAGTACGTCGTCTACGAACGCGCCGGTGTCTGGCACTACGCCGCCGGCCCCGCGGCCACCGTCACCCTGGACGCCGAGGCCGTCACCGCGCGCTGCGGCAACCGGTCCGTGACCCGGCCCCTCGGCGCGGCGACTCTGGAGCAGGTCGCCGACGCCCTGGCCCGACTGCCGCACCGGGACTGGCGGGTGTACGGCTGGGCGGCCTTCGAACTGGCCCACCTGCTGCACCCGGACACCGGCGACGTGGGCCGTGACCCGCTGTTCCACCTCATGCTGCCGACCACCGAGGTCGCCCTGACGCCGGGAACGGCACGCATACGGACCACGGACCCGGAGCACATACCCCTCGTCGCCAAGGCCCTGGCCGGCCCCACGGGAGCGGACGGCGAGGTCCTCACCGACGTGGAGGAACTGCTGGCCTCCGGGTCGGAGCCGTACCAGCACGCCGTCGCGCGCACGGTGGACGACATCCGGGCAGGGCTCCTCCAGAAGGCCGTACTGTCCCGCCCGTTGCCGCTGCCCGCGCACACGCCCGCCCCCGACCTGACCGCCACCTACCTGGCGGGCCGTCGCGCCAACACCCCCGCCCGGTCCTTCCTGTTGGACCTGGGCGGCTGGCGAGCGGCCGGCTTCAGCCCCGAGACCGTCGTGGAGGTCGAGGCAGGCACCCGTCGCGTCTCCACCCAGCCGCTCGCCGGCACCCGCGCCCTCGGCCCGAGCCCCGAAGAGACCGCGCGGCTGCGGGCCGACCTGCTCGCCGACCCCAAGGAGATCCACGAACACGCCCTCTCCGTGCGCCGCGCCGTCGAAGAACTGACCGGTATCTCCGGCCAAGGCACGGTCTCGGTCGAGGAGTTCATGACGGTCCGGGAACGCGGCTCGGTGCAGCATCTCGCCTCGCGCGCCGCCGGACGCCTCGCCGATGACCGGGGCCCTTGGGACGCCTTCGCGGCGCTGTTCCCCGCGATCACCGCCACCGGCTGCCCCAAACCGGAGGCACTGCGCGCCATCGGCCGATACGAGAGCGAACCCCGAGGGCTGTATGCCGGAGCCGTGTTCACCGCCGATGCCGACGGCTTGCTCGACGCGGCACTCGTCCTGCGCACCGTCTTCCAGCGCGACAGCCGCAGCTGGCTACGGGCCGGGGCCGGAGTCATGGGACAGTCGACACCGGAACGCGAGTGGGAGGAGACCTGCGAGAAGCTCCGCAGCGTGGCCCCGCACCTGCGCCACAGCCCCGGCACGGCACCCGCGGAGCCGCGATGAGCGATCAGCAGCCCGCGGCCCTGGTCCTGGTCCACGGCGGCTGGCTCACCGGCACCTGCTGGGAGCCCGTCCTGCCCCACCTGTCCGTCACGTGTCTCACCCCCGACCTCCCGGGCCGGGCCGGCCGACCCGCGGATCTCACCACCCTGACCGTCGGCGACCTGGCACGAGCGGTGGCGGACGACATCGACGCGGCCGGACTCGACCAGGTCGTCCTGGTCGGCCACTCACTCGCGGGCGTCGTCATCCCCCAGGTCGCCGCGCTGCTCCCGCACCGGATCCGCCGCTTGGTGTTCCTGGCAGCCACCGTGCCACGCGAGGGCACCTGCGCCCTCGACGGCTTCCCGTTCCTGGTCCGCGCCGTGATGCGAAGACGGCTGCGCCACGGTCTGTCACCACGCCCGGCACGGGCGCCGGCCCGCTGGAGCTACTGCCGCGACCTGCCGCCCGACACGGCGGAGCACGTGGTGTCCCACCTGGTCGACGACGCGGCGGGCCCGCTTCTCGAACCCGTGTCGCGCACCGGCCTGCCGCCCGTCCAACGCACATACATCCGTCTGCGCCGCGACAGAGCGCTCCCCCTCGCCGCCCAGCAGCGTCAGATCACCCACCTCGGGGACACAGACGTCACAGACCTGGACTGCGGCCACCTGGCGATGTACGAGCAGCCTGCCGGGCTCGCGGCCGTCCTCGAGGATCTGGCTTCGCGTTGACGGCGGGTGGCTTTCATCGTCGCTTCAGGCCGGTTCGACCGCCGCCGGGTGGCCCCTGCGCTGTGTACAGTCCAGTTTGGACACCGCTCCGGTCGTGCAGGGTGCCAGCGGCACCGGTGAGGCGTTCGAGAACGAAGGTCCACGCCCCGCAGAGTGACCCGATCTTCATTTCTGCCGACCCCGTCGTGCGCTTCGGCTGGAAGGGACGGGGGATTTGTTCGGTGAGCCGGGGGCCACCAGTTGCGTGAGTCGGTCGCGGGCGGCGGTGATGTGATTGATCCTCCGAGGAGGTCGGCGCCCAGCTCGCCGCTCTTGCCGCCGGCGGCCTCTGATCGCGCAGCTTGCCCTCGGGTGCTGTTGTGCTCGGCCGGGATCAGGTTCGGGGTGTTGCGTGAAGCCCTGAACTGGCTCTGCGGCGCAGGGCCGTGTCTTCTCCAGCCGACGAAGGGGCGGCGGGCTCCCGCCCGGCGCCCCTTGTCTGCGCTCGGAGTCAGGCAGTGAACTTGTACCACCCCGAGCAGTAGTCGGACCCGCCGTCCACCTGCACGCAGCCCCTGATGTTGTAGACCGTCCCTTCGGGAAGGTTCGTGTTGCGGCTCGTGCGGTCGCCCGGGTTCAGACCGCCCTCGATCTCTTCCCCCCAGTCGGGGACTCCGTCCTTGTCGTACTGGATGTAGATGCGGTTGCCAGGGCTCTTCTGGCGGTAGGTGTGGAACCAGTCGCCCTTGTGCTTGAACTGCACGTAGCCCGCGTAGTCCTTGTAGCCGTTGGACGTGTCGTAGACCTCGACCGTCTCGTTGCTGCCCATCGCGACCGGCCCGTCGCCGGGCGCAGCAGCAGCCGGCATCGCCAGCACGCACGCCGCACCTAGCGCCGCCAGCGGCGTCGCAGCAGCCTTGAAGATCCTGCGCATGATGGAACTCCTCCTCCGTTAGGAAGCTGTGTCGGGTCCTGACATGACAAGGTGACGAGCCTTCTGTGCAGTGGACTCGTTTACCTCCCGCGATCACCGTAGGAAGCCAGGAAGCGGATGCCCATGTGTTTCGGACCTGGCCGAAACACAGCCGAGTCCCCACTGGTGAGGTTCCCTCTGTGAGCAGCCGTGTCGGGGCCTGACACGACAAGGTGACGCCTCCGTCCACGCGGAGGGCTGCCCATCAGCGGGGGCGGAGCGCTCCGCTGCCGCTTCGCCCGCTACCACGGGCGGTATCCCTTCGCGGGCAGCGAAGACGGGCACGCACCGTCGGCTCTGCCGTCCACGAGGATGACCAGCGTGACCGACGTACGGGCGCGGCTCGCGAGGCTGACCTGTACGTGGACCGCACGAGTGCAGGGCATGGAGGCTTTGCCGTGGTGGGGCATGCGGCGGCAGTCTTTGTCCTCCGTCGTCCTGAGACCGCGTAGCCGCCGGTCCCAGTGCACCTGCACCATGATGGCCGCCGCCTGCGCGGTGGCCGTTACAGCCGTGACAAGTCCGGCCCAGTCCAAGGACGACGTCATGTGAGTGGTCTCCGTCGGGGTTCAGTGGCGCGTAGGTGGCGCCTTCACCTACTCGACGGCCGACCCCTCCCCGTTCCCCCCCCGAAGAACGGAAACCTTCGAAACTGCCCGCAGCGACACCAAGCCTGACCGGCCTTGTGCAACCACGGGCTGAGCAGCTTGCCTCCCGGCCCACGTCGGACATGATGCGAGCCGGAATCGGTTCGCCCTGAGGAGCGTGTTGGGCAATACCGTTCCGGACGCCGTGGTGACGGCGAGCCGACTTGCCCCCGGCCCTGGCTCTTGGCGACGTCGTCCTTCTGGCCCGCCGACGAGGTCAGACCTCGTTCACGAGTTGCCTCCCTCGGCCTAGCGTCCCCGCCGCCGCGACTCTGGAACGCCACAGGTGCTGTCCCCGGCCGTCGGTAACGTGGCTGCCGTGATGGTGGGTACCGAAGGAACCCGGCTGGTCGTGCTGCGCGGCAACAGCGCCTCGGGGAAGTCGTCCGTCGCGGCTGGCCTGCGTGATCGGTTCGGCCGCGGCCTGGCCCTGGTCGGCCAGGACAACCTCCGCCGCATCGTGCTCCGCGAACGGGACCGGCCGGGAGCGGCGAACATCGGCCTGATCGACCTGACGGCCCGCTACGCCCTGGACGCCGGGTTCCACGTCGTGGTCGAAGGCATCCTCTATGCCGACCGCTACGGCGACATGCTCGCCCAGCTGCGCGCCGACCACCGGGGCCCGACCCACAGCTACTACCTGGATGTCCCGTTCGGCGAAACCCTCGCCCGGCATGCCACCAAGCCGATCGCCGACGACGTCAACGAGTCGCAGCTGCGCGACTGGTACCGGCCGCGCGATCTGCTGCCCGGCGGCACCGAGACCGTCATAGGCGCCGACAGCACCCTTGAGGAGACGGTCGACCGCATCCTGCTCGACACCGGCCTGGCCCACCTGCCCGCCGTGGACCGCTGACCGAGGCACCCAGACACCAGCCGTCCACTCGGCCACCTGGCCGGTCGACTCCCTCAACACCGAGGGCAGACAGGGGAGTTGAAGCAGGGGCGAAGGCCACGGAGTGCTGCCCGGTTGTCAGTGGTGGATGCAAGCATGGTCTGTCGCACGGGGATCAACTACGAGGGGGAGGCAGCAGGTTGCCCTGGATTGAGGAGTACGAGCGTGCCGACGGGACTTGGGTGCGAGCTCACTACCGCTGGGCGGCGGGAGCGCGCCGGGAGATGGCCGTCTTAGCCGTGGTCGCGTTAGCCGTGGTCGGGATAGGCAACGGTGGGGTGCAAGTGGGCACCACCGACGGCACGGCGCCGCGGCCGCAATCAACAGTGCAGTACCCCATCCGGTTCGAGCAGACGACGACCCGGGAGGGAGACGGCGCGCAGCCGCGGCCGACGGTCTCCTACCCGATCAAGTTCGACACACCCAAGACGGCGCCGGCCGTTCCCCGGCCGACGGTGTCGTACCCGATCGACTTCTCCACGATGGGCAGCGGCCGGTGAGCCGGCGGCCCACGAGGCGGCGCCCGCGTCGCAGGAGCAGGCGCCGGCAGCAGCGGGACGTGCAGCTCGCCGTCCTCCTGGTCGTCACCGTGGCGGCCGTTTCCCTGGTCGTGATGGTGGTCAACTGGCTGCTCACCCACTGGTGGGTGCTGCTCGTCGCCGCCCTCCTTGCCGTCCTGGCCGCTGCGGGGTGGTGGCAGCAGCGGGCGCAGCGTGGGAAGTGGGAACAGGTTCAGGCGCGTGCCCTGCGGTACGGGCTGGGGCAGCTGGATGCGCTGACGCACCGGGAGTTCGAGCACGCGGTGCGGGACCTGATGCGCCGCGACGGCTGCACAGACGCCGTCCAGGTCGGCGGGCAGGGTGACCTGGGAGCGGACGTGAAGGCCACCGATCCGCTGGGACGCCGCTGGGTGCTCCAGTGCAAGCACCGCAAGAACGGAGAGCGAGGCGCGGCCGTGGGCACACCGGACCTCCAGATCCTCAACGGAACGGGACGGCCGGTCCACAAGGGGGACGTCGTGGTCCTGGTGACCAACGGCCGGATCACCCAGCCCGGCCGCACCTTCGCCAGACAGCAGCGGCTGCACCTCGTCGACCGCAAGGTCCTGGCGGAGTGGGCCACGGGCTCGAGACCGTTGTGGGAACTGCTGCGCGCCCTGCCGCCACCGCGCAAGCCGTCGGCGCTCTCCTGATCACAGCGGGTACGTCGCGGGGTCCAGCGGGCTGTCGGCCCGAGGGGCCCCGCAGGTGTATGGAGCTCCTCACGTTCAGGATGGTTCACTCTGAACTAAGGCGAACACCACTGGACTTAACCGCCAGCTAGCCGCTTCAACTCAAGTAGGTGAGCTGTGTCGAGGCGCAACACCTTGCCGATGCCAACGAGGGTCGTCGCGGATGGCACCGGCCTGTCCACGGCGAAGGCCTCATGCACAGTGGTCCGTCCCAGACCGGCGCGCACTGCAAGCTGAGTCTTGCTCAGCTGAGACTCTGCCAGCGCATCAGACAACAGGATCCGCAGCTGCCTCGACGCTTCTTTGTCAGGTACCCGAACGCGCTGTGGATGCTGAACTGCAGGCGTGACCTCAACCGCTACAGCCTTCGAGGGAATCCCGCTCCGCATGGCGGCCAGCTGTTCGTCGACTTCGCGCCGCAGCTTCTGCCACTCAGGGATGCCCTTCTCTCCCTGCGGGTGCCAGGCGGACACCATCGCGCACAACGTGTTCATCGATGCCAATCGAGTCCCGTTGAGCGCGGCATAGATCGCCGTCCTGCTCGTTCCCCACTTGCCGGTGGCCACCTTGTCGATGCTGATCTCCCGAGCTGCTTGACTACCTCCTGCTCGGGCGATGGCCCCCTCCTGCAGTTCGCATAGCTGCACGGCGAACCGGCCCAGCGGGTGTGAACGGTCGATGATGCGCCGCCTATTCGGCACGGCTCCCCCTCAACGAACAGCAGGTCAAATCCCGGGAAGTCCCACTTGGTTCCGCTTGGTTCCTGACACTGAACAGTCTGATGCGCAGCGTGCTGACATTGAAGCGGCCCGCCGGAAGGCGTCCAACCAATACCGACGGGCCACTCAGGATCCAGCCCATGAGAGGGGACCCACATGGCCAACGCTACGCGCCCGCCAACCACGGAGGCCAGGACCAGCATCAGCCTGCAGCTCGTCGGGCAGGCCGTCCGTGGAATCTTCGCCGGCGCTTCCCGCGCCGTCGCCGAGCGGCTGATCAAGCTGTTCTCGGAGTAGACAACATCCCTCACGCCACGCGAGACCGCAGTCATCACCGGGCTACGGTGCGGTCCTGGGGAATCCGGACGCCCCGGTACCCCGGGCCGAGGCCGCGTCGGCGGGGCCGGCTGACAGGGGTGGGCGCGGGCAGGGCCTGGTCCTGGTCATCCTCGGCGGCCCCGTCGTCGCGAGGCGGTAGACCGAAGACCTCGCGCAGATGACCGAGGTTGTGGGTGATGACGAACATGCAGTTGGCGGCCTCCGGGCGGATGGCCCCCAGGGCGGCCGCGGTGGTCTCCAGGGCCTCGATGGCGTCCTCGACGGCCTCCGCGCTCCATCGGACCGGGTCGATGCTGGCGGCGTCGTGCAATTCGCACGCTGCCTCGGCCAGGGCCTCGGCTCGCTCGGCAACGCCCCAGGCCGCAGTGGGCAAGTGCTCCATGAGCTGATCAACGAGCCTTCAGGGGCAGGGGGAACGGGCCCCAAATATGAAGGTGGCCCCGGCAGCAGGCGGCATCGACCAGACGCATCTGCTGCCGGGGCGCTGGGTCAATCCCTACGCAGCCGTTTCACTGGGGCTGTGCGGTCTCGTCCTCGGGGGTGAGCAGCGCGGCGTATTCACGGTTGTTCGCGGCGTACTGGCGGTACCGCTCGGCGTTGCCGCGGTGTTCGTCGGAGAGTGCTGGCTCGGCGCCGGACAACTGCTCGTACAAGTCGGCGATCTCGTCCTCGATGGCTGCCGTGGCGGTGAGGTTGTCTACGCGGGCGGGGTTGCAGCGGGGCCCTTCGGCTTTGAGCCGTTTGAACTCTGCAAGGAGAGGGGCGCACTCCTCCTTCAGGACTGCCACGCGAGCATGCAGGGCGTCGGCGCGCTCACGCTGAGAACGCTCGTAGACGTCGGACCCGGGAAAGCGGACGGCATCCAGTCCGGAGGTGACCGCGTCGGTGCGCTCGGCGTCGACCATCCGGGCGTACCGCTGATCGAGCGTGGCGGCGACGTCGAGGGCAGACTTGGTGGGCAGTGCCGAGCGTCCGGTGTGGGCCCAGGCCGCCACGTGACCGGCCCACCGCTCGTGGGCGGACTGTTTGGTAGTGCCGGCTGCAGCGGCGATCTGGGACCAGGTGGTGCCCCGCTCGCGCTCGGCAACCACAGCGCGCAGGTGCAGGTGGTCGATGCGGTCCTGCAGGGCCAGGGTGCGGCGCAGCAGTTCGCCGGGAGCGGCGTCCGGCTCGACCGGCATGAGTTCAAGGATCCTGTCGGCGAGTTGTGCAGCGGTGAGCGCGAAGGAGACGCGGGCTTCATCTCGCGGCGAGAGCAGGCGTGCCGCATCGGCGGTGGTGTCCGTCATGCAGTCAGGGTAGCCCTGACGGAGTATGAATGTCAGGCCTACCCTGACAATAGAGAGTTGGTCAGGCTAGGCCTGACAATGGAATGGGTTCGATGGACCGTCGACCCCTACGGACTCCACATGTACCGTGTCCTGGCCGTCAGTCTCTTGCGGTGGGGCGGCGAGATATGGTCCACCACTGCCTTTGCGGCCCACGGAGCTCACGTCGACGAGGACGAGGTTGCTGCTGCCCTCGATGTCGCCGACGCCCTTGAGCCGGTGGGGCAGCGTTGCTTCACCGAGTCGCGCAGGTAGGTGAACAGACTTACCCAAGCAACAAAGGCGGCCCGAGATGCCTGCGGCTTCAACGCCGGACTCGGCACCCGAGGATGCCGCTCAGCGGATTGCTGCAGCGCCGTCCGAGGTAACAGGAGCGCTACTCGTTCCCTCAGCGGGAGGATGCGGCTCGCCCGAGAACGTGGCGCTCGACGAGCTGGGCGACGCTGGACCCGCAGCGCCGATAGACGGGTCCGGCCTGGCCATGGATAGGTCCGATCTGGATCATGGCGCCTTTTCACTGCTTGACGACGCCGTCCAGCACTCGGGCGGCCTGGCTGACGTCGTGGACACAGCCGCCTTCTGGTCTGGCGTCCGCGACTCCTTCCAACCGCTGGTCGGTCTGAGCACGATGCTCAGCGAGTTCACCGCGCAGGCGAACTTCGGCCTCGCCCCGGCTCTCGCCGGAATCGAGCTGGCAGTTCCCCGGCTGCCCAACATCGCAGAGATGGTCGACCAGTCGCTGCTGAACGGATTGGGGGCGCGCAATGCCGCGTTGTCGGCGCTGACCGGCGTGCAGCCTCAGATCCTCTCGCTGTCCGAGACCGTTAACTCCGGTGCCCTCCGTCGTGAACATGCTGGGACTGCTGGACGGACTCAACCCGGCCAAGGCGGTCTTGTCCGTGATCGAGCCTCAGGTCACGAGCCTGGCGAGGCCACTCCAGTGGGTGGCCCCGGGGATCGGGGCGGCGAGGCAGCGCCGGAGGAACGACGGCTGCGTAGGACGGCCGGGCCCCAGGACGTCTTTGAAGGCTGCGAGAAGCTCCTCGACACGTGTACTGGGCGGCGGGCTTTCGGTGGGGGGCTTGGCCGGGGACGCCTCGGAGGCGGAACCGGATTGCGTGGTGGCTTCAGCTTCCCAGAGTGGTAAGAAGTAGGCGTGTTCGCCGTCCAGGAGCTGGACGAGGCGCTGGACCTGCGGCCACTGACCGGTGGCGGTGCCGGCGAGCAGGGCGGCGACGTAGTCCTGGTCGAGTTCGCCGCCGCTGGTGACAGCGATGGCCCAGGGAGTTGGGCTGCCCGCGCGCAGGTGGAGGAAGCGTAGGGCGGCGGCAAGGGACACCAGGCGGGGCTGGCCGTCGCGGCGGGCGTTGGAGGCCTCCCAGACCCGGCGCAGGACTTCCGGGTCGGCGCCGCAGGCTCGGGCGAGCGTGGCGACCTTCGGCCAGGCGGGGAAGCGTTCGCCGGACATCAGCCGGGAGAGGTAGCTAGTGCCGTGACCGGGAAGGTTCGCCGGGCTGGGAGCGGGCAAGCAGTTTTGATGGGCTGGGCAGCCTGCGCACTGGGCGTGGGAAGATCGCGCCGTGACTATCACCCTGCATGACTTTGACGGTGAGCACTCGCTGACACTCGCGGCCGGTGACCTGGCCGCCGATGCTGCAGTGGTTGCCGCCGGACACGAGCCGAATGGGTACTTCTGGGAAGGTCTTGTGCAGTTCGCCTGGCCGGATCTTGCTGAGCGCCTCGATTTCGACAGCGAGGGCGGCATGTTCTGTGCGCTCGGGAGCTTGAGCGACCTCGCGCGTCTCAAGACTGCCCTTGAGCCCGTAATCTCGAGCCCCAGCGCAGTTCGCGAGATTGTTGCCCGTGCCGAGACGGCAGGCTTCGAGTTCGACGACTAATGCCGTGACCAGCAGATCCGCCGGGTTCAGGCCGCAAGCTGGAGAGGTCTGCCGCCCCAGCGGATGTGTTTCTCGCTGCGGATGCGGGCGCGTTCGCGTCGTTGGGCGGCGAGGACGTCGGGGTGGCGCGCGTTTTTGTTGCGCCAGCGCAAGTAGGCGTGCAGGGCCCGGGTCTGGACGGTGTGGCTGGGGTGGTGGGAGTTGGCGAGGGTGAACTGCCGCAGGGGACCGAAGTGGGCCTCGATCGGGTTGGCCCAGGACGCGTAGGTCGGGGTGAAACAGAGCTCGACCTTGTTCCGGTCGGCCCAGCGGCGGATCCGCCAGTTCAGGTGCGCGGACAGGTTGTCGAGGATCACGTAGATCGGGGCGCCGTCCGGACGCGCCGCGCGGATCGACCGCAGGGCCGCCCACGTGTGGTCGATGCCCTTGCGGCGGCGGACAACTCCCCAGAGCCGGTCGTCGCCGACGGAGTAGCAATCGTGGAAGTAGGTAATGCCGTGGGTGCGACGGTAGGTCGCCGGCAGCCGGTCCGGGCTTGACCGGGGAGCCCAGCATGATCCTGCGGTCGGACGGATGCCGAGCGGGCCGAACTCGTCCAGGGCGAACGTCCGGTCCGATCGCTCGGTGAGCGCGAACTCGATCCGGTCGAGCTTGGCGTCGAAGTCCGGGTCCGGAGACTCCTTCCAGGTCTTGGTGCGCTGGAAGGAGATCCCGCGGCGGAGCAGGAGGCAGCGCAGGGCCTCCCGGCCGATCCTCACCGGGCGGGCGATGTTGCGTCGCAGGTGCTCGGCGAGCTTGCGGATTGACCAGCGGGTGAAAGGCTTGCCCAGCGTGGTGGGCCGGGTCGTGGCCGTCTCGACGACGAAGTCCTCGTCCCCAATGCTCAGCAGGCGGGGACGGCCTCCCGCCCACTGAGGGTCCAGACAGGCAAGTCCGGTCTCGTTGAACCGGTGGATCACGTTCCGGACGGTGTCCTCGTCGGCCTGGAGCGGCTGGGCGATCGCCGGGACCGGGCTGCCGCCCGACGAGGCCAGCAGCATCATCGCACGCCGGAACCGCACCGAACTGGCGCTTCCCCGCCGAACGATCCGCTGCAGCGTCTGCCCCTCCTGCTTGGTCAGCCGACGAACTCTCACCGGTAATGCCATACCCGACCCCTGCCGAATGTCGTCACTGACACCCAACACAACGAGCAACCCGGCAAAGGTTCTCGGTCACAGCACTAGGGGACATGCCGGTGCGGCTGGCCAGGGTGCGCAGACTGAATCCGGAGGCCCGTTGGAGGCTGCTGAGGACAGTGGCCAGGTCCTGGCCGGCGAGGAGAGGCGGTGCCGGTGCGCCCGCCGGGGGCGGCGGGGTGAAGCAACGGCGGTCGGCGCCGTCGCCGGTGCCGTCCGAATCGGCTGGCATCAGCGCTGCGGATCCCGCGGGCCGGGGCGGTGCCAGGACGGTGCGCTGAGGGGAGAGGCTGCGCCGTGTGGGCAGGGACCACTTCTTGCGCGCGGTGTCCTTGCTCATGCCAAGCAGCGCTCCGATCCGTTCCCAGGAGGCGCCACGACGTTTGGTTCTGGCCACCATGTTCGCGGTGAGGTGTTCGGCGAGAACCTGCAGGCGGACCGTCTGCTCCAGCGGCGCGGTGGCCTGGGTGCCCGGTTCATCGAGAGCGAGCAGGATCTCGCGGGACTTGTCGGTGATCTGGTTGAGCTGCACGCGCAGGACCTGGTCGAAGTGCTCGGTGTCGGGCGGGCCCGGGGGTGCCTGACGCTGCCGGTGCGCTGCCTGCACTTCGTACTGAACGCGGGCCGTGGCTCCGGCTGGCCTCAGCTCAGCTGCAGCAATCCCCTCAGGACGTCGCGGCTCTCGTTGGGGCTGAGGCTGTCCTGCTGGAGCTCCTGCATCGCGCTCACGTACTGGGCCACGTCCTGCTGCCTGTCCAGGTAGAGGGCGCTGGTGAGGTGCTCTACGTAGACGATGTTCGACAGTTCGGGATCCGGGAAGCTGAGGATGTGAAAGGCACCGGACTCGCCGGAGTGCCCGCCGAAGCTGAGTGGCATGACCTGCAGCCGCACGTTCTCCCATTGGGACATCTCGATCAGATGCTGGAGCTGGCCGCGCATCACCTGGCGGTTTCCGTACGGGCGACGCAGGGCGGCCTCGTCAAGGACGAATTGAACCTGCGGGGCATCCTCGGCGACGAGACGCTTCTGCCGCTGCAGGCGCAGCGCGACGTGCCTGTCGGTGTCGGCTTCGCGCGCGTCCTTCTGACCCTGCCGGATGACAGCGTGGGCGTACGCCTCTGTCTGCAGCAGGCCAGGCACGAAGTACATCTCGTAGGCGTGGATCAGCGAGGCCTCGCTCTCCAGGGCGACATACGTTGGGAACCAGCTGGGCAGCAGGTCCGAGTAGCTGTGCCACCAGCCGGGCATCGAGCGTACGGCGCGGGCGCGGACGGCGGGCGTGCGGGCCCGGAGCCGGCGGGCCCCGCGACTTCCCAGGGACGATGCCTCCAGCAGCGCCTCGAAGTCGTCGGTCTGGTCAGCCATGGAAGCCCTCTTCTTCGCGCCGCTTCGCCTTCGTTCGCCACCGGTACAGCAGTCCTTCGATCGCGCGGATCGACGTGGCACCAAGAAGTTGCTGGATCTCTTCCTGGGCGTAGCCGTCGATCGTCAGGGCAACAGTGGCCCGGGTCCGCGGGTCGCTGATATCCCGGAGGGCCTGGAGCACCCGCAGGTTTCCGAGAACTTCCTCGGCGACGCCGTGCGCACCGCGAATCTGTCCTCGGTGGTGATCTCTTCGGTGGCCTGACCACGGCGCCACCGCTTTTGCTGCACGCGGTGGCGCCGGTACTCGTTGGGGAACTCGTAGGCACACGCTCCCATGAAGTACGTGGCAATGCTGGCACCACCTTCGACCCGCCATCCGTCATTGACCAGGGCCCGCTGCCGGAAGCTCGGTAGGGCCCGGGCGACGGTCATCATCGCCAGCTCCTCGCGCAGTTCGCTGTCGCGGACCAGTTCGTCAAGCTCCAGTTCGTTCGGCTTGAGGTCGAAGCCCCGTGAGGCGACGAGCTTGAACACGTAGCCGGAGTACAGCCAGCCCCGCAACACCGAGATCCCGTACCGGGCGAGAACCTCCTCAAAGCGGTCGTAGTGATCTCCAGCGAAGCCGTTCGCGGACAGCAGCCGGACGATCTGCTGGTCGGCCAGCCGCCGGTCCAGGTTCTCCTGCAGCCTCTTGGCCTGCCGTGCATCGCCGGCGTTCATCTCACGCTGAGCTTCGAGAGGCACGGGCGCGCCGAGAAGCCGCCCCTTCTCGCCTACAGGTTGTAGGTGCCGGGCGCGCGCGGCTGCGGAGCCCTGGTCCGCAACCTCGTCGTCGCCCTTCATCGCCTCCCCTTTCCGGTTGTCGTCGCCGACACGAACAGCACGGGGTCGGCTCCGTGATGACCCCTTGTAAGTCGCTCCGCGCAGGGCACCCCACGGACCTTTTCAAGATCTTTTCGGGTGGTGGTGGCACAGAAAGTCGACCGTGGGGTGCCGGGGAGACAGCGACGTATGAGTGGCCATCATCGTTACGAACAACCGCTGGAGCGCACGTGAGTTCGCCGCCTGATCCCCCCTTCATCAGCATGCACACCGCCATCGTCCTCTTGGCCGCGGTCGTCATCGGGCTGGTCGCCGGGGGACTGACCTTCCTCTCCGACTTCTCCGGCCCTGGGGCGGTCCTGACGGGGTTCGGTGCCGCAGGCCTCAGCGTGCAACCACTACGTTCGCTGATCCGTTGACGCCCGACCCTGCCACGGAGGTGACGCCGTGTCAGCGAGATGATCAGCCAGCTCTCAATCGAGGCGGTGCCGGCGGGCGGGCTTGGATCACTGAGAGATACGCAGGTGGTGGCGGCGGGCGGTGACCAGGGCGTGCCAGCGCTTGCGAGTGACCAGCTCGCTGTCGATCCATCGGGCGCCGGACGCCTGATGGGGAGCGAGGCCGGCATGCCGATGGGGTTGCCGAACGTGTGACCGGCACGTCGTACATCTCGTTGTCACCGGAATGGGCCTTGCCCCACTTGTGGTGATCTTGCAGGCTCCGGAGGGACTGCTCCCAACGTCGAGGAGGATCGCGTGCCCGAAGCTGACATCCTGGCCCCGCCCAAGACCGTCGCCGCACGCACGACTCGGTGGGAGGCGGTGCTCGATGACACGATCCCGGCGAAGTCGCCGGGATCGAACCTGCTGGTCGCAACATGGAACCTGCGCGCCTTCGGGGACCTGACCAAGGCGTGGAAGACTGGCGAGGGCGATTCACCGAAGCGGAACTTCGGCGACATCTACGCAATCGCCGCGGTGATCCGCCGGTTCGATGTCGTTGCGGTCCAGGAGGTGCGCGGCAATCTGCGCGCCCTGCGCCACCTACTGAAAGTCCTCGGTGAGGACTGGGCGTTCATCCTCACCGACGTGACTCTGGGCAAGGCTGGCAACAACGAGCGGCTGGCGTTCCTGTTCGACACCCGCCGCGTGAAGCCGTCCGGGCTGGCGTGTGAGCTGGTGGTGCCGATCGAGCAGGACGCGGGGGTGAGCGCGAGCGCGCTGGACCGGCAGTTCGCCCGTACTCCCTACGCGGTCAGCTTCCTCTCATCGGGCCAGACGTTCACCCTGGTTACCTTGCATGTCAACTACGGCAAGAAGGCCGCCGAACGGGTGCCCGAGCTGAAGGCTATCGCCAAGTGGCTGGCCGGCTGGGCGGAGCGGGAGTTCGACTGGGACCACAACCTCATCGCGCTCGGCGACTTCAACATCGACCGCGTCGGCGACCCGCTGTTCGAGGCCTTCACCTCCACTGGACTGACGCCCGCCCCGCAACTGGAAGGGCTGCCGCGCACCATCTTCGACAAGCCGGGTGCCGAGCACTTCTACGACCAGATCGCCTGGTTCACCAAGGGACAGAAGCAGCGACCGGTGCTGCGGCTGGAGGCCGTCGCTGGCGGCCAGGTCGACTTCGTGGACTCGCTGCTGGGCGAGCAGACCCGCAACGACCTGTCCTGGCACATCTCCGACCACTTCCCGCTCTGGGTGGAGTTCGCGATTCCAGCGAGCTGAACCAGTTCCGCCAGCGGCACCCAAGGGCCGCCCGCCCGTAGGGGTGGCAGGCGCAGGTGCCAACCGCGGTGATCGCGGAGCGGAGCGGCTGGGGTGGGAGACCCATCCTGAAGGCGGGTGCACCAGCTTAGGAGGTGACGCTGTCGGGGATCTTAGACGAGCCTGAGCACGATGGGTGTCGTACTCGCACGACAACTGTCGTCATCCGCGTCCGACCTCCTGTGCAGGTGCTATCGGGATGCCCTCCACGAGTCGCCGGGAAGTGGCGTTGTCGGTGGGCTCTGCCAGGGTGTGCGTCGTGGATGAACTGGTGGAACGTGTCGACGATCAAGATCGTGTGCTGGGGGTGGTGGTCAGTCGCCGGCAAGCCATCCTGGAGGGTTGGCTGCATCGTGTCGCCGTGACGGTGTGTCGTGATGAGCGTGGGCGGATCCTCGTCCACCGGCGGCCGGAGCAGCTGTCGCGCTTCCCCGGGCTCTACGAGGTCGTGGTCGGTGGCGCGGTGGATGTCGGTGAGTCCTATGAGCAGGCCGCTGCACGGGAGTTGGCCGAAGAGCTGGGCATTCGTGTGCTGCCGCGCTTGCTGTTCACGTTCATCAACCGCAGCGGTTTGAGCCCTCACTGGCTCGGCGTGCACGAAGCCGTGGTGCCGGATGCCGTGGTCCCCGATCCCGATGAGGTCGCCTGGCATGGCTGGCTGACGGAGCCGGAGCTGCGGTCGGCCCTGCTGGAGTGGCGCTTCACCCCCGACAGCCACGAAGCCTTCAGCCGGTATCTGGCGTTCCGGACCGCGCAATCCTGACCGTCAGGACTTCCCTGCGGTGCGCCATGCGGTTGGCCGTGGGATGCGTTGCCGATCCAGGAAGTTCTGGAGGGCGTTTCGCCCGGCCTTCATGCGGAGTGCCTGACATCCGCTAGTGCAGGCGGCTTCCGGAAAGCCATTGCCATCGCCGCTGCCATCATCACCAAGCAGAGTGAATTGACGGAGGACATGTTCCAGTCCCCGTACGTTGTAGCTGGCGGCAACGACTGACCTGACGGACCTGGCGCCTACTCTGACCCAGACTCCCTCGGGCGGCCGCCGGCTCCCTGACGCAGCGGCGGCTCGCCGGGACGGCTGATGGACACGTACCGCGATGGACAGGACAGTTGCTGCCAATACGATGATCTTCCTCGCGGCGCGATCATGACATGCCTCCCAGTGGACGCACACCACACTGTTGGGACATCTGCGTCGGCAAGTATCCAGCTGGAGAACCGGGCACCGTTCATGAGGACAACGGCCTGCGGCCGGTGCGCGTGTGTGGCACCGTAGGGAACGCTCGGCCCGTCACTTTCCCCCGTGGTGACGGGCCAGAGTTGTGTTCAGCGGGCCAGGATGACCTCGATGGGAGTGTTCGGGCAGTCGGCCAGGATGTCGGTGAGGGCGCCCCGTTCGGGTCGATGGTGAGGCCCCACCGTGTCTTGATGGCGATCCAGTCGGTGGCGTAGGTGCAGCGGTAGCCGGCGGCCGGGGGCTGCCAGGTGGCCGGGTCCTGATCGGCCTTCGAGCGGTTGGACGCGGCGGAGACGGCGATCAACGCGCGGGCGTCCTCGAGGTCGATCTATCCGAGCAGGAAACTTCCGTTCCTCGACTGGCAGCGCTCCGTGGACGACATCCGCTCAGATGAAGAGTGCCGGAGAAATGCCCTCAAGCATTGTTGAACTGAGCCCTGAGCATGGGAATGAAGGCAGGTCTTCTCGGGTTTTCTATATCTACGAAGCCCTCCGTGCGAATCGTGGCGAAGCGGCGGAGATTGTCGGCAAGTATGCAGAGGAACTATTCCGGCTGGGCGGGACGAATCAAGCGGCACCGACGCCCGGGCGGTAGCTTCGCACTCACCTCTCGGTTCTTCGGCCTGCGCGTACGTGCTCAGCGCGGCTAGTGCTGTGACCGGGAAGGTTCGCCGGGTTGAGGACGCTGGGCCCCTCTGTGTTGTCAGAGGGAGGCCTGATGATATTCCTGGCCAGTCACATATCAGGGACGACATGCCATCGTTGGAACGCCTCCAGGCACTGCTCGGTGAGCCGGAGGAGGCGTGGGGCTGGCCGCGGCGAGAGGTCTGGGAGGCCTCCGAACAGCACCTCGGTGTCACGCTGCCCGAGGACTACAAGGCCTTCATGGACTTGTACGGGCCCGGAACCCTCGGCGGGTACCTCCACCTCGACCGGCCGACTGGCCTCATGGCCCCTGCCGAACTCGAGGATTTCTGGTCCCTGGAGGGCTGGCGCGATGCACGGAGAGGGTCGGAGGACCTCTACCCCTTCCCCTTCCACCCCGACCCTGGTGGGCTCATCCGCTGGGGCCACGACGAGCACAGCAGCGAGTACTACTTCCTGGCCAGCGACCCGGATCCGGGCAACTGGGAGATCGTGGTCGGCAGCGAGTGCGCGGAGTGGTACCGCACCAGTGGCAGCTTCACCGACTTCCTGATGCGCTGCTTCGACGGCCTCGACCGGGCGCCGTTCATGGACCGCGCCTGGCCCGGAGGCGACGCCTGCTATGAACCCTTCGACATGTAGTGCTGTGCCCGGGAAGGGTTGCCAGGTCGGGCGGGCAGGCTGCTGTTTGCAGTGGTCTGCCGCCCCAACGGATTCGCGTCGTTGGGCGGCCAGGACGTCGGGGTGGCGGGCGCTCTGGCTGCGCCAACGTAGGTAGGCCGTGCAGGGCCCGGGTCTGGACGGTGTGGTTGGGGTGGTGGGAGTTGGCCAGGGTGAACTGCCGCAGCGGCCGGAAGTGGGCCTCGATGGGATTGGCCCAGGACGCGTAGGTGGGTGTGAAGCACAGCTCGACCTTGTTCTTCGCGGCCCACCTGCGGATCTTCCAGTTCAAATGGGCGGAGAGGTTGTCGAGGATCACGTAGATCGGGGCGCCGTCCGGACGGGCGGCGCGGATCGACCGCAGGGCGGCGCAGGTGTGGTCGATGCCCTTGCGGCGCCGGTTGATTCCCCAGAACTTGTCGTCGCCGACGGAATAGCAGCCGTGGAAGTAGGTGATGCCGTGGGTGCGGCGGTAGGTGGCCGGCAGCCGGTCGGGGCGGTTCTGTCCGGCCCAGCAGGAGCCGGCGGTGGGGCGGATGCCCAGCGGCCCGAACTCGTCGAAGGCGAACGTGCGGCCCGGCCGCTCGTTGACCGCGTACTCGATCCGCTCCAGCTTGGCGTCGAACGCCGGGTCCGGGGATTCCTTCCAGGTCTTGGTCCGCTGGAAGGTGATCCCCCGGCGGGCCAGTAAGCACCGCAGGGCCTCCCGGCCGATCCGAACGGGCCGGGCGATGTTCCTGCCCAGGTGATCGACCAGTTTGCGGACCGACCAGCGGGTGAAGGGCTTGCCCAGCACGGTGGGCCGGGTGGTGGCCGTCTGGACGACGAGATCCTCGTCGTCACTGCTCAGCAGGCGGGGACGGCCTCCCGCCCACTGAGGGTTGAGGCATGCGAGCCCGATCTCGTTGAAGCGGTGGATCACGTCACGGACGGTGTCCTCGTCCGCCTGCACCAGACGCGCGATCATAGGGACCGTGCTGCCGCCGGCCGAGGCCAGCAGCATCATCGCCCGCCGGAACCGCACCGCGCTCGTGCTGCCCCGCCGCACAATCTGCTGGAGCTTCTGCCCCTCCTACTCAGTCAGCCTCCGGACCCTGACCAGTGGTGCCATCCCGCCCCCCTTGCTGGTTGGAAGTCGTCACTTCTAACCAGCACAACGAGCAACACGGTGAACCTATGCGGTCACAGCACTAGACGAGTAGTTCCGATGTGGCTCAGTGGTCGTAGGCGATCAGTGACCTGGTGATGGGTGCGCCGATGGTGCGGTTGTGCCAGATCGCGCAGG